>CACPON010000001.1 GCA_902635645.1 uncultured SAR86 cluster bacterium
GGTGACACCTTTGCCCACTAGTGCAATAGGTTTGTCAGTCGATTTACCGCCTTTGTATTCGATAACCATCATCCTAGCTGGTTCTTCACTTCCCCTAGAGACGCTTAAAAATGAGCCCATACCCATTTTTTGCATTTGTTGTTCGTTAAAAGATTTAACTTTTAGCTTAGGGAAATCTTTAGTCATTGCTTTTACCTTTTTCTCAATGATTCTTGGGGTGCAATGATTGGCTGGAAGATCTCCTAAATATTTTGCAGTATTAACTCCTTCACCAATAGCATATCCAACTTTTGCAGCCTGTTTAGCTTTTGTTAATTTAGCTCCAGTTAAGCCTGAGGCAAGAATAGTCAATTTTTTTACACTAGGCTTCTTAGAAGTTTTATTTTTTGTTTCGGAAAAGATATAAACATTTGACTCAATTGTTTTAGAAACCATCTCAATTAACCAAAGCTCATCCTTCCCCTTTGGTGCAATTGTTCCAGGCATAATTGATATATCTTTACACTTATTTTGATTTCCTTTTTGAGCAATACCTTGATACATAGATAGCCATTTATGAGTAGGAGTATCTGCATCAAGCCCTTTAACTAGAAGAATATTTTTAGCATTAATTCCATAAACTTTTGGAAGTAAAATACTGCCCCCAGATTGATCAAGATGTGATTGAATAGTTTTAGAAATATAACTTTTTGATTTTTTATTGAGCTCTTTGAAAGAGGAGTCATTTTTTGTATTTTTATTGATAACTAAAACAAGCATATCTGTTGATAAAGAAGATATGTTTGATGCGTCTTTTACAAGAACATTATTTAAAACTTTATACGCCATTTAAGTTCTCCTGTCATGGTATTTACTGATAAGATAAATATTGTAATGCATCATAGTTCTCAAGGCATGTATAAAAAAAATATTCTTTCAAAAAGTTTGAATATGGAGGTCTTTAGATCATCAATTGGTGTGCTATTAATCTTCTTTCTACTTGTTGTAGGATCAAGGATTGTCGGCTACTTTGAACAAGCTGCTGAAGGAAATATAGATCCTGGAATAATATTAAGTGTAATTGCTTTAAGGTTTCCTGACTTTATAACATTATTGATACCCTTATCTTTTTTTTTAGGACTGCTCATAACAATTGGCAGATTGAATTCTGAGGGAGAAATTCATGGATATTTTTCAGCTGGCTTGTCAAAATTTAACTTAATAAAATTTTTGCTGCCTCAAGCTTTTATTTATTTCTTTATAACTCTTGTTTTAAGCTTATATATCGCACCCTACACAAAAAATCTCTCTAAAGATTTACTAGTAATAGACTCATTTGAAGAGCAGATTGATGCAATTCAATCTGATGAAATAGTTTCACTAGATGATGGAGGATTTCTTTATGTGCAAACTGCAGATGAAGGTTTAATAAAAGGGGTTAAGCTTTTTCAGGTTGATGAAGATAATTCATTTATTGTTATTTCTGATGAGTTGCTAACTACAGAGAAAGATAAAACCATTGAATTAAATTTAAAAAATGGGTCTTTTTACGGCGGTTTATTTTCAGAATCATCAAAAATTATTTCAAACTTTAATAATTTTAATTTTGAAATTGATAAAAACATGTCTCAAAGCAATGATTTAAGTTTAACTAAATTATTTGATTATTCTTCAGCATCAGACCAAGCAACATTTCAGTGGAATATATCAATACCAATAACAATTTTAATTCTTCTACTTTATGGCATTTATATTTCATCTTCAAAACCGAGAGAAGGCAAATTCTCATTTATGCTGCCAGGAATGTTGATATATGTTTCTTATTTAAGTCTTTTAATACTCGGCAGAGAATTCATATCTGATAACCCGAGCTCAATTTTTAACCTTTGGTTTATTCATGGTTTATTTATCTTATTTTTATTTCTCTATGCTTATAGAGAAAAAATTATTTTTGTAAGTTTTGCAAACCTGGCAATACAGGAAAATATTTATTTGAGATACTTCATTGGGATCATGATATTTATTTTATTTATATGGATGGTGGCATGATTAAAATTTTTCATGGTTATCTTATAAAAAGATCGTTTTTAATTTCCTTATCAATTTTTATATTATTTGCCACGCTGGATTTAGTTTTTAGTTTAATGTCTGAACTTGAAAACTTATCTGAAGAATATAATTTTTCTAATGTTTTTTTGTATGTTTTGAGCGCATCTCCAAGTAATGCAATAAATTTTCTAGAAGGTGCTTGTTTGCTTGGAGTTATGATTTCTTTAGGAATCTCACATCAAGAAGGCAACTTAAACGTCTTAAGATCGAGTGGGGAATCGCCATTAAAAATAGTATTAATAAGCTCAATAGGCCCAATATTATTAATATTTTTATTTTTACCATCCAATGAGTTATTTTTAAAAGATCTTAGAGCCGACGCAGAGATCAATAAAAATTTAATTGTGCAATCAGCAGAAGAAAGTAGCCAAAACAATAATTGGATTAAGGATGGAAAATCTTTTTTAACATATTCTTATATGAAAGATTCTTTTATTTATAAGGTTAAATTTATTAAAACTGATGATGGTAAAGTTCTTTATTTTAAAATGGCAGATTCAGCTGAAATCATTAAAAATCAAATAAAATTTGATGAAACAATGCAATATCATTTTTTTGAGGGAACTGGCATAGATAATAATTATGAAGAATTTAAATTTCCTTTGATTACAAAGATGCCATTTGCAAGGGTAGAAAATTTAAAAACTTCTGAAATAATTAACGCTCAAAAATTCATTGAAACCATTTCAAAAAAAGAAGACAAGTTATTTATTGCCCATTTAGAAAAATCTTTTTATAAAAATATATTTCAGCCTATATCCATTTTGTGCTTAATTGTTTTCTTTGGTTCTTTTATTTTTAGCTCGTTGCGAGATGTAACGCCAGCATCAAGAATAGTATTATCAGTAGTTGGAGCTTTTATTTATAAAGTCTTTCAAGACTTCACGATAAGTTTCTCAATAGCTACAAATCTCTCGGTATTAATTGGTGTCATTGCTCCAGCTTTGCTTTTATTGATAATGAGCATATTTTTTTATAGAAGAATCTAAATAATTTTTAAAGCTGTTTTTGATAGGGTGTCATTGATTGCCAAACCTTTTTGAGAAAAGTAAATTTGTATAAGTGGCAATCCTGCTAGAAATAAAATTAAAATGTTCACCAAAAATCTTATTGAAATTTGCTTTACAGTAATTTTTTCTCCATTAAGACTATAAATTTCAATGTTCCACACTGCCATGCCTAGAGTTTTATTTCCGTTAAGCCAAAAGTAAGCAAAAAAACCCCAGCTACTTAAAATTACAAGAGATAGGCCCAGCCACGGATTTAATGTTTCACCTCCATTTAACCACAGAGCTATTGAACCAACAGCAAACCAAACACCCAATAAAAGAAAGAAGTCATAAATACCTGCTGTGATCCTTTTTAAAGGAAAGACTTTGTATGCTTTTTCATTCATTTTGGTATAGTAATTAAAATAAATTTTAAAATATATGATTATGGATAAAGATACAGCATTTTTTGGTCATCCGATTGGTCTTAGAACCTTATTTTTAACTGAGATGTGGGAAAGAATGTCTTACTATGGAATGAGAGCATTGCTTGTTTTATATATGACTGGATCATTGACTGGATTTAATCCAGGAATGGGTCTTTCTGCAATGGATGCTAATGCTATCTATGGAATATATGTTGGTATGGTCTATTTTATGGTCGTTCCAGGCGGTTGGATAGCTGATAATATTTTAGGCCATCAAAAAGCTGTTTTGTTGGGCGCAATAATTATCGCCCTTGGGCATTTCACACTAGCAATTCCAATTGAGCAAACATTTTTCTTGGGCTTGATTCTTGTAGTTCTAGGAACAGGCTTGTTAAAAGGAAATATCTCAACAATCGTAGGAAGCCTATACCGAGATAACGATCAAAGAAGAGATTCAGGTTACACAATTTTCTATATGTCCATAAATATTGGCTCAACATTGGGATTTCTTATATGTTCTTATCTTGGTGAAAAAATAGGTTGGCATTATGGCTTTGGGGCAGCTGGTGTTGGTATGGCTTTTGGCGTGTATCAATATATAAATTATAGACATCTACTTGGTGATGCTGGCTTGAATCCTAATGATATGTTGGATTCAAGAAGAGCAAGCCTAATCTCATGGACTAAAAGAAGTTTAGTTTTAATGTTTATAGTTATAGGTCTTGGTTTATTTGGGTTAATTTCAATAGATCCTAGAGTCTTTGCAGAGAATTTTGCATACTTTCTTACTATAGTGGCCGGTGCATATTTCATCTATCTTTATGGGTTTGCAGGTCTAAATAGTTCTGAGAAAAAGAATTTATTACTACTTTTTGTTTTATTTATAGGGGCCGCTGCATTTTGGTCAGGCTTTGATCAATCAGCAAGTTCTTTAAGTATTTTTGCAAGAGACTATACTGATTTATCAATTGCTGGTTTCATAATTCCTATAGGATGGCTTCAGTTTGCTAATCCAATATTTGTTGTTACTTTTGCTCCTATATTTGCAGGAATCTGGGCTCATCTAGGAAGAATGAATATGGATCCATCACTGCCATTAAAGTTTGCAATCGGTTTAATTTTTATGGCATTAAGCTTTATCGTAATGGTATATGCTGTAAAGCTTGCTATGGTTTCTGCCCCAGTGGGCATGCAATGGCTTTTAATAACATATTTGCTTCAGACATGGGGTGAATTAGCATTGTCTCCAATTGGATTATCTGCATTCTCTAAATATTCTCCAAAAAAATATATGGGTCAGATGTTTGGCTTATGGTTCTTAGCTTCAGCTATAGGTGGTGTTCTTGCAGGCCTTTTAGGAGGAGATGCAACGGTTGATGGGTTAAATTCTGTTCAACCTATATTTACATTTATGATTCAATATTATGTTGTTATAGCAATTGCCTTAATTGTAATGGCGTATTTATTTAAAAAGAAAGAATCTAGCTAAATAAAAAATTAGGCTAATTTTTGGTTAAGGTTATTGAGAATATTTGTATAAATTTTTTGTAGAAGCTGTATTTCTGAAATTTTTACATGTTCATCAATTTGATGAATTGTTTCATTCAATGGACCTAATTCAACTATTTCGGTTCCCATTTTAGCTATAAATCTTCCATCTGATGTTCCGCCTTTTGCATTTAAATCAGGTGAATAACCAGTAATATTTTCTATAGAATCGACCACAACATCTTTTAAGTTATCTTCTTTTGTCAGGTATGGAAGACCACTTAGCTTCCAATCAATTTCATATTCAACGTTAAGTTCTTTAAGTATAGATTCAAACTCACTCATTAGTTTTTCGTGAGTTGATTCAGTTGAGTACCTAAAGTTAAACAACATATCCAACTCTCCAGGGACTATATTTTTTGCACCCGTACCCGAATGAATATTAGAAATTTGAAAACTTGTTGGTTGGAAAATAGCATTGCCGTTATCCCAGACTGTATTTTTTAATTTAACAATCACATCACTTGCAGAAAATATTGGGTTCACCACATTCTCTGGATAAGCAATATGACCCTGTTTGCCAATAATTTTTAATGATCCGCCTAGTGATCCTCTTCTGCCAATTCTGATGCTGTCTCCAATTTTTTTATATGATGTAGGCTCACCAACAAGACATAAATCAATTTTTTCATCTTTTTCAATCATGTCATCAACAATTTTGTCTATGAAGCCATCTTCAGCATCTCCTTCCTCATTTGAAGTAAGCAATATTGCAATCCTGTAATTTAAGTCAGGCTCAGAATCCATAAATTCTTCGAGTGATTCTATAAAAGCTGCTATTGATGCTTTCATGTCAGCAGTTCCTCTACCGTACATTACATCACCTTCAATATGACCTGAGAAGGGAGGGTGAGTCCATTGGTCTTCTGGGCCAGTTGGAACTACATCCGTATGACCAAGGAAGCAGAAAATTTTACCTTTATCTCCATAAGTAGCATATAGATTCTCAACATTAAGATAATCAATTCTTTCACATTTAAAATTAAGCTTATTTAATCTCTCTTCAATTAGATCAAAACACCCTTCATCCTTAGGTGAGATGGATTGGATTTGTATGAGTTTTTGCAGGAATTCAATCATTTTTATGTAGTTCAGAGTTTAAATTAATGGACTTTTGATTTACTTTGGCGAACACCTTACCATTCTGTGAGTTTCTTAAAAAGACTAAGTTGGAGCAATTTGATAATTCAGAACCTTTGAAAACTCCATCTATATCACCATTTTCTTTATATAGTTCAATTTTTGTTCCAGCAGTAATATATAAGCCAGCTTCAATTGTACAGTTATCTCCAAGGGGTATACCAACGCCAGCATTAGCTCCAATTAAGCAGTTTTCTCCTATAGAAATCTTTATATTATTTCCACCTGAAAGAGTTCCCATAGTACTGCAGCCACCCCCAAGATCAGAATTATTTCCAACAACAACTCCGGCAGATATTCTTCCTTCTATCATAGCTGTACCCAGTGTTCCTGCATTAAAGTTGACGAAACCTTCATGCATGATTGTGGTTCCTGGGCTTAAATAGGCTCCTAGTCTTACTCTTGAGGTATCAGCTATTCTCACATTTTTTGGAATAATGTAATCAACCAGTTGAGGAAATTTATCAAGCGACCTTATAAATAAATCATTTTTATTTTGTTTTGAATTTAGTAGCTCTTGATTAATTTCATCGATAGATATTGGGCCTTTATTTGTCCAAGCTACATTTGGCAATGCATTAAAAAGACCATCAAGATTAATTGAATTAGGAAGAACAAATCTATATGAAATTAAGTGTAATTTAAGATATGCACTTACAACATCTTCTATTGGCATATCAAGATCTTTTTGAGTCCAATGTATTTCAACTACTTCTTTTTCTAAGTTATCAGTACTTATATCCTGAATATCGGTTTTTTGATCGTTAAATTCAATAACAGGAAAATATGCATCAAGCGTTTCACCGCTAGACGATTTTGTTATTAAGCCTGTTGCTTTGATATTCATGTCGCTATTATAGGGACGAATTAAGTTATTTACATAGTTTCTTTGAGACTATCACTTATTTTTTTAATTTTTTTACTCGAAACAGATGAAAGTGTCATATCTTCAATTTCAAAAGTATCCTCAACCCTGTCACCGAGGGTATTAATTCTCGCAGAATATATTGAAGTACCATTTTCATGGAGTGTTTTGGCAATTTTTACCAACAAACCAGGGCTATCTGCAGTTTCTATGGTTAGTAAATTTCTTTTTTTATCTTTTTGTTCAACATTTGAAATTTTAAAAGGTTTCCCAAAAGATTCATTTTTCTTTTTCTTGAAGACTAATTTTTTTGATTGACCTTCAAGATTATTAAAATTATTAGATATTTTTAATTTAATATCTTGAACCTCAATATTGGTTAAAGGTCTATTGTGAAACGAATACTTTGCAATAAAAGTATTTGCAGCAATAGCTTTGTTGGTGCTGGTAGCGATGTTCGCATCAATTATTTCAAGACCAGATAACTGGAAAACCTGAACTAATTTTAAAAAGAGCCCATCAAAATTTTCAGTCTTAATAAAAATTTCCAATAAGTTATCAAAACACTTTCTAGCACCAATAACTGTTTTATTTATTTCGCCACTAATGACTAAACTGCATTGCCATTTTAATTTATCGAGATTATTTTTTGTAAAGAAGGAATCATCAAAGATTTCAAGATAGTTTTTAATTTTTTTCTTATCTCTTTCTTCTCTAAATGATCTTATGCAGTTCTTTTTCCTATCCTCTGTAATCTCTTTCATGGTTTGCACTGGTTCTTTATTTATTTTTGATCTTGTTAGTATAAAAAGATCTTTAAGAAGCCCATGCTTCCAGCCATTCCAAAGGGCAGGGTTAGTAGCTCTTATATCATTAACAGTTAACAGATATAAATAATCTAGTTTTTCAGTTGTTCCAGCAAGATCTGCAAACTCTTCAATTGTATCTATGTCAGAAATATCTTTTTTCTGAGAAATTGATGACATTTCAAGATGGTGAAGCACTAACCAAGAAATAAGGTCAGCATCAGCTTTTGATAAACCAATTTTTTTTGCAAAATTATAACTAGTTTTTGCTCCAATTTTTGAGTGATCTCCACCTTTACCTTTACCTAAATCATGAAAGAGACCAGCTAAATATAGAATTTCTATCTTTGGGAGCCTATTTATTAACTCATGCTCTAATTTGAATTCATCCTTGAAGTGAATTTTCATTTGGCGCATATTTCTTACAACTTTAAACGTATGTTCATCCACCGTATAAACATGAAATAAATCAAATTGCATTTGACCAATCACCTCATTAAACTCATCTACATATTTCTGAATTATTCCAATAGCTTTCATGGATTTTAAGATCGAAGAAAGATTATATTTTGACCTAAAAATTTCTAAAAATTGGTTTGCATAAATTTGGTCTTCTTTGAACTTCTTGTTTATAAGTTTTAGATTATTCTTTAGAAGAGATACCGTATTAGTATCAATCGCATTAATTTTTTTGTTTGATCCTATAAAGTTATAAATGCCAAAAATTAAGTCCTTTCTATTTGAAAGATTAATTTTTGGATTAATACCAATTTTGTCTCCTTTGATATAGTAATCGCCAATATTTTTTTTAAGGCTAAAAGAATTCTGTTCCCCAAACTTGTTAAATACTTGCTGATTAAAGTTAGTTAGATTTGATGCGTTTTCATAGAATTTTTGCATCATTTTTTCTACAGACCTTTTTCTAGTTCCTTCATTTATATTTGCCTTGAGAGCAATTTCTATTTGAAGTTCAAAAGTTAACCTATTTCTTGAAGATAAAGTATTTGTTATATATCTAAGAGTTTTAACAAAATTATAAGAATCAATAATTTCATCAATATTATCTCCGAATTCTTTTGAGTTTTTGATCTCTTTAATATTTTTTAAATCAAAACAGTGTTGAAGAATCCATAAAGCTGTTTGAAAATCTCTTAAGCAACCAGGTGATTCTTTTAAATCTGGCTCTAAGTTATATGCTGTAGAGTAAAAGGATTTATATCTATCTTTTTGCTCTAATAATTTTACTTTGTAGAATTTTCTTTTCGACCATATTTTTTGCAGTGTAGAGGTAATTTCTTTGTCGATAGCATCGTTGGTAATTAATGCTCTTCGAGTTAAATATGAAGTAAATTCTTTTGGGTCATCCTTAGTAACTTTTTTAATATCTTTGATAGTTCTAACAGAATGACCAACCTGAAATCCTAAATCCCAAAGTTTAGCTATAAATTTTTCTAAATTTTCAATTTTTTTTGCTTTCTTGTTTTTATGAATTATTGAAATATCTATATCTGATGATGGATAAAGTTCCTTTCTACCAAATCCACCATTGGCATAAATAGCAAAATCTGTATCAAGTTCGTATTGCTTGAAATAGTTGAGGATTTTCTCTTCTATTTGAGATGTATTTTCGGCCAAGTAGCTATTTGTTGAACTTGGATTTTGATATATTTTTGGAAAATCTTTTAAAAACTCATCATTTAAATCTGATTTATTTTTAATCATAAAGACTCTTCTTGTCTTTTTGTAAGAACCTCCACTCCTCTTGATGTAACTGCAAGTGTATGTTCCCATTGAGCAGAATTTCTTCCGTCTTTGGTTTCAACAGTCCATCCATCTTGTAAGGTTTTACAGTGTTTAGATCCTTGGTTAATCATTGGCTCAATTGTGAAACACATGCCTTCTTGAATTTGAATACCTCTTCCAGGCTTTCCGTAATGAAGTATTTGCGGTTCCTCATGATAGACGTTTCCTATTCCATGACCACAGTATTCCTCGACAACACTATAGTAGTTAGATTCAGCATGTTGTTGAATAGCATGCCCAATATCGCCAAGATATGCTCCAGGCTGAACCACTTCAATAGCTTTGTAAAGACATTCTTGGGTAATTTTAACCAATCTTTCATTGTGTGGTTGACACTTTCCGACAAGATACATTTTTGATGTGTCCCCATGCCATCCATCTTTAATAACAGTAACATCAATATTTAAGATGTCCCCATTCTTTAAGATTCTATTTTTATCTGGAATACCATGACATATTACTTGATTAATGCTTGAACAAATGGTTTTTTCAAAACCGCGGTAACCAACATTTGCAGGAATTGCTTTTTGAACATTAACAATATGCTCATAGCAAATATTATCCAACTCTTCAGTAGATACACCAGGAACAACGAAAGGTTCTATCATTTCTAATACTTCTGCTGCCAGCTTTCCAGCAACTCTCATTTTTTCAATTTCTTTTTCAGTTTTAATAGAAATTTTCATATTTTTTCTCATTTAGTATAGACAGTTGACTACTAAATCTATAAAGTACAATTTTAATGCCAGCACGATATTTTAGCTCATTAAAAACCAAAATTTCTTTAAATAGTTACTCATTAATTTTCTCAAATTTCAAGCCCGATTGGAGGAACTTTTAGTGTCTTTTCCAGCCATTTTAGCACTTGAAGATGGAAGTATATTCTATGGGGAGGGCTTTGGTGAAGAAAAGATTGATGTTGGTGAATTAGTTTTTAATACCTCTATGACTGGATATCAAGAAATTATTACAGACCCTTCATACAAAAAACAAATTATTACATTTACTCACCCTCATATTGGCAATACCGGTATTAATGATGAAGATAATGAATCGTCTTTTATTCATGCTTCTGGGATTGTTATTAATAAGCATTGTGCCAAGCCAAGTAACTGGAGATCTAATAAAACATTAGATGAATTTTTACGCGAGCAAGAGGTAATTGCAATTTCAGAAATTAATACAAGAAAATTAACATCAATATTGCGAGATAAAGGGTCGCTAAATAGTTGTATTGCACCTCTTTCAAAATTAACAGCAGAAGAAGCTATGGCAAAGGCTAAAGATTTTTCAGGGTTAAAAGGGATGGATTTAGCTAAGGTAGTTTCTGTAAAAGAGAAATATATTTGGAATAAGGGTGTATGGCCTGCTAATAATTTAGCTAAAAAAAATCATCGAGTAGTTGCCTTTGATTTTGGTATAAAAAATAATATTTTAAGGCTTTTATCTGATCATGTTGGGGAAATTACTGTAGTTAATGCAGAGACATCTTTTGAGGAGGTAATGGAACTCTCGCCAAAAGGTATATTCCTATCAAACGGGCCAGGAGATCCTGAGCCATGCACTTATGCTATTGATAATATTAGAAAATTCCTTGAGGTTAATCTTCCAATTTTTGGTATTTGTCTTGGTCATCAACTTTTAGCACTCGCTGGGGGAGCATCAACATATAAGATGAAATTTGGTCACCATGGGGCTAATCATCCTGTACAAGATTTAAAAACAAAAGAAGTTTTTATTACAAGTCAAAATCATGGTTTTGCAGTGGATGAAAAGACTTTACCTGCAAATATAAGTGCTTCTCATGTATCTCTATTTGATCAATCATTGCAAGGTATTGAGTTCACTGATAAACCAGCATTTAGTTTTCAGGGTCATCCTGAAGCAAGTCCAGGCCCACAAGAAATACAAACTTTATTTAAAAAGTTTCAATCTATGGTAGAAGAATATGCCAAGACGTAAAGATATAAAATCAATTTTAATAATTGGTGCAGGCCCTATTATCATTGGTCAAGCATGTGAATTTGATTACTCTGGAGCTCAGGCTTGTAAGGCATTAAAAGAAGAAGGTTTTAGAGTAATTTTAGTTAATTCCAATCCAGCAACTATTATGACAGATCCTTTAATGGCAGATGCAACTTATATTGAACCAATTCACTGGGAATCAGTTGAAAAGATAATTGAAAAAGAAAAGCCGGATGCAATTTTGCCAACAATGGGTGGCCAGACAGCCCTAAATACCGCCTTATCTTTAGATAAACACGGAGTTCTTAAGAAGCATGGAGTAATATTAATAGGAGCTAACAGAGAAGCTATTGATAAAGCAGAAGACAGACAGCTCTTTGATGAGACAATGCAGGCAATTGGAATTGAGACTCCAAGCTCAGGTATTGCTCATTCAATGGAAGATGCAATTGAAGTCCAAAAAAGAATTGGTTTTCCATGCATTATTAGACCTTCATTTACTATGGGTGGAACTGGTGGGGGAATTGCTTATAACATTGATGAGTTTAAAGCTATTTGTAAGAAAGGACTTGAGTTATCACCTACGAATGAACTTTTAATTGATGAATCTTTAATTGGTTGGAAAGAGTTTGAAATGGAGGTTGTTCGAGACTGCAAAGACAATTGTATTATTGTTTGCTCAATCGAAAATCTTGACCCAATGGGTGTTCATACAGGAGACTCTATTACTATAGCTCCAGCACAAACCTTAACTGATAAAGAATATCAAATAATGAGAAATGCTTCATTTAAGATTCTTAGAGAAATAGGCGTAGATACTGGTGGATCAAATGTTCAATTTGCAATCAATCCAGACAATGGAAAAATGGTTGTCATAGAAATGAATCCAAGAGTAAGCCGGTCATCTGCCCTTGCTTCAAAAGCTACAGGTTTTCCAATCGCTAAAGTAGCTGCATTACTATCTGTTGGATACACGCTTGATGAATTAAAAAATGATATTACAGGAGGACTTACACCCGCATCATTTGAGCCTAGCATTGATTATATCGTTACTAAAATTCCTAAATTTGCTTTTGAAAAATTCCCACAGGCTGAACCAAAACTTACAACCCAAATGAAATCTGTTGGAGAAGTGATGGCAATTGGGTCTAATTTTCAAGAATCACTTCAAAAGGCTCTAGCAAGCATGGAAGAAGATTTAAATGGCCTTAATTCCATAGTTGAAAAATCATATGAAGAATGTAAGGAAGAAATTCTTTATCAATTAACATTTCCTGGTCCTAAAAGATTATTTTATGTTTGTGATGCAATAAGAGCAGGATGGGGGCTTGAAAAAATTTATGAGCTTACAAAAATCGATTATTGGTTTCTTGATCAACTTGAAGAAATCTTAAACATTGAGAAATCTTTACAAGATAAAAAATTATCTGACCTTGATCATGAGGCAATATATTCATTAAAGAAAAAAGGCTTCACCGATTCAAGAATAGCTGAATTAATTAATATTAAAGAATCTGACTTTAGAGACTTGAGGAAAGAGCTTAATATTCTACCTGTTTACAGAAGAGTAGATACCTGTGCTGCAGAATTTGCAACCTCCACATGTTACATGTACTCAACCTATGCAGATCAATGCGAAAGCAATACAACAAACAATAAAAAAATTCTTGTTTTAGGAAGCGGGCCAAACAGAATAGGACAAGGAATTGAATTCGATTATTGTTGTGTTCATGCATCACTTGCTATGCAAGAGGAAGGCTATGAATCTATTATGGTTAATTGTAATCCTGAAACTGTCTCCACAGATTACGATGTTTCAAATAGATTATATTTTGAGCCAATAACAGCTGAAAAGATTCTAGACATTATAGATAATGAGAAGCCCGAGGGAGTTATTATTCAATTCGGTGGACAGACTCCATTAAAGTTAGCAGATGTTTTATCGGAGAGGGGTGTAAAAATTCTTGGAACAGATGTGGATGCAATTGATAGGTCTGAAGATAGAGAAAGGTTTCAAGAATTAATTCAAAAACTTGATTTAAAGCAGCCCGCAAATGCAACTGTAAAGAATATATCTGAAGCCATGATTGAGGCAGAAAAAATTGGATTCCCAATAGTTGTAAGACCTTCTTATGTATTAGGTGGAAGAGCAATGCAGCTTGTTCATAACTTAAACGAATTAGAACTATATCTAAATGAAGCTGTAGAAGTTTCAAATAGTAAGCCAATATTATTAGATAGCTACTTAACAGATGCTGTTGAGGTTGATGTTGATGTTGTTTCTGACGGAAAAGAGATTCAAGTTGGAGGAATTTTGCAGCATATTGAGCAAGCTGGTATTCATTCGGGTGATTCTGCATGCTCATTACCTCCATATAGTTTGTCAGAAGAAATTCAAAAAGAGATTTCTGATCAATCCATTAAAATTGGCAAAGAGTTAGATATTTTAGGACTTATGAATATACAATTCGCTGTAAAAGATGATGTTGTATATATTATAGAAGTGAACCCTAGGGCTTCCAGAACTGTTCCATTTATATCCAAAGCAATTGGCAACTCACTTGTTAAAGTTGCATCAAAAGCCATGATAGGAAATACTCTTGCTAATCAAAAATTTTCAAGTGCTTTGCCTGATGGTTTATATTTTGTTAAGGAAGCAGTTTTACCATTCGATAAATTTCCTTTAGTTGATCCAATACTTGGTCCAGAAATGAAATCAACAGGAGAGGTAATGGGTATTGGGATTGATTTTGGTGAGGCGTATGCAAAAGCACAAAAAGGCGCTAATAAAATTCTACCAAGATCTGGGACTGTATTCATAAGCGTCAAAGATAGCGATAAAAAATATTTAGATGAACTGTTGCCTCTCATAGAAAAGAATGGTTTTGAAATGGTTGCAACTGGAGGTACAGCCGCTTACATAAAAGGCTTAAATTATAAAGTTAAAAAAATTAACAAAGTATTAGAAGGAAGACCTCACACAGTTGATAGCCTTTTAAATAAAGAAATTGATTTAGTCATAAACACAACAGAAGGAACTCAATCAATTAAAGATTCAGCTGCTATAAGAAGAACAGCCCTTCAAAATAAGATCTTTTGTACAACTACAATGTTTGGTGCATTTGCAATAATGCAGTCTCTTAATGGTAGAGAAGCAGATTGGTCATATAAGACACTCCAAGAAATACATAATTCTTAGCCATAGTTGCTATAATTAAAATATGTCACGTGTACCTATAACAATCGAGGGTGAAATTGCCCTTAAAGATGAATTATCTAAACTTAAATTTGTTGAGAGACCAAAAATATCAGAAGCTATAGCTGAAGCTAGAGCGCATGGTGATCTAAAAGAAAACGCAGAATACCATGCAGCCAAAGAACTTCAAGGTTTAATGGAAGCAAAAATAAATGAAATAGAAAGTGCCCTATCAAATGCACAAGTAATTAATGTAAAAGACATTCCAGAAACAGGGAGAGTTGTATTTGGTTCGACAGTTAAATTATATGACGTAAACAATGATAAAGAGATTGTTTATAAAATAGTCGGTAACTTAGAGTCCAATCCTGAAAATGGTCATATCTCAATTGAAACACCAATCGCTAAAGGTTTGGTTGGCAAGTTTGTTGATGATGAGGTAGAAATCAATACTCCATCAGGAAAAATGACATACGAAATTATTGAAGTTAAACATATCTGATGCATGCTGATAACTGGGCAAATAAGGCAAAGCAAGAGGGTTATAGAACAAGGGCGGTATATAAGCTCGAAGAAATTCTCCAAAAAACAAAATCTCTAAAAAAAAGCCAAAATGTTTTGGATTTAGGCTCGGCTCCAGGAGGGTGGTCGCATTATATTAAAAAAAAATCACCTAATTCAGAGATTTATGCGATTGATATATTAGATATGGAAGCAGTTGATGGAGTATATTTTTTTCAAAATAGCATTGAAGAAATTGATAGCATAGATCTCATTAGATCAAAAATGGGTTCATTTGGACTTGTAATTTCAGATATAGCCCCCAACATAACCGGTATAAATGCTATAGATATAGAAAATATATACGAGCTTAATATTCTTACTCTAGATACAGCAGCAAAATATTTAAATAAATCTCATGGCTCATTTATCATGAAGACTTTTCAAAATAGTATGTTGAAAAATCTTCGAAAAAAAATGGAATTATCTTTCAAGATAGTCCAAACTTTTAAACCTGCTGCTTCAAAAAAGCAATCAGGAGAAATATTTTTGTATGGAGCATATAAATAATGAATAGTGTTTTAAGAAATTTAGTTGTTTGGTTCGTTCTAGGGTCATTGTTAATTTATGTTTTCAATAACATTGAAAATACAGGTGCTAGAGAGCAGATTAGCTATAGTCAATTTAAAGAAGAAGTTCTTTCTGATCGAATTGCAAAAGTAGTTTACAAAGGGGATCAGATGACAATTATAGGCGATCGTTTAGATGGTTCTAAGTTTGAAACAACACACCCAATATTTAAAAAAGATGAAGCCGTTGATAATGCTATCGAAGATAATGGTGTAATTGCTGTATACGAAAAAATTGAACAACCATCAGTTTTATCTCAATTGTTAGTTGGTGCATTTCCGATACTATTACTTTTAGGTATTTTCTTCTTTTTTATGAGGCAAATGCAAGGCGGAATGTCTGGTAAAGGCGGTCCTATGTCTTTCGGTAAGAGTAAAGCAAAATTGATGGAAGGTGGAAAAGTAAAGACGACATTTAAGGATGTTGCAGGCTGCGAAGAAGCAAAACAAGATGTCCAAGAATTGGTTGATTTTTTAAGAGATCCTACAAAGTTTCAAAAATTAGGTGGAAAAATTCCTAGAGGAGTTTTGATGGTAGGTCCTCCAGGTACTGGTAAAACGCTTTTAGCAAGAGCTGTTGCTGGTGAAGCAAAAGTTCCATTTTTTACAATATCTGGATCTGATTTTGTAGAGATGTTTGTAGGTGTCGGTGCTTCAAGAGTAAGAGATATGTTTGATCAGGCTAAAAAACAATCTCCTTGTATTGTTTTTATTGATGAGATTGACGCCGTAGGTAGGCATAGAGGTGCTGGTTTAGGTGGTGGTCATGATGAGAGAGAACAAACACTTAACCAATTACTTGTAGAAATGGATGGTTTTGAAGGCAACGATGGAGTTATTGTTATAGCTGCAACTAATAGACCTGATGTACTAGATCCAGCCTTGTTAAGACCAGGAAGGTTTGACAGACAGGTTGTAGTAGACCTTCCTGATATCAGAGGAAGAGAAGCAATTCTTAAAGTTCACATGAGAAAAGTACCGCTTGATTCTGATGTAGATCCATTGGTACTGGCAAGAGGCACACCAGGTTTTTCTGGAGCAGACTTAGCTAACTTAATTAATGAAGCAGCATTATTTGCAGCCAGATACTCCGATAAGAAGATAGACCAAACGCACTTAGACTTAGCTAAAGATAAAATTATGATGGGTGCAGAAAGAAAATCTATGATTTTAAGTGAAGAGCAAAAAAGAATAACTGCATACCATGAAGCAGGACATGCAATAGTTGGAAGATTATGCCCAACCCATGATCCTGTTTATAAAGTTACGATCATTCCCAGAGGAAGGGCTCTTGGTGTAACAATGTTCTTGCCAGAAGAAGATACTTATATGCAAAGTAAAGAATATTTATTAGCAAGAATAGCGGCTTTGTTTGGTGGCAGAATTGCAGAAAGCATTATTAATGGTAACCAAGGCATTACCACTGGCGCTTCAAACGATATTGAGGTAGCAACAAATATAGCGACAAATATGGTTACAAAATGGGGCTTTTCTGATGCCCTTGGCACTATTAAATTTGGTGAAGATGAAGGAAGTCCATTTCTTGGAAGAACAGCATCATCACCATCACAACATCGAAGTGAAGAAACTTCAAAATTAATTGATTCCGAGATTAAATCAATTATTGATTCATGTTATGAAAGAGCTGAAAATCTTTTGAAGACTAATCTCGATAAATTAAATGTTATGGCCGATGCTTTATTAAAATATGAAACAATCGATGAACCTCAGATTGATGACATAATGGCAGGAGCTGAACCTCGAGAGCCAAAAGGTTGGTCGGATGATGATCCTAAGCCTAAATCAAATAAAAAAACATCGATAAAAGGTGCCGCTGAAGAGTTATAATCTTTAGTTATGATTTTAAAATTTGGCACTGATGGTATTCGAGGACCTGTAGAAACTCATATCACACCAGAAGCTTGTCTTAAAATAGGGCACGCAACTGGTTTGGTTATGAAAGAGCAGGGTTGGGATACTGTAATGATTGGAAAAGATACTCGTGTATCAGGTTACATGCTTGAATCTGCATTACAGGCTGGTTTCATTGCTGCTGGAGTCAATGTAAGTCTGTGTGGCCCACTACCAACACCGGGAGTGGCATATCTTACAAAGTCATTAAGAAGAAAGTTCGGAGTGGTAATTAGTGCGTCTCATAATAATTTTTTAGATAATGGAATTAAGATATTTAATGCTGATGGTGAAAAGTTATCTAGGGATTTAGAAAAGAAAATAGAAAAGCTCTTAGAATCTAACTTAAACCCGGTAAAGACTGAAGAACTAGGAAAAGCAAGGCGTTTTGATGAGTCGGGAGCAAGATATATTGAATTTTGCAAATCAACAGTACCACAAGATATCTCATTTGCATCATTAAGAATCGTATTGGATTGTGCAAATGGCGCTTGTTACAAAACTAGTCCTGACGTCTTCAAAGAACTTGGAGCAGAAGTAATTTCAGTTGGTGTTGATCCTGATGGATACAATATAAATGCTGATTGTGGATCCACGCACCCAGAACTAGTTCAAAAAGAAGTGATTAAGCACAGAGCTGATTTTGGAATATCTCTAGATGGAGACGGCGATAGAGTAATTATCATCGATCGAAATGGAAATATATTAGATGGTGACGATCTTTTATATATATTAGCTTTTGCAAACCCTAATAGAATTGGTCCATGGTCAGGTGTTGTTGGTACACACATGAGCAATCTTGGTTTTGAAGATGGCATTACAAAGCTTGGGTATAAATTTATTCGCGCTGATGTCGGTGATAAATATGTTAGCAACATGCTAACTAAAAAAGGTTGGATGTTGGGAGGTGAAACTTCAGGACATATAATTTGTAAAGACTTAGTTAGTACCGGCGACGGAACCATTGCAGCCTTAAAAGTAATTTCTTCATTGCTTCTTCTTGAAAAAGATCCATCAGAGGTGTTGTCAAATTATACAAAAATGCCTCAAGTAAATAATGCAGTTAAAGTTTCAAATAAAGACATAGTCAATGATAAGGACTTATTGAGTCTCATAAAAGAAATTGAATCTGATATTACTGTAGGAAGAGTTTTGGTAAGAGCTTCTGGAACAGAGAGCAAAATAAGAGTAATGATAGAAGCACCTGAGGAAAAAGTTGCAAAAAAATATGTCAAAGATATAAGTGACTTAATAAAATCTAAATCATAATTGTGATAATTGCTAACTGGAAAGCCAATGGAGATATTAAATCAAATAAGGCTTGGTGTAATCAACTTATTGTAAGAATGTCTGACAGAGGCCTTAAATCTATTGGAATAGCTCCATCATTCATACATTTTAATCAGATAAAGAATGCATTTATCAATAATGATATTGAAATAGGTTTTCAAGATATTGATATTGAAGGCGGGGCCAGAACTGGATCAATTTCACCATCAATGGCTGTAGATAGTGACTGTTCTTTTTGTTTAATTGGCCATTCAGAAAGAAGAGAAATATTTAATGAAGATAATAATATTATTTCTAAAAAATATCAGATGTTAGCTAAAAGCCATATAAAACCAGTTCTATGTATTGGAGAAAGCTTTGAAGAGTTTAAAGCTGGCAAAACAGAGCAAAAATTACAAACTCAGATTCAAGAATGCATTCAAGGAAATATTTCATCAGAAAATTTAATTATCGCATATGAGCCAATATGGGCAATAGGTACAGGAAACACACCAAAACCAAAAGATGTAAATACAATTCACGAATTTATTAAAGATGTTGTACAATCCGCATCTGAAAATAATTTGAGGCCACAAGTTTTATATGGTGGAAGTGTTAATAAATCAAATGCAGCAGATTTTTTTGTTGAAAAAAACATAGATGGCGCATTGGTTGGAGGCGCTTCATTAGACGCAGATATATTTTCAGATATTATAGAAATTTATAGTAGGCATAAAGAAAAATGATAGTTTTAATTAAAATAGTTTGTATAGTTCTGGCTGTTGCAATAATAGCATTAGTACTTTTACAACAAGGTAAGGGCTCTGATTTGGGTTCAGCATTTGGTGGAGGTTCATCTAATTCAATGTTTGGAGCATTGGGACCTTCAGATTTTTTAGGAAAACTAACATATTCGTTAGTAGCTTTGTGGTTAGTTTTAACACTGGCTTTGGCATATTTATATAAAACTGAAAATACTAAAGAAATGTTTGAAACACCTCTTATTGAAGAGGTTATGGAAGAAATTCCAACAGATGAAATTCCAACGGAATAAATAAATTAAACAATGGTGCCGAAAGCGGGACTTGAACCCGCACGAGCTTTCGCTCACTAGCCCCTCAAGCTAGCGTGTCTACCAATTCCACCACTTCGGCAAAAGATTGCGAATTATAACAAGATATTATTTTAAATATAAAAAATAATATACTTGACCAAACATACTAAACTTCATAAACTTCACACTCGCTGCGTTGCGGGGTGGAGCAGTCTGGTAGCTCGTCGGGCTCATAACCCGAAGGTCGTTGGTTCAAATCCAGCCCCCGCTACCACAGTTACATATATTTTTTGTGGGGCATATGCCCCTTTTTTGTACATAAAAAAAATGAAAGATGAGATTGAAAAAATTGTAGTGCCAGTTATCGAAAGACATGATTGTTTTTTATGGGGGCTTGAAATTTTAAGGGGTAGAAAAAGACCTACGTTAAGAATTTATATTGACTCTGATAAGGGTGCAAATATTGATGATTGTGAAAATATTTCAAAAGATCTCAACTATGAAATAGATTTAGATTCATCCTTTGGGGATGATTATGTGTTAGAGGTATCGACACCAGGAATTAGCAGAAGATTTTTTAAACAAAGTCAGCTTGAGTCCTATATTGGAGAAGAATTAAAAGTTAAATTAAGAGAGCCTCTTGAGGGAATAAAGAACATTGAAGGGACTTTAGTTGATTGTAATAAAGAATTTTTTCTTATAGAGTCTTTAAACTTAGAGTATAAGTTAAATTTTAATGATATTGATTTTTGTAAGTTAGAACCAAATTTTGATAAATTAATGAAGGAAGAAAATTATGCAAAGTAATGAGATTTTAGCAGTGGTTGATTCGGTTTCAACTGAGAAAGGCTTGGAGAAGGATGTAATTTTTACAGCTATTGAAATAGCTATTGCATCTGCATCACAAAGACATTTCCACGAAGATGCTGATTTATTTGTAAAAATTGATAGAACCACAGGAGAATATTCAACTCACAGAAATTGGATCGTTTTTGATGAGAATAATGAAGAATTCCATCCAGAAACACATATCTCAACTAGTGACTCTAATCTTGCACTAGATGAAATTTATACAAAAGAACAGGACAACATCCCTTTTGGAAGAATAGAGACTCAGGCTGCAAGACAAGTCATGTTGCAGAAAGTAAGAGAGGCTGAAAGAGAAAAAGTTGTAGCTCAGTTTAAAAGTCAAAATAATCAATTGGTTAATGGTACTGTTAAAAGAGTAACAAGAGATAATATTATTGTAGATATTGCTTACGATGCTGAGGCTATTTTACCAAGAGATAGATTAATGCCTGGTGAGATTTATAAAATTAATGACAGAATTAGAGCAATTCTTCAGATTCAAGAAGTTGAGGGTAGAGGCCCTCAATTAATGTTAAATAGATCTTGCCCAGAAATGGTAACTGAGCTTTTTAGTATTGAAGTACCAGAGATTAATGAGGATGTTATCGAAATAAGAGGCGTTGCAAGAGATGCCGGATCAAGATCTAAGATTGCAGTTAAAACAAATGATGGAAGAATAGATCCGGTTGGAGCATGCGTAGGTATGAGAGGTTCCAGAGTTCAAGCTGTTTCTGCTGAGTTAGGCAACGAAAGAATAGACATAATAATATATGATGACAATCCAGCTCAGTTAGTTATTAATGCTCTTGTTCCTGCAAAAGTTGAATCTATTGTTATGGATGAAGACTCTAGATCAATGGATATTGCCGTAAATCAAGAAAATCTTGCATTGGCTATCGGTTCTAGAGGTCAAAATATTAGACTTGCATCCAAGTTAGTGGGATGGGACTTAAATATTATAAGTAGTGAAGAAGCAGAAGCTAAAGTTAAAGTTGATGAGACTGAGTTTTTAGCTAGTCTTATTAGTAGTCTTGAAATATCTGAAGAAATCGCTGAAAAAATATCTTCTACAGGCTTATCAAGCTTTGACGATATAGCATATGCTGAAGATGAAATCTTTAAATCATTTATTGAGGACGAAGCGGAGATTGCAAGGGTAAAAAGTGCTGCCGAGGATGCTGCGTTACTCGAGGCTATGGGGGCAATTACTGAAGAAGAGGATAATGTAGAATCACTAACAGATTTAAATTTAAGTGATGAAGATATTCAAAAGTTATCTAATAAGGGTATTAAAAATAAAGATGATCTTGCAGAATTAGCAGTTGATGAATTACAAGAAATTATTGAAATTTCTTCTGACGATGCATCAAAAATGATAATGAAAGCAAGAGAACACTGGTTTAATTAAATAAAAGGAAAATATTTTGGCTTTAACTGTTAAAGATTTCGCAAAAACTCTAAAGATCAGTGATTCTGCTTTGCTTGAACGTATGCAGAATGCTGGACTGAGTCATTCTAAAAATACTGACGAGGTTACAGCTGCAGACAAACAAGCTCTTTTAAAATCTTTAAAAAGCGCAAAAGCAACTCCATCTAAATCTATAACCTCAGGATCTGGAGTTACAGTTACATCTAAAGGAAAAACTTCTAAAGATACAGAAACAGTAAAAAGTTATTCAGATAATATAGAAGCAAAAAGAGCAGCAGCCTCTGAACAACTAAAAGAGCAACAAAAGAAAAGAGAAGAGCAGTTAAAAGAGGCTGCAAGACTAAAACAAGAAGAAGTCAAAAAAAGAGAGAAATTTAAAAAAGTTGATAAAGATAAACCGGCTGTCAAAGTAAATGTTAAGGATCAGTTATCAAGCGCTGTTAATGCATATAAAAGAAGAGAGACCGCTTTTTCTCAGGAATCAGAACATAAGTTTGAAGCACCTACTGAGTTCATAAAAAAAGATATAGAAGTTCCATCGTCGATTCAAGTTGGTGAGTTAGCCAAATTAATGGCTGTCAAAGGAAATGTAGTTGTAAAGAATCTCATGGGACTGGGGGTTGTTGCAACTATAAATGATGTTATTGACCAAGAGACAGCAATATTAGTGGTAGAAGAAATTGGTCATAATGGAATCGCATTAAAAGAAGAAAATTTTGAAGAAGATTTAGCTAATTTAATTAACTATACAGATGAAGCAAAACCTAGGTCACCGGTAATTACAGTTATGGGGCATGTTGATCATGGTAAAACAACACTTCTTGATTTTATTAGAAAAACAAAAGTCGTAGACGGTGAGGCTGGAGGCATTACACAACATATTGGAGCTTATGAAGTTGAAACACCTAAAGGTAAAATAACTTTTATAGATACTCCTGGTCATGCTGCTTTTTCATCTATGAGAGCCAGGGGCGCCAATACAACTGATATTGTCATTTTAGTCGTAGCTGCAAATGATGGTATCAAGCCCCAAACAGAAGAAGCAATTAATCATGCTAAAGCAGCTGGTGTATCGATTGTTGTTGCAATAAATAAGATTGATTTAGATGGAGCAGATATTGATAAGGTTAAGGGTGATTTAGCAGCTAAGGACTTGACTCCAGAGGACTGGGGAGGAACAACACAAATGGTTCCAGTTTCAGCCTTAAAGGGTACTGGAGTTGATAAATTATTAGAATGTGTTTCTCTTGAAGCAGAATTACTTGAATTAAAAGCTCATCACAAAGGTCCTGCCCAAGGCGTAGTTATTGAATCTGAGTTAGATAAATTTAGAGGCTCAGTTGCAACCTTTTTAATTCAAAATGGAACATTAAAAGTTGGTGATTTAGTTGCCTCTGGAAATTCAATTGGAAAAATTAAAAGTATTGTAAACAGCGATGGTTCTAAGATTAAATTAGCTGGCCCATCTGCTGCTGTTGAAGTATTAGGTTTAAATAACGTGCCAAATGCAGGAGATCCTTTTCAGGTAGTTGAAAATGAAAAACAAGCAAGAGAAATTGCTGAGTATAGAATTACCCAAGAAAAGGAAAGAAAGCTTTTAAAACAAAAAGATGACACCGCTGGTGATTTATTTGAATCGCTTGGGCAAGAATCTAAAAAAGTACTTAATATCATTGTTAAAACTGATGTTGGTGGAACATGTGAAGCAATTTCAGCTGCACTAAATGATTTGGGTAATGATTTAGCAAAAGTTAAGATTGTATCTAGTGGTGTTGGTGGAATATCAGAGTCGGATGCAAACTTAGCATTGGCTGTGGATGCAATTATTTTAGGTTTTAATGTGAGATCAGATAATTCTGCAAAGAAAATTATAGAAGACGAATCTATACCTTTAAGCTACCACAGTATTATTTATGAATTATTAGACGATGTGAAGGCTAGAATGAGTGGGCTTCTTGATCCAATTATTAAAGAAGAGATAGTTGGAACAGCAGAGGTATTAGAAGTATTCAATTCTCCTAAATTTGGACAAATAGCTGGTTGTATGGTCATTGAGGGAAATGTTTTGCGAAACAAACCAGTAAGAGTTCTTAGAGACGAGATAGTTATCTTTGAGGGTGAACTAGATTCTCTAAGAAGATTTAAAGAAGATGTGAACGAAGTTAAAAATGGAACCGAGTGCGGCATGGGTATCAAAAACTATAAAGATATTAAGCCTGGCGATAAGATAGAGGTTTATGATCGCAAAGAAGAAGCACAATCAATGTAGTTGAAGTTTTAATGTCATCATTAAGAGCAGAAAAAATTGGCGACGAGCTAAAAAAAGAAATATCTTTAATCATCAACAAAGAAACAAAAGATCCGAGGCTTCAAAATATTAATATTACTGCTGTAAAAGTCTCTGATGATATTGGTATAGCCACTGTGTTTTATACAGTTATCGGAGAATCTATAATTAAAGATCAAAGTGAAATAAACCCTAAAGTATTAAAAAAATTTTCAGGAATGATTCGATCAAAACTTTCAAAAACTATGCAGATTAGGAGGGTGCCTGTTATAAATTTTAGGTTTGATGAAAGTATCGAATATTCGGATAATATTGAAAGCTTATTGAAGAATATAAAATAATGGATGGTTTTTTTCTTTTAAACAAAGAAAAAGGTATAACCTCTAATCAACTTGTTCAAAATATTAAAAAATCTTTGAAGTTCAAAAAAGTTGGCCATTTGGGAACACTAGACCCAATGGCAACTGGATTAATGGTAATTGCAGCTAATAGGGCTACAAAGTTTTCTAGTTATTTTTTAGAATCTGATAAAAGTTATTATGCAACAGTAAAACTTGGATGTTCTACCGATACTGATGATGCACAGGGTAAAATTATCGAAACTTCAGACAACCTCCCGACTGAAGAACATACTCACAAAGTTCTATATTCATTTATTGGACAGTCATTGCAGATGGCGCCCTTTTATTCTGCTTTGAAGCACAAAGGTAAACCATTATATAAATATGCAAGAGAGGGCGATTTGATATCAAAACCACCAAGAGAAATTAATGTTTTCTCAATAAAAGATTTTATTTTTGATCACGATGAATGTTCTTTCTTAATTCATTGCTCAAAAGGAACCTATATTAGGTCGATTGCAAGAGACTTAGGAAAAAAACTTGGATGTGGCGCTCATTTATCAGGCTTAAAAAGAGTATCCCAAGGAAAATTTAATATTAATCAAGCATTAAATACTGAAGAAGTTGAAATAAAAAATCTAATATCTATTGAAGAGGCATTTAAAGCATTTTCTGATATTAAATTAAAGAATGACCAATTAAAGATTTTTTTAAATGGAGGCAAGTTAAAAAATATTAATTTCGAAGATAATGACTACAGAATTTATGATTTATCATCAAATTTTCTAGGCCTTGGAAATGTATCTAATAATGTTCTGGCTTTAAAACGACTTGTTTAATAGTTAGATTAGTTATAAGATTCGCACGCTTACTTTAGTTGTACGAGGTTTGCATTTTTTATTAATAAGTACATCGAGGAATACAAATATGGCACTTTTAGCTAATGAAAAAGAAAAAATTGTTGGAAAATTTCAAAGAACAGACAACGACACAGGATCTCCTGAAGTTCAAATTGCGTTGTTAACAGAAAATATCAATAAATTACAAAGTCATTTTAAAACACATAAAAAAGACCACCATTCAAGAACAGGGTTAATAAGAATGGTAAACCTAAGAAGAAAGCTTTTAGCCTATCTAAAAAGAAAAAACCCAGATAGTTATAAAGAGGTTGTAAAGCAATTAAAACTTCGTGGTTAATTATAAAAACATAAAAAAGGATAATCGTGGAAAATAATAAATTAGAATCTACATCGGTAGAGTTTCATTATGGAAACAAATTAGTAAAATTAGAAACAAATAAAGTTGCAAGACAAGCCACAGCTGCAGTTGTTGTAACAATAGATGATTTGGTTGTTCTCACAACTGTAGTTGCAAAAAAAGAAGCAGACCCTGGAAAAGATTTTTTTCCATTAGCTGTTTTTTATCAAGAAAAATTCTATGCAACAGGTGTAATTCCTGGAGGGTTTTTTAAAAGAGAAGCAAGGCCCACTGAAAGAGAAACATTAACTTCGAGGCTAATTGATAGGCCTATTAGACCTTTATTCCCAGAAGAGTTTAAAAATGAGGTTCAAGTCTTTTCAACAGTGATGTCATCAGGTAAAGATCAAAATCCTGATATAGCTGCCATGATTGGTGCTTCAGCAGCCCTATGTGTAGCAGGTGTTCCTTTTGATGGACCTATGGGTGCTGCTAGGGTGGGATTCATAGATGGTAATTATGTTTTAAATCCGACATTTGCGGAGCTAGAGGAGTCATATCTTGATATGGTTGTAGCTGGAACTGAACAAGCGGTTCTAATGGTTGAGTCCGAGGCAAAAGAATTAAATGAAGATCTTATGCTTGGTGCGGTATTATTCGGCCATCAGGAAATGCAGGCAGTTATCAATGCTTGTAAGGAGCTAAAAGATAAAGCAGGAAAAGAAGACTGGGTCATTACACCAGATGAAGAATCTCCAAGATATTACTCAGAGTTACAAGAAAAATATACTGACCAAATTAAAAATGCTTTTACTATAAAGCTTAAATCCGAGAGATCTGAGGCTATAAGTAAAATTAGAGAAGATATTGTTAATTCATATCCTGAAGCTGATGACATTCAATTAGGAAAAGTTTTAGGTGCGTTTAAAAATCTAGAAAAGGATATAGTTAGACAAAATATTTTAAGCAATCAGCCAAGGATTGACGGGCGAGATACAGATACAGTTAGACCAATTTTTATCGAAACTGATGTTTTACCAAGCACTCACGGATCATCTTTATTTACAAGAGGTGAAACACAAGCAATTGTTGTTGCAACATTAGGCTCATCAAGAGATGCTCAAAGAATTGAAGCTATTGAAGGTCAAGGAACTGACAATTTTATGCTGCATTATAATTTTCCAGCATACAGTGTTGGAGAAATAGGAATGCCAATGGGTCCAAAAAGAAGAGAGATTGGACACGGAAATTTAGCTAAGAGAGCTATTAAAGCAGTTCTACCTGATGTAACAGATTTTGGATATACAATGAGGGTGGTTTCGGAGATTACTGAATCTAATGGTTCAAGCTCTATGGCATCAGTTTGCGGTACTTCATTATCACTCATGGATGCCGGTGTTCCAATATCAAGTCCAGTTGCAGGTATAGCAATGGGATTAATAAAAGAGGGCGATGATTTTGCTGTTCTTACAGATATTCTAGGTGATGAAGATCATCTTGGTGATATGGATTTTAAAGTAGCTGGAACAGAGACAGGCATTACTGCGCTTCAGATGGACATAAAAATTCAAGGTATAAATGAAGCTATTATGGAAGTTGCTCTAACCAAAGCAAAAGCTGCAAGAACTCATATTCTTGGAATTATGAATGAAGCTATTTCAGCACCTAAAGATCTTTCAGAAAATGCTCCTGCAATGAAAACTTTTATGGTTGATAAAGATAAAATCAAAGAAATTATTGGAAAAGGTGGAGCTGTCATAAAATCAATGCAAGAAAAAACAGGAGCTACAGTTGATATTGACGATGACGGAACTGTTTCTGTCTTTGGTCAAAACCAATCTTCAATGAAAGCATGTCTTGAAATAATTGAGGGTATCTTAGAAGAACCTGAATTAGATAAGGTGTACAAAGGTACTGTTGTAAAAATAGTAGATTTCGGTGCTTTTGTTAACATTCTTCCTGGTAAGGACGGATTACTACATATATCTGAAATTGCTCATGAAAGAACAGAAGATGTTAGTGCTGTGCTATCAGAGGGACAAGAAATTGATGTGAAACTCATAGGCTTTGATAGAGGTAAGATGAAATTATCCGCTAAGGCATTAATTAAAAAAGAAAATTTAGAAGATACTGCATCAGATAATACTGTTGAAGAATAAGTCTTTTTGTTATGAATATATCTTAAAAACCGAAAAGTCAAATTTTTCGGTTTTTTTTGTTCACAAAATTTGAATCCTATCCTTTTTTATGGTCTCATGTTAACTGCAAATCATAAAAAACCTAATAGGGGGGAATTATTATGCGAGCAATTGATACACTTAAAGGTATAGTATCTGATCTAACATCACTATTAATCGGTGTAGTTGGTTTAGGTGTTGTAGCCGGTATTGTATTTGGCGGTAATGTAGCATTTTTCAATGATGTTCTTGACGGACTTCTTGGAGTTGTTTCAACGCTTGGAGAAAATGGTTTAGTAGGTCTTCTAGTAGCTGCTATTCTAATCGGTTTACTTAATAAGTAAGCATTTTTAAAGAAGGGCCGAAAGGCCCTTCTTACTTTATAGATGAAATATAAGCAATTCTTAAATTCCATTACAGATTTTTTTACAAGATTAACAGACGTATTGGTTCCGATAGTTTCGGTAGCTCTGTTGCTTGGAATAATTTTTGGACCCGAGGCTCCATTTGTAGGAGATGTATATAAAAATCTATCAGAACTACTTAATTTAATTGGTACTGACGGTATTCTTGGTTTAGTAGCTATAATTATAATTTTAAGCTATCTAAAAAAATAAGGAATTGGTGGCTATGGGTGGAATTGAACCACCGACCCCAGCGTTATGAGTGCTGTGCTCTAACCATCTGAGCTACATAGCCAATCGTTGAATGATAAGTCCTAGAATTCAAGAGTCAATATTTTTTTTTCACTTACTTTAAACATTAAATTTAAAATGAATGACATCACCATCCTTTACGATGTATTCCTTTCCTTCTAACCTTAACTTACCTTTTTCTTTTGAACCAGATTCTCCATTACATGAGATGTAGTCCTCAAAACTAATTACTTCAGCTTTAATAAATCCTCTTTCAAAATCAGTATGAATAACTCCAGCTGCATTGGGAGCAGTTGAGTTATTCTTGATGGTCCATGCTCTTATTTCTTGAGGTCCAGCAGTAAAATATGTTTGAAGTCCAAGAAGCTCATATCCTTTAAAAATAATTTTATTTAGAACAGGCTCATCCATATCCATTAATTCTAAATATTCTTTTCTTTCCTCTTCATCTAAAATGGCTATCTCTTGTTCAATCTTAATTGAAGTTGGTATAACTGTATTGCCAGATAGATTTGCAAATTCTATTAATTTATTAAGAGCATCATCTGAGGATCCATCATCAGAAATATTTGCAATATAAAATGTTGGCTTGGAGCTGAGCAATTGAAAACTTTTAATAATCGCTCTTTCGTCTTCATTGAAACTTTCGATATTGATAAGCTTTCCTTGATCAAGGTCGTTTTTAATCCTTATTAAGATTTCATGTTCAGCCTTATTTTTTTTATCGTTAGTTTTAAGAAGTTTTTCACATTTAAATATTCTCTTGCTGACCGTCTCAAGATCAGACATTATTAATTCAAGATTAATTATTTCAGCATCTCTTACAGGATCAATTGACCCATCAACATGGGTAATGTTTTCATCCTCAAAGCATCGCACGACATGTGCTAGGGCATTCATTTCTCTAATGTTAGATAGGAACGCATTACCAAGACCCTCTCCTTGTGAGGCACCTTTAACAAGACCTGCAATATCAACAAGATCTAAACTTGCTGGAATTATCTTCTTTGAATTTACGATATCATTGAGTTTCTTTAATCTATTATCTGGAAGAGGGACCTTCCCAACATTTGGTTCAATGGTACAAAATGGAAAATTTTCAGCAGGTATTGAAGATTTAGTTAAAGCATTAAAAAGTGTAGACTTACCTACATTTGGAAGTCCAACAATACCACATTTAAACCCCATATTATCTCGTATGTAACTGTTTTTGTAATTTAGAAAACTCTTGAGCACATAATGTACTAAAGTTCATGTTAAATAGATCATAGGCTTCATCAATATATTTTCTATCGGTTGGATGAAATTTGTTTAAAACCCAACTAGAAACTAAATCTTTATTGCCTGGATGGCCAATGCCAATTCTTATTCTCAAGTAATCTTTTGTACCAGTTTTTTCAAAAATATCTTTAAGGCCATTGTGGCCGCCATGACCCCCACCTTCTTTTAGACGAACTTCTCCAGGATTTAGATCTAAATCGTCATGAAAAATTATAATTTTATTATTGGGAAGATTAATATTCTTTAATAGTTTAGAGACAGTTCGACCGCTATTATTTACATAATTGTCAGGAATAACCCAAAGGATTTCTTCTGCTTGTGAGTGGGTTATATCTGCTTCAATACTACTTTTTGCAATAAAGTCAGAGCAATGCGATTCGCTTAGTTTTAATAACCATTCTTTGCCAATATTATGCCTAGTACCGTTATATTTTGTTCCAGGATTTCCTAGACCAACTAAGCAAAGCTTTAGCACTATTTCTAGCTCTCTTCAGATCCCTCTGCAGAGTCTTCAGAGGCTGATTCTTCACCGCCTTCTTCAGCAGCACCTTCTTCAGCAGCACCTTCTTCAGCAGCACCTTCTTCACCTTCTTCAATGACTGGCTCTTCTTCAACTGCTTTAGGAGCATTAACAGATACAACCATTTGATCGGTTTCTTCTGTAAGCCCAGGAATCTCTGATCCTTCAGGCAAAGCAATTTCGGTAAGTCTTATTGAAGCACCCAATTCAAGCTCTGAAACGTCTACATCTATTGATTCAGGAATATTTCCAGCTAAACACATAATCTCAACTTCTCTGATAGCTTTAGTTATTAAGCCACCATCATTCTTAACCCCGACACAATCTTCTTCATTGACGAAGTTCATAGGAATAACAACTTTTAGTTTAGTTTTTCTAGATACTCTTTGAAAATCAGCATGAAGTAACTTACCTTTTGCAGGATCTCTTTGAAGCTCTTTTAATACAACTTTCTCTTCAAGATCACCATTTTTAATTAGAAGAACCTGAGTATAAAAAAGCTCATTTTGTGAGGCTTTAGTAAGCTCATTAAGATGTAACTTTAAATTTAAAGATTCTTTTTCATCTCCATAAACTATTGCTGGAACCATTCCGTCAACTTTTCTAATAACTCTAGCTTTATTAGATCCAGTTCTTTCTCTTGTTTCAGCATTTAAAACTATTTGATCACTCATAATATCCTCTTATATAAACATCTCACTTAGAGATTCTTCATTGCTTAATCTTTTGATGCATTCTGCAATTGTCGCACCTAAAGAAATGACGCGTATTTTACTGCATTTTTCACCATCTTGTGACAATGGAATTGAATTTGTTACAACAAGTTCATCAATTTCTGACTTATTTAATCTTTCTATAGCTGGACCAGAGAGCACAGGATGCGTGATATATGCTTTTACACCTGCTGCACCATGATCTTTTAATGCTTTAGCAGCATTACACAGTGTTCCAGCTGTATCAATGATATCATCAGGCACTATACATACTTTACCCTCAATATCACCAATAATATTCATTACCTCTGATTGGTTTGCCGCAGCTCTTCTTTTATCTATGATTGCTAAGTCAGCATCATTCAATTGTTTTGCTAAGGCCCTAGATCGAACTACACCGCCAACATCTGGTGAAACCACAACAATATTATTATCTGGATTATTCTCTTTAATATCATCAACCATCAATTTAGTTGCATAGACATTGTCAGCAGGCATATCAAAGAAACCTTGAATAGTCTCAGAATGCAGGTCTACAGTTAAAACTCTATCTATACCGACAGAATAAAACATATCAGCTACAACTTTTGCACTAATTGGTACCCTTGCAGATCTAACTCTTCTGTCTTGTCTTGCATAACCGTAATAGGGAACAATGGCTGTAATTCTTGATGCGGACGATCGCTTAAGAGCATCTGCAAGCAACATTAATTCCATCAAATTTTTATTTGAAGGAGCGCATGTAGATTGAAGTATAAAAGTATCATGACCTCTAACATTATCTTCAATTTGGACTTTTATTTCTCCGTCCGAGAAATATCCTACATCTGCTTTAGATATTTTAATATCTAATATTTTTGCAACCTCATTAGCTAGCTCTGGATTTGCTGTTCCAGTGAAAAGATCTAGGATTTGTTTGCTCATTCTCTCCCTCTCTTAATTGGCTGGGGTGGTAGGATTCGAACCTACGCATGACGGGATCAAAACCCGTTGCCTTACCGCTTGGCTACACCCCAATACTACACAAACTCCCTTAAAGGCGAATATTGTAATGGTTTAGCTAAAAAGAATCTCCAATTACTTGGAATTATTTTCAAAATTTTATCTTTTTCAGTCTCACTATTATATTTTATAAACATGGTTGAGCCACTACCTGAAAGATAAATCTGATGTTTTTTTGAATTTTTTCTATAAAAATCTTCTACTTCTTTATTGCTCTTTAAAAAAATTCCCCAAAAAGAATTCTGATCGTTTTCTAATAATTTATTTTTATTTTTTTTTGATTCTTCATAGTCTGAGAACATTTTTTGTGTTGAATTAAATATCTTCGGGTCAATGATAATATATTTTGAAATATCGGATTTTTTCTCCTGAAAAATATCACCAATACCTGAGGCAAATGCATTTTTACAATTTATAAAAAATGGAACATCTGCACCTATTGTTCTTCCAATATCTATCATTTGGTCTTGGTTTAAATTTAACCCCCATATCTTATTTAAAACCATAATAGTTGTGGCTGCATTTGAACTACCGCCACCAAGACCTGCACCTATTGGGATATTTTTTTTAATTGTAATTTTAGCTCCATAATTTTTCTTAGAAAGCTCTTGTAAAGAAACTGCAGCCTTATAAATTGTATTTTCTTTTGCATTAAGTGAAGAGTTATTGGTATCAATCAAGATATCGTCTTTTGCTTGCTCAAAAGTCATAAAATCATACAAATCAATAAATTGAAAAGAAGTATCCAGATTATGATAACCATCAGAATTTTTATCTAATATCTTTAGATGGAGATTAATCTTTGCTGGTGAGCTTATTGAGACCTTCATTTTTTGATTAAATACCCGTTAATTAAATTTTCTTGATAAGAGATAGCAAAATTTACCTTATTGTCTTTTCTGCTGCATGTAAAATCAAAATATGAACCTTCAACCAGTTCATTAATGTTAAAGCTTCTTGATAAAAGGCATTGTCTCAACCAATACTTGAAATTTCTGTTTACAGTATCAGGTATATAAAAAGGATTACTGTTTTTAGTTGGCACTATGTTTAAATTTTTGTTCTCTCTAGCTTCAATAATCAAGACATTTCCATAAAAAGGCTTCTTAAGTTGTATAATAGAATCTAGTTTAGATAAGCTTATAACTATATTTAGTGATACTGGTTCAACATTGCTTGATTCAACCAGCAACTTGCCTGAATAAATGTTGTATTTATTATCTTTGTTAATAGTTGAGCAAGAGACAGTTATACAAACAAGCACATAAATAAATTTTTTTATAATGGAATTACAGTTATTTGGCATAAATCATAAAACTTCAAATGTTTCTGAAAGAGAGCAATTCATTATAAATGAGTCCAATCAAATTTTATTAAATACTTTTTTAAAAGAAAAATTTAAAGAAAAGATAGACTCTTTTTTTGGTGTTTCTACTTGTAATAGAACTGAAGTTTATTTACTAGCTGATTCGGGGCTTGTTAGTAAAATTCTTCTTGAAACATTAATATTCTTTGAAATAAACCACATTCAAAAAGAAAGCTTTTATATCCTTGATAATCAGGATGCATTGATACATATGTGTAAAGTTGCATCAGGAATAGATTCTCAAGTACTTGGAGAGCAAGAAATATTTGGACAATTTAAAAAAGCTATAGAGGTTGCAAGACATGCAGATATAGCTAAACCCAGTCTTTTAAGTTACACAAAAAAAGTTATCGAGATAGTAAAAAAAGTTAGAACACAGACAAATATAGGATTAAATCCATTATCTGTAAGTGGGTTGTCGTTAAATTTAGTAAAAAATATCTTTGAGGAGCCTCAAAATCAAAACGTTCTTATACTTGGAGCTGGATCACTGGCACACGCTATTATTGATGATCTTATTAAAAAAGGCATAACTAATATTCGAGCAGTAAATAGAAGTAAAAAAATAATAAAAATAAATAATGATCATGAAATAGTGCCATCATCTTTAAATACTTTGCATAGAGAATTAGAGTTTGCTGACATTGTAATAGCCTCGGCTACTGCTGATCTGCCTTTAATTGGTAAAGGCTCTATAGAAAACGCTCTTAAAGTTCGAAGAAACAAACCAATGCTTTTAATTGATTTAGCAGTTCCAAGAAATATTGAGGAAGAAATTAAGAAAATAGAGCAAGCATATTTATTTTCAATCGACGATATAGAAAAAATTACGCAGGACAATTATGGTCAAAGAGTAATAGAAGCTGAAAAAGCTCTTAACATAATTGTGCTTGAGTCTCAGGATGCCCTTAAATCAATTCGTGAAAAAATAACCAAAGATAAAATTCAAATAAAATTAGAATCGTTCTTAGATCAGCTTTCAGACGAAGAGATAAAAAGGTTTAAATCCGCAGAGGATTTAAAACAAATGATAATGAATTTATCAATAATAAAATATGAAGATAAATCTTTAGATGAGGTCTTAGATATTAAAAATATTGATAATCATGTAATTGAGTCAATGTTTAAAAGGTATATTGATAATGCATGATTCAATGAAGGCAAAGCTATCAAAACTTCAGGAAAGGCTTGCTGAAATTCAGAAGCTATTAATAGACTCAGAGACTATCAAAGATATGGATAACTACACTCTGCTTAATAAAGAGTTTGCAGATTTAAAGCCAATTGTTGATAAGTTTGATGAATATAACTCTGTTCTTGCTGCTATAAATGATGCAAATGAGATTCTTGAATCAGGTGACGAAGATTTAAAAAGTCTTGCTGAAGAAGAATTAAAAGAATCATTAGATAAACCAGATAAATTAGAACAAGAATTAAAATTAATGTTATTACCTAAAGATTCAGCAGATGATGGTTCTGCATTTCTTGAAATCAGAGCAGGAGCTGGAGGAGATGAGGCAGGTATTTTTGCAGGGGATCTATTCAGAATGTATTCACGACTTGCAGAAAGAGAAGGCTGGAATGTTGATGTGATTGATATTAAACAAGCAGAGCAGGGCGGTCTTAGAGAAGTCGTTGCTCAATTGAACGGTAAAAGTGTATTTAAAGTATTAAAATTTGAATCGGGTGTTCATAGAGTTCAAAGAGTTCCTGAGACTGAATCTCAAGGAAGAATTCACACTTCAACGTGTACTGTTGCGATACTGCCTGAAGTTGAAGAAGTTCAAGACATACAAATTGATAAAAATGATTTAAGGGTTGATACATTTAGAGCCTCTGGAGCTGGAGGTCAACATGTAAATAAAACTGATTCTGCTGTTAGGCTAACACATATACCTAGCGGTCTCGTTGTTGAGTGCCAAGACGGAAGATCTCAGCATAAAAATAAAGAAAAAGCACTCTCGTTATTGGCTTCAAAATTAAAACAAGCAGAAATTGAAAGTCAGCAAGAAAGTATTGCTAGTGAAAGAAAAATATTAGTTGGTACTGGAGACAGAAGCGAAAAAATTAGAACATATAACTTTCCACAAGGCAGAATGACTGATCATAGGATTAAGTTAACACAACATAACTTAGATCAAATTATGGATGGAGATATTAAATCTATATGTGATGCTCTATTAGCGGAGAATCAGTTAGCAATGCTTTCTCAACTTGAATCAGAATAATTGAATTCCAAAATTAGTTTTTATATCAAGAATATTAATGAAATGTTGCCAAGTGATAGCGGCATTTCAAAAGAGCTGATATTTTTTTTAAAAGATAGGCTAGGGTTAAGTGATACATCTATTTTTTTAGATGAATATAATCTTTCAGACAAAGAAGAAAATTTAATTAAAGAATTTATTGATTTAAAAAGCCAAGGATTTCCTCTAGATTATATTTTGCAAAACACATCTTTCTATAAAGATGATTTTTATGTTGATCGTCGTGTTTTAGTTCCAAGGCCTGAGACAGAATTGCTTGTTGATTATATTAATGGCTTAAATTTAAAAGCTGGAATGAAAATTTTAGATGCTGGAACAGGTTCTGGTTGTATAGGAATATCCATAGCTAAATATAATCCGAGTATTACAGTTTATGGCATTGATTATTCTCGTGATGCATTAGAGGTCGCACAAATTAATAAAAAAAATAAATTATTAGATAACTTTTATTTAATTAATTCAGATTGGCTGAATTGCATACAAGAAAGATCTATAAATATTCTAGTGAGCAATCCTCCATATATTGCACCTTCAGACCCTCATTTAGAAAATCTTATATATGAACCCATAAAAGCATTAGTTGCTGGTGATAATGGGCTAAAAGATTTTAAAACCATAACCAAGCAAGCAAAAAATGTCCTAAGCTCTGATGGTATTTTAGTTTTTGAACACGGCTACAATCAATCTATGAATGTAGAAAATATTTTAATTGCATCAGGTTTTAAAAATATATATTTGATGAAAGATCATCAATCTCAACCTAGAATAACAACCGCAAGATTGGCATAAAAATTTATTGCTCTAGCTGTTTTTTAAGAATATTATTCTTAAAGATTCTTTATTTCTTTGGGGGTAGAAAATGTTAGATTTTACGATGAATGAAAGCTCATTAAAAATCATTAAGAATAAAGAAGACCAATATAATCTTCCATATTTATGGATTAGAGACAACTGCTCATGTGATCAATGCAGAGTTAAAGAAACTCAAGAAAAAAGATTTATGTTAAATGCAGTTTCGGTTGATTTAAAACCAAAAAAAGTTGTTATCGATAAAGATATAGTAAGTATTGAATGGCCTGATAATCACGAAACATCTATAAATATTTCAGAACTTGAAAATTTGAACAAATCTAGAAAGCCTGAAAAGATTTTATGGACTAATGATTTTATTCCAGAATATTACGATTGGAATGAGTTTATAGATAATAAAAATGTTGCAATTGATGCCTTTACTAATTTTATTACTAAGGGTGCGATATGCATTAAAAATGCACCATCTACTCCAAACTCTTTAGAAAATCTTGCGCCTAGACTTGGCCCAATCAGAGAAGTTTTATTTGAAAGAATTCACAATGTTTCTATAGACGGACATGTATATAACATAGCCCATACTTCACTTGAGGTTCCGCCTCATAACGACTTTGCAAGTTATACATGGCCACCAAGTGTTCAAGCTCTTCATATGCTAGTTAATGATTGTAAGGGTGGAGAATCAATGATTGTTGATGGTTATTCAGTCTTAAACGATTTAAAAGAAGAGCACCCACATTTTTTTGAAATCTTATGTAATTTCCACGTGCCTTTTAGAGAATTCGATGAAGACAATGAAACTTATGCTATTGAACCAATCATTAGATTAAATTCAAAGAAAGAAATAGTTGGTTTTAGATACTCAAATCAATTAATGCAAATGATAAATCCTAACTTAGAAAATGTAGATTTATTCTACAAGGCTTATCATGAATTATGTTCAAGAGTGAATAGTGACAAATACAAATCAAAATTTAGATTAGAGTCTGGTCATATACTTTTAGTTTCTGCTCACAGAGTCCTACATGGTAGACAAGAATTTAAACCAAATGGAAAGCGTCACCTTCAAGACGCTTACTATGAAATGGATAACATTGAGAATAATCTAGTCTTGTATCAGGCTCAAAGGAGTAATTAGATTGACTAAAAAAGTTGAGTTCACATCTATGGACAAAGGAACAAGGAATGATTATGACCTTATATCAATCCATGATTCGGAAAATGAAAGAAACTTAGTTTCTAGAGTTATTGAATGGTTGAAGATGATGGATGGAGAGTCGCCCTATAAAATTAGCAGATTACAACATTGTCTCCAAACGGCTACAAGAGCAGAAGAAGACGGAGCTGATACTGAGACTATTGTTTGCGCTCTTCTTCATGATATTGGTGATGTAATTTCACCTTCTAATCATTCTCAGGTTTCTGCAGCACTCCTAAGACCTTATATAAGCGAAAAAAATTATTGGATAGTTCTAAATCATGGTTTGTTCCAAGGTTATTACTGGATGCATCATTATGACAAGGATAGAAATTTAAGAGATCAATATAAGGACCATCCATATTATCAAGACTGTATTGATTTTTGTGCTAACTGGGATCAGAAATCTTTTGATCCAGAGTATAAAACTAAATCCTTAGAATACTTTGTACCTATGATTGAAAAGATTTTTTCAAAAGAACCAAAGTCGTTTGTATAAAAATTAAGTACCACAGAAAGTTTTATATCTCACTGAAGAACTTTTAACTGGCTTTTCATATTCATAAAATTCTTTAATTTCGTCGTAAGGATTTTTTAAAATATCATGAAGTTTTAAAAAAGGTTTCATATTATTATCAAAAACTGCTGCCTTTAAAGCTTCCTCAACTTTATGATTTCTTGGAATATATAATGGATTGACTGCATTCATTGAAGATGCAATCTTTTCATCAGATATGCTTTCTTGCGAGACTCTTTCTTTCCATAATGTCATCCAGTTATCGAATGCTATATCATTTTTAAAAAGATTTTTAATACTTTTTATGTCACCAACAAGTGCTTTTGAGAGATATCTAAAGCATAAAGTGAAGTCAACCTTATTAGTTTTCATAAGATTTAATAGCTGAGATATTAAATTAATATCATCTTGATCTTCTTTTGATAAACCAATTTTAGACCTCATAGAAGAAAGCCAATAGTTTGTATATACAGGCTTAATTAATTGAAGCACCTCTGTTAATAGTTTTATTGCTTCATTCTGATCTTTGTGAACTAGAGGAATTAATGTTTCGGCGAGCCTGGTTAAATTCCAAGTTAAGATTTTTGGTTGGTTTTTATATGAGTATCTTCCATTTTTATCTATTGAACTAAAAACAGTAGAGGGATCATAGACATCCATGAATGCACAAGGACCATAATCAATAGTTTCTCCTGAAATAGTCATATTGTCAGTGTTCATGACCCCATGAATAAATCCAATACTCATCCAATTTGCAACTAATGATGCTTGCTCATTACAAACGGCTGCAAAAAAAGCAAGATAGGGATTTTCTACATCTGCGGTTTCAGGAAAGTGCCTATTAATTGAGTAATCAGCTAAGTCTTTAATTAAAGACTGATTTTTAGATTTGTATGCATATTCAAAACTTCCAACTCTAATATGACTTGAAGCAACTCTTGTCATTACACCTCCTGGTAATTCTTGTTCTCTTTGAACATTTTCACCAGTTTTAATTGCAGCAAGGGCTCGTGTTGTTGGAATACCTAAGACATTCATACTTTCACTAATTAGATACTCTCTTAGCACTGGTCCCAATGCAGATTTACCATCTCCTCTTCTTGAAAATGGTGTTGGCCCAGATCCTTTTAATTGAATATCTCTTAGATCACCATTTGTATTTACAGATTCACCAAGCAATAAAGCTCTTCCATCACCAAGTGCAGGATTGAAGTGACCAAACTGGTGACCAGAATATGCTTGAGCTACGGGCTGAGAGTCTTTTAAAACTTCTCTTCCTGAAAATATCTCGGTACATTTATTTTGATTCTTTGCCAAAGAGCTTAAATTTAATTCTTCTGCAAGTGAATTATTGAATATAAGTAATTCCGGCGCTGGTGCTGGAGTTGCATAACTCTTTTCGCACATTTCACTTAAACTCTCTAAAAAGGTATTTTGTAGATCAAGTTTCAAATTACTTCACTCAATGAAAGTTACAAACTTTTCTATAGATTCTCTTGATGTTCTATAGTTATTTATTGGATGCTCTTTATTTGGATAGCCTAATGCAATCCCACACCAAACAACTTCGTTATCTGGAATGTTAAGAATATCTTTAACAGTTTCTGGATATATTGACCAAGATTCTTGAAGGCAAGTTCCCATGCCACGCTCAACAGTACTTAAACAGATATTTTGAATAAACATTCCAACATGTCCCCATCCATTCTCAGCAAATGCTTTATCAATAGTGACTATCATCCCAACCGGAGCACCAAAAAACTTAAAATTCTCTCTTATTTGCGAAAGTCTCGATTCAATATCATCTTGTTTAATAGACAAAGCTGTATACATATCCTTGGCACATTCCGATCTTCTTTTTTTATACTCTTCGTCCAATGGGTTGGGGTATATCTCGTATTCTATTTTTTCTTGTACGCCATTGTCATAGTTAGCAAGAGCTTTTTCAACAAGCTTTTCTTTTGCATTATTAGTTACAACATAAATTTTCCATGGCTGGATATTACCCCCAGAAGGAGCGCAGCTAGAAATTTCTAGTATCTCTTTGATAGTTTCAATATCTATTTCTTCATTAGTGAAGCTTCTAACAGAATATCGTGATTTTATGAGTTCTTTAATGTTCATAATTACTTATCTATTTTTTATTAACAATTCATTGTTCCTTCTTATATAATTTATATCAACAATTTATTAGGGGAAAAATATGATCAGTGACATGCAAAAGTGGACTCCAAATGTTGCAAGCATAATCGAACATGCTAAAAACATTTATCCAGAACAAGAAGTAGTCAGCAGAATGGTTTCTGGTGAAATTCATAAAACTAATTATAAAGAGGTTTGCATTAGATCAAGAAAGCTAGCTTCAGCTCTTGAGAAAGATGGTTATAAAAAAGGTGATGTATTAGCAACTTTGGCCCTAAACACATATAGACATCTTGAAATGTATTATGGAATTTCAGGCATGGGAGCAATCACTCATACCCTAAATTTTAGACTTCACCCAGAACAAGCTGTTTATATTATCAATCATGCTGAAGATAAGATAATTTTTGTTGAAACACCTTTTATACCAATGATGGAGGCTTTAAAAGACCAGCTGGAATGTGTTGAAAAATATATCATTCTCTGTGATCAATCAGAAATGCCAGAAACAACCTTAAAAAATGCTATTTCCTATGAGGAATACATTGAATCAGGCGATGAGAATTATCAATGGCCAGCTATGGATGATGATGCAGCATGTGGTTTGTGTTACACATCAGGAACAACTGGTAACCCCAAAGGAGTTTTGTATGCTCATAAATCAAATATACTTCATGCTCAAGCAGCTTTAACAGGTTTAACCATTAGTCCTGATGAATCAATTTTAATGGTTGTACCATTATTCCATGTTCTTGCTTGGGGAACACCATACTTTGCACCAATGTTTGGTCTTAAACTTGTTATGCCTGGTATGCAAATGGAAGGAGAGCCTCTGTATGATTTAATTGAAAAAGAAGAGGTCACCCTTGCTTTTGGAGTGCCAACAGTATGGATGGGTCTTTTAAGTTATTGCAGAGACAATAACAAGATCTTAAATTCAGTTAAAAATACTGTTATTGGTGGTTCAGCATTATCTTTAGCTATCCTAAAAGAGTTTGATGAAGTTCACGATGTTAATGTTATTCAGGGTTGGGGAATGACTGAAATGAGTCCATTAGGAACATCGAACTTCCTTACTGAAGAAATGAAAAAGATGAGTAAAGAGGACAGATATGCTGTTCAATTAAAACAGGGAAGACCAATGTATGGTATTGAACTAAAAGTTGTTGATGATTCAGGAAATGAATTACCTAAAGATGGTGAATCTCAAGGACACTTATTGGTCAGAGGACCATGGGTATTGCAAAAGTATTTTAAAGCTGAAAAAGATGCTGTTGATAAAGATGGATGGTTCGATACAGGTGACATTTCTGTTCTTGATCAAGATGGTTATATGACCATAAAAGATAGAGCTAAAGATGTAATAAAATCAGGCGGTGAATGGATTAGTTCAATCGATCTTGAAAATGCAGCCGTGGGACACCCAGAGGTTGCTGAAGCCTGTGTCGTTGGAATTCCGCATCCAAAATGGGATGAAAGACCAATATTATTTATCGTAACTAATAGCGGAGAGCCAATTGAAAAACAATCAATTTTAGACTTTTTAGAATCAAAAGTTGCAAAGTGGTGGTTGCCTGATGAAATTATTTTTCTAAAAGAATTGCCGCATGGAGCTACTGGGAAATTACAAAAATTTGAATTGAGAGACGAATATACTAATTACTATATGGAGAAATAACGTGCTTAAAATAATTAAACCCTCAGAAATAGATTCTGTTATTGGAACTGAAACAGGTTTATCAGAATGGATTACAATTGACCAAGAGCAAATAAATAAATTTGCTGAAGCTACTCTTGATAATCAGTTTATTCATGTTGATCCAGAAGCTGCAAAACCAATATTTGGTTCAACCATTGCTCATGGTTTTTTATCATTATCTTTAGCCGCTGGAATACCTATTGCCCAAGGAATGGGTCTTGCAATCGAAGGTATGAAGATGGGCTTAAATTATGGTTTAGATAAAGTTCGCTTTCTAAGTCCAGTTCCTGTAGGTTCTGAAGTTAGAATAAGAACAGAATGCATGGATATTACTGAAAAAAATCCAGGCCAATTTCTGATTAAGACTAAAGTTACCATGGAAATCAAAGGAGTCGAAAAACCTGCATATATTGCAGAGACTCTTGCTATGTATATTCTGTAGTTTTAACTTAAAAGTCTTTTAAGTATTTCGTTGACGCTTTGAGGGTTTGCTTTGCCTTGAGTTTCTTTCATTACCTGTCCAACAAAGAAGCCAAATAGTTTATCTTTACCACCTTTAAAAGCCTCAACTTGTGATGGATTATTATCAATTATTGTTTGTGCAATTTTTTCAAGAAGCGATTCATCTTGAATTTGAACAAGTCCCTTGCTTTCAATAATTGCATCCACATTATTACCAGTTTCCCATATCTCCTCAAGAACAGATTTAGCTATTTTCCCTGAGATAGTTTTATCAGATATTCTTTCTATCAATAAAGCAAAATTATCTGCAGTTAACTTTGATTCTTGTAAATCTATATTGTCCTTGTTTAGAAGGGCACTAATATCACCAACTAACCAATTAGCAACCAGTTTTGAATCATTAGTTTTTGCACAAGCTCCCTCAAACATGTTTGCCATTGTCTTTGATGAGGCAATAATTTTTGCCTCAGAAGAATCTAGGTTTGATTCTTCAACATATCTTCTTTCTTTTTCATCAGGAAGCTCAGGAAGGTTGTCTTTAATCTCTTTAAGTTCATTATCTGAAATCACAACCGGAAGAAGGTCAGGGCATGGAAAGTACCTATAATCATTGGCTTCTTCTTTAGATCTCATTGATCTAGTTTCATTTTTAACACTGTCATAAAGGCGCGTTTCTTGAACAACTGAATCACCGGATTCTAAAATTCTAATTTGTCTATCAATTTCAAAGTTAATAGCTTTTTCAATAAACTTAAATGAGTTTATATTTTTAATTTCAGCTCTAGTTCCAAGCTCAGTATCATCTGATTTTTTTACAGAAACATTTACATCACATCTCATTGACCCCTGTGCCATATTTCCATCACATATATCAAGAAAAGTAACAATTTGTCGAATGGCTTTAAAATAAGCGACAGCTTCTTTTGCATTTGAAATCTCTGGCTCAGATACAATTTCAAGCAAAGGCGTTCCGGCTCTATTTAAATCAACACCCGTTTCACCATCAAAAAGATCATGAATAGATTTACCAGCATCTTCTTCAAGGTGAGCTCTGGTAATGTTAATAATTTTTTCTTCACCATCTACTTCTATACTAATTGATCCCTTTCCTACGATTGGCAAAGCCATTTGAGTAATTTGATAACCCTTGGGAAGATCTGGATAAAAATAATTTTTTCTATCAAAAGTTGATGTTTGATTTATTTCAGCATTAGTTGCCAAGCCGAAACGAATTGCTTTATGAAACGCCCCTCTATTTGCAACAGGTAAAACTCCTGGCAACCCTAAATCAATTAAATCTACATGTGTATTTGGCTCAGCTCCAAAACTTGTTGATCCGCCAGAAAAAAGTTTTGAATCAGTAGAAAGCTGAACGTGAATTTCTAATCCTATTACTGTCTCCCAACTCATGATTTACTGCCTGATGGTGTTTTGAGATGCCAGTCTGTTGATATTTGGAAATTATGAGCTGCTTGAAGTAGTCTACTCTCATCTAAAAAGTTTCCAATTAACTGCAATCCAATTGGTTTATTATCAACCATACCATTTGGAATAGACATAGCAGGAAGGCCAGCAAGATTTGCTGGTATTGTAAACAAATCTTCTAAGTACATTTGAATTGGGTCATCGCCTTTAGATCCAGCCTCAAATGCAGCACCTCTTGTAGTAGGAGACATAATGATGTCTACATTTTTAAAAGCAGAATCAAAATCATTTTTTATGAGTCTTCTAACTTGCTGAGCTTTTTTGTAATAAGCATCATAAAAACCAGCAGAAAGGACATAAGAACCAATTAATATTCTTCTTTTTACCTCGTCTCCAAAACCTTCTGATCTAGTTTTTATATAAAGTTCTTCAAGATCTTTTGGGTTATCACACCTTTTTCCAAATTTTACTCCATCAAATCTTGATAAGTTTGATGAGCATTCTGCCGGAGCAACAACGTAATAGGTAGGCACTGATAAAGATATATTTGGAAGTGATATTTCGATAAATTCTGCACCCAAGGATTCATAATGTTTTTTTGATTCTTCAAAAATCTGAACTACATCATTGTCCAGCTTTGATAAATCGAATTCTTTTACTAGACCAATTTTTAAGCCCTGAATCGAAGAATTTAAGTTTTCAGTAAAGTCAGGAATTGCCTCATCAATCGAAGTGGTATCTTTTTCATCATGAGAACACATTTCATTGAGGAGCAATGCACAATCTTCAGCTGTTCTAGCCATTGGACCTGCTTGATCTAGACTAGATGCAAATGCAATCATTCCCCATCTAGAAATCCTTCCATAAGTTGGTTTTAAACCTGATATCCCACACAAAGAAGCTGGTTGCCTTATAGATCCTCCTGTATCAGTTCCAGAAGCAGCAGGCACTATTCCAGCTGCTACTGCAGCAGCAGAACCTCCAGAGCTTCCCCCAGGAACCAAATTTTCACCCCATGGGTTTTGAACATTGCCATAAAAACTTGTTTCATTTGATGAACCCATAGCAAATTCATCCATATTTGTTTTACCTACAGAGATACAGCCAGCATTTTCAAGGTTCTTAATGACAGTTGCAGAATATGGAGGTATAAAATTTGATAACATGTTAGATCCACATGTAGTTTTAAGATCTTTTGTACAAAAAAGGTCTTTTTGGGCAATTGGTATTCCAGCTAATGAACCTGAGCCAGCAATATTATCTAAGTTATTTGCCTTTTTAAGAGACTCCTCTTCATTAAGAGTTATAAATGCATTTAATTTAGAATTATTTTTAATGTTTAAAAAAGTCTCTTGTATAAGCTCTGTGTGAGAAATATCTCTATTATTAAGCATATTTTTTAGCTCTTTAATACTTTTGTATTGAACACTCATTCTACAACTCTTGGAACTAAGAAATAGTCATCATTAGACTTTGGAGATCTTTCAAGGAAAACTTCTTTTCTGTTTTTAGCAGTTATGTTATCTGTTCTAGTTTTGGCAGTTTTTTCAAGTGGACTGGCCAATGGTTCTATATTTTCAGTATCAACCTGATCTAATTGATCAACAAATTTAATAATATTTTCAAGATCTTTAGTGATTTTATCCTCATTTTCTCCATAAAGAGAAAGTCTTGATAAGTAAGCTATAGTTGAAACTGTTTTCTTGTCCATATATAGGATATTATTATAATTTAGATGGGGGATATTAACCCAACTAAATAATTATTTATATATATTTTAGGGAATCACGTGGAATTCAATATTTTTAAGACTGTAAGAGGCTATTTTTCAAATGATCTTTCAATTGATTTAGGTACAGCAAATACTCTTATTTATACAAAAGATGTGGGGATTGTTCTTGATGAACCATCCGTTGTTGCAATCAGAGAGGCCAGAGGACAAAAGACTGTAGTAGCTGTTGGGACAGAAGCTAAAAAAATGCTTGGCAGAACCCCAGGAAATATAAAAGCAATTCGTCCCCTTTCAGAGGGTGTTATTGCTGACTTCCAAGTTACAGAGAAAATGCTCCAACACTTTATAGCAAAAGTTCATGAGCAGAGATTCATAAAACCTAGCCCAAGAGTATTGGTATGTGTACCTTGTAGGTCAACTCAAGTTGAAAGAAGAGCTATTAGAGAGTCTGTTCTTGGTGCTGGAGCTAGAGATGTAAAATTAATTGAGGAGCCAATGGCTGCAGCTATAGGTGCAGGCCTCCCGGTAGAGGAAGCTAGCGGAAATATGGTGGTTGATATTGGAGGCGGTACATCTGAGATTGCAATCCTATCTTTAAATGGTGTTGTTTATTCAGAATCTGTAAAAATTGGGGGAGATAAAATGGATGAATCCATTACCTCATGGATAAGAAGAAATTATGGCTGTGTAATTGGAGAGTCAACTGCTGAAAAAATTAAATATACTATTGGTTGTGCCACAGCAGAATCTGAAAAACTTGAAATGTCTATAACCGGAAGAAATTTGGCTGAAGGTATTCCAGAAACCTTCACAATAAATAGCGAGCAGATATTTGAAGCAATGAGAGATCCCTTATATGGAATAGTTAGAGCAATTAGAAATGCTTTAGAGCTATCACCGCCAGAGTTAGCTGCTGATATTGCCGAAAGAGGTATTGTATTAACCGGAGGAGGAGCTTTAATGAGAGATCTAGATAAGCTTATTTCAAGCTCTACTGGCATACCTGTAATATGTGCTGAAGACCCCTTAACTTGTGTTGCAAGAGGCGGAGGTCAAGCATTAGAAATTATGGATAAATACAACATAGATCTACTTTCTTCTGAGTAAAAAAGATGTCGAGGGTAGCACCCACTTCTGGCACAAAAGTTTTATACTTTTTATTGATAATAATTTCAGGATTTTTAATATATATTGATTTAAAGCATAAAAGCTTTGAAGGTATTAAAAACTTTTATCAATCCTTTATTATTTCTTCATCCTATATTTTTAAAAGTGCAACAGTTGAGCCTATAAAACTTTTATATCAAATCTCAAAAGATAAGAATGAACTGATTAATGAGAATAAAAAGCTCAAGCGGGAGCTTGATAATAGTCATATTTTAAATTTTATTATTTCAAATGATTCAAAATTTTTTGCAGACGATGATTCTATAAATAGATTTTTAGATATAAATAACATAAATGAAGTATTTCACTTAGCTAAATTGGAATACTTTGATACTGAATTATATATGTGTTGCAGTAAACATAGAGCATTTATCAAAACATACAAAAATAACAAAAACTTAATCGGCAGCACTGTTATCAATGATATGGGAATTATTGGTCATATTATTTATGGAGATTCCTTGAGTGAAGTATTATTACTTACAGATATAGATCATGTAATGCCAATAATGTCTGGTAATCATTTTTGTAATGCTAGGGGTTCTGGAAAACCAGGAAAAATTACTTGTTCATATAACAATAAGGTTTGGCAAGAAAAAGTCTCAATTGGACAAGAATTCTATTCATCTGGGATGGGAGGCATTTATCCTAAAGGCATACTTATTGGAAACGTTTCTGACATAAGAGAAGTTGAAGAAAATTTTATAGAATTTGATATTAATCTTGTGTCTAGTCCAATAGTAAAAAATGTAGTTGGAGTTCTTGAGAGCATATGAGAAATATTGGAACTGTAAAACTATTAATTATTATTTTTGTTTTAAATATTTTAGAGAGCTTCATTGCACCCCACTTAATAAATTTTTATATAAGTTTGCCAATAACTTTTCTAGTTTTCTCACTTGCCATCTACAACTCAAATCGTAATTCCAACCCTTTATTTGCCTTTTTATGTGGCTTTTATTTAGATTTAATATCAAGCTCTCCATTTGGACTTAATGCTGGACTTTTTACCATGATGTCATATGTGATTAACAGTTATGCAAATACATTTAAGCTATTCTCATATATTCAGATATGTATATTCTTTGCTGTTTCCTCTGTCTTTTATCTTGGTTTTAAAAACTTAATTATTGGCTTAGATAATTTTTCATATTCAGTGCTATTTGTGAGTCTCTTTTTTAATACTTTATTATTTTTATTGATCGCAATGCTTAGATATTATTTCCCTTCAATGTCTATCAAATATGATTAGCAAGATTAAAAAATTCTTTTCATATATTTTTTTTCTTATCTTCTTTATTATTTTATTTGTAGCATGTACTTATGGCTTTTTAGTTTATAAACCAGATCATGGAATAAAATTTATTGATAAAGTTCTGCTATTGGACTATTCGCTGAAGATTAAATCAACCTCATCAAACAAGAATTTGATAAACCCTTTTTTTATATTTGAAGAAATTCAAATTAATGATAATGAAAATAAAGAATTAGTTTATATTCCCAATCTAAAGATTGGAGTAAATTTAATTGAATCCCTTATTCAAGAATATTTATCATTGAGTGTTCTTGAAATAGACACACTGAAGTCTTCTCAAGGCTCTTCGATAGAGACATTTCAACCATTTTTGATCAAAGGAAATAAATTAAAGATATCTAATAATACAATTGATATTTCAGCGAAAGGATTTGAATTACTAATATCCCCAAATGATTCAAAGATTATTCTTATAGAGGGCAATATAAACACATTCTCATACACCGAAATTAAAGCATTCATAGACTCAATAGATAATAAATTATTTTATGAAAGTAGCCATAGCTTTGATAGCAATGAACTAAATCAAATTAATTCTATTGATCTTAGTTCGCTTAAAGATCATGACATATATGTAGATCTTGACACAAAAGGGTATATAGACTTTGAAACAAATCAAAATAATAGATTTGATAGATTAACATTTAAAAATTCTAGTATTACAACAAATTCAGAGTTCTTAATTAAAGATATTAATTCAAGTGTTTTTTCGGACCTCAATAAAGAGTTATTAGGTGTATTTAAATCAAAACTACCAGATCAGAACATATCAGGAAGTATTTCTTACGACTATAAAAGAAGCGTTATCAGAACTAATTTGACAATAAATATGGGAGGAATTATTGATTCAAATCGTTACTTTTCTATGGATGGAGATGAGATTTTTAGATCAATTATAATACTTTCAGAAGATAATTTTTCTATGAATTTGCTATCAAACCTAAGCAATACAAACATCTCATCAAGCATAGAAGAGATTAATGAAAAATTAAATGAAGTTACAGAAACCTCCATATTTATTGAAGATATGTCTAGCCCAATATATCAAGTCTCGAATAAACATATAAATGCTTCAATTAGTTCAAGCGGAAGAGGGTATTTTGCTTTTGGCCGAAACTTTTCAGAAAATATTAAAAATAATAACCATAAAGATGGTTTTTATATATATTTAGATCTTGATAATTTAAGTTTAGACAACATTTTTTATGATGATTCAAGCAGCAGCAATACATTGCTAAAGTCCATTAAAATTAGATCAAAAGAATTTAATTTTTTAAATAATAATTACTCAAACATAAAATTTAATATCACCTTTAATGACGAAATATATATCAATATTTCAGGAAAAGATTTAAATGGTGAAATAAATATCGATCAAACTAATTTTATAAAAATTAACTTAAAAGATACTAATTTTAATTTTGATGGCATTAATATAGCGCAATCAAATCTAGCGAGCGATATAAGCAATATTAGTTTAAGGCTAATTGGCAATAATATAAGAACTGAAGATGACATTTTCCAAGATGTTGATTTTTACATCCTAAAAAATAAGAATGTCTTAACTATCGATAATATAAAAATTGATAGCAAGAGATTGAATATTGGTCCAGGTCAGGATAATCAAAAAGCATATATAAGCTATAACAACAAATCTGACCTCTATAAAATTAAAGGTAAATATAGATTTGATAACTCTTCTGGATATTTTGATAATCTCACGAAATATAATTTCGATTTTTTTGAGACTGATCTAAATATTCAATGGAATAGTTTAAACAAACTTACAAACCTAGAAGGAAAATTAGATTTCCTCATTAAAGATTTAAACCTAGATACCGAAATACCTGAAACTACTTTTTTAAGAGCATTAAGGATTTTTAACCTTAATGGGATTTTTGAAGGTCTTGATGATGTTTCAAATAATATGATGAATATAAACAGAGCTTCCGGTAGATTTATTATAGGTAAAAATAGAGCGTTGATAAATTCACCAATTATTTTTGAAACAGATGAGGCAAGCATGAGCTGGAGAGGTGAAATCAGCAAAAATAAGGTTGGTGAGCTAGATGCATTAGATCTTGATTTATCTATGAGATTAAAAATTTCAGAAAATATTCCATGGTATGCTGCAATTTTTGGTGGGGTAACAGCTCTTGCAGGTGGTGTTGTAATTGAGAATATTTTTGAAGACACCATTGAAAATGCATCGACAATAAATTTTCAGGTATTTGGAACTATTGATAAACCAAATATAAGAAGACTAGATTAAAAAAACTGTTGCTAGACCAAGAAAAGATAAAAATCCTATAACATCAGTTACGGTTGTTACTACCACGCTTCCTGATATAGCTGGATCCTGATTCAACCTTCGTAAAATTATTGGAACAAAAACTCCAGCAATTACTGAGCTTACTAAATTTATAATTAGTGCAAATGAAATCAACAGAGCTAATGTAATTTCATGGAACCAAAAGTATGTCACAAGCCCAACTAAAATTGATAAGACTAAACCATTAAGAATGGATACGGCTAGCTCTCTTTTGAAAAGCCATCTTAGATTTGAGGAATTGATTTGTTCCAGTGTTAGACCCCGAAGAACAATAGTTAAGGTTTGTGTTGCAGCAACCCCACCCATGCTGGCGACTATTGGCATTAAGATAGCTAAATATACAATTTGATCTAGCACATCTTTAAAAATATTTATTGTCATAGATGCAATAAAAGCAGTTAAAAGATTCATGCTTAACCAAAACACTCTGCTTCTTGCAGCTCTTCCTGGTGGGGCAAATGTATCTTCCGCAACTCCAGCCATACCCAGAAAATTTTGATCAGCATCCTCTCTTATGACATCTAAAACATCATCTATAGTAATTCTTCCTATTAATTTGCCAGACTCATCAATAACGGCAGATGAGATGATATCATTTCTTTCAAATATTGTTGCAACCTCTTTATCATCTTGAGAAACGAGAATTGGATTGCTTGATGTGCTCATAATTTCTCTTACAGTCAGATTTGGCTTGCATGTAATTATCTTACTAATGGCAATCTCGCCAATATATTCATCCTCTTTATTAACAACAAAAATCTTATCAGTGTTATCTGGAAGTTCTTCTTGATCTCTAAGGTAGTTAATTACAACCTCTATACTATGACTTGGCCTGACGCTAATGACGTCTGTATTTAAAAGACCTCCAGCAGTGTTTTCAGGGTAGGTAAGACCAATTTCAATTCTTTTTCTGTCTCTATATGACATTTTAGAAAGAATGGTATTCATTCTGTCTTCAGGAAGATTCTGAAGAATATCTACAGTTTCGTCCGGCTCAAGTTCTTTTACAGCTTCAGCAAGCTCTTCATTGGAAATATTTGAAACTAACTCTTGTTGGATCTCTTCACCAAGATCAACCAAAACATCTCCTTCTTCATTGGTTTCCAGAAGTGAAAAAAATAATTTTCTTTGTTTGGGAGGAGAGGATTCAAGAGCATGGGCAATTTCTGATGATGATAATTTTTTTAATAGACTTCTTATTTCATCTTGTGAAAGTTCAGAAGAACTTTCTAATAATTGATTAAGATTATTTTCTTGCTCTATGGGCTCCATAGACTAATTCTACATTAATGATAAAAAAATAATTACCTATTCCTTGAAGAAGCTATATTAAGTTTTTTTCTATATTTTGTGATGGTTCTTCTTGCTAGGTTGAAACCTCTTTTATTTAACTCTATGGCAATTTTATTATCACTTTTAGGTTTTTTTTCATTTTCTATTATTGATTCAATTAGCTGCATTAACTGTAAAGGAGTAACATCTCTAGTTTTGGAAACAGATGAAACTAATAAAGATTTTAAAGGTATTATACCTTTTGGAGTATCTATATATTTTGATCTTAGAATTCTTGAAACAGTTGACGGATGAAGCCCAAGCTCATCTGATAGACTTTTGTTAGAAAGAGGATTAATTTTTAAAGGATTATCTTGTAAAAAAGAAATTTGCCTCTTGCAAATTAACTCTCCTACTTGCATGACAGTGTCATTTCTTTTTTTAATTGAGCTAAGAAGCCATTTAGCATCCTGAATTTTATCTGCTAACTCTTTATTAGGGTTATTTTTTAACTGGGTGTTCGTCTTTTCAATTAAATCATGGTCAATTTTAATTTTAGGGAAAGTATCATTTATAAAATTAACAGAAAGAGATTTCTCTTTTAATTCAATTTTTAAATCTGGAATTATGTAATTAGTATTTTCATAGTTAAGACCTGGACTTAAATCACATGATTTAATTTCATTCATTGCTTTTTCAATATCTTTGACCGCATATCCCCTTTTTTGAAAGGTATTAATAATATCTTCTAAACTCTCAGATCCATTCTGACTGAGTATTTCCTGACATAGCGCTTTAATCTTATGATTAAATTTTTTGGAGTCAATTTGTATTTTTATACATTCTTTGAAATCTCTAAAACCGACACCAATGGGTTCTAGTTTTTGAACAATATCTTTTAAAACATCGCTGACATCACTTATAGAGTATTTGTAGGAGAGCATTTCCTCTATTTCGTCCAACCCCTCCAATAATTGACCAGATTCATCAATACATTCAACTATGATCAGAGCTATTTCCTTTTGTTTATCATTTAAGCTTAAATCATTTACTTGATTTATAAGAGACTCTCTTAAATTTTCGACAGCTGCTACATTAAAATCAAAATCAGCATCATTATAATTTTCGTCAAACTCAAAATCGTCAGTAATTTCTTTTTCAACAAAAGGATTAATTTCAATCTCTTGATCAATTTTTTGAATTAGTTCATACCTAGATAATTGAAGCAAATCAATCGATTTTTTAAGCAGTGGAGTCAATGAAATTTTTTGTTTTTGCTTAAATTCTTTAATTAATGAAATAGCCATGATGGTTTAACTATACATATCACCTAAATAAACTTTTTTAACCATTTCATCTTTGATTAATGAATTTTTGTCACCTTTTGCAATAATTGAACCATTATTAATAACAATTGCATGATCACATATTTCTAATGCCTCGCGAACATTATGATCGGTAATTAAAATACCAATATTTTTATTTTTAAGCTTTATAAGAACTTGTTTAATTTCATCAATAGCTATTGGATCTATTCCAGCAAAGGGTTCATCTAAAAGAATTATCTTTGGATTTGCTGCAAGTGTTCTTGCAATTTCAACCTTTCTTCTTTGACCACCTGAAAGCTGTCTTCCTTTATGGTTTAAGATTTCTGATAAATTAAATTCATCAATTGATTTAGTTATAAAATTTTGTATATCCTCTTTTCTTTTAAATGATAATTCTGCAAGACCTAATAAGTTTTCATAAACTGAAAGATTCTGAAAAATAGAAGGCTCTTGTGGCAAGTACTTTATTCCCATTTTTGATCTTTTATGCATAGCAAAGCTTGAAACATTTTCATCCGCCAAAAAAATATCACCTTTATCTGCTTTTATTAGCCCAGCTATCATGTAAAAGGTTGTAGTTTTACCAGCACCATTTGGCCCCAAAAGACCACTAATACAACCCGAAGGCACTTCAAAACTTATATTGTCTACAATATTTTTATCTTTAATTGTTTTATTTATGTTTTGTATTGAAAGCATAATTAATTATTTGATAAAACTTCACCATTTCTTGCGTTTAAAATTATTTCTTTAGATGAGATGCTTATATCGTCATAGTAGATAGTCGCATTACCAACTAGTTGTATTTTATCTGTTTCTGTAAAAATAATTTCGTCAGCGCTGCCAGTAAAAAAATTATTTTTAGCAGTTGATGAAATCTTAGATGGCTCGCCATAGACTGAGATAATTTTATTTATTTTGTTAAATATTGCTTCACGAGCTTCAATAGTAAATTCACCAGATTTTATAAAGACCCCATCATTAAAAAAAATTTTATTTGACTTCTTTTCTACCTCAATTGCGCCAGAATTTATAATAATATTATTTGATTTGAATTGATTATCTTTTGATTGACCATATGCCAAGTTACATAGTATTAATAGAGATAGGAGGCTTACTTTATTAAATTGCAAGTTATAAAATCCTTGCTTGAATTAAGTCATGCATTGATATTACACCAACATTTTTATTTTTTTTCATTACAACCAAAGTAAAGATTTTATTTTTTTCCATTATTCTCGCTGCATCAACAGCTAATGCATCCTCTTCAATTGTTTTAAATTTCTTAGTCATTACATCTTTAATCTTTGTTGTATTAATATCAATTTTTTGATTTAAACACCTTCTCAAATCACCATCTGTAAAAATACCTTCAACTTTTGAATGTTTTTTTACAAGAGTTATCCCTAAATTCTTTTCTGAAATTTCAATCAGAGCATCTGAAAGAATTGTATTTAAGCTTACTGATGGTATTTCAGATCCTTGATGCATTAAATGCTTTACTTGAGTAATTAATTTTTTACCTAGCTTTCCAGCAGGATGAGAAGATGCAAAATCATTTGAGGTAAAGCCTTTAGATTCTAATAGTGCAATTGCCAAGGCATCACCAAATGCTAATGCAGATGTTGTAGAAGATGTTGGAGCAAGATCAAGGGGGCATGCCTCTTTAGATTTAATAACAATAGATATATCAGATGCTAAAGCAATTGAAGATTTATTATTACTAGTAAGGGATGCTAGTTTATAAGAGGATCTTTTTAGTGAGGGAAGAATATTAATAATTTCATCAGTTTCACCAGAATTAGATATTAAAAAAACAATATCTTTTTTTTCTATCAAACCCATATCTCCATGAGCAGCCTCTGTTGGATGAATAAAAATTGATCCTGTCCCTGTGCTAGAGAGAGTTGCTGATATTTTTTGACCAATATGACCAGATTTACCAACTCCCATAATTATGAACTTTCCTTTGTTTGATCTTATTGAATCACAAAGTTGAGTAAAATTTTTATCTATTTGATTTGCAAGACTATTTATAGCATTAGACTCTATTTTGAAAGTTCTTTTAGCTGACGCAATGTAGTTAAATTTTTTCATAACTTTAGTAAGTTTGCTCGATTTTTATTATCTTCTAAATGCTATAATAGAACAATGTTAACACTACTAAAAAATTTTTTTACTGTATTGATTCTTTCCTCATCAATTAATCTATGGTCTGATGAAAATCCATACAATTTTATTGACTCTAATGCTCAAAAGATGGTTATTGTACTAAAAGAAAATAAATCATTATTCTTGGAAGATAGAAAGTTATATGAGCAAAAAATAAAAGAAATTTTTGAGCCAATGATTGATTTTAGAAGAGTTGCTGCAACTGTTATGGGTAAAAAGTACTACTTAGCCTCATCTAAAGAACAAAGAGCTGAATTTGTAGTAATTTTTAAAGATTCTCTTTTAGATACATATGCTGAAACTTTAGCCCAGTGGGAAAACCAAACAATCACTACGATTTTTCCAAAAAATATGGAAATCCAAACTAACAATTTGAAAAATATTGAGGTACAACAAACTCTTAATACAGGTAGCAGCAAATATCCAATTTCTTATAAGCTCAGAAAAAATAAAGATAACAGCTGGTCAATAGTGAACATAATTGTAAATGGTGTAAATTTAGGACTAACATTTAGGAATCAGTTTCAAGCCCTAGCAATAAAAAATAATGGAAATATCGAATCTACCCTTAATGGATGGGTTTCTGATGCAGGAGATGCTGGAATAAGTGGATAAAGAACTAATAAGAGAAATTATCTCTTCAGCAATTCCAAACTCTAAATGTGTTTTTGAGGGAGATTCCTGCAATCTAAAACTGATGGTCATATCAGGTTCTTTTAATGGAATTTCTCTAATAAAACAACACAAGATGGTTTTAAGTCCTCTGAAAGAACATTTTGAATCAGGTACACTGCATGCCCTTAGCATAGAAACAAAAACAAGTTAAATGGAAAAGTTATTAATAAAAGGAGGCGCCTCTTTAAAAGGTGAGATAAGTTGTTCAGGTGCAAAGAATGCAGCACTGCCAATGATTGCTGCAACAATATTATCGGATGAAGATGTTATTTTAAAAAACTTACCATATCTTCAAGACATTACAACAATGTTTGAATTATTGGGCTCTATGGGTGCTGATATTCTTTTAAATGAAAACATGGATTTCACTATTGCTACATATAATCTAAGGGAAAAAGAAGCCAGATATGAATTAGTCAAAACCATGAGAGCATCAATTCTTGTTTTAGGGCCATTAGTTGCAAAATACGGTGAGGCTAGAATTGCATTGCCTGGTGGCTGTGCTATCGGGAGCAGACCAGTTAATTATCATTTAGATGCTTTAGAGCAACTTGGTGCAACTATAACTCTTAAAAATGGTTATATTGAAGCGAGTGCAAAAAAACTAATTGGATCAAAGATTAAATTTGATGGTATTACAGTTACCGGGACAGAAAATATAATGATGGCAGCTTGTTTGGCTGAAGGTACAACAACCTTAACCAATGTAGCTAAAGAACCTGAAATTATTGATTTGGCAGAATTTTTAAACAAAATGGGTGCAAAAATATCTGGAGCAGGTTCTAATGAGATAACTATTGAAGGTGTTGAGAGATTATATGGAACGGAACATAGTATCCCGGCTGATAGAATTGAAGCTGGAACATATCTAGTTGCTGCTGCTGTTACAAATGGTGAAATAAAGATCAATGGTATTAACCCAAATAGATTGATAAAAGTATTAGATAAATTAATTGAAACAGGAGCTAAAGTTGAGACTAGTGAAGATTCAATTTCATTGATCATGAACAAAGATAAGCCCAAACCTGTTGACATTACTACAGCACCTTTTCCTGAATTTCCAACAGATATGCAGGCTCAGTTTTCAGTTATAAATGCGTTAGCAAATGGTGTTTCAAATATTTATGAGACTGTTTTTGAGAATAGGTTTATGCATGTTCAAGAATTAAATAGAATGGGTTGTAATATTCAAATTAATGGCAATCAGGCTGTTATTGAGGGCGTTGATTCATTATATGGCGCAGAAGTTATGGCAACAGATTTAAGAGCTTCGGCGAGTTTAATTTTAGCAGGGTTGTGCGCCAAAGGAGAAACAAAAGTAGATCGTATTTATCACATAGATAGGGGATACGAACGCATAGAAGAAAAACTAAATTACTTAGGCGCAAATATTATTAGATTACCGAGTTAATTCTTTTATTTCAGATGATTCGATTTCAATTGATTTAAAAGTATTATTGCTTGAAATAATTTCAAAACTTATATTATTTCCAAGGCCGGCAAACTTTAAAGAAGAAGTTAAATTTTTCCAACTCCCTTCATTATTATTAATTCGAATAATTACGTCATTAACACTTGCACCTTTCTCATACAAAGGTCCAACTGAATCAATTTCAACAATTCTTAATCCATTTATTAAATTATTATTTAATCTTAACCTTATAGGTGCTACTCTAAAATTACCTATCCAACCAGTTCTAATTTCACCGTATTGAATAATTTCAGATGCTATCTGAACAATATTATTGGACGGAATTGCAAACCCCAATCCTTGATAAGCTCCAGTACGTGAAAAAATCTTTGTATTGATACCTATCAAATTACCATTTTCGTTAATTAAAGCACCACCTGAATTACCTGGATTTATCGCTGCATCAGTCTGTATTAGTTCAAGATAGGGATTTCCATAATCTCTTCCAGTGGCGCTTATAATGCCACTTGAAACAGAAATTCCAATACCATATGGATTTCCTATCGCTAAAACTTTATCTCCAATCTTAAGGTCATCACTATTAGAAACATTGATAGGTTTTAGCACGCTATTTGAGTTAATTTTAAGAACTGCTATATCAGCATTTACATCAGCACCAATTAGATTTGCATCAATCTCTTCACCGGTATGAAGCTTTACTTTAATTAACTTATTCCCAGAAATAATATGCGTATTTGTAACAATATAACCATCTTCTGAAAAAATAACTCCAGAACCAATACTATTATTTGCATAGGATCGGTTACCACCATAGGTATATACAGTAACAACTGACTCAATAGAATTATTGGTTGCAGATACAAATTTATTTTCATTTTTAGAAAAAAAAGCCCATGATAAAAATATAGTTATTGAAATAACTAATAAATAGTTTATTTTAGTTCTCTGTACAAATTTCATAATATTAATATTCAATGCTTCAAAATATCATCGATAATTTAAAAAACCAAGGCATTGAACCTGATTTAGCTCAATCAAATCTTATAGAAGAATTAAATAATACCTCTCCAAAAAACAATACGTTTATTAATAAAATTAAAAAAAATAAACCATCATTCAAAAGTTTTTATTTGTGGGGTGATGTTGGAAGGGGTAAAACAGTAATACTAAAGTCTTTCATAAAAAACCTTGATCTAAAAGTTATAGATTTTCATTATATTGATTTCATGCAAAGTATTCATAATGAATTATCATCTTTGTCAGGTAAAAAAAATCCGCTTGATCATATAGCTAAATCCTTAAGCAAAAAGAGCGAAGTCATATTCATTGATGAATTTCAGGTTGAAGATATTGCAGATGCAATGATAGTTGGGAATTTATTGAACCAGTTGATTGAAAGAAATGTATTTTTATACATTACATCTAATGCTCATCCAAATGAACTCTATAAAGATGGTCTGCAAAGAAAAAAATTTCAAGATTCCATGAAACTATTTCAGAAACATGCCAGGGTTTATGAATTAGATGGGGATAAAGATTATAGAACAAGAAATATTGTGAACTTCAATAACTATACAAAAAATAAAATATATAAGGATAGTGAAATAGCATCTTTGATAGAAACTAATTATCAAAATGTAGACTTTAAAATTAAAACGTTTCAAGTAAATGATAGAGTTTTTAGTTGCAAAGCGAAGTGTAATAATTTTTTATGGCTTTCTTTTTATAATTTTTTTAATGAGCCTAATGGCAACAAAGATTTTATAAAAATTTCTGAAAATGTTGATTGGATATTTATAAGTGAATTTAGACATTGTGATGATGAGACAGCTGACATTATGCGAAGGTTTATATCATTCATAGATATTTGTTATCGAGATCAAACAAAAATTAAATTCTTTTTTAACGATATTGATTATGAAAATTTGTATAGCGGCGTAAAGTTAAAAATACTCTGGGAAAGATGCTGCAGTAGATTAATTGAAATGCAAACAAAAGAGTATTTAATTTAAATATTTCTTCACTAAAATATTGCTAATTTTCGCGCTAAACATTAAGATTCGCATCTTATAAAAATATGATTATGAAAACATTCTCGTTAAAGAAAGAAAATATCGAAAGACAATGGTATGTAGTAGATGCTTCAGATAAAGTTTTAGGAAGATTGTCTACTAAAATTGCTGATAGAATTCGAGGTAAAGATAAACCAACTTTTACTCCACATACTGACGGTGGTGATTACGTTATTGTCATTAATGCAGAAAAGATAAAGGTCACAGGAGCAAAATATACTGATAAAAAGTATTACACTCATTCTTTATATCCTGGAGGACTCAAAACTAAAACCTTTAGAGAAATGAATGAGAAGTTTCCTGAAAGAATTATTGAAGAAGCTGTTAAAGGTATGTTGCCAAAAAATAAACTTGGCAAATCTATGATTAAAAAATTAAAAGTATTTAGTGGCCCGGATCATGATCATGGTTCGCAGCAGCCAATTGAATGGAATCCAACTATATGACAACTGAAACATATTACGCCACGGGCAGAAGAAAAACATCTTCTGCAAGAATTTATCTTTCATCTGGAAAAGGTAATATTAAAGTTAATGATAGAGATTTAGATGTGTATTTTGGTCGTAAGGTTGCACAAATGTTAGTAATGCAACCATTAGAAATGACCGAACTAACAGACAAGGTTGATATCAATATCAAAGTTAAGGGCGGCGGTAGTTTTGGGCAGGCAGGAGCAATCAGACATGGTATTTCTAGAGCTCTTATTTCTTATGATGAAGAACTAAGACCTCAACTAAAGAGTGCAGGCTTGCTTACTAGAGACCCTAGAAAAGTTGAAAGAAAGAAACCTGGTCTAGTCAAGGCAAGAAAAAGTAAGCAGTTTTCAAAACGTTAATTTTTTTCAAATTTTTTCTTATAAATTAGTGGTATAATTCGCTGGTTTTTTTATTACTAAAGTCAAAGCACACAAAGGTCTAATGCAAGAAAAAGACAATACTAGAAGAAAGGTTTTAATAGGTTTAACAAGCGCAGTTGGTTTATCAGGCATTCCTTTTGCAGCTACTCCATTTATCGCTGCTTGGAATCCAAGCGCTAAAGCAAAAGCAGCTGGAGCATCTGTTAAATTAGATGTATCTAAGATGCAATATGGACAACAAATTCAAGTAGCATGGAGAAAACAGCCGGTATTTGTTGTTCGTCATACCAAAGAAAGTTTAGAAAATATTGATTCAGCTTTACCTAAATTAGCTGATCCAAATTCTGACCAAATCGAAGAGCCATACAAAGGTCAAAATCCAACTAGATCAAAAAGTAGTGAATATACCGTTATGGTAGGAGTTTGCACTCATTTAGGATGTTCTCCTAAATACCATCCTGAAGTAGAGCCAAAGCCATGGGATGCTTCTTGGGCTGGTGGTTTCTTTTGTCCTTGTCATGGATCAATGTTTGATATGGTTGGAAGAGTTTATAAAGGTGTTCCTGCACCAACCAATCTTCCAGTACCTCCTCACTTTTTTGATGGTTCAATTTTAACAATTGGTGAAGACCGAGGAACAGCATAATGAGCGAAATGGTTGGAAAATTATTTGGTTGGGTTAATAGCAGACTACCTGTATCTAATACATTTGAAAGACACTTATCAAAGCATCCAGTTCCTTCAAAAGTTAACTTTTGGTACCTGTTTGGAGCATTGGCATCTGTCGTATTAATTATCCAAATTGTTTCTGGAATATGGTTAATAATGCCTTATTCAAATACTGAAGAAGAAGCATTTGCATCAATAGAATATATTATGCGTGATGTTGATTATGGCTGGGTTATTAGATACATGCACACTACAGGTGCATCAATGTTTTTTGCTGTCGTGTACCTCCACATGTTTAGAGGTTTGTTGTACGGCTCATATCAAAAACCCAAAGAGTTAGTTTGGATTTTTGGATGCACAATATATCTAGCAATGATGGCAGAAGGATTTCTAGGATATGTTCTTCCTTATGGTCAAATGTCATATTGGGGTGCTCAGGTTATTATTTCATTGTTTGGAGCTATACCTTACATAGGAGAATCTTTAGAATTATGGATTAGAGGTGACTACTACATATCCGGCATAACAGTATCTAGATTCTTTGCTCTGCATGTTGTTGCTCTACCTTTAGTTCTTATAGCTTTAGTTTTTTTACATCTAGTAGCATTACATGAAGTTGGAGCAGGCAATCCTGAAGGTGTTGATATTGAAGAACACCTTGATGATGACGGTGTTCCGTTAGATAGTGTTCCTTTCTTTCCATACAAAGTCTTGAATGCATTAGTTGGTATTGGTGTTTTCATGACAGTATTTGCAATTATTATGTTCTTCTTCCCTGAGGGAGGCGGTTACTTTATTGAAATGGCAAACTTTGAAGAAGCTAATCCGCTAGTAACTCCAGAACACATTGCTCCAGTTTGGTATTACTCTCCATATTATGCAATGTTGAGAGCTGTTCCAGATAAATTAGGCGGATTGATTGTCATGGGATCAGCAGTTGCAATTTTATTTGTAGTGCCATGGTTGGATAAAAGTAAAGTTGCATCAATCAGATATAAAGGCATATACAGCAAAGTAGCTTTAGCTTTATTTGGCATTAGCTTTATAACTCTAGGATACTTGGGCACTGTTAGTGTTACTGAAGTAAGAAAAACAATGAGTGTAATTTGTACGGTAATTTATTTTGCATTTTTCTTATTAATGCCGATTTATACAAAATATGAAAAGACATTAGAAGTGCCAGAACGACTATGATTAAAAAGCAATCAAACATTTTAAATATCAAGCTCAGCAAATTTTTAGTTGCTATTGGCTTGTTAGTATCTATCAACGGTATAGATGCAGCTGAAGGTGGACCTTGTAAAGATTATGGTGAGTGTGATGAATTTAAATATTCTTTAAATGATATGGCTTCACTACAAAGAGGCGCATCAACATTTTTAAATTATTGTTACGGTTGTCATTCACTTCAATATTCAAGATGGGGTAGAGTATCTAAAGATCTTCAAATACCAGAAGAAATATTTTTTGATAATCTTGTCTTTGATAAATCTATAAAGCCTGGTGATTTGATGATTGGGTCTATGTCAAAAGAACAATCAGCACAATGGTTTGGCGTTGCTCCTCCAGATCTTACATTGGTAAGCAGAGTAAGGGGAGACGATTGGATATACTCATACTTAAGAGCATATTATGAGGACTCGTCTAAACAATATGGAGTTAATAACTTAGTCTATCCTGGAACTGCAATGCCTAATGTTTTGATGGCTTTACAAGGAAATCAAAAGTTGGTCTGTAAGGATGTTCCTGTTATTGCAAAAAATGGCGGTGAAAAAAGAGACGATTTTGGTAATACCATAACTAAAGAAAAATGTGGATACTTAAAAGTAGATGTGGGTTCAGGCGAGCTAAATAAAGAGGAGTTTGATAGCTTAATCTATGACCTAACTAACTTTCTTGTATATGTCGGTGAACCAGCTAAAGCCGAAAGAGAAAGAATGGGCTGGTACGTAATTTTTTATTTTTTAATTTTTACTGCACTTTCAGCCTTGCTCTACAGAGAGTACCACAAGGATTATCATAAATAATTAGGGGAATTATATGATTTTATATTCAGACAGAGATGACCATTATAGCCAAAGAGTTAGGATTGTATTAGCTGAAAAAGATATTACCGCTGAAATTCATGAGGCTAAACCTGAAGAAACTCCTGAAGATATTCTTTCAATAAGCCCTTATCATAAGTTACCAATTCTCGTTGATAGAGATCTTGCAATTCATGATCCTTCTGTAATGATGGAATATTTAGACGAAAGGTTTCCACACCCTCCATTGCTTCCTGTATATCCGGTGGCAAGGGCAAACAGCAGAACGTTAATGTTACGTATAGACAGAGAATGGTGTCCAATTGTAGACACATTAATAGCAGGCGAGCTTCCCGAAAAAGAGTTATTAAAGCTGAGAGAAGAGCTCTTGCATGAAATATCTTCAATTGCTCCAACTTTTAAAGAATTCAAGTTTTTTATGAGCGATGAGTTTACTCTTGTAGATTGTTGCTTTGCACCTATTCTATGGAGACTTCCTTCTATCGGCATTAAGCTTCCTGTCAACAGACACCTAAAACCTCTCTTAGATTATCAGAAAGAAGTATTTAAAAGACCTGGATTTTTAGATAGTTTATCTTCCCTTGAGAGGGATCTTAAAGAGGATTAGTTGTATCCGGAGATACGTTCCATAAAGGAAGATTTCTATTTATACATTGTCCTTTTGAGACTTTTGAAATTCCTGTGTTAAACATCATATTAATGTTGCTAATATTACTTTGATATATCCCTTCAGCTAAAATAAGGTCTTCAATCAAAGCCTTATTCAACTCATCTTCAATACTTTTAATATCTTTATTTAATGAAATTTTTTCAAAAAGGTAATTTGGTACAGGAATTATTACATTTTCAAAATCATTAAATTCTTTTAATGAAGATGCTCCCATTAATAGTTCAGTAGTTGAATAAAATTCAGTACTTATTAAGTAACTTCTAAAAATTGGAACAAGACTTTTACCAATATCATAGTCAGTTAAGAAAAAGATCTTATTAAAATCTTTTCTTTCTCTTGGGTTATGATTAATAGTGATATTTCTATCCAATGATTCCAAACCATTCAGCCTTTTCAAGCTTGATTCAATTCCAGTAATTTGTTGCGAGAAGGCATCAAGATTATTATCTATTAAAAAAAATTTAACTTCAGGATATTTATCTTCTAAAGTATCTATTCTATTTTTATATTCATTGCTGAATGCAACTATAAGCTTTTCTCTAGAATTATTATTATAAAAAAGTATGTTTTCGAGTTGATATAATTGATCATCTAAAAAACTATTACAAAAAAATGAAAGATTAGATTCTGTTAATCTATCTTTAAGCTTTTTTCCATTTTCATCAAAAACAATATTAAATTTATAGTCTGATTCTAATAACGAAGATATAAAATATTCTTTATTCTTATCATTTATTAAATAATTTAATTTTAATTCAGTCCTGCTTAAAGTTTCTCTAATGTCATTTTCAGTTAAAAAATTTTTCTTGAAATTATTATTAGATCCAGCACAGCTTGTAAGAGCAGCTAATAAAAATACTGTAATAAATGTTAAGCTTTGTTTAAACATATTTAATTTTTTAATAAATGTTAAATTTAATTTCAACACCAATAGGTAATTTAAATGATATATCACTTAGAGCAATTGAAGCTCTAAAAAGTGCAGATTATATTTTTGCAGAAGATACAAGAAATGCAAAAAAATTATTAAATTTTATTGATTGTAGATCGAAATGTTCTTCTTTTCATGAACACAATGAAAGGAAGGTTACTAATCTTATTGTTAAAAAACTTATTGAAGATCAAAACTTAGAAATAGTAATTATCAGTGATGCAGGTACACCAGCAATATCTGATCCTGGATATCACCTAATACAAGAATGTATAAAGCACAAAATTAATTTTAGCCACATTCCAGGACCATCTTCAATAATCAATGCAGTTGTTTTATCAGGACTTCCAACATCAAGTTTTATTTTTTTAGGTTTTGTACCCAAAAAGAAGAATCAAAAAGTTGAATTTATAAGGTCTTTAAAGAAATACTCTGAAACAATAATTCTTTTTGAATCTGGAAAAAGACTCCCTGAAACAATTCAATATTTGTTTGAAGAGCACCCTCAACATAATAAGATTTCATTGTGTCGAGAAATGACTAAAATTCATGAAACCATAGAGAGAGGATCGATAGAGTCAATAAAAGAAAAAATTAATAGTGATGAATTAGTTTTAAAAGGTGAGTTTGTCATTGTGATAGAAGGCAGCTCTGTAGAATTTAAAAATACAAAATTAGATAAAAAAATACAAAAAGCATTTTTAGAGAATATGCCACCAAAAGATGCGGCAAAGCTTATATCCATGATTACTAAAGAAAATAAAAGAGATGTTTATAAACAATTGTTAGAACTTGATTAGCATCTATCTAAAAACTATTTATAATAGCCACGAGTTGGTTGGATGATCGCTAACCTAGTTAGAGGAAAGTCCGGACTTCATAGAGCAGGGCGCCAGGTAACACCTGGGAGACGTGAGTCTACGGAAAGTGCAACAGAAAGTATACCGCCAATATTTTTGGTAAGGGTGAAATGGTGAGGTAAGAGCTCACCGCTTAAGTGGAGACAGTTAAGGCATTGTAAACCCCAGCCCGAAGCAAGACCAAATAGAAATCCTTTTAAGTTGCTCGCTTAGGATTTGGGTAGGTTGCTAGAATATTGTGGCAACACAGTATCAAGATAGATGATCATCTTTTACAGAATCCGGCTTATAGACCAACTCAACTTTTTAAATCATCTATTATATGGTGTGAAAAAGTGTGTAAATGTGTTGCAAAGTGTGTAAAAAGGCTATATATTTTAATCCATGTATGGTTTTAACACAGTTTCACTTGATCAAAAGGGTAGATTAGCAATTCCTGCTAAATATCGGACCAGTTTTATTCAAAAAAATGAAACTCAAATTGTTATAACCAAAGATCCACAATACCCATCATTAAAAATATATCCTCAGTCTCAATGGTTAGAAATTTCATCAAAATTAGAATCTCTTCAAGGGCTTGACCCAATTGTAAGAAACCTTCAGTGGACTATTTTAGGCAATGCAAGTGTTACGGAATTTGATCCAAAGGGGAGAATGCTAGTCTTAATTCCATCTGAATTAAGAAAGTATGCAGAATTGATTGATGAAAAGCAGATCTCATTAATTGGTATGGGTAATAAGTTTGAAATATGGAATGTTTCTAACTGGGAAATGAGACAAACAGGTGGATCACTAGCAACTGAAATTTTAGATGTAGTTCTTCCAGAGAGCATTAAATCAATGTCTTTTTAATAGGGGATAAAAATGAATTTTGAAGTAATAGGGCAAGCAGTAGAAAACGCAAAGATTAAAGTTGTCGGTGTAGGGGGCGCTGGTGGAAATGCTGTTATTCATATGATTAATCATAATATTGAAGGAGTAGATTTTATTTGTGCTAATACAGATACTCAGGCTCTTTCAATGGCCGATGGAGCAATAACATTAAAACTTGGTAATGGTTTGACAAAAGGGCTTGGAGCTGGAGCAAATCCAGATGTTGGAAGAAAAGCTGCTGAAAGCGATAGAGCTGCAATAGAAGAATTATTAGTTGGAGCTGATATGATTTTTATAACTGCCGGCATGGGCGGTGGAACCGGAACTGGAGCAGCCCCGGTAGTTGCATCTATTGCTAAAGATTTGGGAGCACTTACAGTTGCTGTTGTTACAAAGCCGTTTAAATTTGAAGGTAAAAAAAGAATGACTGCAGCTGAAAAAGGATTAGCTGCTCTTGTTGAAGAGGTTGACAGTCTTGTAACCATCCCCAATCAAAAGTTATATGAGATTTTGGGTGAAGATACAGCGATGCAGGATGCATTTGCTAAAGCAGATGATGTACTGAAAGGAGCTGTTCAAGGCATATCAGATATCATCTTAAAAAAAGGACATATCAATGTCGATTTTGCTGATGTAAAAACTGTTATGTCTGAAAAAGGCATTGCAATGATGGGTACAGGAAGAGCAAGTGGCAAAAATAGAGCAGAAGCTGCAGCTACTCAAGCTGTAAGAAGTGAATTACTTGAAGATATAAATCTAAAAAATGCAAGAGGCGTCTTAGTTAATATTACTGCAGCAAAACCAACATTGGGTGATCAGGCAGAGGTTGCTGATATTGTAGAAGAAATTGTTCATGAGGATGCAAATATAATTTATGGACTTGTATATGATGATTCAGTAAAAGATGATTTGCTGGTAACTATCGTGGCAACTGGTGTTGACCAAAGAGCTCCAAAACTAGTTATCGATAATCAGCCATCAATGCAATTAAATCCCGTTGGATTGAATAAAGAACAAACAAGTCAAAAAGGTGGCACATCGTCTGCAGCGGAAATTGATTTCCTTGATGTGCCAACTTTTATGAGAAAGCAAGTAGATTAAGATGCTGCATTTTCCAGTCTTGCTGGAAGAGTCAGTAGATTTTCTAGTTAACAAGAAAGAAGGCAGCTATATAGATTGCACTTATGGCCGAGGTGGTCATACACAAAAAATTCTAGATACAATTTCCTCCAAGTCTCAATTAACTTCTTTTGATAAAGATTGTGATGCTATTGAGCATGCAAACAATATTCAAAACACTAACTTTAAGATCATTCAAGATTCATTTAGCAATATTAATAAATATTTTAGTAAAGATTCAGTAGATGGAATTCTTTATGATTTGGGCACTTGCTCAACTCATTTTGATGATGCATCTAGGGGTTTCAGTTTTAGGCATAATGGACCTCTTGATATGAGATTTGATACCAAAAAAGGAAAACCATTAGCGGACTGGATCAATAAAGCAACTGAAAATGATATTAAGGAAGTTTTATATAAATATGGTGATGAAAAGCATGCAAAGCTGATTTCACGAAATATTGTTGAATATCGAAATCAAAATACTCTTGATTCAACATTGCAGCTTGCAAACCTTATTCAAGATATATATCCAGATAAAAAAAATAAAATTCATCCAGCTACAAAATCATTCCAAGCATTCAGAATTCATTTAAATGACGAATTAACTGAGCTATCAAGCTCTTTAATTCACGCAAAGAGTTTACTCAAAAAAAATGGAATCGTTGTGGTTATTTCTTTTCACTCTTTGGAAGATAATATTGTTAAAAATTTTTTTAAAGCTGAAATAAAAAATTATCCTAAAGACATACCAATAAATAATGAAGAGTTTAAAGAATTTGAATGTATTGCAAAAAAGGTAAGGCCATCTGCTAAAGAGATTGAACTAAACAATAGATCAAGAAGTGCAATCATGAGAGTATTTAAAAAATTATGACCAATAAACAAAACTCAATACTAATTTTGATGTTATTTTCTATCATCTTTCTCAGTCTTGAAAAAATTAAGCTTTCATTTGAAATAAATAGATTAAATAACAATCAAGAAAACCTAATCAAAGAGCATGAGTCATTTAAAGATAAAAATATAAAACTTATTACTCAGTCATATACCAATAATTCACCTGCTTACATTGAGCGCATTGCCAAGGAAGATCTTGGCATGGTTAAACGGAAGCCTAAGATCATAATTAAAAGCACTGCTAATGAAAAAAATTAATTTTATAAATTGGAGACTATTCATTACATGCTTTTGTCTTGTTGGAGCAATTTTTGCTGTTGTTTATAAAATTATATTAGTTCAAGTAGAAGACAGCCTTTTTTTGCAAAATGAAGGAAAAAAAAGATATATAAAATATAGAGAAATTAATCCCGTAAGAGGAGCGATATATGACAGAAATAAGTTTCCGTTAGCAGTTTCTATTATTAATTATGATTTATATGCTTTAAAGGGTTTAAATATTGATAAATTTCTTAAGCTTAAAGACCTTATGGAGACAGATGAAGATATTTCTATTACTGAGCCTTTTAAAAGGAAAACTCTTCTTAAAAAAGGTTTAACTGCTGAAGAACAGTCAATTATTGAAGATCTTAATTTTAATGAATTAGAGATAGAAGTACGTCACAGCAGACATTACCCTCTAGGTGAACAGATTGCGCCACTTGTTGGTTTTTATGGAAAGGATAGAGCACAAGAGGGACTAGAAAAAAGTTATGATTCTATGCTTTCAGGAAAGAGTGGGAAACAAAAGTTTTATAAAAATGCAAAACAAGAAATCATTTCAAAACCTATTGAGATTGAAAAATCAATTAAAGGTCAAGATATAGTCTTAACTATTGATTCAACTATTCAGTTTTATTCTTATAAATATTTAGTTGAGGCTATAGTAAAAAATAACGCTAAAGCAGGAACAGTTTTAGTATTTGATAATTTAAGCGGAGAAATATTAGCAATAGCGAGCTATCCTTCTTATAACCCCAACAACCCAAATAGATCAATTCAAAAGAACAGGGCTCTTGTTGATGCATATGAGCTAGGATCTGTTATAAAGCCTATAGTTTTTTCGAAGGCTGTAGATGAGGGTGTTATCAATCCTGATGAATTAATAGAGTTACCAAGACGTTTGCAATTAGGTGAGAAGATTATTTCTGACACAAAAAATTATGTTCAATTAACCCCTAAAGAAATTATTGCTCATTCAAGCCAAGTTGGAGCATCTAAAATTGCATTAGAATTAGGATACGATGCTTTGAAAACCAATTACTATAATTTTGGTTTTAGTAAACCAATATCAATCAACTTCCCATCAGCAGCTTTTGGTTTAATTAATAGTAAAGAAGAGGTTTCAGATAGAGAGCTCGCCAGTATGGGCTATGGGTATGGCTTTACAGTAAGCCCTTATCAAATTGCATCTGCTTATTCAACTTTTGCAAATAAGGGAATTCGCAAAGATTTCAAACTGCTTATAAATGACGAAGTAACACATAAGAGAGTTATCTCAAAAGAATCAGCCGATCATACCTTAGACGCTTTGCAAAAAGTTGTAGAGTTTGGTACTGGTAAGAAAGCAAATATAGATGGATTTACGCAGGGTGGAAAAACTGGAACTGTGCATAGGATTAGATCAGGATCAGGTTACGCTGAAGATTTATATCGCGCTTCTTTTGTTGGTATTGCACCTCTATCAGAGAAATCATTAACAATATTTGTATCAATTGAGGATCCTGGACTAAATGCATATTCAGGTGGCATGATTGCCGCACCTCTATTTGCAGAAATTGCTGAGAGTTCTTTAAATTATTTAGGTTATTTAGAGGATGAATAAATTAGCACAAATACTTGGTATCCAATTTTCTAATGAAATAGAAATTTCGAGTATTACAAACACAACTGACAAAGTAAAAGAGGGCTCTATTTTTTTTGCTTTAAAAGGAACACAAAATCATGGAAGCAAATATATTGATGAAGCTTTTGAAAAAGGAGCAAAATTTGCTATCCATAATGATAAAAATTTTTGTTCATCAAATGAAAATATTATCTATGTAAAAGATCTTCAATCTAATGGTGGTAAGAAGATTTTTAAAGTTCTAGAAGCTTTTTATACAATTAACAATTTCAATAGCCATAACTACTATGTATTTACAGGAACAAATGGCAAAACAACGTCAGCATACTTATGCCACCAACTACTCACAAATAAAGGTATTAGCTCGATATATATAGGTACTATCGGAACTCAATATAATACCAATCCATTAGATCAATCTATATCAAAAAAAACAACGCCTGATATTTTTGAATTATTTGAAATATTTAATTTTTATAAAATCAAAAATAATATCGCAGTTTGTATTGAAATATCCTCACATGCGTTGGATCAAAATAGATTAGAGAATATCAAGTATTTTAAATCTTCATCTATATTAAATATTGGGTCTGATCATCTTGATTATCATAAGAACATTGAAAACTATGCAGAAAGTAAATTAAAAATTTTTAGTACTGAATCTGAAAGTAAATTTATCAACCAAAAAATTTTAAATGAGAATCCTAATATATTCATTGAAGATAGCTCGCTAACAAAAGTTTCTAATAACCCCTCTACTGATCTATATTACGAAATTCTTGAATGTTCTTTTAAAAAATCATTATTCAAAATAATCCAAAATAATGAAAAAGGTGATTCAATATATAAATTTGAGACATCTATTTTTCCAAAGTTCAATATAGTTAACTTAATTTTTGCTATTTGTTCTGCTGGTTTATCAAACTTTGATAAAAATAAAATCAATAAATTGAACTTTTTAAAACTTCCTAAAGGCAGGAGCGATTTTATAAAAGATATTCCTGCAAATATAATTATTGATTACGCGCATAATCCTGAAGGGTTTCTTTTATTTCTATCGTCATTGCAAGATTTTTTTGATAATTTGGTTGTCGTTTTTGGTTGTGGAGGTAATAGAGATAGATCAAAGAGACCATTAATGCTTAATGCTGCTTTGAAATATGCTGATAAGGTAATATTTACATCTGACAACTCTAGAAATGAAGAGTTTAGTGAAATTTTATCTGATGCCATTGCAAACAATAATAGTGAAAGCAAAATTGATGTAATTGAAGATAGAAAAGAAGCTATTATTCATGGAACAAATTTAATTAAAAAAGATGACTGTTTGGTTATTTTGGGTAAGGGGCATGAAGAGACACAAGAAAAAGATGGTCAGATACTATTTTTTAGTGATCATGAGGTAGTCAATGAAATTTATAACTAACTCAAATGACTTATCTAAATATTTAGATACTCCCATCAAAAAGAATATTCAGATAAAAGATATTTCTATTGATTCTAGAACTATCAAAAAAGACTCACTATTTATTGCTATAAACGGAGAAAATTTTAATGGTAATGATTATGTTGATGAAGCAATTCACAAAGGAGCATGCCTTGCAATAACTGACAGTAAGAAATATAAAACTTCTAAGAATAAAAACATAATCTATGTCAATAATTCCATTTCTGCTCTTAAAAAGATTACAAGCAATATTCTTAAATCTTTTGATGGAAATATTGTAGGCATAACAGGAAGCAACGGAAAAACTACCACAACTAAAATTATCGCAAATGTTTTATCAAAAAGCTCATCGACTTTAAATAATTATAATAATGAAATTGGAATGCCCTTAAGTATTTTTAATGCAAAACAAAACTCAAAAAATTTAGTAATTGAGATGGGTGCAGCTAAACCTGGAGACATAAAATATTTAAGTTCAATTCTAAAACCAAATATTGGAGTAATTACAAATATTGGTAATTCTCATTTAGAAAAACTTAAAAATATAAAAGGAGTCTTAAAAGTTAAATCTGAGTTAGTCTCAAACATAAAAAATGGCGGTTACTTAGTAGTTCCAAATGAAAACAAAGAACACCTAAAATTCTGGAAAAAAATAATTAGAGGAAAAGAATTAATTACATTTGGCACTGAAAAAAATGCTGATTTTTATGCAATAAATATAAAATCCTCAATAAAAAAACAAGAATTTAATATTATTTCAGATAAATATAATATAGATCATAAAATCAAAACTTCATTATCAGGAGTTCATAACATTAAAAATATTCTTGCAGCATTTGCCGTGTCGTATTTAATTGAAAATTCACCAAAATTATTTAATCAAAGATTAGAAAAGAGCATTCAAGTAAGACAAAAGCAACAGAAATGGATAAGAGGATCTTTACTAATTGATGATACTTACAATGCGAATCCAGAATCTGTAAAAAAAGCTATTGATTTCTTATCAAATTCAAACAAGCGAAAAGTTTTCATTATGGGTGACATGCTTGAATTAGGAAGATACAGAAAAAAGATGCATGCTGATGTTGGACAGTATGCAAAAAGAAAAAAAGTAGATGTTTTTCTTGGTTTTGGAGAATTAACAAAATATGCTGTATCTGGATATGGCAAAAATGGATTATTTTTTAATAATGAAAATGATCTTAAAAAATTTATTAAAGAAAACATTAAAAGTGGAGACATAGTTCTGATTAAAGGCTCTAGGGGAATAAAAATGGAGAGATTTATAAATGTTTGAATATTTAGGCACTATTCTTGTAGACATAGATCCAGGTTTTGATGTTTTACGTTATTTAACTGTAAGAACTTTGGGTGGTACAGTGACTGGATTATTAATATCTATTTTATTAGGCCCAATAATAATAAAGTCTCTCAAGTCTATGCAGTTTGAGCAACATGTTAGAGTTGATGGACCAGAATCTCATTATAAAAAATCAGGAACACCCACTATGGGAGGACTTTTAATTTTATCGTCCTTAGTGATTTCCACGTTACTATGGTCCGACCTAGGCAACAGATATATTTGGGTTGTTCTTTTTACAACCATAGCCTTTGCTTTAATTGGATTCTTTGATGACTATTTAAAAATAAAAAATAAAAGTTCAGACGGACTTAATTCTAAACAGAAAATATTTTTACAAATTATTGCATCATTTATAGCTATGTATTATTTATATCATTCTGCTGAATTGATTGCTGAAACTTCATTTATTGTTCCATTCTTTAAAGATCTAATAATTCCTATGAGCGCCTTTGTATTCATATCAACTGGAATGTTTGTTTTAATTGGATCATCTAATGCTGTAAATTTAACTGATGGTCTTGATGGCCTTGCTATATTGCCATCTGTTCTTATTGCGGGAGCTCTCGGACTTATCGCTTATAGTATGGGTAACCAAATTATTGCTGATTATTTGTATTTACCTCACCTAAAATTATCAGGAGAGTTAATAGTTTTTTGTGGAGCACTTATTGGTTCTGGTATTGGTTTTCTCTGGTATAACACGTATCCTGCTCAAATTTTTATGGGAGATATTGGTTCACTAACTTTAGGAGCAATATTAGGAATACTGGCGGTGATTTTAAGACATGAGCTAGTTTTTGCAATCATGGCGGGTGTATTTGTAATAGAAACCTTAAGTGTTGCAATTCAGGTTATTTCCTATAAGACTCGAGGAAAAAGAGTATTTTTAATGGCACCTATCCACCATCATTATGAATTAAAAGGCTGGCCAGAGCCTAAAATCATTGTTAGGTTTTGGATAGTTACATTAGTTCTAATTTTAATAGCATTAGCTACATTAAAACTTCGATAAATTTAAGGAATGAAATCTTTAATATATGGTTATGGGGTTACCGGAAAATCTTTCGAAAGATATTTAACTAATAGAAATATTCCTTTTGATATTTTTGATGAAAATATAGATCAGCATAATAAAAAGAATAACCTCTCTGATTATCAAACTATATTTTGCAGTCCTGGAATCCCAAAAGATTTATATGAATCACTTAAACAATACGCTGAGGTTATTACGGATCTTGATATTTTTTTTAAGGAAGATAACTCAATAAAAATAGGCATCACAGGAACAAATAGAAAAAGCACAACTTGTTTCCACTTAGAACAACTTATTAGAGAAATAGATACAGTTAATCTTGTTGGTAATATCGGTAATCCAATGCTAGACGTGATTAATAATAATAAAACATATTCAATTATAGAGTTATCCAGTTTTCAATTAGATAAGATGAATTTTAATGATTTAGATTATGGGATCCTTTTAAATATAGCACCAGATCATTTAGATTATCACGGGTCTTTTGAAGCCTATAAAAGTGCTAAAGAAAAGATACAATCTTCAAAAAATTTCTCAAATGAAAATAATCCATACGAACTCTTCAGGTGGATAACAGGAAAAGAATCAAAAAAATTAGATCTAAAAAACCTTCCTTATAGGTTTGAAAAAATTACTCCATCGATCATTAATGACTCAAAATCAACCAACTCTAACTCACTCTTCTTTGCTCTTGAAAATGCTATAAAGTTTTTTGGCTTGAAAAATTTTGTATTAATTGTTTGTGGTGATCCAGCAAAGGAAAATCATAAATCTCTTAAGATAAATGGACCTGAAGAAATTTTAGTTTATGGGAAGCACAAAAAAGAAATTGATGCATGTTTAGATAACAATAACAAAAAATTATTTAATACACTTGAAGATATTATTTCATATCTAAAAGATTCAAATAAAAAGAATATTTTATTTTCACCTGGATATCCAAGTGGTAAGGATTATAAGAATTTTGAGATTAGGGGAGAGCACTTCAATTCTTGTTTAAACCAAGATGAATAGAACAAACAATTTTTTAATTTTATTTTCATTTATAAGCTTAATGAGCCTTGGGTTTATTATGGTTGCTTCATCTAGTATTTATGTTGCTGATGAGATGACAGGAGACCCATTTTATTTTGCTAGCAGACAGCTCATATTCATTTCAGCTGGGTTGCTTGCAATGAGTATTTTTTTGCTGCTGCCCTCTGATTTTTTATTTAAAGCTGATTGGGTGTTTATGCTTATAAGTATTCTTTTGTTAATTGCTTTATTTATTCCAGATATAGGCACTTCAGTAAATGGGAGCATTAGATGGATAAGATTAGGACCAATAAACATTCAGCCGTCAGAAGTTTGTAAATTTAGCTTAATTTTATATATTTCTGGTTATTCGGTTAGAAGAATGTCTGAAATTAATACTCTAAGAAGTTTTCTTAAACCTTTGTTTCTTCTTTTTATTATTTCATTATTAATAATGGGTCAGCCTGATCTTGGGTCTACAGCAATAATATGCTTGCTTGTTGTTGCAATATTATTTTATGCAGGAATATCTTTTTTTCAGTTCAGCTTATTATCAATTTTAATATCATTATTGGGATATTTAGCGATTTCAAGCTCACCTATGAGACTGGCTAGAGTTCTTGCTTTCACTGATCCTTTTGCAGAGGATGTTGTAAGAAATGCTGGATGGCAACTTTCAAATTCATTAATAAGCATTGGTCAAGGAGGGTGGTTTGGCTTAGGTATTGGTAATAGTTTTCAAAAGAACTTTTTTTTACCGGAAGCTCATACAGATTTTATTTTTGCAATTCTTGTTGAAGAGCTTGGAATAGTTGGTGGATTGGTTTTGATTGCACTGTTTGTTGTTTTGTTTATTGGTATTCTTAGAGTAGCCCTTGATTCTCTTAGTAAAGACAGGCTATTTCAAGGGTATGTTTCTTTTGGAATTATGGTTTTAATAGCAGTTCAAGCTCTATTTAATATGGCAGTGAATATTGGTTTGCTTCCAACTAAAGGACTTACGCTTCCATTTATTAGTTACGGTGGAACTAGTATTATTATTATGATGTCCCTTATAGCAATAGTTATAAGAATAAATAATGAAAACAAATTAATATAATCGTATGAAAATTATAGTATCTGCAGCAAAAACAGGCGGACATATTTTTCCTGCAATAGCTGTTGGCAATGAATTAAAACACAATGGTCATGATATTGTTTTCATTGGTTCGGGCGCTCCAATTGAGGTCAATGCATTAAAAAAAACAAGTTTTCGTTACCACTTCATATCGATGGAGGGATTCCGTGGTAAAAATTTTTTCGAAAAAATTAAATCTTTGCTACTTATACCAATAAGTATTTTTAAAATTTTAAAAATTATTAGAAATGAAAAAGTCGATGCTATGATTGGGTTTGGCGGCTTTATTACAGTTCCAGTTGGTATTGCATTCTATATATCTAGAAAACCAATATTTATCCATGAACAAAATGCTGTCTTGGGCTCAGCTAATAAGCTGCTTGGAAAGTTTTCAAAGATTATTTTTAGCGCTTTTAAATTAAAAGAAACTTTCAAAAATACATGCATTACCGGCAACCCCATTAGAGAAGAATTTCGTACAGAAGTTCCAAAGGAAGATTATTCTGAGATTACAAAGATATACATAACTGGTGGCAGTCAAGGTTCAGAGTATATAAATACCAATATCCCAATGGCATTTGAAGGTCTAAGTAAAAAAATATTGGTTAAGCATCAATCTGGTAAAGGAAAGGATAAAGACTTAAAGGACTTTTATAAAAAATTTAATATTGAGGCTGAAGTCAAAGAGTTTTATGAAAACCCTGAATCATTAATAAGCTGGTCTGATTTTGTTATTTCTAGAGCTGGAGCCTTATCTGTTTCTGAGGTTACCTCATTATCCAAAGGCCTGCTTATGATACCGTTACCGTCTGCTATTGATAATCATCAACTTTATAATGCAAAACATATTGAGGACTTAAATATGGGGCTTATACATGAAGAAAAAGATGGTTTAGATGCCCTTAAAAAAAAGATATCAACAATTGTTAATCAAAAAACATACAATACATGGAAATTACACAGAAATAAAAACCATCTTGAGTCAGCTTCTATTATCGCAGGCAAAGTTATCGAATACCTTGAGCAAATGAAATGAATTTTTTTAAAAAAATAAAACATATACATTTTGTAGGCATAGGCGGTGCCGGAATGATAGGTATAGCAAGATTGCTTCTTAAAAAGGGCTACAAAGTATCTGGGTCTGACATTAATGATACATATGAGCTAAAAAAAATTAAGAAAGAGGGCGCAAAAGTCTTTATAGGTCATGACAAAACAAACATCAAAAAAGCGAACTTAATAGTAGTCTCAACTGCTATTGATAATAAAAATCCAGAAATTCTTGAAGGCATAAAGAATGGTATAACAATAATTCCTCGTGCTGAAATGCTTGGTAGCATTATGAGAGGTTATGAGAGCATAGCCATCGCTGGAAGTCATGGTAAAACAACTACAACAAGCATGATTGCAAAAATTTTTAATACTGCTGAACTAAGCCCAACATATGTAGTTGGAGGAAAAGTTTTAAGCACCGATGAAAACTCTGATTTAGGTATGGGTAATTATTTAATTGCAGAAGCAGATGAAAGTGATGGATCTTTTACTCATTTAAACCCAGATGTAGCGATATTAACCAATATAGATGATGATCATTTGACTCACTATGACAATAATTTTGAAAACCTTTTAGATTCATTTATTCAATTTTCAGAGAATGTGCCTTTTTATGGATATCTGATAGTTAATGGAGATGATAAAAATATAAAAAAAATTACAAAAAGAATTTCAAGAAAACAGATTACTTTTGGAAAATCAAAAAATGTAGATTTTCAAATTTTAAATTCTGGTTATAAAAACGGATTTCAGACCTTTGAGATTATGGATAATCAAAGAAGTAAAAAATATGCCTTTTGCATCAGGCAGCCTGGTTTTCATAATATTTATAACGCTACAGCTTCTATAGCTGTATGTATAGAAGAAGGCCTACCTATAAATGCAATAAAAAAAGGCATTAAAGAATTTACAGGAGTTGGCAGAAGGTATGAGAAGGCAGATATTAAAATTAATTCGAATAATAAAATTCTAATAGATGATTATGGTCATCATCCAATAGAAATTTTATCTAATATAAAAGCATGCAAAGAAGAATTTCCTAGAAAAAAGATTTGTATGATATTTCAACCTCATCGATTTTCTAGAACAGCACAATTGTTTGATGATTTTATTCAAGTTCTTAAAAAAGTTGATTCATTGATAATGCTGGATATTTATGCTGCAAGTGAAAATCCTATCAGAGGTATTGATTCAAGAACCATTGTTGAAACACTTAAGCAAAAAGGACATAAAGATGTTTCGTATATCAAAAAACATAATGATGTAGTTAAACTTATTGAATCAAAAGAAAATAGTTTCGATGTTCTTATTACCCAGGGTGCAGGCAGTGTTTCAAGCGTATGCGAATTAATAAAAGAAACATGGAAGAAATAAAAAAAATTATTGTCATATGTGGCGGCTCGTCATCAGAAAGAGAAATATCTTTGCAAAGTGGCAAGGGGGTCTATGATGCCCTAAAAAAATTAGGATATGAAACAACTATTGTAGATTTTAAAACTATTAGTGATTTCAATATTTTTAAAACGTATGATCTTATTTTTATAGCATTGCATGGGTTTGAGGGTGAAGGAGGTAATCTCCAAGAAAAATTTGATGATCTATCTATACCTTATACTGGATCAGGGCCAGAAGCTTGCAGAAATACATGGGATAAAAATACATGTAAAACAATTTTAAAAGCTCATAATGTTATGACTCCATCATGGAAATATTATGAGACTTTAAAACCATTTTTAAATGAAACTTTCAAAGATTTTCAAAATAAAAACTGTTTTTTAAAACCAAGTCAAGAAGGCTCAAGCGTTGATATTTTTAAGATAAAAGACGATAAAGATTTTATGGTTGCTCTTAATAATGCAAACAATATAGATAGACCATTTTTAATGGAAAACTGCATAGATGGAAAAGAGTTTACTGTGACAATTATCAATGATGAATGTATGCCGGTAATAGAAATAGTAACTGAGAATGAGTTTTATGATTATGATGCAAAATATATCTCAAATAATACAGGGCTTATTGAAGCTAATCTTACTTCTGAGGAACACTTAGCAATAAATGTGGTTGCTTCAAATGCATATAATGCTCTGAACTGCAGAGGATGGGCACGTATTGATATTCTCCAAGACATCACAGGTCAATTTCATGTTCTTGAAATTAATACCGTTCCAGGAATGACATCACACAGTTGTGTTCCAAAATCAGGAAGCTTTCTTGGATTAGAATACGAGGAAGTAGTTCAAAATATTATTAATGCAAAACTTTAAAAAAACCTTTTACGCCTTAATAGTATTCTGTTTTACTGGATCAGTTTTTTCAAAAGGTTTAAATATTGATATTTCGCTAGATTCAGAAATATATTTAAAGTCTCAAAAAATATTCATTGAAAAATTAGGTGAATTAAAGACAAAGAATGATATTAAAGATTTACTTGAGGAGCAGGACTGGATAGATGAGTACTTTATAAATGTTAAACCATTTAGTAATTCTGCAAAATTAAATATAAAAACAAGAACACCAATATTTATATTAAATAATGAATTTTTTGTAGATACCAATTTAAAAAAGTTTAAATTTGATAAAACTTTTCTTAATTTGATTTCTGTAAATGGACCCATAGAAGATTTGAAAGAGCCGCTTAATATTATTAATTTTTTTAAAGTGAATAATTTTGATAATACTAATATAGTAAAAATTACCTATTCACATATTTCAGGATGGCAGATTCAAACGAATTTACATGTCATAATGATTGGCAATAAACTTTCAAATAATAAATTTAATTCATTAAAAGATACCTTAAATTACTTGTACGAAAATAGAAAAATTCCTAGTATGATAGATTTAAGGTATAAGGATGGAGTTGCTTTAGATTATGGCAAATAATGGTAAAAATTCTAATATAGTTGTTGGCTTAGATATAGGTACTTCCAAAGTAGTTTGTATTGTAGGTAAATATAATGAAGCTCAAAAACTAGAAATAATCTCACTCGGTGCATACCCATCAAGCGGCTTAAAAAAAGGAGTGGTTGTAAATATTGATGCTACTACTGATGCAATTAAAAAGGCCGTAGAACAAGCTCAATCGATGATTGAGGATAAGATCCGATCTGTATATGTAGGCATTGCTGGCAGTCACATTAAAAGTCTTAATTCTCAAGGTGCTGTAGGCATTAAAGATAAAGAAGTTACACCTTATGATATTGACAGAGTTATTGATTCTGCTCAGGCAGTATCAATTCCATCTGATCAAAATGTTTTGCATGTCCTTCCTCAAGAGTACGTGATTGATGGTCAAGAAGTTAGCTTGGACCCGCTTGGAATGGCTGGGGTGAGGCTTGAAGCAAAGGTTCATTTGGTTACATGTGCTAACAGCGCAGTAAAAAATATAGAAAAATGTATAAGAAATTGTGGCCTATCTGTTGATGGTTTTGTTTTAGAGCAATTAGCAAGTTCTCATTCTATTCTCTCTGAAGATGAAAAAGATTTGGGAGTATGTTTGGTTGACATTGGTGGAGGTACTACCGACATAGCAATATTTAATTCTGGCTCAATAGTTTTTACTGGAGTAATACCTATTGCTGGTGACCAGGTAACTAGCGATATAGCGCAAGCGTTGAGAACTCCGACACCTCAGGCCGAGGATATAAAACAAAAACACGGTTGTGCAGTGGCTGAGTTCACAAAAGATGATGAAAGTATTGAAGTTCCTGGTGTAGGAGGAAGACCAACAAGAGAACTCTCAAGAAGCTCTCTAGCAGATATTATTCAACCTAGGTATACAGAGTTATTTGAGCTTGTTAAGGCAGAAATTACGAGAAACGGATTTGAGGATAAGATTTCTGCTGGTATTGTTTTCACAGGCGGGACATCGAAAATGGAAGGTGTAGTTGAATTAGCAGAATCTATTTTTCAGACATCTGTAAGACTAGGTATTCCAAATAAATTCTCTGGAATGGAAAGTATTTTGCAAAATCCAATCTACGCAACATCCATTGGATTGGTTGATCATGGTTTTAAGCAGAAAAATGATGATTTAATAGCTGAGCAAAATCAAAGTTGGCTTTCCAAGCTTTTAAAGATAGTTAAAAGCGAGTATTGATTCTACATATCAATTCCATTAGAATGCGCATTCCTTGGTTTGCATCAATTAAGAAGCAAATCTTTAACCATAAGGTAGCAAATGAAAAAGTACGAAGCAGTAATAGTTCTTAACCCCAACCTTTCTTCTAAGGTTGATAACTTTAAAAAAGATTTTGAGAAGCTATTAAAAGATAATTCTTTTAATATTGTGAAAACAGAAGATATTGGAAGAAGACAATTAGCATATTCAATAGCTAATCATAATAAAGGCCACTATATTTTATTTAACCTTGAAGGTGACCCTTCTAAATTATTAGAAATAGAAACAAAAATTAAATATAACGAATCCATCATTAGGCATTTATTTTTAGTTGTAAAAGAACACAACGGAGAAGATTCAAGCCTCTTTGTTGAATCAAAGAACAAAAAACCTGAACCGTCTGAAGTTGAGAAAGATAAAGAAGACGTTAAGAAAGATCCTGAGCCAGTAAAAGAGGATGTCGAAGATAAATCAGAAGCTAAACAAGAAGAAGGTGAAGATAATGAGTAAATATGAATTGCCTAAGAAATTTGATTACAAAGATATTGATATCTTGAAACAATTTATTACTGAAACAGGAAAGATAATACCCGCAAGAGTTACAGGTGTATCAGCATCAAATCAAAGAAAAGTTACAAAATCGATTAAAATAGCTAGATTTTTAGCTCTTTTACCATACACGGATATGCACCAATAAGATTATGAAGATTATATTATTAGATAAAATACAAAGATTAGGCGAAATTGGTGACATAGTTGAAGTCAATTCTGGTTATGCAAGAAACTTTTTAATTCCACAGAAGAAAGCAGCATTTGCTAGTGATAAAAATATTGCTGAGGTAGAGGCAAGAAAAGATGAGCTAGCAGCAGCATCTGCTGACATGCTTACTAAAGCTGAAGCAAGAGCTGAGACTATCAATGGTAAGACTTGTGAAATTGCAGTGCCTGTAACTGAAGAGGGAGCATTGTATGGTTCAGTTGGTACAAGAGAGATTTCCGAAGCATTTACAAATATCGATATCGAAATAGATAAAAGTGAGGTTCAGCTGCCAGACGGACCAATTAAAGAAATTGGTGATCATTTAATAACTATTGCTGTTCATCCTGAGGTTTCTGCAGAAGTAACTGTAAAAGTATTAGCTGAGTAGTTGTATATTTTAAAATATGATGTAAAAATCATATTCCAATGTCTGACTTATCTATAAATCAAAACGAGCAAGCAAGAGAAGCTGAAAGAGCAGTTCTTGGTGGTTTAATGCTCGAAACACATCGTTTTGATACAGTAATACAGGTTATTAAAGAAAATGATTTTGATGGTAAAGACCATCAAATTATCTTTCAATCAATGTCTGAATTGATTGAAGAAAACAAACCTCTGGATCCTCTGACAGTTTCAGAAAAATTAGATAATAAAAATTCTCTTAATAAGGTTGGTGGAAAAGACTATTTAATTGAACTTGCCACTTCAACTCCATCTGCTGCTAACCTTGAAGCGTATGCTGAAATAATTAGACAGAGATCTATTACCAGAAAATTAATGAAAGCTAATTCTGAGATTTCTGAATTAATCAACAACCCTCAAGGACAAGATGGCAATGCATTATTAGACAAAGCTGAAAGTATGATATTTGCATTGAATGATGAGTCTAGTCAAAATGATCAAAGCCTTCAATCGATGAAAGAATTAATTCCATCAACAATGGATAGGCTTCATGAGATGTCTAATAAAGCTGGGGGATTAATTGGCTCTTCTACAGGGTTTAAAGATCTTGATACCAAACTCCAGGGCATCCAAAACGGTGATCTTATAGTGGTTGCTGGAAGACCAAGTATGGGTAAAACATCTTTTGCTATGAATATAGCTGAAAATGTTTTGCTTGAAAAAGATAATGATGGTGCCGTTTTAATATTCAGTTTAGAAATGCCTGGTGAAGCTTTAACAACTAGAATGCTATCAGGAATGAGCAAACTAAATCAGCAAAATGTTCGCTCAGGAATGTTAAAGGACAACGAGCTAAAATTGTTACTTTCAGAAGGTGAAAGACTCAAGAATTTACCATTGTGGATTGATGATAGCTCTCTGCTAACTCCAATGGAGCTTCGTGCAAAAGCCAGAAGGCTTGCAAGGCAAGAGGAGAATGGATTATCACTAATCGTAGTTGATTACCTTCAGTTAATGCAGTTGCCAACATCAACAGAAAATAGAGTGAATCAAATATCAGAAATATCTAGATCATTAAAATCATTAGCAAAAGAGCTCAATGTTCCAGTTATAGCTCTTTCTCAGCTTAATAGGGCGGTAGAACAAAGACCTAACAAAAGACCAATTATGGCAGATCTTCGTGATTCAGGTGCTATTGAACAGGATGCTGATGTTATCTTGTTTATTTATAGAGATGAGGTTTATAACGAAGATTCAGATCAAGGCAATAAAGCTGAAATTATTATTGGAAAACAAAGAAACGGACCAATTGGAACTGTTAATTTAACATTCCTAAAAGAATATACGCGCTTTGAAAATTTTTCTAGCGATGGATATTACGACTCTTTTGAATGACGACATTAAAAAGCATTCTTGAAATAGATCCATCTATCATAAGAAGCAATATTCAAAAATTAAAAAATAAAACTTCAAATACTTCAAATTTTTTAGCAGTCATCAAATCTGATGCTTACGGTCACATGCTTAATAATATAGTATCTGATATCGATGATCTGGTTGATGGATATGGAGTAGTAAGACTTGATGAAGCAATTGATTTAAGAAAAATCTCACAAAAAAAAATTGTCCTCATGCAGGGGATATATTCTCAGGAGGATTACCTTTTAGCTAAGAAGCATGATTTAGATATAGTAGTTCATAACGAATTCCAATTAAATATCATTATTAAAAACAATAATTTTGAAAATTTATGGTTAAAAGTTAATACCGGCATGAACAGACTGGGTTTTGAAATAGACAGATTTTTAGAGATTTATAAAGATTATCTTGAAGATATAAATTTTACACTTATGACTCATTTAGCTGCATCCAATAAGAAAGATGATCCCTCAAATGCTGAGCAATTCGAGAGGTTTGAGAGACTTTGCAAAGATTTACACTCCGGAGTAACTAAAAGTATTGCAAATACCGGCTGTGTTTTAAACTTTCCTGACAAGTGTTTTGATTGGGTAAGAGTAGGAATTGGAATATTTGGTGGATATATCGGAAATGAAGAACTAAAAACAGCTATTACACTTAAATCTCCAATAATAAATATTAAGGAACTTAATATAGGAGAAAGGGTCGGATATGACGGAAGGGCCATTGCAGAAAAAAGAATGAAAGTAGCTACTGTCTATCTTGGATATGCAGATGGTTTGCCTCAGCACATTAAAGATGGAACAGTTGTAAAAGTTAATAATCAAGATGCTAGTGTTTTTGGAAAGATTAGCATGGATGTAACAACTATAGACGTCTCTGATATTAAAGAATGTAATGTGGGAGATTGGTGTGAGTTTTTTTCACCTAATCATTCAATCAATAATCTTGCCTCAGCTAATGGTTTAATTTCATATGACATAATGATTAGAATAAAATCCAGAGTTGAAAGAGTTTATAAAAAAATAAGCTAATTTTTTAATTATATTAATAAAGCTTATTTCACTCTTAGGCGTATTCTGTTATTCTGTTATCCCATCATGATTCAATTAAATGATGGCCAATACTAAGTACATTTTCATAACCGGAGGAGTGGTTTCTTCACTCGGAAAGGGTATTGCTGCAGCTTCTATAGGAGCTTTGCTTGAGTCAAGGGGACTATCGGTCTCACTTATTAAGGTTGATCCATATATTAATGTTGATCCTGGAACAATGAGTCCATTTCAGCATGGTGAGGTATTTGTAACAAACGATGGTACTGAAACTGATTTAGACTTAGGTCATTATGAAAGATTTGTCAGATTTGAGGCATCTAAGAAAAATAATTTCACTGCTGGAAAAGTATATGAAACAGTCATCAGAAACGAAAGAAAGGGTAATTATTTAGGCGGTACTGTTCAAGTCATACCTCATATAACAAATGAAATTAAAAAAAGGATAAAAGAGGGTGGACAAGGAAAAGATATAGCTATTGTTGAAATAGGTGGGACAGTTGGTGATATTGAAAGCCAACCATTTGTTGAAGCTATAAGACAAATGGCCTTGGAGCTCCCATCAACATCTTGGGCATTTGTTCACTTAACTTTAGTTCCATTCATTAAGGCTTCTGGAGAACTTAAAACAAAACCAACTCAACATTCTGTCAAAGAGTTACGCTCACTAGGCATTGGTCCTGACTGTTTAATTTGCAGATCCGAACAAGAACTCCCCAAGGATGAGAAAAAGAAAATTGCTTTATTCTGTTCTGTTGCTCAAGACAATGTTATTTCAATGCATGATGTAGATACAGTTTATTCAATACCACTTTTGTTAAATAAACAAAAAGTAGATCAAATCATACTTAAAAAACTTAATATTAAATCTAAAGATCCTAAACTATCAGATTGGAGAAGGGTTGTTAATGCAAGTCTTAACCCACAAAAAGAAGTTAATATAGCTTTTGTTGGCAAATATACTGAGTTGCAAGATTCATATAAATCTATAAATGAAGCCTTAGAGCATGCTGGCATAAAACATAAGACCAAAGTGAATATTAATTTCGTCCTTGCAGAGACCCTATCACCAAAAAATGTAAAAAAAGTCTTGTCAAAAACTGATGCAGTGTTAGTTCCTGGTGGTTTCGGTGATAGAGGCATCGAGGGTATGATTTTGGCATGTAAATATGCAAGAGAGAATCAGATTCCATATTTAGGCATTTGCTTAGGAATGCAAGTAGCAATGATTGAATATGCAAGAAATGTTCTTAAATTAAAAGGTGCCAACAGCACAGAATTTGATTCAAAAACAAAGCATCCAATCATTGCACTAATAACAGAATGGAATGATATCTCTGGTAAAAAAGAGCAAAGAGATAAAAATTCTGATCTAGGCGGCACTATGAGGTTAGGTGGTCAGGTATGTAAACTCAAGAAATCTTCAAAAGCATTTAAAATGTACAAAAAGCATGAAATTGTTGAGAGACACAGGCACAGGTATGAAGTTAATCCAAAATATGTAGATCAGTTTTCTAATTCTGGTTTAAATTTAGTTGGAACTTCGGTTGATGGTAAGTTAATTGAAATGATTGAAATCTCAGATCACAAGTGGTTCTTAGCATGTCAATTTCATCCTGAGTTCACATCTAACCCAAGAGATGGACACCCTATTTTCAATAGTTACATTAAGAGTACAATAGATAAGTAATTATGAATGATCTGAAACTTAGAAACTTTACTATTGGAAATTCACAGCCATTAACTTTAATGGGAGGAATGAATGTACTTGAGTCTCGAGACTTAGTATTGCAAGTTGCAGAAAAATTTAAATTAATATCAGATAAGCTTGAGATTAATTATATTTTTAAAGGTTCATTTGATAAGGCTAATAGAAGCTCTGTTTCCTCTTTCAGAGGTCCAGGCATGGATGAGGGTCTTAAATTACTTCAAGAAGTTTCAACAGAATTTAATGTTCCTGTAGTTACTGATATTCATGAACCGGATCAAGCTAAGCCAGTAAGTGAAGTATGTGAAGTTGTTCAAATACCAGCTTTTTTAGCAAGGCAAACTGACTTAGTGGTTGCTGCAGCAAAAACAGATGCTATCTTGCAGTTTAAAAAACCACAATTTTTGTCAGCACCCGAGATGAAAAACATTATAGAAAAATGTGAATCAGCTGGTAACAGTAAAATTACTCTCTGTGAGAGGGGTAATTCTTTTGGATATAACAATTTAGTTGTAGATACTCTTAATTTTCAAATTCTCAAGAATCTAGGTAAGCCAGCAATTTTTGATGTTACGCATTCGCTTCAACTTCCCGGAGGTCTTGGTAATGCTGCAGGAGGAAGAAGGGAATATTTATTAAGTTTGGCTAAAGCTGGTATTTCTCAGGGAATAGCAGGTCTATTTTTAGAAGCACATCCAGACCCTGATAAAGCTAAATGTGATGGTCCTTGTGCTCTTCGTCTTGATATGTTGGAACCTTTTTTGCAGCAAATTAAAGATCTAGATGTTCTTGTAAAAAACCAAGAAACTTTAGATATTTTTTAGTAAGCATGGCTTCAATTCAATCAATAAAAGCTATTCAGGTTTTAGACTCAAGAGGTCTTCCCACAGTTTCTTGTAATGTAATTCTTGATAACGGCATTAAAGCAAGTGCAATAGTGCCAAGCGGAGCATCAACAGGAACCAAGGAAGCATTAGAGTTAAGAGATGGCGGTAATTTGTACATGGGTAAAGGGGTTCAAAAAGCTGTAAGTAATATAAATGACTTAATAAACCCACTTCTTGAAAAATTAGATCCAAACGATCAACAATTAATTGATCATAAATTAATTGAGTTAGATGGAACTAGTGACAAGTCAAATATTGGAGCTAATGCAATTCTAGCTGTCTCATTAGCAGTTTGTCATGCAGCAGCAAAAGATAAAAATATTTCATTGCATGAACATTTTGCCGAGATATATAAAAATATCACTGGAATAGATGTTGAATCTAACCTTCCTATGCCTATGTTAAATATTCTTAACGGCGGAGAGCATGCTGATAATAATATTGATATTCAAGAATTTATGATTATCCCAAAAGGTGCAAAGACTTTTAAGGAGGTTATGAGATGGTCTTCTGAAATATATTGGAATCTTAAATCAATATTGCAACAAAAAAAATTATCTACTGGAGTGGGGGATGAAGGTGGCTTTGCTCCAAATTTACAATCTAATGAAGAGGCAATCAAATTAATTATTGAAGCAATAAAAATCTCCGGTCTCATACCAGGAGATGATGTCTTTATTGCACTGGATTGTGCTGCAAGTGAATTTTATGATGGTAAAAATTATAATTTAGCTGGTGAAGGCAAATCCTTAGACTCTGAATCTTTTTCTGATTATTTAGAAAGTTTGGTGGATAAATACCCAATTATTTCTATTGAAGATGGTATGGATGAAAATGACTCAGAAGGCTGGAAAATTCTTACAGAAAGAATTGGCTCCAAGTGTCAATTGGTTGGAGACGATTTATTTGTAACAAATAAGACTATTTTCCAAGAAGGTATAGAAAATAATTTAGCTAACTCAATTTTAATTAAATTTAATCAAATAGGTTCTATTACCGAAACAATAGAAACAATTAATATTGCTAATCAAAATAACTATAAATCCATTATTTCTCATAGATCAGGAGAAACTGAGGATACGACTATATCTGATTTAGCCGTTGGTCTTGGAGCAGGTCAAATTAAAACCGGAGCTCCGTGTAGATCTGATAGAGTTGCAAAATATAATCGATTGCTATGGATAGAAGAGGAGTTTCCTAGTATCAATCTAAGTCAATGAATCGACTATTTTATTCTTTAGCTTTAGTCCTACTTATTTTAATAATTATGCTACTAAACAGTATTTTCTTTGGAGAAAACTCTTATCAAAAGAAAGCTCAAATACTTGACGAAAACAATCTTCAACAAGAACAAAACAATGAACTAAAAAAACAAAATGATATTTTAGAATTTGAAATTGAGAATGCACAAAAATCAAACGAACATGTAGAAAATTTTGCTAGAGAAAAATTGAACTTAGTATATCCTGATGAAGAGTTTATATCTTTCAAGGACGAACACGAATCTAAAGATGACAGATAAAGTATTAGCAATAATTCCAGCAGCAGGAATTGGTGAAAGATTTCAGAGCGATATTCCAAAACAATATGAGTATCTAGATGGCCAATCCGTTATAGAGAAATCAATAAAACCCTTTATAGAATCTGAATTTATATCAAAAATACTAATTGCAGTTTCAAAATCAGATAATTTTATTAAAGAACAAAATTTTTTTGACAATGAGAAAGTAGAAATAGTTGAGGGCGGTGAGACTAGAGCTATATCAGTATTAAATGCTTTAAATGAAACTAATGAAAATTATGATTATGTGATTACTCATGACGCAGCTAGACCGAACATAACTGCTAAAGACTTAGCCACAATATATGAAAAGATAACCAGCTCTGAATCAGACTGCTCTTTTTTCTACAAACCAGTAGTAGATTCTATTAAGGAGAGTAAATCTAATAAAACTATAAATAAACAAGACTATTACTTAGTGCAAACTCCCCAAATATCAAAATTTAATAAATTAAAGTTCTCATTGGCTCATCTTATTGATCAAAAGATTGATGTACCAGATGAGTCCTTTGTAATGGAATCCCAAGGTTATCATGTATCCAAAATAGAAGGCAAAGCCTCAAATATTAAAATTACTTATAATCATGATTTAAATCTTCTAAGAAAATTAAACTCAAGAGTCGGCAGTGGCTTTGATTTACATACCTATAAACCTGGAACAGGTTTTACTATAGGGGGCTATATGCTTAAATGCGATTATGCAATTGAAGCTCACTCAGATGGTGATGTTCTCCTTCATTCAATTGCAGACTCTATACTAGGTGCTGCAGCTCTAGGAGATATAGGAATATTCTTCTCAGACAAAGATCCTTCCAATAAAGGGCTTGATAGCAAGGAAATAATTAATTTTTGTTTAGAAAAAATTCATGAAATGAATCTTGAGATTTGCAATGTTGATGCAACTATAATTTGTGAATCACCTAAAATAAGTCCTCATAGAAATAATATTATTGATAGTTTGTCTGAGATTTTAAAAATTTCAAAATCTAATATTGGTTTAAAGGCTACAACTTCTGAAAAGATTGGTATTATAGGTGAGCATAAAGCTATAGCAGTTCAATCACTAGTAAACCTCAAAGAAATCTTATGAAAATCTTATTAACAAATGATGATGGTTATCAGGCTCCCAATATTCAAAATCTTTTTAAGAAATTATCAGAAGAACATGACGTATGGATTATAGCTCCTGAAAATAATTGCAGTGGAATGAGTGCAGCTATTTCTTTTTTAAAAGAAACCGAAATTAGAAAAGTAGAAGATAGAGTTTATGCTGTTGATGGCACACCAGCGGATTGTACTTATTTTGGTTTGCTGGGAATTGTTGATTTTGAATTTGATATGGTTGTCTCTGGCATCAATCATGGAGCAAATATTGGAACGGATGTTATTTATTCTGGCACCGTAGGTGCAGCAGTAGGTGGCAGAAAACTTAAATATCCCCCGATAGCATTATCTGTTGCTTCTTATGAAACAGTTAATATGGATTTTATAGTTAATAGAACTTTAGAGATTATTAATACTGTCAAAAACTTACCTGAAGATTTTCATGGCAAAGTATTTAATGTAAATTTTCCAGATATATCAGAGGATGAATGTAAAGGAATACGGGTAACATCTTTGGCAAAAAGAGGAGTTCCATCACGACCCATTGAGATAAGCTCAGATGGAGATAAAAAAAAATATAGATACAACCTCTCTGGAGAACCAGTAAATGAATCAACATTAACTGATGCAAATGCCGTTCACGATGGGTATATTTCAATTTCTGTATTAGATTATGATCTTGATCAGGAGATGCTAAGAGAAAATCTTAAATCACACTTCAATGAATAGTTCAGGCTTCACATTTAGAAGAGTTAGAGAAGAGATGATAGAAACTCTTTTAGATATGGGTATCAAAGATTTCAGAGTTCTAGATGCAATGTCACAAGTGCCTCGTCATATTTTTGTTGATAATGCTCTCCAATCTAGGGCTTATGAAAATAGATCCTTAACAATTGGTTATAAGCAAACCATTTCTCAACCTTATATAGTTGCCAAAATGACAGAGCACCTTATATCACATACAAAATCTAGAGGGAAAATTTTTGAAAAAGTATTAGAGCTTGGATCTGGATGTGGATATCAGTCAGCTGTCTTGTCACATTTTTGTGAAGAGGTGCATGCAATAGAAAGAATCAAACCCTTAGTTACAAAAGCAAGAGAAAATTTAAGCGAATTAAAAATCAAAAATGTTTTGTTTAAATATGGTGATGGTTTTACGGATTGGGACAAAAAACTAAAATATGATGGTGTTTTATGTGCAGCAGCACCTCGTCAGTACCCGCAAGATTTGATTGATTGCTTAAATATAAATTCTAAGATTGTAATACCGGTTGGAAATTCTAAATCTCAACAATTACACGTCATAACTAAGTTAGAGGGAGAGGATATTAAAGAAGACGTATTTGAAGAGGTTGCTTTTGTGCCAATGCTCTCTGGAACATCTGTTGATGGAAATGACTCATGACTGAAAGGTTAAGATTTTTTATAGCAGGTTTTTTTGTTGGTCTTGCTGAACTTCTTCCAGGTATATCTGGGTCTACTGTTGCTATAGCTTTTAAAGTATATGAAAAATTTATTTTATTTTTATCTAATTTAAAAATTAGTAATTTTTCATTTAATTTTAAGAAATTAAATCAGGTTTTTTTTCTTGATGTAATAATTCCTTTTTTTATTGCTATGGCGATTAGCGTAATATTTGCCTCAAAATTTATTTTATTTTTATATTCTGAGTATACGAATGGTTTTTTAATATTCTTATCATTCTTGATGTGTTCAATATCTTTCTTAATAGCCTTTCGATTAAAAAACGAATTTAAGTTTAATATGAATTGGATAATTTATTTTCTAGCAGGAGCAATTTTTGCAGCAATGCTTAATACCATTAGTCTGGTATCAAATAACCCATCATTTATTGTATTTGTATTAATTGGATTTATAGCATTTTCATTTTTTTTACTACCTGGGATTTCTGGAAGCGCAATTTTATTATCAATTGGAGTCTATGAAATCATTATTGGCTCCATAGCAAACATCCAGCTTGAGATACTTATGCCTTTTGCAATTGGTTGTTTGATTTCATTATTTTTAATGCCAAAAATAATCAATCACCTACTATCTAAATATAAATTAAATATAATGATTTTCTTTGCTGCTTTGATTTTTGTAAGCGGAGTTCTTATTTTTCCAAACTAATTGTTTTATAGGCCTATTAAGTCTCTTTTATTTTTAACAGTTTCATATTTTTCAGCTTCAGGAAGAGGGTCTTTTGCTTCAGTTATATTTTCATAAACTTCTGAAAGACGCGCATTGATTTCAATAAAGTCTATTTGATCATCTGGAAGTTCATCTTCTGAGAGAATAGCGTCAATCGGACATTCTGGTTCACATAAAGCACAATCAATGCATTCGTCTGGGTGAATAACTAAAAAGTCAGGGCCTTCATAAAAGCAATCTACAGGACAAACTTCAACACAATCAGTGTATTTACATTTTATACAAGTTTCAGTTACTACAAATGCCATAATTTAATGTTGATACTTTATTATAAAAGTGTGACTGTAAGATAAAATAAAGAAAAAATATACTTTTATGTTGTAAATTTCTTAATTACTATTATACTGTATAAATATACAGTAAGGAGTTATTATGGCTAAATCAAAAGATACAGGTTCAAAATCATTAAAGGATACGCTTGCAGATATAGATAGTCATTTCGGTAAAGGTACCGTTATGAGAATGGGGGATAGAGAAAATCTTGATATTCCTTCGATTTCAACAGGTTCAGTAGGGTTAGATATAGCATTAGGTATAGGCGGCATACCAAAAGGTAGAGTTACTGAGATATATGGACCAGAATCTTCTGGTAAAACTACTCTAACTCTTCAAATTATTGCTCAATGTCAAAAAGAGGGTGGAACATGTGCATTTATTGATGCAGAGCATGCACTAGATCCTCAATATGCAGAAAAGCTAGGTGTAAATGTCGACGAATTATTATTATCACAGCCAGATACTGGTGAACAAGCTCTAGAAGTAGCTGACATGTTGGTTAGATCAAATAGTGTTGATTTAGTTATCATTGATTCAGTTGCAGCATTAGTTCCAAGAGCTGAAATAGAAGGTGAGATGGGTGATCATCATGTAGGCCTTCAAGCCAGATTAATGTCTCAAGCTCTCAGAAAGATTACAGGGAATATACAAAGGTCTGGAGCAACAGTTGTATTTATTAACCAAATACGAATGAAGATTGGTGTAATGTTTGGTAGCCCTGAAACAACAACTGGTGGTAATGCTCTTAAGTTCTATTCTTCAGTAAGATTAGACATAAGAAGAATAGGTGCTGTTAAAGAAGGCGATGAAATTATGGGCAATGAGACGAGAGTCAAAGTTGTAAAAAATAAAGTTTCACCTCCATTTAAACAAGCTGAGTTTCAGATTATGTATGGTCAGGGCATTAATTCTGAAGGTGAAATATTGGATTATGCTCATAAACTTGGTCTTGTTGAAAAGTCTGGTGCTTTCTACAAAATGGATGGCGAAACTATAGGACAAGGAAAAGTAAAAGCTAGTTTATTCTTAAAAGAGAATGCAAAAATCCGTAATAGCCTGTTAAAGGAAATCAGAAAAGCTTATATAACCAGCAAGGCAAAATCTACAAAATAGTTTTTTGTTGATACAATTATCCCCATTAGAATTTTTTTAGTGGGGATTTTTTTATGGCAGAGAAAGCTTATATTGTTGAGGCAGTAAGAACTGCAGGTGGGAAAAGGGATGGTAAATTAAGTCTTTGGCATCCTGCTGATCTTGGTGCAAAAGTATTAGATGAGATAACTTCTAGGCTTGATATGGATCCTGCTCTTGTTGACGATGTTGTTTTTGGTTGTGTAGACCAAGTTGGTGCTCAGTCAGGCAATGTTGCAAGAAATGCAATTCTGTCTTCATCATTTCCTGAATCGGTTCCTGGAACTTCCGTTGATAGACAATGTGGTTCCTCTCAACAAGCAATACATTTTGCAATTCAAGCAGTAATGTCAGGTACACAAGATATTGTCATTGGAGGCGGTGTTGAAGTGATGTCCATGGTTCCAATTGGCGCTTCGGTTAAAGATGGTTATGATGCTGGCCATGGTTTCCCTTTTGATTCTGACGGTATTAAAGCTAGATATCCAGGTGTATTTTTCTCCCAATTTACAGGTGCTGAACTAGTAGCTAAAAAATGGAATCTATCAAGAGAAGATTTAGATCAGTTTGCTCTTGAAAGTCATCAAAAAGCTGCAAATGCTACTGAGTTAAAATATTTTGATAGAGAGATTCTTCCGGTTCAAGCTAAAAATGCTGAGGGTATTGAAGAAATGGTAACTGCAGATGAGGGCATAAGATTTGATGCAAGTCTTGAAAAACTTGCAGGGCTTAAAACTGTTTCTGAAGGCGGGGTAGTAACTGCTGGCAATGCAAGCCAAATTACAGATGGTGCAGCAGCAGTTCTTGTTTGTAATGAAGCAGGACTTAAAAAAATTAATGCAAATCCTAGAGCAGAAATAGTATCAATCTCAGTTGTTGGAGATGATCCTGTCTACATGTTAACTGGACCAATTCCTGCATCGCACAAAGCACTATCAGTAGCTAATTTAAGTATTGATGATATTGATTTATATGAAGTGAATGAAGCTTTTGCCCCAGTGCCTTTGGCTTGGGCTGCAGAGCTTAAAGCTGATAGAAATAAACTGAATGTAAATGGAGGAGCAATGGCACTTGGCCATCCTTTAGGTGCTACAGGGGCAAAGCTAATGACAACATTGCTTCATGAATTAGAAAGAAGAGAAGGCACGTATGCACTTCAAGCTATATGTGAGGGTGGCGGAACAGCAAATGCTACTATTATAAAAAGAGTAGTTTAAGATTATTTATCTTTAAAGAAGTCTAAGATAGTTTTTGAATCTGATATTTTGCTAAGAGATGTATCTCCAGATCTTGTTCTAAATTCTATTTCCTCTGATTCTAAGAACTGCTTACCAATAATAATATTTAGAGGAACTCCTATTAACTCAGAATCTTTAATTTTAGTTCCATAACCATCTTTACGATTATCTAATAAAACATCGTAGCCCATTTCCGTAAGCTCTTTGTATAGATTGTTAGATGCTTCAGCTATTTTTTCATCTTTCTCATAGCCAATGGCAATAATATTTATATCAAATGGAGCTATGCTATGAGGCCAAATAATGCCTTTATCATCATTGTTTTGTTCAATAGCTGCGGCTACAAGTCTTGAAACTCCAATCCCATAACAGCCCATATATAAAGTAGATGCTTTGCCTTCATTATTTAGTACATTTGCTTTCATATCTTCCGCATAAACTTTTCCTAATTGGAATATATGACCAACCTCAATACCTTTTTTAATCTCAATGGTTCCCTTGCCATCTGGTGATGGTTTTCCCTCTAGAGATTCAATATCTTCACCTTCTTTTAGAAGCAGTTCAGTATTGATAGCATACTCAGAGCTATCACTTACTGCGATGGTGTCTTCTCCGGTTTCAGCGAGCACATGAAATTCTTCTGAAGCGTCACCACCTATTGCACCTGAGTCAGCTGAAACAATCTTATACTCAAGACCCATTCTCTCTAGGACTTTTTTGTAAGTATTGCGCATTGTTAAATAAGTTTCTTCAAGACAGGCTTCATCAATATTAAAGCTGTAAGAGTCTTTCATTAAAAACTCTCTTCCTCTCATAACTCCGTACCTTGGTCTTACCTCATCTCTAAATTTTGTTTGGATCTGATAAATATTGAGCGGTAATTCTTTATAACTCTTCACATTATTTCTAATAAGATCGGTAATAACTTCTTCATGAGTTGGTCCTAAACAAAAATCTCTATCATGCCTATCTTGTATTCTTAGAAGCTCTGGTCCCATTTTTTCCCATCTATTGGTTTCATCCCACAATTCCTTTGGTTGAACCATTGGCATTAAAACTTCTTGAGCACCTGAGGCATCCATTTCTTCTCTAACAATATTTTCAATTTTTCTAAGGACTTTTAGACCAAGTGGAAGCCATGTATAAATTCCTGATGCAACCTTTCTAACCATTCCTGCTCTAAGCATTAGTTTGTGACTAATGACTTCAGCTTCTTGGGGTGCATCTTTAAGAGTTGGAAGCAATATTTTTGAAAATAACATTTTATAAATTAGTTATATGTATAAATCTTAATAGTTTATAATTTTATCTTTTTTTTGAGTACTTATGCCGATTTATGACTATAAATGTTCAAATTGTGGGCAAGAATTTGAACTAATACAAAAGTTTAGTGATAAACCCAAAACTAAATGTCCAAATTGCGAAAAAGATACTCTTAGTAAGCTTGTATCAGCGCCTTCTTTTAGGTTAAAAGGCGGAGGATGGTACGAAACCGATTTTAAAACTGGTAAAAAAAAGAATTTGGTATCAAACGATAAAGAATCAGCTAACAAATCTTCACAAAATTTGTCATCTGACTCCAAGAAAGTGACTAAACAAGATAAGATTAGTAAATAACTATAGGGAAAAATTATGAGATCTCACTATTGTGGAGAAATAACTTCTAAAAATCTTAATGAAGAGATAACTATCTGTGGCTGGATACACAAAAGACGTGATCATGGTGGAGTTATCTTTCTTGATGTAAGAGATATAAAGGGCATATGTCAGGCTGTTATTAATCCGGATAACGCAGAATCTTTTGCAATAGCTGAAAGCCTAAGAAATGAGTATGTTGTTCAAATAAGTGGAATAGTAAAAGCAAGATTAGAGGGAACAATTAACAAGAATATGACAACAGGCGAAGTAGAGCTTGAAAGCAAAGATATTAAAATTCTAAGCAAAGCTGAAACCCCAGTATTTCCATTAGATGACTATCAAGAGGTCAATGAGGATGTTCGCTTAAAAAATAGAGTTCTAGATTTAAGAAGGCCTGAGATGAACCATAGAATTGTTACTAGATCAAAAATTACCTCAATGATTCGAAATTATCTCGATGATAATGATTTTAATGAAATAGAAACACCTATTTTAACAAGAGCAACTCCTGAGGGAGCTAGAGACTATATATTGCCAAGCAGGGTGCAGTCAGGAAACTTCTTCGCCTTACCTCAATCACCTCAACTTTTTAAGCAAATGCTAATGATGGGTGGATTAGATAAATACTATCAAATTGCTAGATGTTTTAGAGATGAGGATCTTAGAGCAGACCGACAACCAGAGTTTACGCAAATAGATATTGAGGCGTCATTTATTGATCAAGATTATATTATGCAAACTGGTGAAGGTATGGTTAAGGGCCTTATAGAAGAATTTTGTAATGACAAACTAAAAGATTTTGAAGTTTTAGATTGGCATGATGCAATGAGGGATTATGGTTGCGATAAGCCTGATCTAAGAATTCCTTTAAAACTCGTTGAAATTTCTGACTTGGTAAAAGATGAAGAATTTAAGGTTTTTGCCGAGCCTGCGAAAGATAAAAATTCAAGGGTTGTAGCTTTAAAAATTCCAGGCGGAAACTCATTATCTAGAGGGCAGATAGATGATTACACCAGCTTTGTTTCTAAATTAGGAGCTAAGGGGCTTGCTTATATAAAAGTTAATGACAAAAGTGATATCGAGAATGGACTCCAATCGCCTATATTGAAATTCTTAAAATCAGAAACAGTTGCATCTTTAGTAAAAGATTTGGATTTAGAAAATGATGATCTATTATTTTTTGGAGCTGGCAAGCAAAACGTTGTTAATCTAAGTATGAGTAGCTTAATCAAGAAGATAGGCGAAGACTTATCCTTGTATACTGAAAAATGGGCTCCATGTTGGGTTGTTAATTTTCCTATGTTTGAAAAAAACAGTGAAGGCAATTTAACGTCTCTCCATCACCCATTCACTTTACCTAATTGTTCTATTGATGAATTAACAAATTCGCCAGAAGAAGCTATTGCATATGCATACGACATAGTTCTAAATGGCTATGAAATAGGCGGAGGCTCATTAAGGGTTTTTGATGCAGAAATGCAAAGCGCTATCTTTGACATTCTTCAAATAAGCAAAGAAGAAGCTAACAGTAAATTTGGTTTTTTAATTAAAGCATTATCATCTGGTTGTCCGCCTCATGGTGGAATTGCATTTGGACTTGATAGGTTAGTAATGCTTATTACAGATACTAATAACATTAGAGATGTCATCGCATTCCCAAAAACACAAAGCGCAACCTGTTTATTAACCGATGCACCAAGCAAGGTTGATCAAAAACAACTAGATGAACTAAAAATTATCAGTACTCACAAGGAAGAATAGGTATATGGCTGGACATTCCAAATGGGCAAACATTAAGCATAGAAAAGCTCGACAAGATGCGTCTAGAGGAAAAATTTGGACCAAAGTTATTAGAGAGATAACAGTTGCTGCAAAAGGAGGTCCTGATCCTGATGACAACCCAAGGTTAAGGCTTGCTTTAGATAAAGCAAATGCAGCAAATATGCCTAAAGATAATATTAAAAGAGCAATTGAAAAAGGCTCTGGTACTGGTGAAACAGGAGCCCTTGAAGAAATTGTATTGGAAGGATATGGACCTGGTGGCGTAGCTATTTTAGTTGAAGCCATGTCGGATAATAGAAACAGAACAGTTTCTGATGTCAGGCATGCATTTTCTAAGTTTGGAGGCAATTTAGGTACAGATGGATCTGTATCCTATTTATTTAATAAACTGGGAATCATTCATATATCTAAAGACTTTTCAGAAGAAGATTTGTTAGAAGTTGTTCTAGATGCTGGAGCTGAGGATTTAGTTGATGAAGGCGATTACTTTGAGGTAATCACTTCAAGCACTGATTTGAGTAATGTACTAGAGGCTCTTAAAGTTAACAACATTGAGCATACAAATGCTGAATTAACTCTAAGGGCAGAAACATCCGTTTCTTTAGATCAAGAGATGTCAGAAAAAGTGCTAAAAATTATGGACTTTATGGATGAATTAGATGATGTCCAAGAGGTTCATACAAATGCTGAATTTCCAGAAAACTTTGAGGTTAAAGAGTAAAAATTGTCTATAAATTCAAGAAATAAAGGTGCAGCTTTTGAAAGACAAATTGCAAACGCTCTAATTGAAGACCTTAATCTAACAAATCCAGTTAAAAGAATATTAGAACAAACAAGAACGAAGGAACTACCAGATTTAATGCTGGGAAATTGGTGTATAGAATGTAAAGCCTATGGCACAGGAGCTGAACCTAGACCGGATTGGTGGGATCAGGTACTAGCTTCCTCACAAGGCACAAATTTGAAACCAGCGTTAGTTTATAAATTTAATAACAGACCAATAAAAGTAAGAGTCCTAGCCTCATCAATAAATAATAAAATTAAAAATAATTTAATAACTGTGGATTTGCTTTGGCCTGATTTTATTCAAATTATTCTAGAACTTTTTCAAGAAGATATAGAACTTCATGAGCAAAATTTTCAAGCATAAAGATTTCGAATTAACTATCTTTGTTGAAGATACTGATTTTCAAGGTTTTGTATATCATGCTAATTACATTAAATATTTTGAAAGAGCTAGATCTAACTTTTTAACTATAAATGGCATTTCGCAGAATGATCTAAGACAATCAAATCTAGGTTTTGTAATCAAAAGAATCGATATAGATTTTTTATATCCAGCTAAACTTGGTGAAAAATTAATAGTTCAGACCGAGGTTGAAAAGAAATCTAAAGCTAGGATGCTTTTTAATCAAAAAATCATAAGTGATGACAGCAAAAATCAAATATGTGAGGGAAGTGTTGAAGTTTGTATGGTAGATATTGATACAAAAAAACCAAAACCTTTTCCTAATGATTTATTATTAATTTTTGATAACGGTGAAGCGCATGGATGATATTTCAGTTTTAAACCTTTTTCTAGATGCCGGTATGGTTGTAAAGACCGTAATGATCATATTGTTAATAGCATCTCTATTAACCTGGATAGTAATTGTAGAAAGGTATAATTTTTATAAAAAAATTAAATTAATCAATGATAGTTTTCTAGATAGATTTTGGAGCGGAGAGGATCTTAATACTCTTTATAGTGAGTTAGAAAATCACGAAGGCCCGTTATTTGGTTCATTGGGTGTATTCAAAAGTGCATTCAAAGAGTTTCTTCAGATAAGTAAAAATAAAGAAATTACTGAGCTAGATTTAGAGGGTATTAATAGATGTATGCGTGTTGCAATAGCTTCAGATGAAGAGGAGATGAATAAACATCTTCCTTTTTTAGCTAACGTAGGATCAGTAAGTCCATACATTGGCTTATTGGGAACTGTTTGGGGAATTATGACCTCATTCCAAGGTTTATCTGATGCCACTCAAGCTACCATTAATGCTGTTGCTCCTGGTATATCAGAAGCACTAGTTGCAACTGCAATGGGGCTCTTTGCTGCTATACCTGCAGTTATTGCTTTTAATAAATATACTTCTGAACTTGAGACAATGAGTCAATCAACCCTTATTTTCTCAGAAGAGCTAGCAAGTATTTTTTATAAGCAATCTATAAAATAAATGATATACAGATTAGCAAAAAAAAAGACATTAAAGGCAGAGATAAATGTTGTGCCATACATAGATGTGATGTTGGTTTTGTTAATTATTTTCATGGTTTTGTCTCCGCTATTAATTCAAGGAATAGAGGTTAACTTACCAAATACAGATACAACAAAAATGTCTGTACAAAATGAACCTTTAGTAATTTCTATCAATAAAGAAGGTGAATATTTTATTAATGTTGGTGATGAGTCTTTGCCTATTGATCTAGAGGAGCTAAAAAGAAAATCTAGTGTAATCTTTGAAGCAAATCCTGAGATAGAAATAGTATTCCAAAGCGACAAAGATGTAATTTTTGATAGTGTAGCTAAGGCTATGGCTGCCGTTCAAAGTGTTGGTATTTCAAAAATAGGAATTGTTACAACAGGCTATGCAAATTAAATCTGATTATTTTGTAGCTTCTTTTATATCTTTTGTAATTCACGCAACAATAATTTTATATTTAACAGATTTTTTTTATTTTGAAAAAAACACTAGACCTGTTTTAAGCAAGCCTGTAAATGTTGAGCTTTTATTTGAGATAGAAGTACCTAAAAAATCTTTACCAATAAAAAATATTCAAAAAAAGACTATTGACCAAGCCCAAGTTAATCAAGTTGAAAATAAGATTGAATTAACTCCAGTTATTCCGGAGACAGATATTAATAATTTAATCAAAGAAGATGAATTGGCGCAGGAAAAATCTGACAATATTTTAATTAATGAGTACAGCAATTTAATAATTCAATCTATTCAATCAGCTTGGATCAAGCCGCAAAATATTCAAGATGGGCTAGTATGCGATCTTAGAATGACAGTAAATAAAAATGGCCGAGTAACTCGAATTGATTTAATAAAAAGTAGCGGCAACATAAGATTTGATAATTCTGCAATAAAAGCTATTTCGAGGGTTGAAACCTTCTCTTTCTTTAATAAAATTCCATTTAATTTATACCAAAACAATTTTAAAAATATAGTTATTACGTTTAATCCTTCATGAAAAAAGCATTATTGATATTTATTCTATTTTCGCAACCAATTATCTCAGAGTTGGTTTTAGAAATTACAAAAGGATCAGATGATCCATATTCAATAGCAATAATTAATTTTGATGGCCCAAAAAATATTAATAATCAAATTGGCTCTATAGTTAGCAATGACTTAAATAGGACTGGAGAGTTCCGTATTCTTAAAAATAATCAACTCCTGTCATCACCAGCAAATCAAGACGAGATTAATTATGATGATTTTAAGTTATTAAATGTTGATTTTATTGTAATGGGTTCAACCTCTCAGGAAGATAAAAGCAATATATCGGTTGCCTATGAAATTTATAGTGTTAATAAGCAATCTAAGATAAGAACTTCAACGGTATACGGCATTCCAAACAGATTAAGACAATTATCACACTATATTAGCGATGGAATATATGAAGAGGTAACAGGAATTAAAGGAGTTGCATCTACAAGATTGTTATATGTAACTGAGCAAATAATAGATAGTAAATCGTTATTTAAACTAGTTGTAGCCGACGCAGATGGTGAGAATGAGCAAGTTCTTCTTAGGAGTAGGGAGCCAATTATTTCTCCTTCATGGTCACCAGACTCAAAAGAAGTTGCATATGTCTCCTTTGAGACTGGCATGGCAAAAGTATATATACAAAATATTGCATCTGGATCAAGAGAGCTAGTTCTAGAAAATAATTCTCAGATAAGTTCTCCTTCATGGTCACCAAATGGCAAGTTCTTATCACTGACTCTTTATCAGGATGGCAATGCTGAAATTTATATACTAAACCTTAAAAATAAAAATTTAACTAGATTAACCAATCATTATTCAATTGATACAGAATCTTCATGGTCACCTAATGGAGCAAAGATTATGTTTACCTCAGGCAGATCTGGTTCACCTCAGTTATATGAAATTAATTTAAGAAAATTTAATGCAAAACCAAAAAGAATCACTTTTGAAGGTAACTACAATGCTAAAGGATCATATTTACCAAACGGTGAAGGTATTGTTTTTGTTCATCGTAAAGATAATAGCTTTCAGATAGCTTTAAAATACTTTAATGAAAATTTTGTACGTGCCCTTACTAAATCAAGATTAGATGAATCACCCAGTATTTCTCCTAACGGGAATGTGATAATCTATGCAATATCGGAAGATGGAACAGGGCTACTGGCTGGACTAACTTTAAGCGGCGCTAGATTTAGGCTTCCAACTAAAATTGGACAAGTTAGAGAGCCTTCATGGTCTGGTTTTTTAAGATAATTTATGGAGAAAACAAATGCTTAGTATTAAAAAAATTAAAAATATAAATTTATATAACTTATTTATTCTAGTTTTCTTAATTTCGTCTTGCTCAAGCATGAATGTAACCGAGGAAGTTGTATATGACGGAGGCATCAGAACAGTTGAAGCTTCTATGCAAGAAAACACTGAACTAGATTATGAGACAAAGGCAATTTTTACAAACGCAACGGTTTATTTTGAGTTTGATAAATTCAATCTAAATAGCAAGTCTCTTCAAACCCTTAAAAGTGCTGTTTCGGCCATGAAAGACAATCAATCTATTCGTATCACAATTGCTGGACATGCAGATGAAAGAGGAACTAGAGAATACAATTTAGCTTTAGGACAAAGAAGAGCGGATGCTGTAAAAGATTATTTTGTTTTAAGTGGCATAGACAAAAACAGAATTAGTGTAAAAAGTTATGGCGAAGAAAGACCAGCATCATTTGGGTCTGATGAAGTTAGTTATTCTAAAAATAGAAGAGCAGAAATTAACTAAATAAATGCTTAAACAAAGAATAATATTTTCATTATTTTTTATATATTCATCTTTTTTAATTTCTGAGGATGATAACGTAGAAGTTGATTTATTGTTTTTAAAGATACAAGAATTAGAATCAGAAATTGCCGAGCTTAGAAATATTTTAGAATCTCAAGATTATTTAATTCAAAAATTAATACAAGAATCTGTAGATGATTCAGAGTCCAATGAAGATACTAGCAATCTTGCCTCAGATAACACTGTAAGGTTTGTAGGAATTGATGATACTAGAAGTAAAGAGGAGGTTTACAAGAGTGCAACTCAATCTCTTCAAAATCAAGACTTCGAAAAAGCCAATTCTTTGTTTAAATTTTTCGTAGATAATTTTAAAGATGAAGAAAAATTACCTCTTTCAATCTTTTGGTTAGGAGAGATAGCATTGATTCAAAACAATCTAGAATCATCACAAGAATATTTCTTAGAATTAGTTAATCTATATCCCTCACATTACAGGACTCCTCTTGCTCACAAGAAAATTGGAGATATTTTTCTTAAAAAGAATGAACTAGAAAAGGCAAAAGATAAATATAATTTTGTAATAAGAGAATATCCAAATGACACCGCTTCATCTTTGGCCTTGCAGTTATTGAAAAATATGGAATAATCACCTTTTTTTATTATGCAATACCATGGGTCGCTAGCTCAGCTGGTAGAGCAGTTGGCTTTTAACCAATTGGTCACAGGTTCGAATCCTGTGCGACCCACCATTCATAGGGCATAATATTTCCATGAAACTAAAAAATACCATCCTAACAAGTTTTTTATTCTTTTTAGTTTTAGCATCCTGGTATGTTATAAGAGGTATTAGAAATGAAATGGCTGTAGAAAATTATGGCCAAGATTTTTTATTAATACTTTTGTCCTTTACAGCACTGACTATGCTAATAATCAATCCAATATATTCATGGATTGCTTCCAGAAAAAACTTTAAAAAAATAATTACATATTGTTATTCATTCTTAATTATGAATTTGTTTTTATTTATTCTTTACTCTCGTTCGCTAGGCGAAGGTGATGTAACTCAAGAGATATGGTTGGGTAGGGTATTTTATGTTTGGTGCAATATATATTCTTTTTTTGTTGTTTCAATTTTCTGGGTGCTAGTTATAAATATTTTCAGAGATTACAAATCTAGAAAATTATATGGATTTATTATGGCAGGAGGCACAATTGGTGGTTTTATAGGTTCTGAGATATCAGTAAGACTTTCAGAGTCATATACCAATTTTGGTCTTGAATTATTTGCATTTACTTCAGCTTTTTTATTATTTTTTGCAATTATCGTAGCAACATACTTGGTTAACATTAACAATACTGAAGTTTTAGTTAAGAAAGTTGGAGGCAGATGGTCTGATGCAATTTCAAATATAATATCAGTTAAAGAGGTAAAATCAGTTGCTTTGTATTCATGGTTATTTACTGCCTTAATGACAGTTCAATGGATTAGCGCCATACCAATTATTGAGTCATATTCAGACCTGTCACCAGAAAGAATCGTTTTATTTAACCGGATTGAACAAGCTGTTCTCCCGCTAACTCTAATAACTCAATTATTTTTGACTTATCTTGTTATATCTTTCTTTGGAACCTCCATAATCTTAATCATTTACGGCTTAATTTTTATTGTAGTTTTTTTATTGTATGGTTTAGCTCCCTCAATTGCTGTAGTTTTTTTCTCTCAAACTTTACTAAGAGTATTTGAATATGGATTTAACAAACCTAGTAGAGAGATTATTTATAGCCAACTTAAGAAAAAAGATAGATATAAATCAACTGTGTTTATCGATACTTTTGTAACTAGGTTTGGTGATTTAACCGGTAGTCTTTTTGTGGGTCTTGGTAAAGTGGCAGCAATAAGCATTACAGTGGTACCACTATTAGCGATACCATTTGCTGGTATTTTTTCACTAACAGGATATAAAATTTCAAAAATTTTTGAAGAAAAGTCTAAAAACCCCGAGATTCCCCAATAGCTTTCTTGATTGAGATAATTTGATTCATTATTCTCTCAGAAACCTGAAAATTATTTTTAGTTAGATTTAAAGCAAACTCAAGTTGTCCAAGGGCTTGTTCATTTTGACCCAGCAATAAAAAATACTCTGCTCTGGACTGATGATAGCCAACTATATTTTTGCTATTTCTTTGGATCTCAGACAACAATAACCATAATTCAGGATCTTCATTTCTTCTTATTAATTGATCACGTATCAATTCTTCAGATTCAAAAAACCTTTTCATTTCAAGTAATAATTTTGATTTAGTAATAGTCAGCGGATAGTTCTTTGGAGAAATTTCTAAAAAAGTATTTGCTAGTTGTAAGGCTTCGTCATACTTTTGTGCTTTAGTAAGAATTTCAATTTTAGATGTATTTAAGAATAAGTTTTTTGGATATTTTTTTAAGAGAATATTAATAAGATTCTCTGATTCTCTTAAGTTATTATTTTGACTATATGCCAGAGCAAGGCCATAAATATTAGAATCTGAGTTTTCTTTCTTCATTTCAGCATTGAAATATCTTATTGATTGGCTTGGAATACTTTCATAGTAAACTTTCAGTCTTGATTTAATTAGTGAAAATTCTAAAGAATCTTTTTTAGTACCTTCTTCAGGCACACCTTCTGCAGCATTTAGCGCATCACTTATCCTTGAAGACGATAAGGGGTGAGTTAATAAAAATTCAGGAGGAGCTTCACCAGCAAGCCTTCTAAGATCATTCATATTTTCAAACATTTCACCCATTGCTTTTGGGTTATATCCAGCCCTGACAAGGTTTGCAAAGCCAACTCTATCTGCCTCTTTTTCAAAGAGCCTACTATATCTTAGATTTTGAGTTTGCATTAAAGCTGGTCCCACAACCATTGCTCCTGGGTTATTGCTTAATAGTGCCAATGCAATTGATGAGATCATTGTTAATGAAGATGCAAGGCTTCTATCTTGAGCATTTAGAACATTTCTTGCAAAGTGTCTTTGACTTAAATGGGCAAGCTCATGAGCCATAACTGATGAAAATTGTGCTTCATTGTCTGCATTTAGAAATAGGCCTCCATTAACACCAATTACTCCACCAGGTGCAGCAAAAGCATTTAAAGAATCGTCATCTATTAACAGTACAGTGAAACGCCTGTCCTTAACCTCACTATATTCTGATAGTCTGTATGTTAGAAGTTCTGTGTATTCCTGTATTAAAGGATCAGATATTAAAGCTGCTTGAAAGTATACTTGCTTTAAAAATTCTCTACCTATTAATTTTTCTTCGGCTGTAGATACTGCTCCAGAAACTCTATCACCTAGCTCAGGTAATACTAATTCATTTTCTTCTTGGCTAAAAAATGGCAAAGATATGACAGCAGTTATTACTAGAATATATTTCTTCATTTTAAATATAAGAACTTATCCAATGTTGCTAAAACTAACATAAACGTGTTTTTTAGATTAATATATCCCATGTTGAGGGTTAAGTTATTATAATTTTATAGATTTTGACTGCTTTTTTATTATGTAGTTCAAAATCTAGGATGATAATTATTTAAGATAAAAATGTTTGAACAAGTAAATAAAGTATTAAAAAATATATTTAGTAATGAGGAGACAATAATCTTTTCGTTAGCAATATTATTATTTTTTCTAGTTATATCATTCTTTGGATCAATCTTAACTCCTTTTATGATAAGTATAGTTGTTGCTTATCTTCTAGTTGGCATGCAAAAAAAAATTCAGTCGTATGATGTCAGTGCGAATGTTGCATTAATTATTACTTTTTCTGTTTTCATTATTACAGGAGCAGCTCTATTGATATGGTTGGTGCCTCTTTTGTATATTCAGCTTCAAGCCTTTATTCTTGATGTCCCAAATCTTATAAATAATTTCCTTGATTTTATATCTGGATTGCCTGCCAAGTTCCCTGATTTAGTTTCATCCGAACAGATATCTATCTTTTTCCAAGCGGTATCAGAAGAGGTTAGTGCAATAGCTCAAAATATTGTTAAGTCATCTATTTCAGGTATACAAAGTGCAATAACATTTCTTTTATATATTATTTTGTTCCCAATACTTGTGTACTTCTTTTTATTTGATAGAAAAAATATTATTGAGGGTTTTATAAAGATTATCCCAGGAAAAAGAGAAATGCTTACTAACATTTGGGCTGAAATGGATATTCAGTTAAGTAATTATGTAAGAGGTAAGACAATTGAAATATTTATAGTTGGAATTGCTGCTGCAATTATATTTGCTTCTCTGGGTTTAAAGTATTCTGCTCTATTGTCAGTATTGGTTGGTTTATCCGTAATTATTCCTTATGTTGGAGCTTTTTTGGTAACCATTCCTATTGTTGTAGTAGGTTTACTTCAGTTTGGCCTAGGAACAGAGTTCTATTTGTTAATAGGCTTATATCTTCTTTTACAAGCCCTAGACGGCAATTTACTTGTGCCTATAATTTTTTCAGAAACAGTAAAATTACATCCAGTGGTGATAATACTAGCAGTGTTTATATTTGGCAGCATGTTTGGTTTTTGGGGTGTATTCTTTTCAATACCAATTGCAACTTTTATAAAAGCGGTATGGAATGCATGGCCATCATCGCCAAATAACGACTTAAGTTAAATCTTTAACAGTATTTAATACTTCTTCAACATGGCCTTTAACTTTTACTGATCGCCATTCTTTTAAAACTTTCCCATTTACATCAATTAAGAACGTACATCTATCAACACCTATATACTCTCTTCCGTACATAGATTTTAATTTCATTACATCAAAAGCATTGCAGACTTTTTCATCAGGATCTGATAGTAGCTCAAATGGGAATGATTGTTTTGACTTAAAATTTTCATGGCTCTTGATTGAATCTCTAGATACACCAAGAATTTCAGTATTAAGTTTTTTAAAAGATTTATAGTTATCCCTGAACTCTTGACCTTCAGTAGTACACCCAGGAGTGCTATCTTTTGGATAAAAATAAATAACAAAATTCTTCCCTTTAAAATCCTTATTGGAAAGACTTAACCCGCTCGTGCATTCTGCACTAAACTTAGGACATTTTTTACCTTCTAAATTTTTAGCCATATTTGTCACCTTATAAGTATTTTTAATAAAATAGTGTATAGTCCTATTTTTTACTGAAAATTTTATCAATGCAAGTTTTACAAGGCAGTTTAGTTGCTCTAGTAACACCTCTTTTAAAGAATGGTGATGTTGATTATGAATCTCTCAGTAGTCTTTTAGACTGGCATATCGCCAATGAAACCGATGGAATAGTTTCTGTTGGAACTACAGGCGAATCAGCTACTTTAAACGTAAAAGAGCATATTGAAGTAATTGACTATTCGGTAAAATATGTTCAAAACAGAATACCCGTTATTGCAGGAACAGGCGCAAATTCAACAGATGAAGCAATTGAACTATCTCTTGAAGCAAAATTAAAAGGCGCAGATTATGTTCTACTAGTCACTCCATACTATAACAAGCCTAATCAAAAAGGATTACTAGCACATTATGAAAAAATTGCTAATAACGTAGATATTAAACAGATTTTATATAATGTGCCCTCAAGAACAGCATGTGATTTAAAACCTGAAACAGTTAGCGTTCTTTCTGAACATAAAAATATTGTTGGTCTAAAAGAAGCTGTTGATGATATTGAAAGAATAAAAGAGCTAGTTAAAATTTCTAACAATTCTTCTGATTTTGCTATTCTTTCCGGTGATGATCCTACCTTCATGAATGCTTTGATAGAAGGTGCCCACGGAGTAATATCTGTGGCAGCTAATGTTATACCAAAATCAATTTCACAAATATGCAAATATATAAGGGAAAATAATATTTCAGAGGCAAAGAAATTAAATGAGGTTAACAGTAATATATATAGATTATTATTTGTTGAATCCAACCCAATACCGGTGAAATGGATGTTAACTAACATGGGAATGATTGAAAATTCAATCAGACTTCCTTTGATAGAATTAGATGAAACTTATCATGATGAAATTTTGTCAGAACTAAACAAACTTAAATTAATTTAAATGAAAAAAATTCTTATAATCAATTTTTTATTCATAACAACTTCATGCTCCTATATATCTGGACCAGAAGGAATGTTTCCACCCACAAAAAATGCATTCCTTAAAGAAAAAGTTGAAGAGGATATGCAGTTACCAGATGACTTAAACGTAATTGTTATTGAAAATCATTATCCAGTTAATATTGTAAATGAATTATCTGATGATCAAGAAGTTCCCAAGCCAAGACAAATCTTTGCATCCTCTGGAAATAGCTCCGTTCAATTAAGGCGTTTAGGTGAGTTGATGTGGATATATGTTGAGACTTTGCCATCAACATCATGGCCTATAACAAAAAGCTATTGGGATACGTCATCATTTGAAACACTAAATGCTGATCCTTTAACTGGAGAAATAGATATAAGTTTTAATGAAAATTCAATATTAAAGATGAAAATTGAGCATGGTATAAAAGAAGCTTCAACTGAAATCTTCTTAGCACAAATAGATAAAAGTTCTAATGAAATTATTAGTAATCCGGAGCTTATTCAGTCTGAACTTAGTAATTTAGTTAATTATTTTGCTGAGTCCGTTGATCAGTTTTCTGGAACATCTCTTGCTGCTCAAAACTTAAATGACATAAAGAAAGCAAAGATTTTTGTAGAGAATGGTCAAACCGTCATAGAGCTTGATTTAAATTTTGATAGAGCATGGTCCTCAGTTACAAAAGCTATGGACGCATCTCAAATTCTTGCTAACGATAAGGATAGAAGTAATGGTATTTTTTATGTCAGTTATGCCGAAGAAGAAAATGATGGTATTTTGAGTGATGATGGAATATTTTCATTCTTCAAAATTGGCGGAAGCAGTAAAAATAAAAAAATTGATTTTGATGGCGCTAAATTTGAGGTAAAAATTACAGAAAAAAATAATAAAACATATGTAAGAGCATATTCAAAAGATGGTAAAATTGAAGAAGCTGAAAAGCTTATCTCAAAAATTAATGAATCTCTAAGTTAAGGCTAATTATGGAAAAAATTAAAGAAATAACTAAAGGAAAAGCAAAGTCATTATTTACTACATCTAATGATGATCAACTGGTGATGCACTTTAGTGACGATACCTCAGCTTTTGATGGCAAAAAGAAAGAAGCTTTATTAGGTAAAGGTGCTGTTAATAATCAATTTAATGCATTTATTATGGACCATCTTGAAAAAAATGGTGTTGAGACCCATCACATTGAAGTGCTTAACAGTAATGATTCTCTTGTATATAAGTTAGATATGTTTCCAATTGAATGCGTTATTAGAAATAGAGCATCTGGATCAATATGTAGAAGATTGGGCACTGAGGATGGGCTTATATTAGAAAGTCCTTTATTTGAATTCTTTTTAAAAGATGATGATTTAGGCGATCCATTAATTAATGATGAGCACATTATCTCTTTTGGTTGGGCTAATAAAGACCAAATTGAGAAGATGAAAGAGCTTACTTATAAAGTAAATACGGTCTTAAAAGAACTATTCATCAACTCTAATTTAATATTAGTAGATTTTAAAGTTGAATTTGGTGTTTGTAGTCAAGGCAAGATTTTATTGGCTGATGAGTTTACTCCAGATGGATGTAGGTTATGGGATTCTGAAACTTTAAAAAAGATGGATAAAGATAGGTTTAGACAAGGTCTTGGTGATGTTGTTGAATCATACCATCAGGTTGCTGATAGACTTGGTATGAATATAATAGTTGACTAAATTAGTCAGGTATTTATAATTCATGCGTGAAATTAACTACAAAAAGTAAATACGCTGTTAATGCTTTAGTTGAACTTCGTCTTTTGGCTTCAGAAGGCCCAGTTTCACTATCAGATATATCTGCTAATCAAAATATTGAAATATCATATTTAGAACAAATTTTCAGAAAGCTTAGGCTTTATGGAATAGTTGCTAGTTCGAGAGGTCGTAATGGCGGCTATCTTTATGCTAAGGATCCAGCATTAGTTACAATTAAAGATATCATGAATGCTGTTGAAGAAGACTTAGATGCAACAAGTTGTAGTGGCATGAGCACATGCAATGATGGAAAAAAATGCAATACCCATAACTTATGGCATGAGCTTAATGACGTCGTAAACAACTATTTAAGTAATATAACAATTAACACACTTGTAGAAACCAACAATGACCCATATATAAAGTTAAGAGAGATTGTATAAATGACTGAAAATTCAACCATATATTTAGACTATGCATCAACTACTCCTGTTGATCCTCGTGTAGCATCAAAGATGATGGAGTATCTTACGCCTGATGGTGAATTTGGTAATCCAGCATCTCGTTCTCATAGATACGGGTGGAAAGCTGACGATGCTGTTGAAGAGGCTAGATCACATGTAGCTAACCTTGTGAACGCAGATCCAAGAGAAATTGTTTGGACATCTGGTGCTACTGAGGCTGATAACCTTGCTGTAAAAGGTGTTGCCAGATTTTATAAATCTAAGGGAAATCATATTATTACTTCAAAAATTGAACACAAAGCAGTTCTAGATCCATGTAGACAATTAGAACGAGAGGGTTTTGAAGTTACTTATCTTGAGCCCAATGAATTCGGTATTATTGAACCTGAGCAGGTAAAAGAGGCCATAAAAGAATCTACAATATTAGTTTCATTAATGCATATCAATAATGAGCTTGGAACATTAAATGACTTGCAGTCAATTGGAGAAATTACAAGAGAATCAGGTGTATTTTTCCATGTTGATGCTGCTCAAAGTACTGGAAAAGTTGAAATTGATCTTTCAACACTGCCTGTAGATTTGATGTCATTTTCTGCTCACAAAACTTATGGACCAAAAGGCATTGGTGCTCTATTTGTAAGAAGAAAGCCAAGAGTAAGAATCGAAGCATTAATTCATGGTGGTGGCCACGAAAGAGGCATGAGGTCTGGAACATTAGCCCCTCATCAAATTGTTGGCATGGGAGAAGCATTTAGAATTGCTAAATTAGAAATGAAAAAAGATCATGACATGATTGCAAAATACCATGAAAAATTTTTAGATGAAGCTATGAAAATTGAGCATGTTTATATCAATGGAGACTTAAAGAATAAAGTCCCAAATATACTTAATATGAGCTTTAATTTTGTTGAAGGAGAATCATTAATAATGGGTCTTAAAGATATTGCGGTATCCTCAGGCTCAGCTTGCACTTCTGCAAGCCTTGAGCCTTCATATGTCTTGAGAGCTCTTGGTAGAAAAGATGAATTAGCTCATAGCTCAATAAGATTTTCTTTTGGTAGGTTTACAAAAGAGAGCGATGTAGATAAAACTCTATCAATATTAAATAATGTGGTTGATAGATTAAGAGAACTTTCTCCACTTTGGGAAATGCATCTAGATGGAATTGATTTAGATACTGTAACCTGGAATACACATTAATAATGGAGGCTTGAAATGGCTTATAGTAAAAAAGTTGTAGACAAATTTGAAAATACTTTAAATGATCCAAAGGCATTTAATGTTGGTAGATTTGATCCAAAAGAAGAAAACGTCGGAACAGGTATGGTTGGAGCACCAGCTTGTGGAGATGTTATGAAATTGCAAATAAAGTGCGAGCCGTCAGGTAATACCCATGTAATAAAAGATGTAAAATTTAAAACTTATGGGTGTGGTTCTGCTATAGCATCTTCAAGTGAACTTGTTGATATGCTTATTGGTAAAACCTTAGAAGAAGCAAAAGCTATCAAAAACAAAGAGATTGTTGATGCCCTTGAACTACCCCCAATAAAAATACATTGCTCCGTTTTAGCTGAAGATTCAATAAAACAAGCAATAGAAGATTACGAATCAAAACAATAAATAATCATGCAAGTTTTTAGCTCAACAGACTTAAACTTTTCAGATTCTGCGATTGATCACTTTTTATCAAGCCTTGAAAATCGTGGTAAAGGTGTTGGAATTAAGATTGGAGTTAAAAAAGCAGGATGTTCAGGCTATGAATATTTTTTTGATTATGTTGACTCTTTTGATGATGACGGTGTAGTTTTCGAAAAAAATGGATGCAAAATTTTTGTTGATAACATCAGTCTAGACTTTTTAAAAGGTAGTCTAGTTGATTATCAAAAAGATGGCCTTAACCAAGGAATAAAATTTGTAAATCCAAATGCTAAAGCAGTATGTGGTTGTGGTGAAAGCTTTACCATATAGTAATGCCTAAAATAAAAATCTTACCCCATGAAGACCTTTGTCCTGAAGGAGCTTTGATCGAAAATCAACCTGATGAAACTATATGTGAGGCGGCTCTAAGAAATGGTATACAAATAGAGCATGCATGTGAGATGTCTGCAGCATGCACAACCTGTCATTGTATTGTTCGTAAGGGCTTTGATAGTTTAGATGAAGCAAGTGAAATCGAAGAAGACCTTCTAGATAAAGCATGGGGACTTGAGCAAACATCAAGACTAAGTTGTCAGGCAATACCAAAAGATGAGGATATTGAAATTGAAATACCTAAATACAATATTAATATGGTTTCAGAGAATCACTAATGAATAGTATAGATTGGTTGGATACAAATGATATCGCTATCGAGCTTTCAGAAAAATTTCCAGACATTGATCCTCAATGGATAAGCTTTCCTGATCTACATAATAAAATTTGTAACCTAGATGGATTTATTGGAGATCCAAACAAATCAAATGAAAAAATTCTTGAAGCTATTCAGATGTTATGGATAGAAGAATCCAAATAACTTTCATATAATACCTAAAATTTTTTATAAGGAATTCAAAATGGCAACAGAACGCACACTATCTATAATCAAACCAGATGCAGTATCAAAGAATATTATTGGCAAAATAATCTCCAGATTTGAGGACAATGGTCTTCATATTGTTGCCGGCAAACTAATACAGCTCGATGATGAAATGGCATCAGGTTTTTATGCTGAACACGAAGGCAGACCTTTTTTTAACGATCTTAAAAAGTTCATGACATCTGGTCCAGTTTTTGTTCAGGTGCTTGAAGGCGAGGGAGCAATCCAAAAAAATAGAGAACTTATGGGCAGCACCAACCCACAAGAAGCCGATCCTGGAACAATAAGAGCAGATTTTGCAAATAGCATAGATGCCAATGCTGTTCACGGATCTGATTCTGAAACAAGCGCTGTAAGGGAAATAAATTATTTTTTCAACGAAGAAGAAATAGTATCTAAATAGATTTTGTCTGATAAAAAAATAAATCTTCTAGGGTATTCTCTTGAATCCCTAGAGGCTTTTTTTAATGATATTGGTGAGCCTAAATTCAGGGCTAAACAATTAATTAAATGGGTTCATCAGAAAGGTATCCTTGATTTTAGTCAGATGACTGACTTCAATAAAATTCTTAGAGAGAAGCTTGAACTAATAGCTTGCCTTAGAACACCAATGGTTGAAAAGGTTTACAAATCTCCAGAGGGGACAATTAAGTATTTAGTAAAACTCGAATCAGGATCTATGATTGAAATGGTAAGAATACCTGAAAAGAAAAGAATGACTCTTTGTATATCATCACAGGCAGGCTGTGCTCTTCAATGCACTTTTTGTGCCACCGGAGCACAAGGATTTGAAACAAATCTTACTCCTGATGAAATTATCGGCCAATTATGGCTTGCTAATTTTTATCAAGATGATGAACCTCCGATTACTAATGTAGTATTTATGGGTATGGGAGAACCGCTGTTAAATTTTGAACCCGTTATTGAATCAGCAAAGATAATGAAGGAACAGCTTGCATATGGACTTTCTAGAAAAAGAATAACTATAAGCACATCTGGTATAACACCTCAAATAGATAAACTATGCAATGAAATAGACGTCTCTTTAGCAATATCCCTTCATGCACCAACAAATGAATTGAGAGATGAAATAGTTCCAATAAATAAAAAATACCCAATAAGCAATTTAATCAATTCATGCAACAATTACTTAAAAAACTATGATGGTAAAAGAAGTATTACCATAGAATATATTTTGATTGATGGCATTAATGATTCGGAAGAATTGGCAAGAAAACTAGCAAAACTATTATCAAATATATCGTGTAAAATTAATTTAATACCTTTCAATCCTTTTGAGGGCTCAAACTATAAGCGCTCCAAAACAAAGACCATTGAAAATTTTAAGAAAATTCTTATGGATAAAGGTTTTATAACAACATTAAGAGTTACAAGAGGAGATGCAATTGATGGAGCATGTGGTCAGCTTGTGGGCAAACTAAATAAATCGATTAAAGGTAAGAAACTCATATCTCACAAACTCATATCATGACAGAAAATTTGAAGTCAGCCAGTTCAGCAAAAATTGGTAAGGTTTTTAAGGTAGCTCGAAAAGAGCTTGGCTTAAGTAAAGCTGAAGTCTCGAACGCCGCATTTATGAATATTAGATACATTAATGCAATAGAATCAGGTGACTATTCTATTTTCCCAAGCGAAGGCTTTGCTAAAGCATATTTTATCAAATACCAAGATTTTTTATCAATTGAATGTGAGTTTCCTCCAATATATGAAAGCAATAATAGACAAGATGAAATCATTAAAAAATCTATTGCTAAAATTAATCCATCATTCATACCAATTATTAGAGCAGGAGTTATAGTTTTTATGATTGTTTTGTCAGTCTATATAATAAACGTTAGTTTTTCTACAGAAACTAAGAGCAACGATTTATCTCTAGCAAAAGAAGCATTCCCAAATAACGAATTAAATAAAATTGAAGAAGTTGTTAATTTTAATAATTCAATAGAAACTCCTGTAAATTTAATAGAGGACAAACCTATAACTAACTCATCAAATAAACTTATTTTTAGCTTCTTTGATGAATGTTGGATTGAAATATATTCATTTGATGAGTTGATAATTAATAAGTTATTCAAATATGGAGATAGCTTTGAGGTTGAGATCGAAAGACCTTTTAAAATTGTTGTTGGCAATGCAGAAGCTATAGAAGCTTCATATAATGGCAATAACATTGATTTTATTACTAATGCTAATAGACTTAATGTAAGTACTATTATGTTTAATGATGAGTAATTGGATTAAAAGAAAAGAAACCTCTGTTGTTAATGTTGGGGGTGTGCCGGTTGGTGGAGGCAACCCAATTGCAATTCAATCTATGACCAACACCAATACTTCAGATGTTCTAGCTACTGTTAATCAAATTAATGAATTACAAGCAGCAGGTGCTGACATAGTAAGAGTATCTGTTCCTGGTTTTGACGAAGCCAAAGCCTTTAAAGAAATAAAAAGTATTGTAACTATTCCTTTAGTTGCTGATATTCATTTTGATTATAAGATTGCCATTGAGGTTGCTGATTCTGCTGACTGTTTAAGAATCAATCCTGGCAATATTGGAAAAGAATCAAAAATTAAAGAAGTTATTTCTGCTGCATTAGATAATGATGTTCCAATAAGAGTAGGAGTAAATGCTGGCTCGCTTGAAAAAGATCTACAAAAAAAATACGGCGAACCCAATGCTGATGCATTGGTTGAATCAGCTCTAAGACATGTAGACATATTAGATAGATTTAACTTTGATAACTACAAAATGAGTCTTAAGGCTTCAAATATTGAGATGACTGTTGATGCATACAGAAAAATATCTAATTTGATTAATCAGCCTCTTCATTTAGGCATTACTGAGGCGGGCAGTTTTCGTGCCGGTACAGTAAAATCTTCTATTGGAGTTGGAATGCTTTTATCTGAGGGCATAGGAGATACTATTAGAATATCACTAGCATCTAATCCGGTTGATGAGATTAAAGTTGGTTGGGATATTTTAAAAAGTCTTAACATTAGAAGCAGGGGAGTAAAAATTATTGCATGTCCAAGCTGTTCTAGGCAAAACTTTAATGTAATTGAGGTTGTTAATGAGTTAGAAGAGAGATTAGAGGACATATCTGATGATATTGAGGTTGCAGTTATAGGTTGCTACGTAAATGGTCCTGGAGAAAGCAAGGCAGCAGAAATTGGTTTAACTGGAGCAAGTCCAAAAAATTTACTTTATGTTGATGGTATGCCAGATAAAAAAATTAGCAGTGAGAACTTAGTCAAAGAAATAGAAGAAAAAGTTAGAGAAAAACTGTTACAAAGAAACTCAAAAGATATTATTGCAAGGGGATAAATTGGATAAAATTCAATCACTAACAGGCATGCAAGATCAGTATGATGATGGCGATATGGCCAATGCATCATCAAAACTGTTTCAAGTAGAAAAAATAATTAAAAATATATTCATAAATTATAAATTCCAAGAAATACGTACTCCT
>CACPON010000002.1 GCA_902635645.1 uncultured SAR86 cluster bacterium
TGCTAGTCCTTCCTGGTCAAGGCTTATTTACAATCATTATCGGTTTAATGATGAGCAATTATCCTGGCAAGTATTCTATTGAGAAAAAATTTATTGCTATTCCTACAATTTTAAAATCTATAAACTGGCTAAGAAGAAAATCAAATAAGCCACCGATAAGAATTACTTAAAGACTAGAAATTTTTTCAATGTACTTTGATAAGATTGAAAGTCTTTGAGTGGCATCAAATGCTTCAAGTAAATTTTGCTTCTGGATTGAAGTAAGCGGAATCAGGCCTGCAAGATGGTAGGCAACAGAATCAGCAGAATTAAAATCTACTTTGATTGGAAGTTCATTAACTTTTGGATGCTTTATTATCTGAGATAAGATATTAATTATATCAGGATACTCTGCTAACAAAGCTTGATTGTCAACCTCAGGATCTATTTCGGGCTTGATATCTGCAATATGCAATCCATCTTCAAGTTGGCATATATTGTTAATTGAAACTTTAGTTTCAGCTTTTACAGTTATGCCAAGAAGACCATTTGGAAGATTATTAAAATCAACTATTTCAACATAAGTACCTTTTTTAGAAATTCCAAATTCAGATGCATCATTTATTTTCAAAACAATTACAAACCCATGGCTATCTGACATACATTTCTTAATCATCTTTAGATATCTTGGTTCAAAAATTTGTAGTGATTGAATGCTACCAGGCAGAGCAACCAAGCCAAGAGGAAAAACAGGCAAGTTATTTTTCATGATAAGAAATCAATAATCGGTTCATAAAGTTTACTACTATCTTTATTTGTCATTAAAAGAACAACATCATAATCTTTTATAATACTTTTTATATTACCAATACATTCATCATGGTGGTTGAAAGATTCATCATCTTTAATAACTTTGTTGTGATCAAGCCATATTACTTTATCAAAAGCAGTTACTGAATCAAAAATGGCATTACCATGAGATCCAGAGGACATAGTGTTTGATCCAAGCTCGATAATTCCTAATATTTTATTTTCTTTAAATTCATTTCTGATAGCTTCTGATGCATAGGTTATTGCAGTTGGGTGATGTGCAAAATCATCATAAATTTTCACACCAGAATGTTCTCCTTTATATTCCAGCCTTCTTCGCACTCCATTGAAACTTTCTAACGCCTCAATAGAATCGTTTGCTGATATACCGCATGTGGTTGCGGCCATAATTGCTGAAACATAATTTTTAAAATTATGCTCTCCAATTAAGGGTAAGGAGTTTAATAAAAATATATCTTCATCTATTTTTATTTCTTTAGAACTAAAATTAATTTTTAAATTTTTATCATTAATTTTAATAACATTTGACCAGCATCCCATATCGAGAACATCTAGAACATTCCTATCATCATAAAAACATACGATATTTCCGTTGGATGGAATAATTTTTAAAAGATGATGAAATTGTTTTTTTATATCATCTAAATTATTAAATATATCAGCATGATCAAACTCTATATTGTTAATAACAAGGGTATCGGGCGAGTAATGAATAAATTTTGATCTTTTATCAAAAAAAGCCGAATCATATTCATCAGCCTCAATAACAAATATTTCATCGGTTCCAAGAGAAGCTGAACCATCAATATCATTTGAAATTCCACCAACTAAATAACCAATATCCCTACCTGATGACTGAAGAATATGTGTAAGCATATAAGAGGTAGTTGTTTTACCATGTGTTCCTGATACAGCAAATACTTTTCTATTTCTAAGAATTTCACTAAGCATTTCAGGTCCTGATTTAAATGGAAGACGATTATTTAATATATGTTCAACGGATTCATTTCCTCTCGATAATGCATTGCCAATTACATATAAATCAGCCTCAGGAAGATCGTCTAATGCATAACCCTTTATTAAATCAATTTTTAAAGCATCTAGATGCTCTGACATCGGTGGGTAAAATTGCATATCTGAACCTGAGACATCATGACCGGAGTCTTTGAGTATTTGCGCAAGGCCACCCATAAAAGTTCCACAGATGCCTAAGATATGTATCTTCATATTAGTTATAATACTTTAACAAATTTTATTACAACATATTTGGGTGGGGAAAAATGAAAAAAAATGCTTTATATGCTCAATCTGGTGGTGTGACTGCAGTAATAAATGCAACAGCAGGAGCTTTAATTCTGGAAGCAAAAAAAAGCAATAAGATTGGAAAGGTTTTTGCTGCTAAAAATGGAATACTAGGAGCACTTCGTGAAGATTTGATTGATACATCAAAAGAATCAAATAATTCTCTATTATCCTTAAGGTACAGACCGGGTGGTATATTTGGATCTTGTAGGTTTAAGCTCAAAGATCTTGAGACAAGCGAAAAAGAATATAGAAGACTAATTGAGGTATTCAAGGCTCATAATATTGGTTATTTTTTTTACAATGGCGGGAACGATTCCGCTGATACTGCTTTTAAGGTTTCTCAAATAAGTAAAAAACTTAAGTATCCAATCCAATGTATTGCTATTCCAAAAACAGTAGATAATGACTTAGCAATCACAGATTGTTGTCCTGGTTTTGGCTCTGCAGCTAAATATATTGCAACCTCAATACAAGAAGCTTCATTGGATGTTCAGTCAATGTCAGAAACCTCAACAAAGGTTTTTATTATGGAGGTGATGGGAAGGCATGCTGGATGGATGGCTGCTTCATCAGCTTTGGCAAGAAAAAACAAAGGAGATGCTCCACATATTATTCTTTTGCCAGAAATTACTTTTAATCAAAAAGAGTTCTTATCACTCGTAAAGAAAACTGTTTCAGATAAAGGTTTTTGTGTTGTTGTTGTGTCAGAGGGTGTTAAAAACAGCAAAGGTAAATTTCTTTCTGAATCAAATACAAAAGATGCTTTTGGGCATGCTCAATTAGGCGGGGTTGCTCCTTATATAGCAGAACTTATTAGCACAAAATTAAAACTTAAAAACCATTGGGCTGTTTCTGATTATCTTCAAAGAAGTGCAAGTCATATAGCTTCAAAAGTAGATTTAGCCCATGCAGAAGCTGTTGGATCCCATGCTATCAAATATGCTTTAGCAGGTATGAATGGCGTAATGCCAATAATTGTAAGAACTAAAAGTAGTAAATATAAATGGAAAATAGAACCAGCTCCACTATCTAAAATTGCCAATCTAGAAAAAAAATTACCAAAATCTTTTATTACAAAAAACGGAATGGGCGTTACTGCAAAAGCATTAGATTATCTAAACCCACTTATTCAGGGAGAATCAAATCCTCCTTTTAAAAATGGAATTCCAGATTTAAAAGAATTTAAATTGGTGCCTGTTCAAAAAAAATTAACTACTTGGCGATAATCAAGGATTAGCATTTAAGTCCTCAATAATTTTTGAAATATTCTCTTTTAGCTCAACCTTTTCTTTGTCATTTAAGAAAGATCCTATTTCTACATCTTCACCCTTAGAGCGAAAACTTAGTTTAAGTACCTTATTAATATCTTTTGAAATTTGAAAAGAAGTAAAAGTTCTAAATTCTTCCCAACGATACTCAGCTTTATGAATGCCTTTTTCTACTATTACCTTATCTTTAGACAAGAATATTTTTTCTCTTTTACCACTCCACCTAAAATTTAAATAAAATGCTAAAAGCAAAATACTTATTTCTAGACCGGCAAATGGCAATATCAAAGTTGCGCCTACTAAATAAAATATAGTTGCTATCCCAAGGCAAATAAATGCAATGCTTGAAATAAATATTACTCTGTATGTTCCAGTTAACGAGCTATTAGGTTTTATGTATACTCCAAATGAATTTGGACTAATTTTTTGAATAGAAACCACGATACAATATAACTAATGAAAAAAATTATTAATGACTATGCAAATTATACGGTGCCTTTTTACGGACCAGCAGATTTTGTTGTAAAAAAAGCAAAAGGTTCGTATGTATGGGATATAAATAATAAGAAATATATTGATTTTACTGCTGGCATAGCTGTAACAAATTTAGGCCATAGTAACAGCGAATTAACAAAAATTCTAAATCAGCAATCTAAAAATGTATGGCATTTATCAAACTTATACATAAACGAACATGCCGTTCAACTATCAAAAAAATTATGTCAAAAGACCTTTGCTGATAAAGTTTTCTTTTGTAATTCGGGGGCTGAATCAATAGAGGCTGCAGTTAAAACAGCAAGAAAATATACATCCAAGAAATTCAAAAAAGATAAGAATGAAATTATATCTTTTTCAAGTTCATTTCATGGCAGAACAATGCTCGGTATTGCTTTAGCAAAAGCAAAGAATCTTATTGATGGTTTTGCACCTCTGCCTAAAGGCATAAAAAATCATCCATATAATAAAATTGAGGGCCTAGAGAAATTATTTTCAGATAAAACTTCAGCAGTTATTCTTGAATTAGTTCAGTGGCAGTCTGGAATAACAAAAGCAGATCAAAAGTTTATTTCAAAAATTAAACAACTTGCTAGAAAACATAAAGCTTTAATAATTATTGATGAAGTTCAGTCTGGTATTGGAAGAACGGGTACATTTTTTGCGTATGAACAATTTAATTTAGCTCCAGATATTTTATGTTTTGCTAAAGGTATAGCAAATGGATTTCCTTTAGGGGGAATTCTTACTTCAAATAAAATAGCTAGTGCTATGACGGTTGGTTCGCATGGAACAACATTTGGAGGTGGACCAATTGCTTGTGCTATAGGCTCATCAGTTGTTGACACAATTTCTAAAAAATCTTTTCTACAAAAAGTAACTAAAAAAGAAAAGATATTTATAAATGAGCTCGATTCAATAAGTAAAAAACTGGGATGTATTCAATCAATATCTTCAGCAGGTTTATGGGTTAGCGTTGAATTTAATCAGGGTATAAATATAGATAATTTGATTGCTCTGGCTCATACGAAAGGTCTTATGATCTTGAAAGCAAATATTAATACAGTCAGATTTTCTCCAAGTTTAATCATAGAAGATGATCTGATTAAAAAAGGTTTAGGGATTTTTGAATCTTCTATTCTTGCTCTTCTGAAGAAATAGTTTCAACCTCTTCAATCATTCTATCTACTTTTCTGTAGCCTTGAGGCAACATATTTCCTCGTTTAGCTCTAGAAGAAATATAGTTCTCTAAATCCTTTAATTTTAAAGTTAAAAATCTTTTGCCGCTCTCAATTCTTAATGAACTAACAGGAGATAGAAGCTGTGCATGAGCCATGAATTCTTCTTTTGCAACAAATTTTGGTGTTGGAATATTAATTATCTTATTTCCTTTACCTTTCGCAAGAACAGGTAATTCATCTATTTTAAATATTAGCAATCTCCCAATATTTGATACAGCAGCAATATAAACATGATCATCTCGAACCCTTATAGCTCTTAAGAGATCAGCATCATTGGGTAGTTTCATGAAAGCCCTACCTGACTTTTTATTAGAAACCATATTTTTAAATTCTGAAATATAACCATATCCAGCATTATTCATAATCAAATATTTATCATCATCATTACCAATTAAGGTCGATATAAATTTGACCCCAGAATCTGCAGTGACTCTGCCTGAAATTGGATCACCCATGCCCCTTGCTGATGGAAGTGAATGACTTGGAAGAGAATACGCTTTACCATTTGAATCAAGAAAGACTGCAAGCTGATTACTTTTTCCACGACAGAAATCTTGAAGCTTATCTTCTCCTCGATATGATAAAGAACTTGGATCAATTTCATGCCCTTTTGCGCTTCTAATCCATCCAGCTTCTGAAAGAACTACTGTTATAGATTCAGTTACCAGCGTTTCCTCCTCAGAGAATACTTTTGCTTCAGAAGACTCTTTTATTGGAGACTTTCTTTCATCACCAAACTCATCTTTTATTTCAAGCAATTCTTTTTTGATTAGGGTTTTGAGTCTAGTTTTAGAATTCAATATTTTTTCAATATCATCTCTTTCCTCAACTAACGAATCTCTCTCTTGTTCAAGTTTAATTTGTTCAAGCTTTGCAAGTTGCCTTAATCTAATTTCAAGAATTGCATTGGCTTGAATATCTGATAGTTTGAAAGCTTTTATAATTTCTTTTTTAGGCTCATCTGATTCTCTTATGATTTTGATAACCTTATCAAGATCCAAATAAACTATTAAAAGACCCTCAAGGATATGAAGCCTATCATTAACCTGATCTAGTCTATGCTCTAATTTTCTTGTAACTGTATTTTTTCTAAAAACAAGCCACTCTTTAAGCAATTCAACTAATGAGAAAACTTTTGGGCCACCTTTCAAAGAAATAAGGTTCATATTTGCTCTGTAATTCTTTTGAAGATCGGTTGATGCAAACAGATGATTCATAACATCTTCTGCATTCACTCGATTAGACTTTAATGTAATTACTAGTCTTACTGGTTCTTCATGATCGCCCTCGTCAGCTAAATCCACAACCATGGGTATTTTCTTTTTAAGCATTTGGTCAGCTATCTGTTCGAGAATTTTTGAGCCAGAAGCCTGATAAGGAAGAGCATTAATAATAATTTCATTTTTTTCCTGTTCCCAATGGGCTTGTGCTTTAAACCCCCCTCTTCCAGTCGAATAAATTTCTTCAAGCTCTTCATTGCTTGCAATAATTGGTGCATGGTTTGAAAAATCAGGTCCTTTAATGATTTTCAAAAGGTCTTTTAATTCTGATTTTGGGTTTTCCAAAACATGAATGGTCGCATCTATGACTTCATTAATATTATGTGATGGAATATCAGTTGCCATTCCCACAGCGATACCAGAGGTACCATTTAATAGAATAGATGGCAATTTAGCAGGAAAAATTACTGGCTCTAAAAGAGAGCCATCAAAGTTTGGCTGCCAATCAACTGTTCCTGACTTGAGCTCAGAGATCAACAAATCTGCAAATTTAGTTAATTTTGATTCTGTATACCTCATTGCTGCAAATGATTTAGGATCATCTTGTGAACCCCAGTTACCCTGACCATCTACAAGAGGATATTTAAAGGAAAAATTCTGAGCCATTAAAACCATGGCTTCATAAGCAGCACTATCTCCATGGGGATGAAACTTACCTATGACATCGCCGACAGTTCTTGCTGATTTTTTATACTTAGATCCCGCATCTAATCCCAATTCAGACATGGCATATAAGATCCTTCTTTGAACTGGTTTTAATCCATCCCCAATATTTGGTAAAGCTCTATCTAAAATTACATACATTGCATAATTTAGATAAGATTCTTCTGCGTACTGTTTAAGGCTTATTGAATTTGTATCTGATTGCTCTTTCATAATTATATTTTTGCTAATGAGCCTTTTTTCTCAAGCCATTCTTTTCTTGCAGCTGCATTTTTCTTTGATAAAAGAAGATCCATCATTGAGTTAGCATTATCGCTGGAACTAATAGAAAGTTTTACAAGCTGTCTTGTTGATGGATCCATGACAGTTTCTCTTAACTGAGAAGGATTCATCTCTCCTAAACCTTTGAATCTCTGAATATTTATCTTTGGTTTACCTTTTTTAGTTTTAAAATTTTTAACAATCTCATCCCTTTGAGAGTCATCTAAAGCATATAACACTTCTTTACCACAATCGATTCTATATAGAGGTGGCATAGAGATATATATACGTCCCTCTTGCACTAAAGGTTTGTAGTGTCTTAAGAACAAAGCACATAATAATGTTGCTATATGTAATCCGTCAGAGTCTGCATCAGCTAAGATACAAATTTTTCCATATCTTAAAGATGATAAATCACTGTTACCAGGCAATACACCAATAGCAGTAGAAAGATTTTTTATCTCTTGAGATTTTATAATTTCAGCACTTTCTAAGTCCCATGTATTTAATATTTTTCCGCGTAGCGGCATTATTGCTTGAAATGATCTTTCTCTAGCCTGCTTAGCTGAACCACCAGCAGAATCTCCCTCAACAAGAAATAACTCAGTTTCATTTAAATCCTGACTATTACAATCAGAAAGTTTACCTGGTAACGCTGGTCCTTTAAAAGTTTTCTTTCGTTCTACAATATTAGAAACTTTTGCCCGTGTCTGCGCAGAAATAATTGCAAGCTCAGCAATTTTTTCCCCTTCTTCAGTGTGCGTGTTAAGCCAAATACTCATTACATCTTTAGTGGTACTTGAAACAAATGACATGTGATCTTTAGAGTCTAGTCTTTCTTTGGTTTGCCCTGCAAACTGAGGATTTTGTAACTTTGATGAAACTATAAAAATAGCATTATTTATTATGTCATCTGCATTTATTTTTAAGCCTTTAGGTAGCAAATTTCTATATTCACAAAATTCTTTTATAGACTCTAAGAGACCTGATTTAAAACCATTGAGGTGAGAACCGCCTTGGGCGGTAGGAATTAGATTTACATAGGTCTCATCAAGTTTATTTTTAGGTGGTTTTGGAGACCAATTTATAGCAAACTCTAGTTCCTGAGCACTGCCTTCTTTTGCACATATTATTGAATCTTCTAATATAAGCTCTGAACCCTCTGATGATTCATTAAGGTAACTTTTTAAGCCATCTTCAAAGTGCCACTTCTCTTTATCATTAGGTTTTTTTTCATTAATAAATTCAATGGTTAAACCCGGGCAAAGCACTGCTTTTGCCTTGAGTAAGTGTTTTAAGGTTTTAACTTGTACATTAATATCTTCGAAATATACCGGATTAGGCTTAAAGGTTATTGAAGTTCCAGTGTTTCTTAAGCCAACATCTCCAATTTTCTTGAGCTCACTGACCTTATCGCCGTTACTAAAATCTATTTGAAATTCTTGGGAGTCTCTTTTTACTTTGACTTCTAATGCTTCGGATAGAGCATTTACAACAGATACTCCAACTCCATGCAGTCCGCCAGAGAAATTATAATCGTCACCTGAAAATTTTGCCCCAGCATGAAGCTTGCACAAAATTAACTCAACACCAGTAACTTTGTGCTCGGGATGAATATCGACCGGCATTCCTCTTCCATTATCTGAGACTTTGATGTTGCCATCCTTGAGGAGTGATATTTTTATATTTGAACAATGACCAGATAAGGCTTCATCAACTGAATTATCTAAAACTTCTTGTATTAAATGGTTGGGGTTGGATGTATCTGTGTACATCCCAGGTCTTTTTTTTACAGGATCTAAGCCTGATAAAACCTCGATTGCTTCTGCATCATATGAATTTTTTGCCAATTTTAAGATGCCTTAATAATGATTGAACTTATGAGAGATATTCTACTCTAAGAAATATTAAAAAAATTATAAAATATAAAAAATTTGTAAATGTTTACACTGTAAACATTAATATTGAGTTAAAATAACAACATGAACAAAATTTCAAAATCATTATTCATATTAATTTTTTCAACTTCTAGCCTTTTAGCAGAAAACTTATTAGATATTTATAATGAGGCTTTAAAAAATGATCCAACCTTTAAAGCTGCAGAATATTCATATCTTGCAGACAAAGAATTAGTTGTTCAAGGTAGAGCTGCCCTCTTACCAAGCCTAACTTTGAGTGGTTCAACTAATTGGAATGAGTATTATCAAGATAAACAGCTTCAACAAGAATATAACTCATTCTCGAGCTCAGCAAGATTAACACAGCCTTTGTTCAGGTTGGATTCTTGGTTTCAGTTTAAACAATCTAAATCATTAACAAATGCTGCTGAAGCTGAGTTTGCATATGAACAGCAAAATCTTTTAGTTCGAACTGCAGAACTTTATTTTGGGGTATTAAGAGCTATAGATAATCTAAATGCAGCCATGTCAGAAGAAAAGGCAATAAAAAAACAGCTTGATCAAGCGCAACAAAGATATGAGGTTGGTCTTTCTGCAATAACTGGTGTGCAAGAAGCTCAACTGGCATATGACTTAAGTAAAGCATCTAGAATTAATGCAGAAGGAAGTTTATTTTCTGCAAGAGAGGCATTAAACGCATTAATAGGTAGAGAAATATTTAGTCTTGATGAATTGGGTGAGGGTTTATTAATTGAAAGTCCTGCGCCAAGCTCAAAAGAAGAATGGGTAGATATAGCATTAGAAAATAATTACCAACTTAAAGCTGCGTATTTAAGAAAAGATGCAGCTAAAAGCAATGCTAGAAATGCTGCTTCTAATCATTTGCCTAAAATTGATATTGTTGGGTCTAAATCTGAGTCTGAAACAAATCAATTTAATTATGAGGGTATCAACTTGAATGGCCAGGGCATTCCCGTTCCTGAAATAACAGGTAGAAGAAATTTTGCTATTCAGTTTAGTATGCCAATTTTTCAAAGTGGAGCTGTCAGCTCAAGAAGAAAGCAGGCTTACGCACAATATGAAAGAACTAATGAGAACACTTTATTTACTCAAAGAAAAATCATACAAGACGTTCGATCTGGATACTCTAGAGTTGTTACCCTGGTTGCCAATGTAACTGCTCAAAAACAAGCTGTAATCTCAGCAACTAGTGCACTTGAAGCTACTCAAGTCGGTTACAAGGTCGGAACAAGAAATGTTGTAGATCTTTTGCAAGCAGAAAAAAATCTCTATAGCGCTGAAAAAAATCTTGCTAATGCTAAGTATGATTATATTCTTGCTAATCTTAGATTAGATTTAGCCGCAGGAACTATTACTCCTGGAGACCTTGTTTCAATCAATAATCTTCTAAATTAATTAAATGCCAGAATTACCGGAGGTTGAAACAACTCTCAGGGCAATAAAGAAATTTCAAGGTCAAAGTCTAACCAGCATTAAAGTTCACAATAGAAACTTAAGATGGGCTGTTGCCAAAGGTCTTGAAAAAAATTCAAGAAATCAAAAATTAATTAATCTTCATAGAAGAGCCAAATACATAATCTTTGAACTAGAAAATACTTTTCTATTACTTCATTTGGGAATGTCAGGAAGTTTGAGAATCTTAAAAAGTGAAGACAACTATTTTCTAAAACATGACCACATTGAATTTATCTTTGATAATGAAAAGATTATTTACAATGATCCAAGAAGATTTGGTTCGCTTCATATGACAAAAGATATTAATAATCACAAATTAATATCTCAGCTTGGCCCAGAACCTCTCTCTGAAAATTTTAATGGAGAATATCTTTTAGACTGCTGTAAAAGATCAAAAACTAATATTAAAACACTCATAATGAACCAAAAAAATGTTGTTGGCATTGGCAACATATATGCGTCAGAGTCTCTTTATCTCTCAAGAATAAACCCTCAGAAAGAATCACAAAAATTAGATATTGAAGAATGTAGAAGAATTGTAAGTTCGGCAAAAAAAGTTCTGAGTGAGGCAATTAAGGTAGGAGGAACTACCCTAAAAGATTTTTACTCAGCTGATGGCAGTCCAGGATATTTCAAAATTAGATTAAATGTTTATGGGCGAAACGATCAAAAATGTAAAAATTGTGAAGAAGAAATATTAAAAGTTACTATTAATCAAAGGGCTACGTTCTATTGTCCCAACTGCCAGTCTTAAGTTTGTAGTTTTGCTTTTAATGCCTGTTCAACTTTTGGATGAACAAATTTAGAAATATCGCCCTTTAGATCAGAAATTTCTTTTATCAAGCTCGAAGAAACATAGATTAAGCTTTCTTTAGGTGTTAAAAATATACTTTCTATGTCAGGAGCTAATGATCTATTCATGGTTGCTAATTGAAACTCGTATTCAAAATCTGATACTGCTCTTAATCCTCTAATAATTGCACATGCATCAAAGTCTTTAGCTAAATCAACAGTAAGTTTTCTAGGAAAACCAACAACCTCAACTTTGTTATTATCTTCGTATATAGATGTTGCAAGGTTAATCCTATCTTCTAATGAAAACATGGGATTTTTTGATTCACTTTTTGCAATTGCAACAACTACCTTATCAAAAAGACCACAACCTCTCTCAATAATGTCCATATGTCCATATGTTATTGGGTCAAAGGAGCCTGGGTAAATTGCAACTTTCATAAGCGAATCATACTAAACAATAATATTTAAGCAATATTTTAGAATGAATACTAAATGAATAAGAAAATCAAGTTATATCAAAAAATATATTTTTAAAATTTGATACATATATCATTTTTAGCTATTATCTTAAGTTCATACTAACGGGGGAGTAATTTTTTACTCTAAAAAATAGGAGTTTAATATGAAATATTTATTAATCTTGGGTAGTGTTATTGCGCTTCCATCTTTTGCTGCTGGCGGTGGCGATCTTGATGCTAGTGACTATACAGGTGTTTCATTCTGGTTAGTTACTGCTGCATTATTAGCCTCAACTGTTTTCTTCTTTATTGAAAGAGACAGAGTTGCTGCAAAATGGAAAACATCGTTAACAGTATCTGGTCTTGTTACTGGTATTGCTTTTTGGCACTACTTGTATATGAGAGGAGTCTGGGTAGAGACTGGTGAATCACCGACTGTATTCAGATATATTGACTGGCTGCTAACAGTACCATTATTAATATGTGAGTTTTACTTAATACTTGCAGCTGCAACTAATGTTGCTGGTTCCTTGTTTAAAAAGCTATTAATTGGTTCTCTTGTGATGCTTGTGTTTGGTTACATGGGTGAAGCAGGAATCATGGCAGCTTGGCCTGCATTCATTGTTGGGTGCTTAGCTTGGGTCTACATGATTTATGAGCTATGGGCTGGCGAAGGAAAATCTGCATGTAATACTGCAAGTCCAGCTGTTCAATCAGCATACAACACAATGATGTATATTATTATCTTTGGTTGGGCTATTTACCCTGTAGGTTACTTTACTGGTTACCTAATGGGTGACGGCGGATCTGCCTTAAACTTAAACCTTATCTATAACCTTGCTGACTTTGTTAACAAGATTCTATTTGGTTTAATCATATGGCATGTTGCTGTTAAAGAATCTAGTGCATAAGTAATAGATACTTAAAATTTAAAACCCGGTTTATACCGGGTTTTTTTTTGAAATTTGTTACCAGCTTGTAACAAAAAGTGTGTTTTAATAATTTATATTATTGCTTATTGGAGGTGAAAATAATGAAGTACCTTATAACAACTTTAGCTATTATTTCTTTTAATGTTTACTCAGATGATCACAAAGGTTTGCCAAAACCATCGGATTGCAAGGGTAGTCCTGCTAATTACTATGTCGCTAAACTTATTGAAGGTGGAACTATCGAGGGCTGGCTAAATGCAACCAAGATGCATGAGGCTTACTATAAAGATAGAGGTTTTGATGTAGAGGTAGTACCTTCTATACAATACCTTCCAAGTGAAGAAAATAATGGACCGAGTGAAGAAGTCTTTAGGTTAAGCACTCACGTGGTTCACAAATCTTTGCCTGAACAAGAAAGATGGTGGGATTGGAATCAAAATACAAGAACTGAGTCAGATGTTGAAGCAAGAGATGCTTTTGTTGCAGAGTATGATAAAAATAATGAGGTAACAGCAAGAAGGTATCTTTGCATACTTTCCAACTAGATTTTATGGAGAAATAGTTTCTCCATCATATGCTAATAAGTTTCCAGAGTCTTTTGTTGTTGCATTTTCAATTACATTTGAAAGCAGCTCCCTACTTTGTTCTGGAGTAAATAACTTACCTTTTGCTACATTTTTCTTAAATGGCTCACTAAGATTGCTATCTACTGTTCCAGGTTGAAGTCCTAAGACAATTGCATTTGGGTTTGTTCTTTTTAATTCAATACTAAAGTTTTTTATTATCTGGTTAAGTGCTGTTTTGCTTGCTCTATATGAGTACCAGCCACCCAATTTATTGTCTGAAATACTCCCCACCCTTGCACTTAAAAAAGCCAAGACAGACTTAGTGTCTTTTGTTAGTAATGGTATGAAGTATCTCCCAACCAATGAAGGACCAATCGTATTAACACTCATAACTTTAGTCATGCTTTCATGATTAATATCTTTAATGCTTTTTTCAGGGCCAAAGCTCTCAGAATGCAAAATTCCAGTAGCAATAATAATATGATTTAGGTGGTTATCTTTAACTTCTTCTGCTGCATCTTGAATGCTTTCTTGATTTTCAATATCCAAATCAAAACTTTGAACTTTCTTATTTTCATAACTTTGTTTTTTTCTTGAAAATGCAAATACATTTTTAACTGATTGATCGTTAGAATAATGCTCTACAAAAGCATTGCCTATTGCTCCGGACGCACCAATAATTGCTACATTTTTATCCATTAAGGTCTCCTTATATTATCTACCATTTCATAAACATGTTCTGGGGGCTTGCTATAAAAACTGGAAACAGCTAAAGCAATAACAATGTTAATCATCATTCCAATAAAACCTATACCTTCAGGTGAAATACCCAAAAACCAGTGTTGGGCATAATTAAATTCAATATTAATAAATTTAAAATAGCTAATATATGAAGATGTAAATATTAATCCTGACAGCATTCCTGCAATTGCTCCCTGCATATTTAATCTTTTATAAAAAATGCCAAGAAATAGAGCTGGAAAAATGGTAGATGCAGCAAGCCCAAAAGCAAAAGCTACCACCTGAGCCACAAAACCTGGGGGATATATTCCAAACAATCCTGCAACTAATATAGCTACTGCCGCAGAACATCTTGCGTATAACAGCTCTTGTTTATCAGTAATTTTTGGCATGAAAGTTTTCTTAAGCAAATCATGAGAAACGGATGCAGATATCACCAAAAGCAATCCTGCTGCAGTTGATAATGCCGCAGCTAGAGCTCCGGCTGCTACGAGAGCAATAACCCAGCCTGGCAATTGTGCTATTTCAGGATTGGCTAATACCATGATATCTCTATCAATATATACCTCATTATTATTTGCTTGATTAGCGTCGTTACTAACCAGCCTCTCTCCATAATTGCCCTCGCCTTCAACAAACTTTGGTTTAGTTCCTTCTAAAGCGTTCCCAGCTGAGTATTGAATTAAGCCATCTTCATTTTTGTCTTTCCAAGCGATTAAGCCTATGTCTTCCCAGTTCTGAAACCACTCTGGTGAAGATTGATATTCAACATTTTGAACAGAATCAATAAAATTAACTCTTGCAAAAGCTGATACTGCTGGAGCTGTTGAATATAAGATAGCAATAAAGATCAGTGCATAACCTGCAGACTTTCTAGCATCACTAACTTTTGGTACCGTAAAGAACCTAACAATTACATGAGGCAGACCTGCTGTTCCGAACATTAAGGCCGCTGTAATACAAAAAATATCAATTTTACTCTTAGAATTTTCAGTATATGCATTAAACCCCAAATCTGTTGTGACCTGGTCTAGTTTATCTAAAAGGTAGGTTGAACTATCTACAAGAGTATCCCCAAAACCTAGCTGCGGAACTGGATTGCCAGTTACTAAAATTGATATAAAAATAGCTGGAACTAAATAAGCAAAAATTAATACGCAGTATTGGGCTACTTGGGTGTATGTGATTCCTTTCATTCCTCCAAGAACTGCATAAAAAAATACTATACACATGCCTATAACAACACCAAGATTAATATCTACTTCAAGAAATCTTGAGAAAACAATGCCAACACCTCGCATTTGTCCAGCTACATAGGTGAAGGAAACAAATATTAAGCATATCACTGCAACTAACCTTGCGGCATTGGAATAATATCTAGTTCCAATAAAGTCTGGAACAGTATATTGACCAAATTTTCTTAAATAAGGGGCTAGCAGTAATGCGAGTAATACATAACCCCCAGTCCACCCCATTAAATAAACAGAACCATCTTTTCCAAGAAAAGCTATAAGACCTGCCATAGAGATAAAAGATGCAGCAGACATCCAATCTGCTGCGGTAGCCATACCATTTGCAACCGGTTTGACTCCTTTTCCTGCTATATAAAAATCATTTGTTGACTGAGCACGAGACCAAATAGCAATTCCAATGTATAGCGCAAAAGACAGACCAACAAACAAATAAGTTAATGATTGAGTATCCATTAATGTTTATCTTCCTCATCATTATGATCTTTGTATTTCTTATCTAATTTATTCATTAAATAAACATAGATAAAGATAAGAACAACAAACAAATAAATACTTCCTTGTTGTGCAAACCAAAATCCTAGCTTGAAGCCACCAATTTGATACTGATCAAGAAAATCTGAAAATATTATTCCAAAACCAAAAGAAACCAAAAACCATATTGATAAGAGAATGATTAGAATTTTGAGATTAGCTCGCCAATAATCTTTATGCATAACTCATTAGGCCTTAATTGATATTCTCCTCTTCTTTTTTACAAGATTCCTGATAAAAATTAAATATACCATTGTTATTAATATAGCTATAAACTTTTTAAAAGTTAACTAACAAGAAAAATTATGGGATTTGAAGTAAGCGATAAAGCAAAAGAAATAAATGAAAGACTTGGAGCATTCATGGAGGAGCATATCTACCCTCGTGAAAGAGACTATGATGAGTTTACAAGCAATCAAGACAACCTTTGGCAATATCCTGATTGGTATGAAGATCTAAAAAAAGAAGCAAAAAAACAAGAACTATGGAATTTATTTTTACCAAAAGAATATGCTCCATGGAGTCCTGGCCTAACAAATTTAGAAATTGCAGGGCTTTTTGAAACAATGTCTAAGTCTGCATGGGCACAACAAATCTTTAATTGTAATGCCCCTGATAGAGGCAATATGGAAGTATTAGCAAAATACGGAACTCCTGAACAACAAAAAGAATGGCTCGAACCATTATTAGCAGGTGAAATTAGATCAGCATATGCAATGACAGAGCCAGATGTTGCTTCATCGGATGCAACAAATATGGAACTAGAAATTAGACGTGATGGTGATGAGTATGTTCTCAATGGAAAAAAATGGTGGACAACCGGTGTAATTTCACCCAAATGTAAGTTTATGCTGGTGATGGGAAAATCAAATCCTGACAACCCTCGCCATACACAACACTCAACAATTATTGTGCCTACCAATGCTGAAGGCTTTTCAATCACAAGAGCCCTAAGATCTCTGGGTGAATACCACTCTCCAGGTGGTGAAGGTGATGTTGTTTTTAAAAATGTGCGAGTTCCAGTATCCAATCTGATATTAGGTGAAGGAAGAGGATTTGAAATAGCTCAAGGTAGACTTGGGCCGGGAAGATTCCAATATGCCATGATGTTTGTTGGTATGGCCCAAAGATCTTTAGAGCTGATGTGTGAAAGAGCACAAAATAGAGTTGCTTTTGGTGAGGCTCTTATTAAGAAAACTAGCGTTCAACATGAAATAGCAAGAAGTCGGTGCGATATTGAGCAATGTCGATTACTTGTTTTGTCTGCTGCTGAGAAGATGGACAAATACGGAATTGATGCTGCAAGAGATTACATCTCAATGTTAAAAATAGTAGCGCCAAAAATGTGTGAGGATGTCTCAAGCAGAGCTATACAAATTTTTGGAGGAATGGGTGTATCTCAGGATACTCCACTAGCCCATATATTCACTACAAGCAGATTTTGTCGAATTGCAGATGGTCCAGATGAGGTTCATATGTCGCAGTTGGCAAAACTTACCATAAGATCATTGTCTGGTTAAATTCTAGATAACCAAATAAAAAAGGGAGCATGAGCTCCCTTTTTTATTTTCTGAAATTTAGAAATTATATTTTACGCTAAAACCTTGAGTTTTTGGTTTCATCATAAATACAGCAAAGTTACCGCCGGCTACAGGACTTGGCGATGTTACTAATCTCTCAAATAGCTGATCAGTACCATTTTTAATCCAATAAGCGACCTCCCACTGATCATTAGACCAAGCAACCTTTGCATTAAGATTTTCTCTATCTCTTTTCTCTTTATATGAAGCAGGCAAAGTTGCTAATGCAGGTGATGTTGAATAGTTAGAGGTAACTTCCATCTCATCATCATAAGAATAATCAATACGTGTATGAACTTGTCCGTTGCCTAAAGACATGAAATGAGAAAGGCCAACATTGTATGCCATCTTAGGAGTTAATCTAACAGCGGCATTGGTTGATATGTCTGCATCGTCATCATCTAATTTCATGTAACCAAGATTCATAACCAAGCTTTGTGAAAATTTATGAATAACATTCAGATCAAGACCAAGTCTTTTTGCAGGTATTGTAGAATTATAAACAGCCGTACCAGTTCCGCTTGGAACCTGTAAAACACCCTGAAGATTATCAGTTTCCATATTAAACACTGTTGCATTAAATTGGGTTTTGCCCTCATTAATTCTTGATTTAATACCTACTTCGAAATTGCTTGATTCCTCATCTTTATATTCTCTTGGGTAACTATCGTCACCGCCGGTAGAATTAAATCCACCTGATTTAAACCCTGTTGCATATGAGGTATAAACCATAACATCATCAGCGAGATCTTTTTGAAGACTAATAGAATATGTTGTTGAATTCTTTTCTCTTTTGAACTCGTCATCTACCGGATTCATAAATGCGTTTAAAGGCCATGCTGCTGCAACATTTTGTCTAGGAATTGTAGCCCCAGCTAATGCTGGGTTTCCAAGTGCCGCTGCTATGCCTGGACTTAGAGTCATTGTGCCCTCTAATATAGTCCCAGCATACAGATCAGCTTCCTTAGTCTCATCACTAACTCTAAGGCCAATGGTTAATCTTAAGGTATCACTAATATGATTAGTTGCAGATCCAAAAATAGCCAATAAAGAATCATCCCATTTCATATCGTTTTCAATTCGATCACCACTATTAACAAAAGCAACTAGTCCTCCAGTAGCCTGAGCTTGGGCTACCAATGCTTGAAGTTGTGATTGAGGAGCTAATCCAGCCTGAACAGCTTGTGTTAATTGAGCAATGCTTGCATTTAGTCCTGCCATTACAGCAGCCATAGTTGGATCCCAATCAGCACCTATGGAAACAGTTTTATCGCCTCTTTCATAAAGGTCACTGGTATAATGAAACAAGCCTACTAAATATTCCCAGTTACCAATCATGTCTGAAGCAAATCTAATTTCTGTTGATAATGAGCTTCCTCCAATATTTCTGTCAGAATTAGCCATATCAATAGAGCTAAAGTCAGCATCTACTCCTTTGTAAAAGTCATATTTATTTCTTGAAATAATTGTTGTAAGCGTTCCTTTTTCTAAATCATCATCTATTTTTATGCTTGTTAATGATGAATCTAAATCAAACTGAGGCCTATCAGTGGCTGAAAAAATAAAGTCAGTTGTATCATTATTTTGAAGAGTTTTTCCAGTAACCGATGCTCCGGCTAACAATACAGGATTATTAGGCTGAGAATCAGCTGCACAACAGTTACCGTTTTTAGATGTGTCTGTATGAGTGAAAACAACAGAGCGAGTATCACTCGGGTTAAAGTATAACTTAAGAGACATAGTCAAATCGTCTTCATTATTTGCTGTTGAATTATCGGCTACATTCTTCATCCAACCATCAGCTTCATTCTTGTTAAATGAAAATCTCATTGCTGAAGTATCACTTAGGGTTTTTGAGATGCCTCCGGTTATTCTTTCTTGATTGTAATCACCAGACTCTATTTCTATGAATCCCTCATCATCACCAATAACTGGAGATTTTGTAACAATGTTAACTACGCCAGCATTAGCATTTTTACCATACAAAGTACCCTGAGGACCTTGAAGAACCTCTACTCTTGCAATATCTGTAAGATCGTTTAAACCCAAACCTGTTCTATTTAGATATACACCATCAACAATAATAGCAACGCCTGCTTCCAATGAAGTATCTGATTGACTTGAACCAACACCTCTAATTCTCATTGAGGACTGAAATGGATCAGTATTATAGTTTGTACTCAAGGTAGGAATTCTTGCTGCAACATCTCTCATAGTATCAATGTTTAAACTGTCAATTTGATCTGATGTTAGAACATCAAGTGAAATTGGCACGTCTTGAGCGCTAGCATCCTTTTTTGTAGCAGATACTATTACCTCTTCAATTCCTTCTGAATCTTGTGCGATTATACTAAAGGGTGTTAGAAGTACACCAAAAAATAACATAAGATTAAATAAATTTTTCATTATAAAAGTCCCCCTTATAGACATTAATAATTAGATATTAAAAGATAACATAAAATTATCTATTAACTTGTTTGTATACTATCAGAGTATGAGAATTATCCAACAGTACATTTAATATAAAAAATTAGTTCTTTTTTAGATTGCTGGCTGTTACAAAGTTCGTACCCTGAAGTAGCTCTTCTATATTTTCTAAAATAGTTTGTTTTACAGCTCGAACAATAGGGTTAGATCGAGAGAGTTCGTGTTGAATAAGATAGAATCCAATTTTGAATGAATATTCTTCTTTATTAAATGGCACTAATCTTGGGTCATTATCGCCATCTAAATCTGTTAGAAAGGTAACGCCGTTACCCGAGGATACAAAAGCATGAGCATCTTGGTATGAATTTGAAGAAATTATTATATTTGGATTTTTAAAAAAAGTATTTACTACAAAATTTGTATCTGCTTGATCTTTTCTTTTGTATGTTACCCACTCAAAATCATCAATATTTTTAACCTTCTTTAAATATTCTTTGCTGCCATATACATGCATATTTAATTCACCAAGCAAAGTTGCTATCGAATCTTCGGGCGGGTTGGTAGTTCCAATGAATCCGATATCATACATTTCTGTAGTCAGTTCACTGGAGTCAGAATGATTCATTATATGGATATTTAAGTTAGGGAAATTTTTTCGAAGTTTGGTAATAATATTAGTCATATTTTTACCTCCCTCACCTTGTTTATAAATAACCAATTTGCCATCCATTAAATCAGGATTAGGTATAAACCTCTCTTTTAGAGCTGAGATTTTAAAATCAATTTTTTGAACCTCTTTATATAAATCTTTACCGTGGACTGTTAATGCATACCCTGAATTTCTTCTTTCAAATAATTTGATGGCTAATTCTTTTTCAAGTTTTTCAATTTTCCTAGACACGGTGGAATGATTGACACCCATTTCTTTAGCACAGCCACTCAAAGTGCCATGATTTGCACATGAAATAAAATATTCTAAATTTCCCCAATCCAGCATTGTAAGTTAATCTCATTGTTTAAATATGAGCACAATATACTACGGGTGAGTAAATATAATCAATATATAAGCTTATTTTTGTTATATGAAGTCTATAATTTTTATATTAGACTTTTTAATCTAGTAGGGAGTAGAAAAAATAAATGAAAGTTCTAAGAACACCGGATTCATGCTTTGAGGATATCAAAGATTATCCTTTTGAGCCGGTTTATACAAATATAGAAACTAAAGATGGAACTATCGTAAGAGTTCATCATATTGATGAAGGCCCTAAAGATGGTCCCATTTTGCTTGCTATGCATGGCCAACCGGTATGGAGCTATCTTTATGCCAGAATGATTCCATTTCTAACCGAAGCAGGAATAAGAGTTATAGCTCCTGACTTAGTTGGTTACGGTAAGTCAGATAAGCCAGCTGCCAGAGAAGACTATTCTTATCAAAATCAAGTTGATTGGATGGGAGAGTGGTTAAAGAAAAATGATTTTCAAAATTTAACTTTTTTTGGACAAGATTGGGGAGGATTAATTGGTCTTAGAATGGTGGCAGCAGACCCCGATAGATTTACAAAAATTGCTATGGGTAATACAGGTCTTCCGTATAACCCTGATGCTCCTCAAGAAGTTATAGATGAAGTAAATGAGTTTAGGGCATCGAATAAAAAAATAAGTTTCTTTGGAATGACTAAAGAAGTTAGCAAAATGGATAAAAATAAACATATGGCAACAAAATTTATGTACTGGCAGAAATTTACCTGGGATTCAAAAAATCTTCCAATTGGTTTAATTAACTCCTTTCAAATGGAGAGTCAGTTTAGGAAATCTCCGGTCAAAGCCTATATTCATATTCTGTTACAAAAAATAGGACTAGAAAAAATATCACCGTTCTATACTGATTTGATGAAAGCTTATGAAGCACCCTTCCCCAATCCATCATATAAAATGGGTCCTAGAGCAATGCCAAGCCAAGTTCCAATGATACCTGATCAGTCTTTAGATGCTCAGAGAAAAGCAAGAGAGTTTTTTAAAACTTCCGAAAAACCTTTTTTAGCTGTTTTTGCAGGCAATGATCCTGTGACAAATGGTGCTGAGAGAGATGTTCTGAGAATGGCTCCAAATGCAAAAAGTGCTCCTCATATTGGTGGAGGTCATTTTTTTCAATGGACTAAAGCAGAACCACTATCTAAGATATTAATTGATTTTATTAAAGGGTAATTTTTTATGATTCATTTATACACAGCTTCGACACCAAACGGACATAAAGTCTCATGCTTATTGGAGGCATTAGAGATGCCCTACGAAGTTCATTCAGTAAACCTTGCTGAAGATGAGCAAAAAAAGCCAGAATTTTTAAAGATTAGTCCTAATGGCAGAATTCCAGCTATTGTTGATACTGATAATGATGACCTTTCGATCTTTGAGTCTGGTGCAATAATGCTTTATCTTGCAGAAAAGGCAGGAAAGCTTATCCCAAATGATGATAAAGGAAGAGCAAAAGTAACTGAATGGCTTATGTTCCAAATGGGTGGTATCGGTCCAATGATGGGTCAAGCAAATGTTTTTTTTAGATACTTTCCAGAAAAAATTCAACCAGCTATAGATAGATATCAAAATGAATCAAGGCGTCTTTTTGAAGTTCTAGATACTCATTTGGCTGACAATGAATGGCTCGCAGGAGAATATTCAATTGCAGACATTGCTAATTGGTGCTGGGTTAGAACCCATAATTGGTCAGGTGTATCAATTGATGGACTAGTCCATCTAGAAGATTGGAAAAATAGAATGTATGAGCAGCCAGGGATGATTAAGGGAACTAAAGTTCCAGTAGATAGAGAAAGTATTTTAAAAAATGAAGAAGACGAAAAGGAATTTATAAAAAACGCACAAAAAATGGTAAAAAAATAAGAAGCAATCTTATGTTAAAAATTCACTTTACAGCAGGTACTCGAGCAGGAAGAGTAGTTTGGCTTCTTGAAGAGCTAGGTCTTGATTATGATATTAATATCATGCCTTTTACCAAAAAAGGTCTTAAGTCACCAGAACATAGGACGCGTCATGCTCTTGGAAGGGTTCCAGTTCTAGAAGATGGTGATATATCAATATTTGAATCTGGTGCCATCATTCAATATATTCTTGAACGACATAAAGACGGAGGTTTAAAGCCTGATGTAAGCTCTAAAGAGTTTCCATATTATCTGCAATGGTTTCATTACTGTGAGGGAATGGTTATGCCTCCTATGAATCAAATTGTAGTTCAAGCTATTCTATTATCATCCAATAGAAGAGATGAAAATGTCTTAAAACAAGCTAAAAATCTATTAACTAAATCATTAGGGCCTGTAAACAAGAATCTTGAGGGCAAAGATTATTTGATTGGTGATTTTTCTGCTGCTGATCTAATGCTTGGTCACTCATGTTTTATGGCTAACAGATTAGGATGTGTTCCTGATGAAATGGAGAACATTAAAAATTATGTAGCTCGCATTGAAGCAAGACCTGCATTTCAAAAAGCTATATCAATGGGTGAAACATTTTTCCATAAAATTTATCGGTGGTGGTCATTTCGTTCAATGAAGAAAAGGACAGTTACTATCTAATGTATCAATTAATTTTATAGAAGAGTGATTTAATAGAAACAAGGAGAATACTATGTTAAAAGTTCATTTTACACCAGGTACTAGGGCTGGAAGAGTGGTTTGGCTACTAGAAGAATTAGGGCTAGATTATGATGTAAATATCATGCCTTTTACAAAAGAAGGTTTGAAATCACCGGAACATAGATCTAGACATGCACTGGGCAGAGTGCCAGTTCTTGAGGATGGTGATATTTCTATATTTGAATCTGGAGCCATCATTCAATATATCCTTGAGCGTCATAAAGATGGTGGACTTAAACCGAATTCAGATTCTGAAGAGTTTCCATATTATCTGCAATGGTTTCATTACTGTGAGGGCATGGTCATGCCTCCAATGAATCAGGTCGTAGTTCAAACAATTCTTTTACCGCCGGATAGAAGAGATGAGAATGTTTTAAAGCAAGCACAAAACCTAATAACTAAATCTCTTGGGCCAGTTAATGAAAACCTTGCAGATAAAGATTACTTAGTTGGTAATTTTTCCGCTGCTGATCTAATGCTTGGCCACTCATGTTTTATGGCTAATAGATTAGGATGTGTTCCTGACGAAATGGAGCACATTAAAAATTATGTAGCCCGAATTGAAGCACGACCAGCATTTCAAAAAGCTATAACCTTAGGAGAATAAAATGAAATATAAAAATAGCGTTCATCCTACCAAAGAACAAATGGAGGGATTTCTTGAAGGTGACAATGAAAAACCTATCGCCATGATTAATCTTTTGAAGTTTAAAGAAAAAGCTGAATACGAGGACGGTCGAGATACTGACCTAACTGGCGAGCAAGCATATGCCATATATAGTGAAGAGGTTATTGAACATTTAAAAAAAGTCGGTGGCAAAATATCTTTTGGCGGATCTATAAATCGCCTAATGCTTGGAGAAGTGGAAGAGCTTTGGGATAAAACGTTTATTGCTAAATATCCTAGTAAAAAAGCAATGCTCAAAATGATTACAGATCCTGACTATCTAGAAAGCAACAAACACAGAGTGGCAGGACTTGCTGGACAGCTTAATATAGAGGTTGAGGAATATAAATTTTGAGGCAATTACAAACATTAAAGAGTGATCTTTCAAAAACCAGAATCGTTGAAACAAAAAACTCTGATATTCAAGAAGAAGAAATTTCAGTATCAATAGAAAGTTTTGCTTTCACTTCAAACAATGTAACGTATGGGGTAGCAGGAGACACGATAGGTTATTGGCAATTCTTTAAAACAACTGAAGATGCTAATAATGAATGGGGCTGCATACCAGTATGGGGATTTGCAAAAATTATTAAATCAAATGTAGAGGAATTAAATGTTGGAGAAAGATTATTTGGATATTTTCCTCCAGGCGATATCTTAAATTTAAAGCCTATCAAAGTTACAAATCAAGGATTTGTAGATGGCAAAGAACATCGTATAGATCTACCAGCGACATATAACAACTATTTAAGATTGTCTGGGGAAGTTAATTACGATAACTCATTAGATGACATTAGATCATTATTATTTCCATTGCACATAACATCTTTTTGTATATGTGATGCATTGAAAGATGGGGGCTATTTCGGTGCTGATCAAATTATTATAGTTAGTGCATCAAGTAAGACTGCGATTGGTGTTGCTCAGGGGCTTCAAGAAGCTTCTGGTGCTCCATCAATATTAGGCCTTACTTCTAACAAGAATCTAGATTTTGTTAAAAACTTAGATTGTTATGATGAAGTGATTACATATGATTGTCTATTAGATATAAATTTTAATCTTAAGTCTGTAATGATTGATATGGCGGGAAGCCGCGAGATTCTGGGCACTCTTCATGGGTCACTTGGTGACAAAATGCTTAAATGCCTAACAGTTGGGATGACTCATTGGGATAATGAGGTTACTGCTGAAGATGCTCTGGGTCAGGCCATGCTTAGAGAAAGAACAGAATTCTTTTTTGCTCCAGCTCATATTCAAAAACGAGTAAAAGATTGGGGTTATGAAGGCTATAACCAAAAGATAAATGAATTTATGAAAACTAGATCTAATCAAAGCACTGATTGGATGCAAGTGAAAAAAATTATTGGCCTTGAAGATTTTATATCTATGTATGAGAAATTTGTAGGTGGAGATATAAATCCAAACGAAGGAATCATTGTGGAGCTAGGTGATGGCTAAAAAACTCATGGTTTCTTTAGTGGTATTAATAGTTTCTGGTTTTGTTGCCTGGGAATATAAAGTAAATATTCTTGTATGGGCTATACCCAAAATATCAAATGTTACCATTCAAGAAAATATTCCAACCACTTGGTCTAAGGGCCCAGATACACCAGTTGATGATAATAGACCAAATATAATTTTAATCCTGGCCGATGATATGGGCTATAACGATATATCTATTCATAATGGTGGAGCGGCTGATGGAACCCTTCAAACTAAAAATATTGATGCATTAGCAAAAAGTGGAATTCTATTTACTAGAGGCTATGCTGCTAATGCAACTTGTGCTCCATCTAGAGCATCGATAATGACTGGGAAATACCCAACTAGATTTGGCTATGAATTTACCCCAATACCTTCTTTAGGTAGAACAGTTCTGGGTTGGCTTGCCGAAGAAGACAACTTTGAATTGAAACAAAGGATTGACCGAGAGGTGGTTTCAAAAATGCCACCTTTTATGGAACAGGGAATGCCAACAGAACAAATAACCATAGCAGAAGTTTTAAAAGATGCTGGATATTACACAGCTCATATTGGAAAATGGCACCTTGGTCATGCTTATGGCATGGATCCACTGAATCAAGGCTTTCAAGACTCTCTAGGTTTAGTTGGGCCCCTCTATTTGCCTGAGAATCATCCTGATGTTGTAAACGCAAAGTTTGATACAAGAATAGATAAAATGGTATGGAGTAATGGTCAATATTCCGCAACTTTTAATGAAGGTGAGATATTTGCGCCTGATAAATATGTTACAGATTACTATACTGATGAAGCATTAAAAGTAATTGAAAATAATAGAAATAGACCTTTCTTTTTATATCTCAGTCATTGGGCAATTCATAATCCACTGCAGGCACTAAGAAGCGATTATGAACAAATGAGTCATATGCACGGTCATAATCTTCAAGTTTACTCAGGAATGATAAATGCTTTAGATAGAAGTGTTGGAAAGATTATTGAAAAGCTCAAAGAATTAGATATATATGGTAAGACTTTAATCATATTTACAAGCGATAATGGCGGGGCTAATTACATTGAATTAGAGGATATTAATAAACCCTATAGAGGATGGAAGATAAGCTTTTTTGAAGGAGGGATAAGAGTTCCTTATATTGTTAGCTGGCCTGATGAAATCAACCCTGGAAAAAAATCAGATAATGCTGTTCATCATTTTGATATTTTTCCTACTATTGCAAAGGCTGCGGGTATTGAATTATCTAATAAAATAGATGGTGTAGATTTACTACCCTTCATAAATAATAATAGCTCTTCTAAGCCTCACAAGACACTTTTTTGGCGATCTGGAAATCATCAAGCAGTTCTTCATGAAAACTGGAAATATATAATTAGTAAAAATGAAAATTTTAGATGGTTGTTTGATACTTCAGTGGATCCAACAGAAAAAAATAATCTACTTCAAAGTCATCCTTTAATAGTAAAGGAAATCGAAGAGCTTTTAGCCAAGTTTAATTCAGAACAAAAAAATCCTTTATTCCCTTCATCATATGATGCTCCAATAATGATAGATAAATATGATGGGAAAGAATACGAAGAAGGTGACGAATATATTTATTGGTCTAACTAATAAATTATTCAAATAAAAATAGGAGAAATAGTGAAAGAAAAAATAAAAGTTTTTGGGGTCCCTGCCTCACCTTATACACAGAAAATGATCTCTATTTTGAGGTATCGCCATATTGCCTATGAAGTTTTCATGGGAGATGTTCCAGGAAGATTAAGCAGGCTAGAAGGAATAGAGCCACCAAAACCTGTTTTACTTCCTACTCTGCTTTTAGAAGATGAAAGTGGTAAATTAAAAGCAACTACTGATACCACCCCAATCATTAGAAGATTTGAAAACGAGTATCCAGATAGAAAATTATTACCTGAGGACCCTGCTTTATCTTTCATAAATTATTTATTAGAAGATTTTGGAGATGAATGGGTTACTAAATATATGTTCCATTACAGATGGTATTTTGATGAGGATGCTGATAATGCATCAACCATCCTTCCATTGAGTGATCTTGCTGTGAATTTGCCTGATGAAATACTAAAGGATGCAAAAAAATATGTTCATGATAGACAGACTGGAAGGTTATGGGTTGTAGGCTCAAATGATACAACAGCTGGTTTAATCAATGCTAGTTATAAAAGATTCCTAAAATTGATGGATGGTCATCTATCTATTAGTAAATTTCTTTTTGGTGAAAAGCCTTCTTCTGCTGATTTTGCTATCTATGGGCAATTAACTCAGCTCATTGGGTTTGAACCTACATCAAGAAAAATTGCGTATGATACTGCATTAAGGCTTGTTTCTTGGCAAGATGTAATGGCTGACTTGTCTGGTCATGATGTTGAGAATAGCAACTGGACTCCTCTTGAAGAAAGCCCTGATTCTTTAAAAGAAATCATGAAAGAGTTTGGCAGGATGTATGTTCCAGCTTTGCTTGCAAATGCAAATGCAATTATGAAGGGCGAGGAAACGTGGGAGACCGAAATTGATGGGTCTGTGTGGAAACAAAAAGCCTTTCCTTATCAAGCTAAATGTTTAAAGTGGATTAAAGAGGAGTTTGGTGCGCTTAATGAAAATGATCAGTCAAGAGTTAAAACTTTTCTTGATGGAACTGGGTGTGAAATATTATTAGGATAAAGATATGGAAATAAAAAATAAAAGAGTAGTAGTTACTGGTGCTGCTAGCGGGATTGGATATGCGCTGTGTGAAGAATTTCATACTAGCGGAGCTCAGTCTATTGTATGCGTAGATCTCAATGAAGACGGCACTAAGGAAATTGCAGAAAAAGTTAATGGCCTTGCGGTGACAGCTGATGTATCTAATGAACAAGACATAATTAATGTTATTGAAAAAGCTAATGAATATTCAGGAGGAATTGATATATTTTGCTCCAATGCTGGAATCGGTGGTACTCCTATGCTTTTAGAAACTACATCTGAAGAGTGGAATAATACTTGGGGAGTCAATGTAATGTCTCATGTACATGCAGCAAAACATGTTTTACCCCAAATGCTTGAAAGAGGAGAAGGTTATTTAATGAATACAGCATCAGCTGCAGGACTCTTATCTCAAATAGGTGCTGCTCAATACGCTGTTACTAAATCAGCGGCTGTAAGTTTTGCTGAATGGGTAAAAATTACATATGGTCATAAAGGAATTGGCGTTTCATGTCTTTGCCCACAAGCAGTAAGAACCGCAATGACTGCTCAAGGCGCTGGAGTTGCTGGAGTGGATGGTATGCTCGAGCCAGATGTAGTCGCTAAAGATGTTTTAGATGCCATTGAGAATGAAAGATTCTTAGTATTGCCTCATAAAGAAGTTGCTGAATATGTTCAAAGAAAAGGCAACGATAGAGATAGATGGATATCTGGCATGCAAAGATTACAAAAACAATTTGAAGAATTTTATCAAAGTTTAGCTGATCAAAATAAAGGAGAAAATGATGAAAACTAAAATAACAGAACTATTTGGTATTGAGCATCCAATTATTCAAGGTGGCATGCATCATGTAGGATTTGCTGAACTTGCTGCAGCTGTTTCTAATGCAGGTGGGCTGGGAACTATTACTGGTTTAACTCAAGGTACGCCTGAAAAATTAGCAAATGAGATTGCAAGATGTAAGGAAATGACAGATAAGCCTTTTGCAGTAAATTTAACTTTTCTACCCTCTCTAACACCCCCGGATTATCCTGGATTGATCAAAGAAATAATCGATGCAGGAGTGCCGGTAGTTGAAACTGCTGGAAGAAACCCTGCAGAATATTTACCTGCTCTCAAGGAAGCTGGAATAAAAGTTATTCATAAATGTACTTCTGTTAGACACTCTATAAAAGCTCAATCAATTGGTTGTGATGCTGTATCAGTTGATGGTTTTGAATGTGGTGGTCACCCTGGCGAAGATGATATTCCTAATTTTATTTTATTGCCTAGAGCTGCCGAAGAATTAGAAATTCCATTCGTGGCATCAGGTGGAATGGCTGACGGTAGAAGTTTGGTTGCTGCTATGGCACTTGGAGCAGAAGGAATGAATATGGGAACAAGGTTTATAGCAACACAAGATGCTCCAGTTCATCAAAATGTTAAAGAAGCTATTGTTAATGCAACAGAACTTGATACTAGATTGATTATGAGATCATTAACAAATACAGAAAGAGTTCTTAATAATGAAGCAGTAGAAAGACTGATGGAAAAAGAAAAAAGATTAGGCGATGATCTCAAGTTTGAAGATATTCTTGATGAAGTTGCTGGTGTTTACCCAAAAATTATGCATGAAGGAACCATGGAAGCAGGTGCTTGGTCTTGTGGAATGGTAGCTGGACTTGTTAATGACATCCCAACAGTCCAGGACTTAATAAATAATATTATGTCCCAGGCTGATGAGATTATTAAATCAAGACTGCAAAATTTCTAAAAATTATTTTTTATAATTTGCAGCTTCTTCTGATCCGTCGGTTGCTGTACCTTTTGTGTAAGAATGAGCGCCCATGCCTGCGAGGTCACCGTCTTTAACAATTAAATACGGCTCTCTAATTGGTTCTCCAGAAAAGAAACACTCGAGTATTTCTCTTACACCAGCAGCATACCTAGCTTGAGCAGATAATGATGTTCCAGATGTATGAGGAGTCATCCCATGATTAGGCATTGTTCTCCAAACATGATCATTAGGAGCTGGTTGCGGGAACCAAACATCTCCAGCATAACCGCTTAACTGGCCAGATTCTAAAGCTCTTGCAATGGCATCTTTATCACAAATTTTTCCTCTAGCAGTGTTAACAATATAAGCACCGCGTTTCATTTTTGCGATCATCTCATCATTAAATAAGTGTTCTGTCTTTGGATGAAGTGGACAACTAATATTAACCACATCACAAACAGCAACTAAAGATTCAACAGAATCATGATAAGTAAGATTAAGTTCTGCCTCGACCTCATCTGGTAATTTATGTATATCAAAGTAATGCAGATGAACATCAAAAGGTTTCATTTTTCTTAACATGTCGATACCTATTCTTCCTGCAGCTACAGTTCCTACATGCATACCCTCAACATCATATGATCTTTGAACAGCGTCAGCTATATTCCAACCACCCTCATTAACTATTCTATGTTGATTGTGGTAATCCCTTACCATTGAAAGAATCATCATAACAATATGCTCTGCAACTGATCTCGAATTACAGTATGTCACTTCCACAACATCTATGTTGTGGTCCATGGCACCTTGAAGATCAACGTGATCTGAACCAATTCCAGCAGTTATAGCCATCTTAAGATTTGGAGCGGTTTCCATCTTTTCACGAGTTAAATAATAAGGAAAGAATGGTTGAGATATAACGATATCAGCGTCAACTAATTCTCTATCTGCCTCACATCCTTCACCATCTTTATCAGATGTAACTACCAATGTATGTCCAGCATCTTCAAGAAATTTTCTAAGACCCAATTCTCCTGAAACACATCCAAGTAATTCTCCTGGAGTAAAGTCAATGCCTTTTGGAGAAGGCAATGTCATCCCATCTGGATACTTATCAATTTTTGGTAAATCGTCTCGTGCATACTTTTCGGGCATGCCAGTTTTTGGATCATCGTATAAAACGCATAATACTTTCATAAACTCCCCCTTTATGTAAATAATTCAACTTTAACTAGAACAGAAATTATTTAAAAAAACAAGAAAAATATTAGGAAGTTAAGCTTTGATAAGTGGGTTATGCTTAACTCTATCTGGAATGTCTTCTGCACCTGGAACACCCCTAGCAATTAAAAAAGGCTTTAGCGCTTCTATGGCTCTGGGCTCATCATAATGGCCAATACCAGGATGCAGGTGATGTATAAAATGGAGTTGCATTGAATGATTTAAATATCTAGGCATCCAGTGGCTCCAAAATCTTGTATCTTTATATCTTCCTGTTTCAGCTTGATAATGAGGATACCAGCTGAAAAAGACTGAAAGATAAATGACTCCGAACTTACTTGGTAGCCACCATAATAAAAGTGTTTCCAAAGGAAAAAATACAACTAAAGTTAAAAGAATTACTCTATATAACATTCCTATATTCAAACCTTTATTAAAAGATTTCATGAATGCTTTATCATTTTCATAGATTTCAGCTATTGCTTGATATTTCGATATACCCTCCTGAGTGGCAACAATAACCCCCCAAAGAGATTTAGCAGATGCAGTATCATGATCTGGATCTTTTTCTGGATTATTTGTATATGCATGATGTTTCATATGAGTGGCTCTCATTAAATCATGAGGGAACATAAGGGTTATTAATGTGTAATGGCTTACAAATGAATCGATCCAACGTCTTTTTGGATTTCCCCTTGAATAATTACCATGCTGTGCTTCATGCGAAGGCAGGTATGCAAAACAGGCACAAATAGTTGCAATTGCAGAACCAAGTAATAAAGAAATATGTCCATTAATTACTAATGGCCAAAGAGAAAGCCAAACCGTTGCTTGACCAACCCCGATTAAGATCATCTCCCATTGAAACCTTTTTGAGAAACTTCTAGCAATCTCTTTTTCTTTATCAAAGGAAAATTCTTCTGAAATCTTCTCTAGATTTTCCATAACCATGTTCCTCTTATCTTTGCTATAAGGCCGAGACATAAACCTAAGATATAACAATAAATAGTAATATCATTAAATTGATAGCGAATAGCTATAGCATTAAAGACGCTTCCCCAAAAAATTAGGCCAAACCAAACCATATTCCAATTGGAAATATGATCTGTAAGAATTTCCTTAAATTTATCCATTTTGTTAATTATTTACTATTTTAGCCATAAAATCGAAGCGAAATACTCAATAATTATCGCAGCATAAGCAAAACTTGATAAATATTGCACAAAATTACTTAAAAATGTCTAGATTTCTCTCTAAGTCCATTATTCTTAGTGACTTTTCATCATGTTTTGTGGTTTCAACAAGACATTGTCTCCATATGTAGTCTAAAAAATAAGTAAATTTGACCCAATTTTTTAATTTTTCTTTATCAAGTAGAAAGTTTTTATTGTAGCCATAAAACAAATAACCAATCTCCTCATCATTGAAATCATAAGAAGAAATAATTGAAGCGAAATCAAAATAAGGACTGTTGCCAGACGCATACTCCCAATCTATAAAAAAATATTTTTTATTAAACAAAATATTTTCACGATTTAAATCATTATGAGAAAAAATTATTTGCTCTTTTCTATAAGAAAGAGAATCAAAAATTTTGAAGCCTTGATTTAGATACCAATTATTTTTAATTTTGTTTTTAAGAGTGTCTTTATAATTTTCTATAGCATTTTCAAAATTATTAATTGCAACATTATCAATTTTTATTTCATGAACTTTCTTAATTTCTTTACCAAGAGAAATTAAATTTTCTTTTCTTCTAATATCAGAATATGAAATTTCTTTACCTTCATGAAATTCTCTTATTAGAATTCCTCTATCTAAATCGTGGTATAAAATTTTTTGATTTTGAGTTTTTGTTTTTAAAAAATTAAATATCTTAAATTCTGAAGCTCTTTGTTCTTTTAACCAATTTGGTAAATCAAAATCAACTCTTATTACAGATTTAATATCATTAAAATTACATAAGAAAATTTGAGAAATTAGATCAATTTTTATAGGTGAAATAATTTCAATTTTGTGATCAACTGAAGCAATTTTTTTATCAATTTTTTGCATCAATTTCATCTTTAATTTCGGTCCAAGATTTATAACCAAAATAAATAATTATTAGGTATACAAAGAATAATATTGAAGTTAAAAATAGCCCTCTTGAATAAAATAAAAACACAGAAATTGTGTCTATTACAAACCAATAAATCCAGTTTTCTAAAAGCCTCTTTGCAACCATATATGTCGTTACAATTGCCCCCCAAGTTGTAAGAGAGTCGATAAAAGGTAAGGCAGCATTTGTAAATTTTTCAAGCGCCCAGCCAGATGCAAATGCTAATAGAAAGATCAATGAAATTGCTTTAATGTGTTGGTTTCTATTCCATGTTTTTACAAGAAATTTTTTATTGTCTGGTAAGGACGCTCTCCACTGTGTCCAGCCATAAACAGCCATAACACAATAAAATATTTGCAATCCTGCTTCCATATATAAGCCTGCAGAATACATCACAAAGAAATATAATAATGAGCTAAAAAAAGCCGCAAACCAACAACTTATGTTCTGTTTAATGGCTAATAATAGATAGGCAATTGCAAGAATAACCGCCGCTGGTTCTATCCAGGCAGAATGAACAAGATTAGAAATCATATCTTACTGTAACACCTAGGTGCCTTGGGTCACCATGTCTTTCATAAAGTGTATCAATAAAATTTGGAGCCTCATTTCCAAAGTAAAAACCTCTTGTTGAATAGTACTCATCAAATATATTTCTTCCCCAAATGGAGTACGTCCATTGACCATGAAAATAACTATAGTTTATGTTTGTTAAGAAATATGATTTTGATTTGTTGTCATGAGAATCAGAATAGTAAAAGCTACTTTTACCCACGATATCAAATGACAAGCTTGACTGTTCTGAAGGGTACCAATTGAGACCAATGGCATAACTTTTTTCAGGAGCATGAGCTTGTGCTCTACCTTCAATTTCTGGTCGAGATTTCCAACTTTTAATCTCAGTTTTGAGTAAACCAAAATTAAGAAACATGTCTAAGTTTTCAGACAACTGAATGTCAATTTCTAGCTCTATTCCATTGTTAGTTCCTTCTGCTGCATTTTGGGTTAAAAATGTAAATGTATTTGGATCGTTTGGATCTACTTGAGTAGATATTAAAACCTGTTGATCTTTTCTATCTGAGAGAAAAATTACAGCAGCTAAATTCAAATTTAATTCTTCAATTTTTGAATTAAGTCCGATTTCATAATTAGTTAAAAATTCAGGATCATAATAAAGATTGCTATTTTTTGAATTCGGATCAAGCCCAAGATTTAAATTGAAACCACCTTGATTATATCCTCTTGCAATACTAAAAAAGATGTTTGTATTTTTATCTAAAATTTTATTAACGGATATTTTGCCACCGGAAATTTTATCTGAAGGATTAAATGATTCGCCAAAAGAATCTGAATATTTTGATTCTGAATTCTCCCAACGAAGACCCATGCTAGCTTTTGTTGATTCGTTTATTAAGTAATTTAAATTTCCATAAATAGAAAAGTTTTGAATATCAAATTTACTTGAAGATGAGCTTTCACTCACATAAGGACTATATGGATCTGATGGGTCACCATAAATGCCATCATCTTTTTTTAAATTTTTCTCATTTGATTCAAAGAAATTCATTCCAACAACCCATTCATATCTTTTATTGGAATTAAAATCAGCTTTATTTGATAGAAGTCTAAATTCTTGATTAAAAGTCTCTCTAAATCTTAAGGTCTCAGAAAAATAATCATAAATATATGGCAAATGAGTTGAAGGATTGCCCCAATCTGCATCATAACTTAGCACAACATCGGTATCTGTCATGCTTGTTAAGCTCTGAAATTCAAAATCTTCCGTGATATGAAAGAATTTTATGCCATAAGCATTAGTTTTTTGAGAATCCATGCCCGGTCTGTCAGAAAGAGTGTTTAAACTGCCGTCAATTGTCCAAATATCAGCAGGATCATCGAGATTTATTTGAGTTACTAAAACCTTGAAGGTTGATTTTGCATTAACTTTCCAATTTGCTTTAAGCCTAAAAGTAGATTCATCTTTTTTTGAGGTATCTGATTTACCAGAAAATAAATTTTTTCTGAATCCATCTGAGTAATCTTTCCTTAAAGCGATTCTGTATGTTAAATCATCAATTTGTGATGGTCCTCCGAAGGCTACACCACTGTTTAATGTTCCATAGGTGCCTGTTGTTATTTCACTAATTCCTTCAAATACTTCTGTTGGTTCTTTAGTTTTTATATAAATAAGTCCTGCCATAGCATTTGATCCAATTCTTGAACCTTGAGGCCCTCTATGAACTTCAATCTGATCAACATCAAAAGTTGTTGCAATTCCGCCTTGGCCAGAATAATCAATATCATCAATTAAAAAACCAACTGCTGAATTTGGCGTCCTTTCATAGCCAGATCTTTCGCCGATTCCCCTTATTTGAAAATGCCTTGCTCTTGAGTCGCTGGCTGCAAAGTTTAAGTTTGGTATTAGATAAGATAAATTCTCAAAATGTTTTATTGGAGCAGAATCAATTTCTTTTGAGGTTAGTACTAATACACTTGAGTCCTCTTCAATTAACTTTGTGTCTCTCCAGTCACCTTGAACAATAACCTCTTCAACATCAGATGAAACTAAAAAAATTGAAAAGAAAAAAAGAAAAAAATAAGTTTTAATGGTGTTCATGCAATTCCTCCGCCATTATTGTATGGATCAGGTTCAAAGAGTTTCTTTTCAAAAGATCTCAGGCTAAGCCACCCCTTTGCAGTTAAATATAATGATATAAGTTTTTAAATTCTTGTGCTATAGCTATTCAATAGAATCTTGATTTAAATCGCTTTGATAAGTTTCTGTTAAAGATAATACCGATATTAAAGTTAATAATGAGGCAAAAGCTATATAAACTGAAACCCAAATAATTCCGTAATCATTCCATAGTAAAGCTGCTATTGTAGGAGCAAATGCCCCGCCCAGTATGGCTCCAAATTGATAACCCAACGTTGCTCCAGAGTATCTGACTTCTGTACTAAAAAGTTCTGTAAAAAATGCAGCCTGTGGGCCATACATCATTGAAACAAAAACTAATCCAAGACTTATAGCCAAAACTATTAACCAAAAATTACCTGTATCAACTAAGGGGAATATTGCAAAACTCCATACAGCAGTAAGAATTGCTCCAAGCATAAATACTCCTCTTCTTCCATGTCTATCTGAATAGGCTGAAAAGAAGAATTGAAAAGGAATCATTATTCCTGAACCAATCAAAACAGCAATCAACATATCATCTCTTGTAACTTCAGCACTAGCGACACCATAAGCAAGAAGAAAAGCTATAAGGATATAAAAAGTAACCTGAATAGACAAAAATGCCCCTGCTGCAAGAACTATTTTAGATGGATATTTTTTTATCGCTTCAATGATAGGCGAGCTTTTGATTTCAACACTTGTGCCAACTTTTCTAGATGCCTCTAGTTCTTTGAAAGCTTTTGTATCCTCTAGGTTTAATTGAATATACATGCTAATACCGATTAGGATAGCGCTTGCTAAAAATGGAATTCTCCAACCCCATGCAAAAAATGATTCTTCAGAAACCATTGAACTTGTAACAATGAAAGCTAAGTTAGCCAAAATAACTCCCACAGGAACTCCTGCTTGAGCAAAAGCCCCATAATATCCTCTTTGATTTGCAGGAGCGCTTTCAGTAACTAAAAGCATAGCGCCGCCCCATTGACCTCCAATTGCTAAACCTTGAGCAAAACGCAATGTCGTTAAAAGTATTGGAGCTGCAACACCAATCATTGCATAAGTTGGAAGCAAACCGATAAGAGTTGAAGATACCCCCATTAAAACCAATGCAATAACAAGTGTTTTTTTTCTTCCAACCTTATCTCCATAATGACCAAATATTATTCCTCCAATAGGTCTTGCAATAAATCCAGCCGCAAAAGTCAATAAAGATAAAATTAAAGCTGTTGACGGGGTGGTTTCTCCAAAAAATACTGTAGGAAAAATTAACGCAGCAGAGGCGCCATACAAAAAGAAGTCATACCACTCGATACTAGTTCCTGCTAAGGAAGTAAGTGCAACTTTTTGCATATTTGATTTTGAGTTATTGGTCTGGTTCATGCTCAAGCTAGTATGCCAAATATTTAATAAAGTAAAAGAAGTATGTTAGTTTAAAAAAATGTCTTTTGAGGAAATCCGATTCATTTTTGTAGTTTATGCAAGCTCTATACTACCGATAATTCTGTTTATCAAATATCGATCTAAATTACCAAACTGGGTACCCATAATATATGTTGGTTCGTTTATAGTATGCGCTTTAGGTTGGGAAATCTGGTTTACCTATGGGCTTATTAATGGCGAGTCTGTAATTGAAAGAAGAGCTGATGTCCTCAACCAATGGATTCCACTACATCTTAATTGGATTCTCAATTCACTGGCTGACGCTGGGACAGTGTGCCTAGGTGGATTGTATTTAATGTGGGTGCTTAACAATAAAGAACAAAGGATTTTTTTAAAGTGGCGTTGGGGCCCATTTCTTATTTTACTAGCCTGGTGCATAGGACAAAATCTTTTTGTAGAGCTTTTTCTTTATTATGATCAGCTAGGTGAAGGGAAAAATTTATCATGGGCGCCTTTAATTCCGACAGGAAATATTTTTAACCCGCTTATTTTTGAATTTAACGAAAGATCTGTGATGTTTCAAACCCAACTACCATGGATAATATTGCCGCCCTTTTTGTATATGACAGTAATAAAGCTAGCAAATAAAAGAAACTAGATTTCTTTAATACTATCCTCAAAGTTTATTCCATCGAATTCAACAACGTTATAAACATCAGGTGGATTTTTTACACATCTCAAATTAATACTGTACATCTCAGGATGTGATCTAGGCTGATAGTAACTCTTTATTCCACAAGTTTTACAAAAAAGATGTTTTGCATTTTGGGTGCCAAAAGTGTATATGGCAAGATCATCACTGTCACTCAAAAGTGTAAAATCTTCATGTTTTACAAAAAGATGTTGATAGTCATACATATTGCAAATAGAGCAATTACATTTCCAAATTTCTACTTTATTTTCTGATAAAAATTTAAAATTTACATTACCGCAATGACAGCTTCCATGGTATTCCTGCATAAGAAAATATTACCTTAAAATATATATTTTTTTAATTTTTAATTAATTAAAAATTAAATGTTTGTAATAATAAAATACATTATTTAGGATTAATTATATGGTTTTACTAGCAGGCGTACTTATAGTTTTAGCACTAATATTTGGGCCGTCTTTGTGGGTAAAGTTTGTCATGAGCAGATACTCATCGCAGCTACCTGAAATTTCTGGTACTGGAGGTGAACTAGCAAAACATTTAATTGAGCGATTTTCTTTAAAAGATGTAAAGGTCGAAATAACTGAGCAAGGCGACCACTATGATCCAATTGAAAAAAAAGTAAGGCTTGTGCGAGAGAATTATGAATCTAAATCATTAACAGCAATAGCAATTGCTGCTCATGAGGTTGGTCATGCGATTCAAGATCAGCAAGGTGATAAACGTCTAGCTACAAGAACAAAAATGATTCCTGTTGCCAATATGGTAGCTCGCTGGAGTGTTGCTATTATTTCTATGTCTCCAGTAATAGCCATTATAATGCGTCATCCAATGCCATTTTCTGTATTGTTTTTTTTGGGACTATCTGGCTTTGTTGCTCGTATGATGATTCATGCAGTAACTCTGCCAATTGAATTTGATGCAAGCTTTTCGAAAGCACTCCCCATATTGAGAGAAGGAAACTACATATCTCAGGATAATGAAAAAGCTGTAAGTCGTATTCTTAATGCAGCAGCACTTACTTATGTTTCTGCAGCGCTAGCCGACATTTTAAATCTTGGTCGTTGGCTCGTTATATTATCAAGACGATAAATAATGGTGGATGGTGGGTCTGGGTGGACTCGAACCACCGACCTCACCCTTATCAGTGTTGTGTGTGATTCTGTTGAATGCCTTTAATATCTGGGTTTGTGTGAAGTTTTACTAAAACTTCCCCAATTCTTCCCATATATATGGATAAGTATTTATCAAACTCTAGTTGCTATTTCTTATGATTACTCTTGCTCTCCAAAAGCAACACCGGCACCAAAAGCAATATCTAAACCATTTCCAGCTGCCATATCGATTACCTGACCCTCGTTATAGAAAAGTAATGAGAGTCCAACTTCTTTACCTTCTGGTCCAAATAAAGCTCCGATTACCGTACCAGTCAAATCAAAATAATCTTCTGGTTGAACTGTGGTTATATCTGAACCCATACCAGAATGGACATCACAGTAATAGTATAGAGTTGTTGGAGTGCTTGAGGTAACTTCAATTGTTGTTACTCCAGAAGAAGTATTTACTCCAAAAGTATATTCACTTCCACCACCGTGAGTACCATCACTCGTTGTTGAAAATCTTAGTGGGTGGTCTGCTGAATGATTAAAAGTATAAGTTGTTCCTGCTGCTAGAGTTAATGATTTTTTTTGAACTCCATCAATTACATAAACATTCCCACTTCCATTCGAGTTGGCTTCTACACTTACATCAATTGTTTCAGTTGTGCTTGAGCTTTTATATTCAATATCAGCAATAAATCTATTTCCAGTTATTTGTCCATTAACAATTGAGGCATTAAGATTTGCAATCGATGTTATCTGAGCATTAGGACCATTACCAGCAAGAAACTCCTCTAGCACCATCCAGTTGTTAAGTGTTACGTCACCAGATACAGTTCCAGCATCATAATCAAAGTTCAAGTTTCCTGTTCCAGAGACTGCTACTTGAGCTTCATATGTATCATTAGCTGACGAGCCAACCTCTTGCTCATGGTAATAATTCATGGTTTTAAAAGTCATACTTGATGTACCCGAAGGTAAGTCTGACGTTTCAGTGAAATCACCATAAAAAGTTGGAAGTAAATAAGCCTTTGAACCGTCTAGAGTTTCTCCTATTATTTGTGCTGCTGCCATATAATCAATGCCTAAACTTTCCATGTAGGTGGGATAACCAGCAAATATTGAAACATTTAAATCTGAGAATGTTGCATTCAATAATGCATAAGATGGGTCATCATTACCATACTCATATAACGGGGTTTCGGTAGTATTCCATCCATTAAAATTTAAAGATAAGTTAATATCTTGACCATAATAACTTTCTCCAGAATATGAGAGATTAAGAGTTGATTCACCCGGTTCAACTACTTCAAAAGTCAACGGAGCCTGATTAGTCCAACCAATATCGTCATAAAAAAGAACCCAGCTATCTGAATATACATTGTTGAAATAACCTGAATAAAAATCAATTATTTGCCCCATTGCAAATCCATCCCATGTGTAATCTGTAACAACATTATTCACTTTTTCATAAATGAAAGCTTGTATAGTTATTGGTGTTGCTGTTGTAGTTCCGCCTGAACCTGTGCATGACAATTCAAATGTGTAACTGCCTTCAGTATCGAACGTATAATTTTCACTACCAGATGTTCCTTTAGAGCCTGACCAAGCATTAGATGCAGTACAAGAAGTCGCATTCGTTGATGACCAAGTTATCGTTGTAGATTCATACTGATAACCATTGGTAGATGATGAAGAAAAATTTATTGTTGGAGCAGGAGTATAGCTTCCGCCACTACCAGCATCGCCTCCACCTCCGCCACCACCTCCGCCACCACAACTAGCTAGAATGAATGATAGGGTGAGGATATATATTGAGAAGTTTTTCATTTGGAAATTTGTGTATTTTTTGAACATATGTAGATCATATGACTAATTCATTAATTTTTCAACTTCCCAAACTTCCCAGAAACTTCCCAGATATTTTTGATGAGTTGGGCGGGTGTGAGCGACTTGTCGAGATAAGCTATTCTGTTGCTAAACAAGGCTCAGCCCTTATAACTATGGGCTTCTTTCGACAAAACATCTCTCTGGAAATTGGTGGGTCTGGGTGGACTCGAACCACCGACCTCACCCTTATCAGGGGTGCGCTCTAACCAAGCTGAGCTACAGACCCGTTTGAAACGGAAACGCATTTTAACTTTTAAATACAAAAGATAAAAGAGATTAGCTCAGGTAATTTCTATAGATTTTTTTGCGACTGATAAAGACTAAAATACATATAGGACCAAGGTATAACTATCACGTATTCAAAAATTCCCAAAATCATGATTTGAGCAAATCCGGGATCTAACATACTAGTGAAAATAGAAGATGGTATTAACATAATAACTATGAATAACAAAGTTAATCCAAACAATGTGCCTCCATGTTCATCTGTAGCTTCCCATGAAGATTTTAATGAATCAAAAACACCCTTATTTTCCATCATCATAAATGATGGGAAAAGTGCCAATCTTGCACCGACATAAATTCCAGGAAGAATTAATAAAAGTAAACCAAAAAATACAGCAATCGCGCAAAGTATATATGCCCCAAATATAGGTAAGCCCTTTTTAAATCCTATAAACAAAGCAGCCATTGGATCTAAGGAATAGCCAGAAATCTTTGAATCAAAAGCTGCAATAAGGCCTCCAACAAAGGACACGCTAGCAATTATTCCCAACAAACCCAATATACCCATATAGATTCCATTAGAGGCAGCAAATTCAGCAAGATCTTCAGGGTTCTCTAGGATAGCATCGCTTCCTAAGGGGGTTAGTGTTAGTAGCTGAGCTGTAACAATTTCAATAGCTAAAATAGGAGCTGCCAGCAGAGCAAAATATTGCCAGTGATTTAAATAAAAATTCCAAGCATCCTTAAATTGATTCATGTTTATATTCTTAAATTGATTAGTTGGTGTATTGTAAAGTATTATCCAAACCATGAACAATTTATTACCAAAAGGCGTTGCGGTCTTAATATTATTAGCTGGTTGCTCAACCGAGCCTGCAGAAATCTCTTATCCAACATCTAAGAAGATAGATTTCGTTGAAACTATTCATGGATATGAAGTAGAGGATCGATATAGATGGCTCGAAGATTTTACAAGTGAAGAATCAAAAGAGTGGGTTGATAGACAAAATAAATTTACCAAAAAATATATTGGGAAAAATAAATTTAAAAAAGCAATCTCAAAAGATCTTAGCGATACATGGGAAACAGAATCGATAAGCATTCCATATAAGGTTAAAGAAAAAACTTTTTACTATTTTAATGATGGGACCTGGCAGCAAAGCAAACTCATGATAAAAGACTGTGGAGATTGTGAGGCTAGAGTTCTTTTAGATCCGAATACCCTATCGTCTGATGGCACTGTATCACTTGGAGGTACCAGTGTAAGCAATGATGCCTCGCTACTTGCATATTCCATTTCAGATGGCGGATCTGATTGGAGAATATGGAAAGTTATTGATATCGAAAAAGGTGAACATCTACCAGATACAATTGAATGGGCTAAATTTTCAGGAGCCACATGGGAAAACGATGATTCTGGATTTTATTATCAAAAATATGATGAACCAACAGATGAGTTATTAAAAGATATAAATACATCTCCGAAGTTAATGTTTCATAAACTTGGAACCTCTCAATCTGAAGATAGGATTGTTTATGAAAATCCTAAGAAACCGAGATGGGGATGGGGTATAAGTGTTGTAGAGGAATCAGATATCAAATTTCTATCAATCTCAAACGGTACCGATGAAAGAAATAGACTTTATATCCAATTAAAAAAAGGTGAGGAATTTATTCCTCTTATAGATGAATTAATTGGTGCCTATCAATATTTAGATAATAAAGATGATACTTATTGGTTCTATTCAACAGAAGGAGCAAAAAACGGAAAAGTTGTTTCATTGCAAATAAAAAACGGTTCATTTGTATGGAGCGATGTAATCTCTGAGGATATAAACTCAATAAGAGGAGTTAATTTTATTAATAATAATATTGCCGTTACCTATCTAATTGATACATTTTCTGAAGTTAGGTTTTTTTCTTTAGACGGCTCTTATTTGAATAAGTTAACCATGCCATATCAAGGAACCATATCTGGCTTTGGTGGTCGACTCGAAGATAGCTCTTCCTACTTTTCTTTTACAAGCTTTGTTACTCCAAGAAGGATTTATGAAATTGACTTAACAACCCTAAAAACAAAAATTTTTTGGGAAGAAAGTTTGGAGGGATATAGGTCAGAAGATTATGTTTCAGATTTTAAATTTTATAGCTCAAAAGATGGAACCAAAATTCCAATTCACATAAATTACAAAAAATCTTTAAACATTAATAAAGATACTCCCGTGCTGATTTATGGCTATGGAGGTTTTAATATTTCTATTCTTCCTGGCTTTAGCAAGAGATTTTTATCTTGGATGAATCAAGACGGTGTTGTTGCTATTGCAAATCTAAGGGGTGGCGGAGAGTATGGTGATGCTTGGCACGAAGACGGGATGTTAAATAACAAGCAAAATGTGTTTGATGATTTTGCATATGCTGCAAAATTTCTTCATTCTGAAAATATTGGGTCACCTAACACAACTGCAATACAAGGCGGCTCTAATGGCGGCTTGTTAGTTGCAGCTACAATGCTACAAAATCCAAACCTCTTTAAAGTGGCTATTCCTCAAGTTGGTGTATTAGATATGCTAAGGTTTCATAAATTTACAATTGGATGGGCCTGGGAAAGTGACTATGGCTCGCCTGATGATAAAGGTGGTTTTGAAAATCTACTTGCATACTCACCATTACATAATATTAAAAAAGGCGAGTGCTACCCCACTACTCTAATTACAACCGCAGAAAGAGATGATCGTGTTGTCCCCTCTCATTCTTTTAAATTCGCTGCAAAGCTTCAAGAGTATCAGGGATGTCAAAATCCTATTCTTCTCAGAACTGAAGGAAGAGCTGGTCACGGAGCAGGAACACCAAAGGACAAACAGATTAATCAGATTGCTGAAATTTATGGATATGCTCTATCTGTAATTAATGAATAATTATTGAATATCTAACAATTCAATATCAAAAACTAGTATTGAATTAGAGGGTATACCTGGCCTACCCTCATCACCATATGCCATGCTTGGATCAATATATACACGCCATTTGTCATTTATCTTCATTTGAGAAATAACTTTTTGGCAGCCCTCAATAAGTCCAGATAATTGAATAGTTAGGGGCTCATTAGACTCAACAGAGCTCCAAAAAACAGTACCGTCTGTAAGAGTTCCATGAAAATGGGCTGTGATAGTATCTGAAAGCTCAGGAGATTTTGAGTTTATGTCTCCAGAATTTAGGACAGCATAATGCAGTCCTTTTTCAATAACATTAATTCCTTCTTGTGCTTGATTCTCTATAAAGAACTTCATGTTAGCTATTTGTTTAACATTTGGGCTGTCTTGAACACAACCAGTTAAAACAATAAGAGATATTACTAATGTACAAAATCTTTTCATTATTTAATTTTAATTTTTAAAAATTTTCGTTTGCCAACTTGATAAATTGCCTCTGATCCTTTTTCAATTTCTAATTTAACATCAGAAACTTTTTCAGAATTTATCTTAACGCCGCCTTGTTTTATAAGTCTCATTGCCTCAGAGGTGCTTGCAGTCATTTCTGCATTCTTTAGCATATTTGTTAGAGGAATCGATTTGTTTTCTATCTCTAAACTTAGTTCTTTAATATCATCAGGTAATGTTCCTTTTTGAAACCTTTGTAAGAAAGCCTCTTTACATTTAGCCCCTTTGCCTGCTTTGTGGAATCTATCTACCAACTCTTCAGCAAGAATAAATTTAACATCTCTAGGGTTTTTGCCGCCCTCAACCTCTTTTTTTAGATTGATAATTTCTTTTTCGGATATAAAACTTAACAATTCAAACCAACGCCACATTAATTCATCTGAGATAGACATTATTTTTCCGAACATTTCATCAGCTTTTTCATTAATACCAATAAAATTATTCAAAGATTTTGACATTTTATTTGTGCCGTCAAGACCTTCAAGTATTGGAACGGTTAAAACCACCTGAGGTTCTTGGTCATAGGATCTTTGTAGTTCTCTTCCAACCAAAAGATTAAATTTCTGATCAGTTCCACCACATTCAACATCAGCGTTTAAAGCAACAGAATCATATCCCTGAACTAAAGGATATAAGAATTCATGAACAGCTATGCTTTGATTGGCGTTATAACGCTTATTAAAGTCATCCCTTTCAAGCATTCTTGCTACGTTGTATTTAGAAGCAAGACCTATTAGGCCTGCAGCTCCCAACTTATTACACCACTCTGAGTTAAATCTGACCTCTGTTAACTCTTTTTTTAGAATCTTAAAAACTTGTTTTTCATAAGTTTTAGCATTTTCTTTTAGTTCTTTTTCATCAAGAGTTGGTCTAGTTTTATTTTTTCCAGAGGGATCGCCTATCTGGCCGGTAAAATCACCAATGAGAAAAATGACTTTGTGTCCTAAATCTTGAAAGTGTCTTAATTTGTTAAGTAAGACCGTGTGGCCAAAATGAAGATCTGGAGCAGTCGGATCAAATCCTGCTTTCACGATGAGCTGCTTTCCTGATTCTAATTTCTTTTTTAAATCAGATTCGGTCAGTATCTCATCTGTTCCTCTTTTTATAATAGCTAGATCTTCTTGCATATGCCTATGATAGTATTTTTCAACAATTAATAGAATGAGTAAGTTGCTACTTAATGCTATAAGATTAAAATAATCACTATGTCTTTGTCTGATAGTAAATTTATTTCTGAATCAAAATTACTTCCTGAGCTAATACAAGATACTGATTTCTTGAATAATTCCGAAATTTCTGAAAATGCTGAAAAGATAATTAATGCCTGCAGGGAAAATAAAAAGGAAAGAACCAAGCTAGACGCATTTTTAAGTGAGTATGGCCTTGATAATCAGGAGGGTGTGGCGCTGATGTGCCTCGCTGAATCAATTTTAAGAATCCCAGACAGTAAAACAAGAGATTTAATAATTTCAGAAAGATTGTCTGAAGGAAGATGGATTGAACATCTTAATAAGGCTGATAGTTTATTTGTGAATGCTTCAACATGGGGGCTTTTACTTGCAGGCAAGGTTGTTAAAACTCCTCTTGAATGGTCACAGAACCCTAATAAATTTTTGAGGTCTATCGTTTCTAAATCTGGAGAGTTTCCAATTAGAAATGCTGTCATTGCAGCTATGCATATTCTTAGTCAAGAGTTTGTTATGGGGAGAGACTTTAAAGATGTAAACAAAATACCAGGCATTGAAGAATCAATCTATTCCTTTGATATGTTGGGAGAGGCAGCAAGAAATCAAGAGCAGGCAAATATTTACTATGAGTCATATGAGAATGCCATCATAGAAGTGGGGAAAATTAATCTTATAAAAAATAAGAATAATGGTGTATCTATAAAAATTTCTGCCTTATGTCCAAGCTATGAGATGAGAAAATATGAAGATATTAAATTAAATCTTGTGCCCAAGCTTATTGCTCTAACTGAGCTTGGTATATCTAAGGATGTTGAAATTACTATAGATGCAGAAGAGCAAGATAGGCTAGGGATAAGCTTTGAAATAATTAAAATCATGGCAGAGTCAAATAAAATCAAAGATTGGCCTGGTTTTGGAATTGCATTGCAGGCGTATGGCAAGAGATCATTGAATGCCGTTGAATGGGTAAAAGATTTAATCAATAACAGAGCTCCAATGCACTTAAGGCTTGTTAAAGGAGCGTATTGGGATTATGAAATCAAACATGCTCAAGTATCTGGATATCATGACTATCCAGTTTTTACAAAAAAATCTATCACAGATTTGTCTTATTTGGCCTGTGCTAAAAAAATTTTTGAGATTGAATCAATTTACCCAAAATTTGCTACTCACAATGCTCATACATTATCAGCAATAAGTTACTTAGGAAGAAATAAAAATTATGAGTTTCAAAGACTGTTTGGTATGGGTGAGCTTTTGTATAAATGTGCAGAGAAAGTTCTAGATAACAAGCAACCTACATCTATATATGCTCCAATTGGAAAATATAAGGATTTGCTGCCCTATCTTGTAAGAAGACTTCTTGAAAATGGAGCTAATAGCTCTTTTATCAATAGGCTTCTCGATCCTGAGACCGATGCTGCATGGTTGGCATCTGGGCCTCACAAAAAAATTGAAAATGAAAGGAAAGATATCCCCCTTCCATGTAACATATTCAGCAATAGAAATAATTCAAGAGGTATAGATATATCTGAGATGGATAATCTAGAAACTATAAGAACAGAAATAAGTAAATACAAAAATAAATCTATTGATGCTGTTTCCATTTATAACAATAGAAATGCAGATGGAGCAAAGAAGCATGATGTTTTATCACTCGCAAATGGTAACAAAATTGGAACAGTAACATTTGACGATCCTGGGCACCTTAAAAAATCACTTGAGACTGAGAATAGTGTAAATTGGGCTAAGCTTGGTGTTAATGAGAGAGCTAAAATATTAGTATCAATATCTGATGATCTAGAATCAAGTCCTTACCAGCTAATTTATTATCTGATGAATGAAGCTGGCAAAACTATACAAAATGCTATCGATGAAATTAGAGAAGCTGTAGATTTTTTAAGATATTACTCAAACCAAATGATTGATATTGAAGAAACAGGTCAGAAACTTGAGGGGCCCACTGGAGAAGAAAATATTCTTACATACGGAGCAAAAGGCCACTTTATTTGCATTAGTCCTTGGAACTTTCCTGTTGCAATACTTGTTGGTCAAATTAGTGCTGCCTTGATAACTGGCAATAAAGTTACGGTGAAGCCATCTGAACATACATCAATATTAGGCTATATAGTAGCCTCTACTTTCCATAAAAACGGTGTGCCAGCTGATGCTTTAGAATTAGTTTTAGGTGATGGACTTTATGGGGACGTCTTATCAAAATTAAAAAATATTAATGGTGTTGCCTTCACAGGATCTCTGCCAACAGCAAAAAAAATTCAAAATAATTTAAATGAAAATCATAAAGAAATCATACCTCTTATTGCAGAAACAGGCGGTATTAATGCAATGATTGTAGATTCGAGTGCTCTTCTTGAACAAGCAACTGATGATATTGTGCGATCAGCATTTGATAGCGCAGGTCAAAGATGTTCAGCCCTGAGAGTCTTGTGTATTCAAGATGATATTTATGATGATTTACTAGAGATGGTCAAAGGCAATATGCAGGAATTAAAAATTGGCAATCCTGAAGAATTGGATACTGATATTGGTCCCATAATTAATAAGACTGCCAAAAATAAACTTGATGCTTATATTAAAAATAAATCTGATGCTGGATTCCAAGTCTATCAATCTAGTACAAAAATAATTGACCATTATATTTCACCAACAGTAATTGAGATAAATACATTAAGCGACTTAGATGAAGAGCAGTTTGGACCAATACTTCATGTATTGAAATTTAAATCATCAGAGATTGATGATTTAATTAAAGGTATAAATAATACCGGTTATGGTCTAACCATGGGTATCCATACAAGAATTGAATCTAGGGCAGACTTATTCAGCCAAAATTGTAATATTGGCAATGTATATATAAACAGAGATATTGTTGGTGCAGTTGTTGGGTCTCAGCCTTTTGGTGGCCGTGGTTTGTCTGGAAGCGGTTATAAGGCCGGGGGGCCAAATTATTTAATACAGTTCTTAAACGAAAAGGTTGTATCTAAGAATTCAGTGGCCTTTGGTGGCAACGCAGAATTGCTTAATATTCAAGAAGACTAATGGTTGGTTTTAAAAAAGTTCCTACAAAGGCTGTTTTATTAACTTTTTTAATATCAATTTTTCTTATCCTGTTATTGTATGTTGATTTTTCAACTGATGACTCTCTTCCTATAGAAATCATTGAAACAAGTGAAAGCTTTGAAGACACAGCTTCTGAAGTCTTAAGTTATCAAATTCATGAGGTTAAGGATGGAGAAAATTTATCAATCATTTTTGAAGATTTTAAGGTCCCTTTAAATACTGCGTATAGAATTTTTAGATTAGATGAAAAAAAACTTCTTTCTAATATAAGACCCGGCGACAAAATGAGGTTTACATATCTTGGTGAAGAAATAACTTCTATTGAGATTGGTAAAGATCGAATCAATTCATTATTAATTGACTTAGATGGTGGTATATCCATAAAAGAGATAAGCAAAGAAATTGAATTAATTCAATCTTTTAAAAGCGGTACTATTAGAACTTCTTTTTATGAAGCTGCTTTAGATGCAGATATTCCCGATAGCATCATAATGGATTTTGCATATATTTTTGGATGGGATGTAGATTTTGTATTTGATATAAGAGAGGGTGATTCATTTTTCTTGATATATGAAACACCATTCTCAGACGGAGAAAAGATTAAAAATGGGGATATAGTTGTTGCCAAATTTATCAATAATGGAAAGGTCTATAAAGCTAATAGATTTTTTACAGATATCAATAAAAAAGAGTTCTTTGATGATGCAGGAAATAACTTACAAAAGGCTTTTTTAAGGGCTCCCCTTGATTTTGCATATATAAGTTCCCATTTTAATCCCAATAGAATGCATCCAGTTCTGCATACAATAAGAGCTCACAACGGTACTGATTATGCAGCCCAAAGAGGTTCGCCAGTGAGAACAACTGGAAACGGAACCATAAAATATGCAGGCAGAAGAAATGGATGTGGTAATGAAATTGTTATTCAACATACAAATGACTATTCAACAAGGTATTGCCATCTAGACAAATTTCATTCTGGTATAAAAAAAGGTAAAAAAGTTTTTCAGGGTGAAACTATTGGGTACGTTGGAAGTACCGGTCTTGCTACAGGACCCCATCTTCATTATGAATTTAAAATAGGAAATAAGCATATTGATCCAGTAAAACTTAAATTGCCTTCAGCAGAGCCAATAAGCAAAAATCTAAAGCCTGATTTTGATACACTTATTAGAAACAACATAATAATGTTAGAAAAACTAGAATCTTTATACCCTAATGAGTAGTAATAAAAATATATATATCGGAGCAATGTCAGGCACAAGTCATGATGCGATCGATGTTTCCATTACAGAGATTGGAAAGGATATCACCTTAAAATCTTTTTTCTCAAAACGAATACCAAACTCAGTAAGAATGAGAATAAAAAATATAATGGAATCAGATTCAACCACTTTAACTGAGTTAGGCCAATTAAATAAAAAAATTGGGTATTTGTTTGCTCAAGCTATTAACGAATCTATCAAAAAAGCAAAATTAAAGAAAAACAGAATTAACTGTGTTGCAATATCAGGTCAGACAATAAGACATGAAGTTTATAATACAAATCCATTCTCTATGCAGATTGGTGATCCTAATATCGTTTCTAGTGAAACAGGCCTAACTGTTATTAGTGATTTCAGAAACATGCATATTTCGCTTGGCGGAGAAGGCGCCCCTCTTGTTCCTGAATTCCATAATGAACTATTCCATGAAGCTAGAAAATCTAAAATAATTCTTAATATAGGTGGAATTGCAAATTATTCTTATATAAAAAATAAAAACTATCTCTGGGGATCAGATGTCGGTCCAGGCAATGCTCTCATGGATGCTTACTGCCAAAATTATTTAAATAAACCTTATGATAAAGATGGAAAGATAGCATCAAAAGGAAAGGTCAATACAAAAGAACTTAATAAACTTTTATCACATAAATTTTTTAAACAAAAATTTCCAAAAAGTACTGGCAAAGAATTGTTTAACTTGCATATGCTTTCTAATAAATTTTTAAAAGAATCGCCTGAAAATATATTGGCGACCCTCGCCGAATTTACTGCTTTATCAATCTACAAATCAATTAACATGAACAAGCATAAATATAATGAACTTGTTGTTTGTGGTGGTGGTGGAAAAAATACATTTTTAATAAAAAGAATAGCTGCTGCAATTAATCAAGAAGTTATTTTATCAAATGATCATGGTTATGATATTCAAGCAATTGAGTCTATGGCTTTTGCCTGGATGGGATATAAAAGAATAAATAACCAGGTCATGAGAGTCCAATTAGGAAAAGATAAATTCAATAAGGGTTTGCTTGGATCGATAACTAAAGCTAAACCGTAAAGGACTCTCCACATCCACAAGTGGTTTTTGCATTTGGGTTATTTATTACAAATTTTGCACCAGATAAATCTTCAACAAAATCAAGAGTTGACCCAAATAAATATGGATAAGACAGGGAATCAATGAGAACCTGAAAACTTCCAAAGTCTATCACATCATCATCAAAAGCCTGATCATCATCAAACTTAAAACCATATTGGAATCCAGAACAACCACCACCAGTTACATAAACCCTAAATTTTGAAGATTTATCTTTGCTCAAAACGCTTACTATCCTTTCTGATGCGGAATTAGTAAGTATTATTGAGTTGGAATTTTCTTGCATATTATTTAACTCTGATAACTTTGATTCTAAGATTATTAGATCTGTTGACCATCCAAAAGCCGCCCATCCTACTAACCTCTAGCTCAACAGGTGTGCCCTTTTTAAATTGCCCCGCTTTGCTACTTGATAAAGGAGATTCAGATTCCCAAACATGGCCATTTTCCAACCTAAAAACAATTTTTTTTGTAATTTGTTTTGTGGCCTTTGTAATAGATGAGAATATTTTAACCTCTTCTTTTTCAGGAATAAGATTCGCCTTCCTTAGTTGCTTAAAAGATAGGCCAAAAGTCCTTTCATTAGATTTATCTTTCTGTTTGCCCTTTATTAGTTCATTTTTTTTATCAAAACTGAGTACTTCTTCTTTTTTTTCAATGGGTGTATTTTTCTTGGCAGGCAGATTCTTATTTTTTGCAAAAAAACTGTCATAGCAAGCCAACCTTTCTGGGCTAGACTTAATGTCAGCACATTGATACGGAGATGATTGTGCCATCACTATGTTTGAACAAAAAAAGCTAAATATTAATAAATATCTATACATAACATAAATATACTACATATTAAAAAAATTTGGAGGAGGTAGTAACTAATATAGATATCAAGATAAAATGTTTTAATCTAATAAAAAAATATTAAATTTAAATGAAATCAACTTTATTTATTTATTCATCTACTGATGGTCAAACAAAGACTATTATCTCAAGAATAAAAAGTTTTTTAAGCAATGATATTGACTCCATGCAAATGCCAATCGCTGAAGTATCAGGAGAAGATATTGCAAAATTTGATAGGATCATAATTGGTGCAAGTATTAGGTATGGCAAGCATAAAAAGGAACTCTATGAATTTATAGACTTGCATCTTGATGAACTTGCGAAAAAAGACAATGCTTTTTTCTCTGTTAACGTCGTTGCAAGAAAGCCTGAAAAAAATACTCCTGATACCAACCCCTACATGAAAAAATTCTTATTACAAACTTCATGGGAGCCAAAAAATTTGGCAGTATTTGCTGGCAAAATTGATTACCCAAAATATAATTTTATCGATAAGCAGATGATTAGGCTAATAATGTGGATTACTAAAGGTCCAACCAATACTTCTGGCACCTATGAATTTACTGATTGGGATAAAGTTGATAGTTTTGCCAAGAATGTAATTAAATAAAAAGCTATAATCCTTGATATCATATATAAATTCTTAAATATCTAAAAAATTATTTTGAATAAAATAGAAAAGTCTATAGCTCTCTTTAATCAAGCAAAATCACTTATGCCTGGGGGCGTTAATTCGCCTGTACGTGCTTTTAAAAATATTAATGGGAATCCTATTTTTTTTGAAAAGGCACAAGGTGCATATCTTTATGATGCAGATGGAAATAAATATGTTGATTATATTGGTTCTTGGGGCCCTATGATTATGGGTCATTCACACCCAGAAGTTGTGAATGCAATTAAAAAGCAAGTAGAACTTGGAACTAGCTATGGAGCGCCAACAAGCCTTGAGTCTGATGTGGCTTCACTCATTATTGAGAATGTGCCAAGTATTGAAAAAATAAGGATGGTGAATTCTGGTACCGAGGCCACAATGAGTGCTATTAGACTGGCTAGAGGATATACAAATAGAAATAAGATAATTAAATTTGATGGTTGTTATCATGGTCATGTCGACTCTCTTTTAATAAAAGCTGGTTCGGGAGTTTCAACCTTTGGATTACCAGATTCACCAGGAATACCTGAAGACTTAGCTAAACATACAATCACATGTCCATATAATGATGTTGGGGCTTTTATTGAAATCTTTAATTCGGTAAAAGATGATCTTGCTACAGTAATCGTTGAACCCATAGCTGGGAATATGGGCTTTGTTCCCGGAACAGAAGAATTTTTAAAAACAATAAGATCATATACTGAAACCAATAACTCTCTTTTAATATTTGATGAAGTTATGAGTGGTTTTAGAGTATCTCTTGGTGGAGCTCAAGAAATATTTAATATAAAACCTGATTTAACTGCTTTAGGAAAAGTTATTGGGGGTGGGCTGCCTGTAGGGGCGTTTGGTGGTAAAGAAAAAATAATGAATTATCTTGCTCCAGAAGGCCCTGTATATCAGGCCGGAACCTTATCTGGAAATCCATTGGCAATGGCTGCTGGTGCAACTTTATTAAATCTATTAATTACCCGAAACCCATTTACAGAATTGGAAGAAAAAGCAAAGCTAATGCTCAATGGTATGAAAGAAATTATGGTTTCTTCTGGAATTCCTTTTTCTACCAATCAAATTGGAGGTATGTTTGGCTTCTTTTTTTCTGAAGAGCTACCAAAAAATATTAATGATGTATCTAAAACGAATGATGAAATGTTTTCATCTTTTATTAATGCCTGTATAAAAAATGGAATATACTTCGCACCTTCAAAATACGAAGCTGGATTTATTTCTGCTACACATGGAAATATGGAAATTGATAAAACCCTTGAGGTTGTAAATAAAATAGTTAAAACCGGAGAAATCAACAAATGAAATATGATATTAGTGCGCTTGGAAATGCCCTTGTAGATACACAATATAAGGTTAGTCATGAATTTTTATCTAGCGTTGGGCTTGAGGCAGATTCAATGACCCTAGCATCTGCAGAAGAGCAAGCCCCTATTATAGAAAAGTTAATAAGCATGGGTGCAGAGTCTGTTTCTGACTGTGGTGGATCTGCTACAAATTCATTAGTTGCTGCTGCAAACTATGGATCAAAATGCCATCACGTTTGTCGTGTTTCAGATGATGAGGATGGTAGAAAGTATCTTGAAAGCTTAAGATCTGCTGGAGTAGAACATATTGGCATCAGTTCTGAGAATTCAGAGATGCCTACTGGAAAATGCTTAATATTGGTTACTCCGGATGCAAAAAGAACAATGAGTAGCATGCTTGGAGTAAGCGCCTTCTTAGGCTCTTCAGATATTGATTACGACGTTGTTGAAAATTCTAAAATATTTTATATCGAAGGTTACATGGTAACCAGCGATGATAATTTTAACGCTGTTATATCTGTCTTAGAGCATCTTAAAGGGAAAGATACCATTAAAGCCCTATCCTTATCTGATGCAGGTATTGTTCATGGCTTTAAAGATAAATTTAAGCAAATTGAATCTTATGGTATTGATATGATTTTTTGTAATGATGATGAGGCTATAGCCTTCTCTGATGCTAATGATATTACAGAAGCTGTAGAGTTTTTTAAATCTAAGACCTATATGACTGCAATTACAAAAGGAGCAGAAGGAAGCGTTGTTGTGAAAGATGGCGCTGAAATACATGCAGATGCCCATAAAATAACACCAGTAGATACTAATGGAGCTGGTGATATGTTTGCAGGATCATTTATGCATGCGTATCTTCAAAATCATGATATCCAAGCTTGTGCAGAATTTAGTAACTTTGCATCATCCAAAATTGTTGAAACCTTTGGACCCAGATTAAATGCAGATGGATATGCTGAAGTTGCAAATAAATTAAGAAAAAGCTAGCTTATTTAGTCGGTTTCTGATATTTTCTCCACCCTAAAATTCTTATTAAAACTAAATTAATGTCAAAAACTAAATCAGCTACTACAAAAAAAACAGTTAAAAAAAACACTACTAAAAAAACTGTAGCAAAAAAAGCGCCAGCAAAGAAAGTCGTAAAAAAGACTGTTACAAAAAAAACTGTAGCAAAAAAAGCACCTCAAAAGATTGCCAATAATAAATCTAAAATAGCTCCATATAAATCAAAGAAGAATGAAAAATATATGAGTGCAGCTATGAAAAGACATTTTGTAGCAGTATTACTTTTATGGAAAGAGCACCTTATAGATGAGATGCAAAAAACCTTTGATCATCTTAAGACTAAAGGCGAAACATATGCAGATCCAGTTGACAGAGCTTCTCAAGAAGAGGAGTTTGCTTTTGAATTAAGAACTAGAGATAGAGAAAGAAAACTAATTAGCAAGATAGCCGTATCTTTAGAAAAAATTAAACAAGATGACTATGGCTGGTGTGATGCTTGTGGTGATGAAATAGGAATTAAGAGACTTGAAGCAAGACCCACAGCTACACATTGCATTCATTGTAAAACTCTTGATGAAATTAAAGAGAAGCAATTAAACGGTTAATGTTCTTTAACCCATGTGAAAAAATTTGATCGATAACACAAAAATAAGCAAATTTGCTATATCTGTTATAACAGAATTACAAAAAAATAATTTTCAAGCATATCTAGTTGGAGGTTGTGTTAGAGATGCTTTGTCTGGGATAGAGCCAAAAGACTTTGATATAGCAACAGATGCTACTCCCGAAGAGGTTCGAAAGATTTTCAAAGCTTCAAGAATTATTGGTAGGCGTTTTAAGCTTGTGCATGTGTTCAATAGATCTGAACTTCTTGAAGTTGCAACATTCAGATCTGGCAAGAATGGTGCTGATGATGAATCAAGCTTAATTAAAGATGAAAGCGGTAAAATCCTTAGAGATAATGTTTGGGGTACTTTAGAGCAAGACTGCTACAGAAGAGACTTTACAGTAAATGCACTCTATTACTGCCCTATTACAAAAAAAATAGAAGATAGAAATAATGGATTAGGCCATATTCATAAAAAAATTATTGTCTCTATTGGAGACCCTCAATTAAGGTTCGAGGAAGACCCAGTAAGAAGTTTAAGGGCTATAAGGTTTAGTAATAAGCTTGGTTTTAAAATAGACAGCCAAGTAAAAAATGCCATATATGATAAAGGTCATTTATTATCAAGCATATCAAATGCTAGGCTATTTGATGAATTTTGTAAGATATTCTTAGGGGGTATGGGAGAAAAGAACTTTAACAAATTATGCTCATTTAATATAAACAAGTACTTAGTTTTATCTAATCCAAATAAAAATGAGTTTTCACACAATGTTATGCTCCAAGCCCTTAGAAATACAGATGATAGAATAAAAAATGACCAATCTGTTACCCCTGGATTCTTATTAGCTGCTTTATTGTGGCCAACATTAATTTCTAGATGTACAAAAAATAATGAAATTAATATCAGAAAGTTCTTTAGATCTATGGATGGGGTTCTCAGAGAACAGCAAAAACTTACCGCTGTACCAAGAAAATTTAACAGTTATATAAAGGACATATGGGTTCTTCAGCTTAAACTTCATAGCAGAATAAAAAGTCAGCCATATAAGACAATTCGACACCCGCGATTCAGAGCAGCATATGATTTTCTTCTTGTAAGAGAAAAGGCATCATCTGATAAAAATGGATTGGGGAAATGGTGGACTGATTTTCAAAAAAATGATGACTCTCTCAGAGGGTCATTGATTGCAAGAATGAATGAAAAAAATGACGCAGATTCTTCTAAAATATTTGGCTTCTATAACGAGTTGAGATAATCTAGAGTAAAAACAAATATGTAAATAATGAAGCCAGCTATTAAAGAAGTTCCACTTCCGAAATATATTGCAATCGAAGGCCCAATAGGAGTTGGTAAGACAACTCTTGCTAACAAAATAGCAACCACATTCAACTATGATGCATTTTTAGAGCAACCCGCAGAAAACCCTTTCCTTAAAAATTTCTATAGAAACCCCAGTCAATCTGCTTTAGCTACTCAGCTGTTCTTTTTATTTCAAAGAATGCAGCAAATACAAGATTTAAAACAAAGAAGTCTTTTTGAAACAGTTAGGGTTGCTGATTTTTTAATTGAAAAGGATAGATTGTTTGCTGAAGTTACTCTTTCAAATGAAGAAATGGATCTTTATGACAAGGTTTATAACCATATTACACTTGATGCACCAACCCCTGATTTAGTTATATACCTTCAAGCCCCAATAGACGTTCTAAAAGAAAGGATTACAAAAAGAGGAAACATTAATGAACAATATTTAACATTAGAATATCTGGAGAAACTTAATGATGCTTATTCACGATTTTTTCTTGATTATAACGATGCGCCATTGCTTATCATTAATGCTGCTGACATAAATTTAGAATCTAATGAAAGTGATTATGAATCACTTATCACAACAATAATGTCAAACCCAAAAGGCAAAAATTTTATTAACCCACAGCCCTCAATAATATAAAAACTAATGGCTGAAAATATTTTTTATCCCAAAGAAGGAACTAATCCTTTTATTAAAAACCTTGATGAGTATAAAGATCTATATAAGCAGTCTATAGATAATCCATCAGAATTTTTTGGAAATCTGGCTAAAGAAAATATTCAATGGATAGAAGAATTTGATACTGTTCACAATGGTGAATTCTCAGAAACAAAATGGTTTGAAGGTGGAAAAACTAATATCAGCGTTAATTGTATTGATAGGCACCTTAAAAATAATGCTAGTAAAACTGCCATTATTTGGGAAGGCGATGATCCAGATGACTCTAAACAACTTTCTTATCAAGAGCTGCATGATGAAGTATGTAAATTTGCTAATGTATTAAAAGGGCTTGGAGTAAAAAAGGGTTCTAGGGTATGCATTTATATGCCAATGATCGTTGAAGTTGCATATGCAATGTTGGCCTGTACAAGAATTGGGGCAATTCACTCAGTTGTCTTTGGTGGATTCTCTCCAGAATCTCTTAAAGATAGAATTCTCGACGCTGATTGTAGAGTTGTAATTACTGCTGATGAGGGGGTAAGGGGTGGCAAATCTGTTCCTTTAAAGGCTAATGTCGATGAGGCATTAACGGGATGTCCAAATGTCAGTAAAACATTGGTTATTAAGAGAACTGGCAATGATATTTCGTGGGATTCAAATAGAGATGTTTGGTATGAGGATTTAGTAAATGATGTGAGTGCTATATGTCAGCCTGAGCCAATGGATTCAGAAGATCCTCTTTTTATACTTTATACATCAGGCTCTACTGGAAAACCAAAGGGTGTACTTCATTCAACAGCTGGATATTTATTGGGAGCTCACATAAGTTTTAAATATCTCTTTGGAATAAGGGCTGAAGATAAATATTGGTGTACAGCTGATGTTGGTTGGATTACAGGGCATACCTATATTTTATATGGGCCTCTTTCAAACGGTGCTACAACTCTAATGTTTGAAGGTGTTCCGACATATCCTTCAGCATCTAGGTGTTGGGAGATATGTGACAAGCATGATATTAGTATTTTTTATACTGCTCCAACTGCAATTAGAGCTTTAATGGCCCAAGGAGATAATGCTGTAACAAAAACTAAGAGAGATAGCCTAAGGATTCTTGGAACTGTGGGTGAGCCTATTAATCCAGAAGCTTGGGATTGGTATTATAGAGTTGTTGGAAAATCTAATTGTGAAGTTATAGATACTTGGTGGCAAACTGAAACAGGTTCTGTTTTGATAACTCCTATTGCTGGAGTTACTCCAACAAAACCAGGATCAGCTACACTACCCTTCTTTGGAGTTAAGCCAGAACTTTATGATGAATCTGGCAATGTATTAAAAGATGTCAATTCAGGCAATCTAGTTATAGAACAATCATGGCCCAGCCAAATTAGAAGTGTTTACGGCGATCATGAGCGAATGATCAGCACCTATTTCAGCATGTACAAAGACATCTACTTCACCGGAGATGGGGCAAGAAGAGACGAAGATGGTTATTTCTGGATTACTGGACGAGTTGACGATGTATTAAATGTTTCTGGTCACAGGCTTGGAACAGCAGAAATTGAAAGTGCCTTAGTGCTTCATCCAAAAATTGCAGAGGCTGCAGTCGTTGGCTTTGAACATCCAATCAAGGGTCAGGGCATATATGCTTACGTTACATTAATGGTTGGTGAGTCATATATTGAGGGCTTTGATCAAGAGATAAAACAGTTTGTTGCAAAAGAAATAGGTCCAATTGCAAAACCGGATCTTATTCAAAATGCATACGGTCTTCCAAAAACTCGATCTGGAAAAATCATGCGAAGAATTCTTAGAAAAATAGCTGAAGGTGATTTATCTAATTTAGGCGATACAACGACCTTAGCAGACCCTGCTGTTGTAGAATCTTTAATAGAAAATAGGCAAATACTATGAATAAAATACTAATATTTTTATCATTGCTTCTAATTCAGGGTTGCTTAATTTCTCCGAAAGAGTTGGATGAATTAAATGCTGACAACAACTTTTACTCTCCTGCACAAACAATCAAATGTATGCAAATGCCATCTCCTCAAAGACCCACGCCAATAAATAAAAAGGGAGAGACAAGAGAAAGTTATGATCAAAGCGATTGTTATGATGATCTACTTACTAAAAACACGAGAGAGCTAACATTAGAATTTAAAAAATCATCAATAGAACTTAAGAAAAAAGAAGAAAGTATTGAACTAGCTAAAAGCACTGATGATATTGATATAGAGGCCATAGAAGAAAAAGTTCTTAAAAAAAAATAAAAAAGATTAATTTAATTTATAAAATTCTTCTTCTCTTTTAACTTTATTTTCTCCAATAAGTTTTATCAAGTGTGCCTCCAAGCTAAATTTTGCAATAGGATGAAGCTGTTCTGGGACGTCATCATATACATATTTAACAAGCTCATTGATTGTATTCTTCCCAAAATCTTCAAGTTTTCTTAAAGTTTTGCTTTCTCTTGCTAGCCTATGCCTGATTATTGATTGAATTGTTTTCTTTGGTTCGTGCATAAAATTTCCATGGCCTGGTGCAAAAAAATCAATCTGTAAGGTTAATAAACGTTTCAAAGAATTAAGATAGTCATCCATATTTCCATCTGGAGGGCCTATGACAACAGTTGATCCATCCATAATATGATCACCGGTTATTAGACAATTTAAATTTTTTATTAAGAAGCAAAAATGATTTGATGCGTGTCCAGGAGTATGGATAGCTTCTAGTATATATTCTTCTGTTTCTATTTTATCTAAATCTTTTAATACCACATCTGGAGAAAACGTTTCATCTTCCCATGATGAATCTCCGTCAACTAATCTTCCATACATAGGAACATTTAATATTTTTGAAATAGGCAAAGCTGCTGGAGAGTGATCGGTATGAGTATGGGTGACTACGATCCTTTTAATATTTCCATCACCCAATTTAATAATCTCATCAATATGCTCTTGTATATTTGGGCCTGGATCAATCAAAGTAATATCTTTATTGCCAATTAAATAGGTGTTAGTTCCCTGTCCAGTGAAAACACTAGGGTTTGGAGCGGTAATTTTTTTTATCAGGTCCATTATTCTATTTTAATAATTATCATAATCCTCGTCACCAGGTAGAAGTCCAACCCACTTGCCTTCATTTTTAAAAAATTTAGGTAGTATTGATGGAATGTCATCATTCGTGAGCTTTGATTGATATTCTAATAATTTTTGTCCTGAATCAAACTCTAAGCATTGTTGAAGATTGCTTATTGTAGGCATTATCATTGGCATTTCACCATTCAATGATTTATCTAAAGCTTTCTTTGGACTGATCCAGACGCTATCTGTAAGCTCATTTCCATCATGTCTTTCGGTTTGCTTTGATGGTATATATGCAATGAAAAATCTTGTATCAAATCTCTTGATTTCTATCTCAGGAGTAATCCAATGCGAGAACGGTTCAATATTATTTAAATTTAGTGATAAGTTTTCTTTTTTACATATTTCAAAAAGACTTATCTTGTTTTCTAGAAGCATCCTCCTGTAATTGTCGAACTTATGCTTGTCTGCTCCATTTAGATCAAGTTCTTGCCCGTTATTTTTTTTTGCTAAAAGTATGCCAACTTCTTCAAAACACTCTCTAACACAAGCCACCCAGTACGATAATCCTCCTTCATTAACCCCCAGTTTTATGGATGCTTGTTCATCATTCAAGCCATTGCAAAAATTAGTAATATTAAGGTCTTTATCAGATTCATCTATCTTCCCACCTGGAAAAACATAAAGATTTCCAAACGGCGGTCTTTTAGATCTTTTAACCATTAATACTTCTAATACATTATCGCAATCTCTTACAAGAAGCACTGTGGCAGCCGGGGTTAGTGAAAGATTATTCATAAATTTTTTTTATATGGCTTAGAATACTGTTTATGCAAATAACTAACAATCTAAACGATGACATTCTTCATGCTCCAAAATGGTTTCACGAGTCCATCCAAGTAAAAGCAGAGGATTTAATTCATCAAGACCCACTTGGAAATCTTTCATATTCTAAATGGCATTCAAAAACAAAAAACCTAATCATCTTTATTCATGGTACGGGTGCTCATAAAAAATGGTGGGATCCAATAGCTCCGCAACTAATCGAATACTCAAATGTAATTGCTATTGATTTACCAGGAATGGGAAATTCAAGTTTTAGAACAGAATACAAAATAAAAGATTTTGGTGACTGTATAACAGCCCTAATAAATAGAGAAAAAATAGAACATGGCATTGAGAATATTTATATCATAGGCCATTCACTAGGTGGTCATGTTGCAGGATATGTTGCTTCAGAGAATAAAGATTTAATTGATAGTATTATTATCATAGATACCTTCATTAGACCTCCAGATTATGATCCCTCTCAGCATACTGGCCCACTTAGAATGATTAAGTTTTATCCAGATAAAATTTCAATCTTAAAAAGATTTCGATTAATGCCCAAACAAGAATGTGTTAATGATTGGTATTTAAGATACATAGCAGAGCATTCTATTAAAGAGACACAAGAAGGATGGAGGTGGTGTTTTGATGATTTATTATTTACAAACCTCGAAAGGCTTTTTGGATATAATTTTTCATTTAACTGTCCTGCACTTTTTGTTCATGGAAAAGATAGCTTATTAACGTCTGGTTATTTTTTAGAAAATATTAAAAATACGTACTCAAACATTATGGACTTTGAAGAAGTTTCAGGCGCTGCTCATCATGTCCCACTAGATAAACCTATTGAATTGGTTAATATTATTAAGAGTAGGTTATTTTAATTTTGGGTATGAATTATTTTTATTTCTTCTTTTTTCTTTTTTTATCTCTACTTTTGTGGGTTAAGCCACTAATTGTTTTTATTTGTAAGAAGATAGATGGGGCTCAAAACCTTCATATATTGGGAGGCCTTACCTTTTTAATAGGAATGGCAATGGTAATATTTTCTATAAATTCCGATTGGGCAGAAAGACTTTGGATTCTTCTTACTTTGATAGTGGGCATTCTTTTATGTATTAGAGGTTTGGTCGTTATTTTCTTTTTAGAAAAAATAAAAAAGATACTTCCCCTATATTTAAAACATTATTATAAATTTAGTATTCCAATATCAGTAGTAATGATTTCATTGGCGCTTTTTACTGTTATAACTGACTACATCGGGCCTCAAAAAAATATTAGCGAGTGTAAATCAGATGATGCTATTTCGGTAATATGTGGAGTTTCAAATCCAGAAGATATTGTAGTTACTCCCGATAATAAATATCTTTTAATTTCTGAGTTCGGCGGTATTCGTCCTTATGACTCAACGAAATCAGGAGGGTTTGCGCTATTGAGATTATCTGATAACAAAATAATTACACCAAAAATTTCTTTTGGTAAAAATATCTGGGGCGAAGATTCTTGCAAGCAAAATGATATATTTGGCCCGCATGGTATAGATCTTGTTCAAAGGGAGGATGGCAGTTACCAGCTTGGCGTTATAAACCATTATCCTGGTGAAACTATAGAGATGTTTGAGTTAGTTCAAAAGTCTGAGCACGATACATGGTCATTTGTCTGGAGAGGTTGTATTGAGGTTCCAGAAAAATACTATCTTAATGATATTGCCTTAAAAAAAGATGGCACCTTCTATGTATCCCATATGTATTCAAGAGATATTACTATGACAAAGTGGCTAATAACCGCTCTACTTAAAAAAGATTCTGGTGTCATCCTTGAGTGGAATAAAGATAGTTTTATAGAGATTCCAAACTCTGAAGGTAGTGGTCCAAATGGTATAACTTTAAATGAATCAACTAATAATTTATTTATAAGTTACAACCAAGGAGATCGAGTTGTGAAATTTGATCTATCAGACAATAAAAAACTGCAAACTTTTAAAGTAGAGTCTCCAGATAATATTTACATAAATAAAGATTCTGTTTGGCTCACATCATTAGATTTTCAGCCAAATGATGCAGGAGACTGTATTGAAAGACCCGCATGCTCATTGCCTTTCTCTATTTATGAAATAGATAGAGAAACTTTTGTTCTCAAAAATAAAAATTCTTTTAATAAAACTGTTTTTGGGCTCCCAACAATAGCTCTTCCAATTGAAAATGGAATCATCATGGGTTCCTTCCATTCAGACAGGCTTGGCTACTTCACTCAAAAGTAAAATTATGAAAAAGAATTTTACTTTTGAAAATTTACAGATTGCCATACCAAAAAGAAAATCAAACTCCCATAAAGGTTTAAATGGTAGAGTTCTTGTAATAGCTGGATCTAAAGGGCTTGGTGGGGCTGGAATAATGGCATCTGAAGCAAGTCTATATTCTGGAGCAGGATTAGTGACTCTGCACACACACAAATCAAATTTAGAGGCTTCTCTTATAAGAAATCCAGAAGTAATGGCGTTGGGAATTAGTAAATTTTTTCCTATATCAGAAAACGTTAATGTAATTCTATATGGTCCTGGAATGCAAAATGATGAATGGTCTAATAAGATGCTAGAACATCTTCATAACCTTCCTAAAGAATCAAACTTGATAATTGATGCTGGAGGCCTGCAACATCTAAAAAATCAAAATCTAACAATTTCAAATAAAACCATTCTCACCCCTCATCCGGGTGAAGCTAGTAATTTGCTTGGTATACCCATAAGTGAAATACAACAAAATAGAGAAAAGACGGCAAGAATAATTTCAGAAAAATTTAATTCTTCTTGTGTAATTTTAAAAGGTAATAAAACTGTTGTTTACTTTAAAGACAAAAGAGAAACCTTTGTATGTGAGGATGGTGGACCTGAACTATCAACAGGTGGAACGGGAGATATATTATGTGGCGTTATTGGCGCTTTGCTTGCTCAGGGTCTCTCATTACATGAAGCGAGCTTATTGGGTGTTGCAGTTCATGCTAAAGCTGGTGAAATTTTTGCTGATAAAAATGGTGAAATTGGTTTAAATGCTACTGCAATAATTCCTATAATAAGAAAACTTTTAAATAAATGAAAAATCTAATTCTGGAAAATGATGGCGCTACCGAAAAACTTGGCCAAAAAATTTCTGAAATAATAAAAAGTTCTGATAAGCAAAATATTGAAATTCATCTTCAAGGCGATTTGGGTGCCGGAAAAACTTTTATAACTAGATCAATTATTAAAAGTTGTGGCTGGGATGATTTAGTTAAAAGTCCAACCTATACCCTTTGTGAAGAATATGATTTAGATGAGTTTCTTTTTTTACATATAGATCTTTATAGAACTAATGAAGCTCAAGACATAGATATTTTTAACTTAGATAGAGTTTTATATAAGAAGAAAATTATTTTAATTGAATGGCCAGAAAGGCTTCAGCTTGATAGAAAATATGATTTAAAAATTGATTTTTTTCATTTAGAAAATAAGCGTAAAATTAACATTACCATCGGTACCGATGTTTTTAAAACTCTAGAAGCAAAATATGAATAAGTTTTTACCATTATTAATTTTTACTTATTTCATTCATGCTAATGAGATTCAATTTAATAGCATTGATGAGTATAAAGATGGAACTCTAAATATTTCATTTAATTTAGAACAAGTGGCATATATAAATTCTTATGCCTTAGAGAACCCTTCAAGACTGGTGTTAGAAATTAATGATACATATTCTAAAAAACCAATAAATGAAATTTATAACTACCCCATTAAAAAAATAAGATCTTCTCAAGATAATAATCTTACAAGAGTGGTTATTGATTTATATGATCATGTTTTTTGGCACAAGCCAATACAAAAACAAGTAGATTCCGGCATTCTTATGGACATTAAGCTGCTTAAAGATAAATCTTTAAAAGAAAATATGAGAGATATTATTGTTGCAATTGATGCTGGGCATGGAGGGAAATATCCAGGAGCTGTTGGACCAAATAACATATTAGAAAAAGACGTAACATTGCTCATTGCAAAAGAGATTGAAAGAACGCTAAGAGATACAAAGGGCTATCAGCCAATAATGATAAGAGATGGCGATCACACTATTAGCCTTAATGATAGATATCAAGATGCGCGTAAAAATGGAGCAGATATTTTTATTTCTATTCATGCCGATGGTTTTAGACTTTCTTCAGTAAAAGGCGCATCAGTTTTTATATGGTCTGAAGAAGCCTCCAGCACTATTGCAAGAAATTTGTCTGATAAAAAGAGAGAGCGAATTTTGGCAGAAATTAACAATTTAAAACCAACTGACTTCAATGAAGATTTAGCAAGAGAGCTATATCCAGATGTTTATGAAAAAAAGATTAAACAAAGCAAAATTCTTGGAACAAAAATATTAGACCAACTCAAAAGAGATCCGTTTACTAAAATTCATAAAAAAAATGTTGAGTATGCTGACTTTAGAGTTCTTAAATCGATTGATATACCATCTGTTTTAGTGGAGTCAGGATTTATTACTAATCCTGAAGATGCTGCCAGATTGAAGAGAAAACCAGGAAGAAGAATGATTGCAAGATCTATCTTTCTTGGACTACATAATTATTTTATAGAAAACCCTATATCAGGCACTCTAATAAATGAGAATAAAGATTATCTTGAATATACAATTCAAAAAGGTGACGTTCTTTCAGAGATTGCTATTAGATTTGGTGTTACCGTAGATTCAATTGATGAAAAAAATAAATTAAATAATAAACCAATATATCCTGGTCAAATATTAAGGATATATATCTAATTAATATCTATTGGGTCTATATCAAAAGACCATTTAACCTTCTTTGCCTCTGGCCAACTTTCAAACTCCTTTACTAAAAACTTTAAAACTTTGTTTAGGTAAGTCCTTTTAGGGGTCTGTACATATATGTTATGCCTATAATTACCATTTGCTTTTGCAATCATAGATGGAATTGGTCCAATGACATATATATCATTTCTATTGGTTAATTTATTAATAGCTTTTTCTAAGAAAGCCAAATTACTCTTTTGTGTTGGCGATGAGCATCTTATTAAGCACATTGCAGCATATGGAGGAAGATTATTTTTTTTATTTCTTTTAAGGCATTGAGATGCAAAATTCATATAATTTCCGGTCTTTATTTGACCTAGATTTATATCATCAGGATATCTTGTTTGTATTATTACTTTAGCAAGTTTGTTATTTCTTCCTGCTCTGCCTGATACTTGAATAAGTAGCTGTGAAATTTTTTCTAGAGCGTTTATTTCAGGGCTTACTAATCCATTATCTGCATTGAGAATAATGCTTAAAGATACTCTAGGAAAATCATGTCCTTTTGCAAGCATTTGAGTACCAACAAGAATTGCTGATTCTGAAGAATTAATTTCGTTGATAATATCATCCATCGCTCCAACCTTTTTTGTTGTATCGTGATCAACTCTTATGATTGGTACTTTTTTAAAATTTGTTCTTAAAACCTCTTCAACTTGCTCCGTTCCAGTTCCATACATTTGAAAATTAGTAGATTTACATGATGGGCATGATTCATTAACTTTATAAGCTGATTCACATCTATGACAAATAAGTCTGTTTCTTTCTTGGTGATACACAAGATTTGAATCACAAGATTTACAATCAGCAACCCATCCACATGATTCACATTGAAATATTGGTGCAAACCCTCTTCTATTTATGAAAATTAGGACTTGCTCTTTCTTATTTAAAGTTCTCTCAATAATGTTAAGGGTTTCGGATGCAATGCCACCAATTAAAGGAGTGTCATTAATATCCATTGCAATAAGTTTTGGAGGATTTTTTCCATCTACTCTGGTTAACATATCAATTTTTTTATATTTCTTTTCTTCCACCAATCTTAATGTTTGTAAAGAAGGTGTTGCTGATCCGAGCACAATAGGAATATTTTCTTCTTGAGCTCTTTTTATGCCGATATCTCTTGCAGAAAATTTAAACCCTTCTGATTGTCTATAAGATTGATCATGCTCCTCATCTATTACAATTAATCCTATATTTTTCATTGGCATTAATACTGCGGATCTTGTTCCAATCACTATCTTAATATTGCCAAATCTAGCCTTTAGCCAAACTTTTAGTCGCTGGGTTGGGGTTTGTTTAGAATGATAGAGCCCTATCTCACCATTAAATCTAGATGTAAATCTATTAAATAATTGCGGGGTTAAATTTATTTCAGGAACTAAAATAAGTGCAGATTTGCCAACCTTAATGCAGTTTTCTACTAGTCTTAGGTAAACCTCAGTTTTTCCTGAGCCAGTAACACCATATAACAGGGATGGTTGAAAACTATTTAACTTTAAAAGTTGTTTTAAAGCCTTTGATTGATCAGGGGTTAAATCAAATCTTTTTTGTTTTTCATTTATGGATATTTGATAAGAATCCTCGACCGCAAGAGGTTCTATTACTTTATTGTTTATTTTCCTGAGTTGATTAGGAATAAAGGTATTACAAACCTCACCAATGGGGTGATGATAATACTCAGACGACCATAAAATAGTATTAAAAATCGATTTATTGAAAACAGGGTATGTATCTATTAAAGAAATTATCTTTTTAATCTCAATATTATTTTCTATGGCTGCTGTGGATTTTTTAATGACAAGTCCAATGACTTTTCTATTTCCAAAAGGGACGAGAACACGGCTACCTTTCTTAATTTTTAAGTCAGAGCTGTATGTAAAACATTGTCTTAGAGGTACTGAAATAGCTACATCATAGAAAAAAATATTCATTTTTTGATTGTAAAGAAATTGTTTTTTGTTATAGTTCTCATCCAAATTTTGATTTTATTATGAAAAAAGATATACATCCCGAATACAGAGAAGTTTTGTTCCATGACTCTAGTGCTGATAAGTATTGGATCATTCGTTCAACCTTAGAAACTACTGAAACAAAAAAATGGGAAGATGGAAATACATATCCCTATTTTCCTCTTGATATATCTTCTGCTTCTCATCCTTTCTATACTGGTACCCAAAAAATTATTGATACTGGTGGAAGAGTGCAGAAATTCGAAGAAAGATTTGGTAAAAAGAAGTAAGCCAATCAATTTAAGCCCGAGCTACCAAAACCCTTCTCGCCCCTTTCCGACTCTTTAAAATTTTCTACAATTTTAAATTTTGCCTGAACGACTGGCACAATTATCATTTGAGCAATCCTATCTCCTGGATTAATTTCAAAATCTTTATCAGATCTATTCCACGCAGGAACCATTAATTCGCCCTGATAATCTGAATCAATTAAACCAACTAAATTTCCCAATACAATACCTTTTTTTGATCCAAGCCCAGACCTTGGAACAACCAAAGCAGCTAAATTTGGATCTTCAAGATACATAGCAAAACCAATAGGCACCATGAAAGTGGTTCCCGCTGCCAGAAGAACTTTTTCTTCAATACATGCTCTTAAATCAATTCCTGCAGACCCTTTGGTCTCATATTTTGGAATTGGGATTGAATCTCCCATTAAAGGATTAATAATTTTAATTTCAATATCTTTCAAGATTTCAACTCCTTAGGCCTAAGGAATAATTTTAACTCACATTTATTTAATAATAAGTCTTTCCATTCTTTTTGTAGAATAATTTGAGCAAGAGTAGACGTGGGGTACTTAATGATACTTAGTCCTGTTAACTGCTCTAATAAAATATGCATAGTTGGGTTATGCCCAACAACAAGTACTGAATTTGCAGACTGATTAACATTGACTAATAAATCTATTATTGATTCATGATTACCATAATAAAGATCATCGTAGTATTTAGCATTTTTAATATCAAAATCAAATCCATCTGCACATAAATCAAATGTTTCTTTGGTTCTATTTGCGCTACTACAAAGAACTTCATCTAGCTTAAAGTTATTTTTTTTTACATAATCAGATATTAAAGAGATATCTTTAATTCCTCTGCTAGCAAGCCCCCTATCAAAATCTTGTTGACCCATGGTGCTCCAATCAGATTTTGCATGCCTTAATAGAAAAATTTGTTTCATAATAGTATTGCTATGTTACTCAGTGTTCTATAAAATCGCGGTTCTATGAGTAAAATATGTCAAGTAACAGGTAAGATACCACAGACTGGGAACAATGTTTCCCATGCTAAAAATAGAACAAAAAGGAAATTCTTTCCTAATCTTCATACGCATAAATTCTGGGTAGAATCTGAAAATAGGTTTGTGAACCTTAAGGTTTCTGCAAAAGGCATGAGGATAATCGATAAAAAAGGCATTAGCGTTGTCCTTAAAGAACTCAGAGCGAAAGGCCAAAAGATATAATTAAATCTTATTTAGACCAGAAGCATGCCTTGTAAAAAATGCTTTAATAAACCTTGTTTTGTTAACCGTCTTTAGACCCCAATTTCTTAACAATCTAATATAAGAATTATTATCATTAAAGAAATAAACAAAGAAATCCATAGACTTTAACATTAATAAATTCATACCCTTTCTTCTAATCTCATATTTTTTTAAAACAGATGCCTCATTTATAGCTATCCCCTTGTTATAAGCACCTACTACCTCTTCACAAAATATATCAGCATCAGCAAAACCTAAATTGATGCCCTGACCTGCTAGAGGGTGAATACTATGAGCAGCATCTCCAATTAAGACTATGGAATTATTTATATAACTTTCGAAATGATGATTAGATAATTGAAAATTAAGCAATTGGGAATCTATTTTCAGTTTAATTCCAAGCTTAGATTCAAAGAAAGATAAATTAGATGACACGAAATCATTTATCGATACACCTTCTAAGTTTTTATTATTTACCGACCAAACAATAGTACATCTATTGTCTATTGATTCTCTATCTGGCATGGGCATGACTGCAAAAATTCCTTTCTCTGAAAATACTTGATGAGCAATTTTTTTTTCAAAGTTTTTATCTGCTTTGCAAATAAATGTTATTGCTGTCTGATTATATTCTGAAGACTTATCCGATAGACCGGAGATCTTGGCAACATTAGATTTCCTGCCGTCACAGCCTGCGATTATTTGTGCCTCAATGCTGCTTCCATTAGACAGTAAGACTTCATTTGTATCATTTTGATTAAGGTTTTGAATAGACTCGATTTGATTATTAAAAACTGTTCTTTCATAGCAAGCTTTTGTAAGTTTATTTTTTAATTCATTAAACATGACGACATGGGATAAGAAATTTTCACCTATATCATCTGATAAAAACTTTATTCTCCCAGTCCCCTCTCCATCAAGAGCATTGATTTGATCTATAGGTGCGGTCTCAACTTCTATTTTTTCCTTCTGCAATAAAGACAACGAATGATTATTGAGTGTAAGGGTTCTAACGCCTGAAGAATAATCTTGGGTTTCCGAAGATTTTTCAATAATTAATGATTCAATATTGTGTCGCTTTAATCTTACAGAAATGTAGTTGCCAATTATTCCACCACCAGAAATAATAATTGGAACATTCATGTTTTAAGCCATCAATGATTCAATTTCTTTAGGGCATGATGGAACTTTTTCAGTCAAATTTATATTTCCATCGTTAGTGACTAATATGTCATCTTCGATTCTTACGCCAATGCCCTTCCATTTATCATCTACGTTCATTGAGCTGCTTATATATATTCCAGGCTCAATGGTCGTAATCATTCCAGGCTTAAACTGCATAAACTCTCCATCCTCCATATAATCTCCAACATCATGAACATCTAAACCTAACCAATGCCCTATTTTATGCATATAAAAATCTTTAAATGCGCCTTCTTTATGAAGCTCTTCAGGATTACCATTTAAAATACCGACTTCAACCAAGCCTCTTGTGATAACTTTCTCAGAAATAACTTGAGGTTCCATAATATTATTGCCAGTTTTAACTGCATCAATTGCAGCCTTATTTGCCTCAAGAACAATGTTATATATAGCCAATTGTTCCTCAGAGAACTTCCCTCCTACAGGAAAAGTCCTAGTGATATCAGATGCATACATCTTGTACTCACAACCAGCATCAACCAATATCAAATCAGATTCATTTAGATCTTGATTATTCTCAATGTAATGAAGAACACATGCATTTTCACCACCAGCAACGATAGGAGTGTAAGCAGGGAATCTGCCACCTCTTTTCCCAAATTCATATAAAAATTTTGATTCAATTAATTGTTCATTTTCACCAGGCTTAATATTCTTCATTACTTCTACAAAGGATTCAGCAGAAATATCACAAGCTTTTTTCATGATCTCTATCTCATGATCATCTTTTATGAGTCTCATATTTCCAATCATTGAAGATCCATCCATGATATCGATAGATTGAGAATGTCTATCTTTTGAACTGGCAGCACAAGTCCAATCTATAACATTCTGATCAAAGCCACTTTTTTTACCAATAGGATAAAAAACCTTTTTGACTCCTTGGAGTAGTTCAGGCATTAGTTCATCAATCTTAGTATTATCAAAAGCCTGATCAAATCCGTAGTCATCAACCGCCCCAATAGGTCCAGCTCTATAGCCATCCCAAATTTCTCTTAACTTATCTTTAGGCGGAACAAAAACTATAGAAGAAATTTTATCTTCTTGATGCACTATGACCATAAGCGATGAGGGCTCGCAAAATCCAGAAAAATAATAAAAACTACTCTCCTGTCTTAAGGCATATGATGAGTCTGCGTTCCTATACTGAAGGTCTGCTCCAGGAATTATCAATGCACAATTTTTTGGAAGAATAGTATTTAAAGACTCTCTTCGTGATTTATATATTTTATTATCCATAGTTTATTTTACTCTTTTATTAAACAAACTTTCCAATTGATGAATGTGCAATTAAACTTATGTTATGTCAGATGAAAATAATTTTTCGATTGAAGATCTTGAAAATAAAATTGATCTTCTCATAAAACGTTTTGATGAACAAAAAGGAATTATCGATTCATACGTTCATAGAGAAAGAGACTGGAAGAAAAATAAAATTTTACTTGGCAAAGAAATTGCTGCTTTAGAAAAGAAACTTAACAAAAAAGGTAACCATGAGTGAAATGGAAACACTATCTCTAAGAATTTTTGGAAGAGATTTAACTCTAGCGTGCCCTCCAGAGGAAAAAGATCAATTAATTAAAGCCGCTCAACTATTAAATTCTGAACTCGATTCTATAAATGATAAAAATAACGCATTAATAATAGCCGGCCTTACTCTTGCTAATAAGCTCATATCTAATCCAGATGAAAAGAGTAATGATACTCAAGTAGATCTGTCATCAATTATAAAAAAAATTGATCTAGCTTTAGAAAAATAATCTTTTATTAAATACTTATATATCCTATACTTTCTTTACATTCTGGTTCATTCGCTAATGTGTTATTAAATTTGAACCGATACTATTAAATAGGTGATATTCCACTATCATTGTTGTGCAATACCTATATAGGGAAGCCTGATTTGATAAGAAATTCACCACCTGACCTTTCGGTTCAGGTAAAACACATGGCGGTGATTTGGTTTGTTAGCCTCGGCGCAATTTATGGTGAAAGATAAAATTCGAAAATCACTTCTTGAGCAGGGGCTCACTCTTTCTTCTCAATCTATAGATCAACTAAATAATCAAATTCAAAAAAATATAATTGAAAGTCTAGATCTATCAAAAATGAACAACGTATTGCTTTACTTTCCTTATAAACAAGAGATAAAAACAAACCTTCTTCATCAAGAGCTTATTAAATACTCACACAATATTTATATGCCAAAAATTTTTCCAGAAAGAATAATGAAATTCAATTTATATACTAGTGAATATTCTTTAGTTAAAAATAAATATGGAATTACTGAAGTAGATAATGAAGAGTATTTAGAACCTAATTTTTTTGATGCTATGTTTATTCCTTTTGTTGGAGTAGATGTTAATGGTTATAGGATTGGATATGGCGGGGGATATTTTGATAGAGCTCTTTCCAGTCTTGTAGGCAAGAATCACAATAAGCCATTAATTATTGGTCTTGGTTATGACTATCAAATACTGTCTAAAAATCTGGCTGAACCGCATGATTTGAAGTATCACAAAGTTATAACAGAGTCTCGTATACTTTCATATAACTGATATATAAAATATATATATATTATGAAAAGATTCTTTTTAACTACCCTTCTATTTTCGACGATTCTAATAAAAGGTGAGTCTATAGTTATAGATGGAATCCTAGATGAGCCTGAGTGGACAAAAGCCTATTCTATTAGTGAGTTTTATCAAACTTCTCCATTTAATCTACAAAAATCACAGGATGAAACCCTGGTCTACATATTTTCAAACGAAGATGGTATTTATGTTGGTTTTATTAACAAACAAAGTAATTCATCTATGTTGTCTAAAAAGACCTTGAGAGATGAAATGACATCATTGAGCGACAAAAACTCCATTAATATTGATTTTGATGGCGACGGGAATAAGGCTTATATTTTAGCTGTAAATCTTGGAGATTCTTTGTTTGATGCCATCAAGATTAAAACAGGCGATTTCAAAACAGATTGGGATGGAGATTGGATAGCCAAAACTAAAAGACATGATGGATATTGGGTCTCTGAATTTTATTTACCATGGAATCTTGTTCTTATGAATCAACCTGCAGGAGATAAAAGAACAATAAAATATTCCGTCTTACGTTATAAAGCTAAAGAACAGGTTTGGTTAAGCAGCTCAGGATCAATGGCTAGTAGACCAGACTATTTTGAGAAACTAGATTCCTTAGAAATTGCCAACTATACAAAATCAAAATTAAACTTTTTTCCATATGTGTCTTCCAATCAAAATTCAGTTACAAAATTTGACGATAACAAAATAGGAGCAGAAATTTTCTATAACTCAGGAACAGGTAAGCAAATTAATGCAACATTTAATCCAGATTTTGGTCAAGCTGAGAGTGATGATGTTGTAATAAATTTTTCAGCTCGAGAAACTTTCTATTCTGAAAAAAGAGCCTTTTTTAATGAAAATCAGTCCCTTTTTAATATTAATAACTATGATCGTTATACGGTTATGAACACTAGAAGAATTGGTTCGGCTCCAAGCTATAAATGTTCGGAAGAGGAGAATATTGATGAGTGTGAAAATTCAAAGAAAAATTATTCAGACATAGATTATGCTTTGAGGTATTCACAAAAAACAGGAAAAACAGAATTAGGATTCTTTACTGCAAGAGAAACAGATGAGTCTTTTTCTGTAGGAAGAAACTTTTATGCCCTTAGGTCAAGAACAGACCTTGGTAACAAAACGCTTGGATATATGCTTACCCATGTTGATGATAGTTTTAACAACAAAACAGCAAGCGTTAGTGTAATTGACTATGTGAATGTAAAATCAGATAAATTAACTTATTTCACAGATCTGCTTTTTTCTGAAAAAAATGATGACTCTAGATTTGGTTACAGGTCTCAATTTAACTATCAGCCTTCAAATTTTTCTTATATATCTGGAAGCATCTTATATTTTGATGAAAACTTTCAGTTAAATGACTTTGGTTATCTCAGAAGAGCTGATTGGATTCATGTTGGTCTTGGTGGGGGTTTAAAGCAAATAAACTTTTCAAAAGAGTCACCTGTAGATCAAATTGATATGAATGTTGACTTTAATTATGATGCCGACACAAATGGAAATTCAAACCCTATTAGAATTGATCAAAAAAATGAAATTACCTTTAAGGATACATCAAAACTTAAGTTTGATTTTGGCATTAAAACCTCAGGCAAAAACACAACAATAACTAGAAAAAATCCTGATTTTCCATTTATAAAAATCAAAAAGAAAAAAAATATAACTTTGGATTTTGAAGCAGTTAATTATAAATTTTGGACCTACGATTGGAGAATTAGTTTTGAAAAAGGAGACAAATATAACTCCTGGAACTCTGATGGCTACAAAAGAGAGTTTTATAAGATAGCAGGCTCATATTTCCCAAATGATAATCTAAAGATAAATCTGCAATATAGAATTCGAAAAGAAAATGAATGGCTTATATGGACTGAGGATAATAAGTTTGGTTTGTATGACTCTGAGCAAGACACCGTCTCCATAGGCTTAAATTGGTTTAGTGGGAATAAGCATGAAATCAGATTAAAAAGTCAATTTGTTGCACTTCAGGCAGATAATCCACAAAGTTTAATTTCTGATAGTGGTGGCTACTTATATGACTCAGATGACTTGATAAAGCCATTCACTCAAGGCGTTGTTTCGTTTCAAGTAAGATATAAGTACGAAATTGCCCCTCTATCCTACCTTTATCTTGTGTATTCAAAAGGTGGAACCAGTTATGATGAAGATGAAGATTATTCTAAATCTGATATTTTTAATCAACCATGGAACAACCCTTCTGATGAAGTATATTCAATCAAGTTTAGATTAAAGTATTAGTTATTTTAAAAAGTCTTTATAGGCTTTATTAGAAGTCTCTTCAATAAATATAGTATCTGTCTTATTAAGGTGTTTGATAAGATGTAACTTGTTCGAATTGCTGTCTTCTATTCCAATTAATATTTTTCCGAATGCTGATCCAAGATTCCTATAATGAAATAATGATATGTTCCAGTTGCTACCAAATTTTTCTAAGAATGTTAAAAGAGCTCCTGGCTTTTCAGGAAATTCGCCTCGAAAAATTCTCTCATTTTTATGACCTTTTTGATTGATTCTTCCTCCCACCATATGTCGTAGATGGTCATTAGAAATCTCATTTCTTGTAAGGTCTTTATAAGCAAAGCCTGATTTTTTTAATTTATTTTTTATGGCTTGATATGATTTATCAGTCTTTGTTCTAACACCAACAAGAACATATGCATCATTTAGATCTGATTTTCTATAATTGAACTCGGTTATTAACGATGATCCAAATATTCTGGAGAGTTTTAAAAAACTTCCTGGTTGTTCCGGTATTTTTATACTAAGTATTTTTTCTCTATTTTCACCAAGCTCAGATCTTTCAACAATAAAGTTCAATCTTTGGAAGTTAACATTAGCACCACTACTAATAGCTAATAAATTTTTACCCTTAATTTTCTTTGAATAAACTTTTAGTCCGGCTAAGGCAAGTGCTCCCGCTGGCTCTGACAGCACTCTAGTATCTTCAAATATATCTTTTACAGCAGCGCAAACCTCATCTACTGTTACTGTTATAACCTCGTCTACACATTCTTTTAAAACATCAAAATTATTTTTACCAACTTGAGATACTGCTACGCCATCTGCAAATAAACCGACTTCTTTGAGCGTAATCCTTTTATTAGCTTTTATTGCTTCTGTAAAACAAGCTGAGTCCTCTACTTCCACTCCAATTATCTTGATTTTTTTGTTGTGCTGAGCAATCCACGAAGAAACACCAGCTAAAATTCCCCCGCCTCCAACTGGAACAAATATAGCATCATAATGATTATCATCCTCAAGAATTTCTTTACCAATAGTTCCTTGACCAGCAATTGTATAAGGATCATCAAAGGGATGGACAAAGGTTAATTTCTTTTTCTTTGATAAAGATTTTGCCTCATGTAAAGCTGTATTTACATCGTCACCATGCTGTATTATTTTTGCGCCAAACCTTTTTACATCTTTAATTTTTATCTCAGGTGTTGTTATAGGCATTACAATAGTGCACTTTATTTTCAATTTTTTACAAGCACTTGCAACTCCCTGTGCATGATTACCCGCTGAAGCAGCTATAACACCCCTCTTCTTTTCAGAATCAGATAAATTGATTATTTTGTTATAAGCTCCTCTATTTTTAAAAGAAAAAATTGGTTGTAAATCTTCTCTTTTTAAAAAGATTTTATTCTTTTCTTTTAGAGATAGATTAGGTGCAAATGTTATGGGCGAGTTTATTGCTACATCATATACAGATGCATTTTCAATTAGCTTTATATATCTTTTAGAGTTCTTAAAAGAACCTGTTTTCTTTATTTTTAATCTCAAGATAATTATCTATTGTTATTTTTCTTGTATTATACAGATATGAGTAGCTCAAAGATAAATGTTGCTAAACAAGCAATAGATTATATTAAAGATAAACTTCATCCTGAAATGATTTTGGGTATTGGAACTGGCTCTACTGTAAATTTTTTTATAGAAGAACTTGGTGCATATAAAAATTTATTTGCTGGTGCGGTATCAAGCTCGGAAGCATCTTCGAACTTATTAAATGAAAAAGGTATTGAGGTTTTTAATCTAAATGATGTTATGGATATTGCCTATTACATAGATGGTGCTGATGAAGTTTCTCCAAATTATGAGCTAATAAAGGGAGGTGGCGGTGCTCATACAAGAGAGAAAATCGTTGCGTCTGCTTCCAATGAATTTGTATGTATTGTTGATGAAGCAAAACTAGTGTCACAGCTTGGAGCTTTTCCATTGCCTGTAGAGGTTCTTCCAGAAAGTAGAAGCTTAGTTGCAAGAAAAATTGTCTCTATGGGTGGAACGCCGATATATAGGGCTGGTTTTATTACCGACCAAGGTAATGAAATATTGGATATCAAAGATCTTGATATATCAAACCCAGAAGCGATAGAAGCTTTGCTTAATAACATTCCTGGGGTTGTAGATAACGGAATCTTTGCTTTTAACAAGCCCAAGAAAGTTTTAGTATCCAGCTAGTATTAAAGTATTTCTTCGATTGCAGAAATTAACTCAAGAGAATCTGGCTTCACGCCAGATTTAAATGTTGAAACAACTCTTCCCTCTTTTGAAATTAAATACTTATTAAAATTCCATGTTGGCTCAACACCAGATTCCTCTTTTAATTTTTTATAAAAAGGGTGCGCCTTCTTCCCTCTTACTTTTACTGTTGCGAACATAGGAAATTCAACGCCGTATTCAGTGGAACAAAACTCAGCCACAGCACTTTCTTTGGAATATTCTTGAAAGAAATCTCTTGATGGAACACCCAAAACTACAAAGTCATTATCTTTATATTTTTCATAAAGATTTTGAAGACCAGAATATTGATAGGTATAACCACATCTGCTGGCGACGTTAACCACTAGCAATGTCTTGCCTTCATATGCACATAAATTTTGTGATTCTGCAGAATCTAGTATTCGCATATCAGAATTAAGAAGATTCGGACAGGCATGAATATTTTGAACAACGAAAAAACAAAAAAAGCTGAACAAGATTTTTTTCATTAAAAAATTATATATATTTAACGGCGATTAAGCTATTGGGCCTATTGCAAGAACAGAGATCACAAAAACACTTACTAAAATTACAGTTTCAAAAAATTCTTTATATTTACTCATTTTATAATTCTTAATTAAAAATGGAGGGACTGAGCCCTCCATATGATTCCAGAGTGTCAGCAAATCTAATAGGGGGAGAGGAGTGCTGACATACATTATTATATATACTTATATTATATTATCAATACTTTTTATAAAATAAATTTAAATTATTCCAAATAATCGCTAAATGTGCGATTTTATAAGGATAAATATGCTTATTTTTTATGTATAATGCATGTCTAATTTATTTACGGAGTATAAATTGAAAGGAACAGTCCACTATGAAATTGTTGATAGCGTTGCGCTTTTAACTGTAGATAACCCCCCTGTGAATCCTCTGAGTGAGGGTGTTAGAAATGGTCTTTTTGAAGGCATTGCTAAAGCAGAGGCTGATAATGATGTTGTTGGTGTAGTTGTTACAGGTAAAGGAAGAGCATTTATAGCTGGAGCAGATATTTCTGAATTTGGTGGAAATATGAGCGGACATAGCTTAAATGACGTATTTAAAAGCATGGAGTATTGTTCCAAGCCTTTGGTAGCTGCTATTAATGGTATAACTCTTGGTGGTGGACTTGAAACTGCGCTTTGTTGTAACTACAGAATAGCCTCTAAACAAGCATTTGTTGGTCTACCTGAGGTAAATTTAGGCCTTTTACCTGGTGGAGGTGGAACACAGAGACTTCCTAGGCTGGCTGGCCCTTCAGAAGCGCTTAAAATGATGCTTACAGGAGCACATATACCTGCCAAAAAAGCTTTAGATATGGGAATTGTAGACTCACTGTCTGATAATGTTGTAGAAGATTCTATTCAATTTGCTAAAGAAAAGGCAAAAGAAGGCTCTAACCACCCTAAAGTTCGTGATCTTAATGAAAAAATGATCGAAGCAAGAGGATCAGAAAATGTTTTAGTTGAGGCGCAAGCTTTGGCAGCTAAGGCAAGAAAGGGCCAATTTGCCCCTGGTCAAATCATTAAATGTGTTGAGGCTGCTATAAATCTTGATGATTTTGATGAGGGCTTAAAAAAAGAAGGAGAGTTATTTGTTGAGTGCCTAATGCACCCGCAAAGAGAAGCAATGATTCATATATTCTTTGGAGAGCGAGCTGCATCAAAAATTTCAGATGTTCCTGCCGACACCCCTTCAATGGATATTAAAAAAGCTGGAATCATTGGATCAGGAACTATGGGTGGAGGTATTGCTATGTGTTTTGCTAATGCAGGAATTCCAGTCCATATAATTGATCAAGACGAAGAAAATTTGAAAAGAGGTCTTTCTGTAATAGAAAAAAATTATGACTTTATGGTTGGCAAGGGCCGAATGACGCCCGAGCAAAAAGATATGGTTTTTGGACTAATATCATCAAGCCTTGAATATAAAGATTTACATGATGTCGATATTGCAATCGAGGCTGTATATGAAAATCTAGATTTAAAATTAGAAATCTTTAAAAATCTTGATGAGCATACTAATGAAAATGCAATACTTGCAAGTAACACATCTGGATTAGATGTAGATGCAATAGCATCTGTAACTAAAAGGCCTGATAAGGTAGTAGGTACTCACTTCTTTAGTCCAGCTAATATCATGAGATTGTTAGAAGTAGTTCGTGGAGAACAGACATCTCACGAAACACTAGCTAGTGTAATGACAGTTAGTAAGAAGATAAAAAAAGCTGCGGTTGTATCTCTTAATGCACCAGGTTTTATTGGCAATAGGATGCTTTTTAATTACACAGCACAGGCTAATATGCTTCTTCTTGAGGGCGCCCTTCCCCATCAAATTGATCAAGCTATAGAATCATTTGGATTAAATATGGGCCCATTTAGAATGATGGATTTAGTTGGTCTTGATCTTGGCTGGAGAGCAAGAAAGCTTAGCGGTGTTGAATCGCCACTTCATGCAAAGATTGGAGATTATTTATGTGATAACGATAGATTTGGTCAAAAAAACGGCAAAGGTTATTACAACTATAGTGAAGGCTCAAGAGCTCCTAACCCTGCTCCAGAAAACGAAGAAGTCTATGAGAAGATTTCTTCAGAGAATGGTTTTACAAGAAGAGAAATTTCAGATGAAGAAATTACTGACAGGTGTATCTTAGCTCTTATTAATGAAGGAGCTGATATATTATCAGAGGGTGTAGCCCAGAGAGCAGCGGATATAGATGTTGTTTATATTAATGGTTATGGTTTTCCAATATGGAGAGGTGGGCCAATGCATCATGCCAATGCTATGGGCTTAGACGTAGTTGTTGATAAATTAAAGAAATATCATGAAATTACTGGAAATGATGCATACAAACCTAGTGAATTACTAATAAAACTTGCACAAAGTGGAGAAAAGCTAAATGTTGCGCCTTCAGGGGACGATAGAAAAGAAAAACTTAATTTTGCTATGTCTTCAGTTGCAGGCAACTTTTAGTAGGTATGTACAATTTGGGGTGTTAGGCTCTAATTAGAACTTTTGTCCCAATATTTACTAAATTAAATAATTCAATTACATCATAATTGAACATTCTAATGCAGCCATGTGATGCTTTTGTGCCTATTAATCCCTCTTCATGGGTTCCGTGAATGTATATGTATCTTCGAAAAGAGTCTACATTTCCACCTTTGTTTAAACCATCCTCTTCGCCATCTAGCCACATTATTCTGGATGTAACATAATCATTATCGGTATCTTCAAACTGATCAATTATAGTTGCAGATCTCTTAGTATTTATTCTTGAAGTAAATATAGTGTTTATCTCTGCTTCTTCACCAATCATCTCTTTAATAGAATGTTTCCCAAGCGGTGTTTTGAATGAATTTTCAATGCTACCCTCTCCATATTTAGATGTTGAGATTGGATAAGAAGCTTTGATTAGGCTGTTTTCTACCAAATATAGTCTCTGTTCAGATATATCAACTTCAATATGGGCACTTTCAGCATATGAAATTACTGAGAACAGCAATAATGTTAATATTTTTTTCTTTTTGAGCATAAATCAATTATAAACGATGTTAAAACCATTATTAAAGCCAAAATAAATGGAATATAGTGTCCAAAAATATTATATAGGCTTCTTTTATAAGTAAAATTAATACCAGAATTAATTACACCAGAGATATTTTTATCTAATTTATCAACAATTGTTCCATTATTAGTTATTATTGCTGAAATTCCATCATTTGTAGCTCTTATAATCCATTTATTATTTTCAATAGCTCTAATTCTTGTTATTGCTAGATGCTGATATGGGCCCATTGATTTCCCAAACCAAGTGTCATTGCTAACATTAATCATAAAATTAGAACTAATGTTGCTTTTTCTTACAGTATTTCCAAAAGCTACATCAAAACAAATCAGCGGTGAGAAGCTTACCCCATCTATACTGTTAATTCGAATATTATTCTGATTACTGCTGCCATGAGATACATTTGACATGGGCATATCAAAAAAATCTATTAGACCTCTTAATGAGCTTGTGAAGGGTATATATTCACCAAATGGCACTAGATGTCTTTTATTATAGATTTCGTTAGTATTAACGTTGATTAATGAGTTAAAGAGAGTTTTATCGTAAATATTCCAAACACCCATAATTATTTCTTTATCTTTTTTATTAATTTTATTAATAAACCGACTAAAATCATTTGAATTTAAAGAATATGGAAGCTCTGCTTCAGGAAGCACAATCATTTGAGATTCTGCTGAGGTGTCTTTTATCAGATCAAGAATATTATTTTCAATATATGATTTATAACCAAGATTATATTTTTGAAATGGGTCGGAGGAGGGTTGGATTATTGAAACGTTAAGATCGAATTCAGTACTTTCGTTTTTTTCAATCATTGGAATAAATAATACCAAAGATCCAAAAAATATTTTATATCTATGCTCCCATAAAATTGCTATTGAAGTAGCTATGAGATAAACAATGAAAGAGCCTCCTGTAACTCCAACAAGAGAGTAAATTGCATGAAGTGGCGTATCAAGAAAAACAGTTCCTGGAATTAACCACGGAACCCCATTTAATAAATAATATCTTGATAATTCAAACAAAACTAGAAGACTTGAAATAGAAAAAATTTTTAAATGTTTAGACTTCGCCTTACCGCTAAATAATCTGTATTTTAATGCTATTAAAGGTAATCCAAAGCATAGTGTAAGGAATAAAGTTAATAGAATAAAAATAATAAGAGATATTAATATACTTGTTTCTCCATAATAGTAAACACTTACTATTAACCATGACATTCCAAAACCCCAATGACCAATTGTCCAAGATATTAATTTCTTAAATGTATAGTTATTTTCATATAATATAGATCTTATTAAGTATGCATATGATACTAATATCAGTGGCTTGATGGAGAAGGGCGCAAAGGCAAAAATTCCAATAAGCCCAAACACGAATGCAGCGAAATATTGCTTGAGGGCCATTAAGATTTTGTTATCTGAACTTTATCTATTTTTCTGTCATCAGCATGGGTAACTTTGATGGATAGATTTTCAATTTTTACAACGTCACCTTTTTTAGGGAGCACCCCTAATTCGCTAATAATAAATCCACCCAATGTTTCTGCATCGATCTCTAGAGGATCTATATTTAGATTAAAAAACTCTGTGAAGTCTTCAATTTCAACCTTAGCATCTGCTGTATAGATATTTTGTGATATTTTAATTATTTCTTCTTCATCAATATCGTGTTCGTCTTCAATTTCACCCACTAACTCCTCAAGGATGTCCTCGATGGTAACTAGTCCCGATATAGTTCCATATTCATCAATGACAACAGCAAGATGTGATCTATCTTTCTTGAACTCTTCAAGCAATGAATCAGCTTTTTTGGTTTCAGGGACTACATTTGCGTCTCGTAGCATTTCAGACAGGCTAAATTCTTCAATTCCACCATAAATTTTATGCAACATGTCTTTTGCAAGCAAAATACCTTTTACTTCATCCCTTTCCTGCCCTAACACCGGATATCTAGAATGACCAGACGCAATGATCTTTTCTATAATGGCGTTAATTTCTTCATCAATTCCAAATGTTACCATATCAACTTTAGGAACCATTATTTCTTTGACTGTTGTATTACCAAGTCTTATAGCTTTGTTAGCAATGGATTCTGCTTCTTTATCAATGATATTAAGGTCAACAGCATCTTTTAGGAAGTCTGTGACCTCAGAAACAGATTGAGTCTTAATAAAAAATGGATTTCTAAAAAATTTTTTTATTTTTGATAAGAATCCCGAAGGAGGGTGACTGTCGTCGCTATCTAAATTTTGATTCATTTAATATGGATTACTAATATTTATTTTTTTTAAAGTTTGTATTTCTTTGTTTTCCATGATCACAGCATTTTCATTATTTTCATGATCATATCCAAGTATATGATATACACCATGAGCCAACATGTGAATAATATGATCATCAAAAGTTTTTCCTTCTTTTTTAGCTTCCGCTTTCACATATTCAACACTAATTGCAATATCGCCAATATTTTTTGTTTGTTTTACTGAAATATCGTCATTTGGAAAAGACAATACATTTGTGGTTTTATCTTTTTGACGAAATTGCATATTTAATTTTTTCATTTCCCTGTCATTCAATAAGCGGAGATTTATAACGCAATCAGACATTTTCTCTTGGTCAAGAATTGTGGACACAACCTTATTTAATTTATTATTGAGGGGCTTTTCAATATCAATGCCCTCATCTAGAGAAATTATTAAGCTCACTTATTTATATTTAATTCAAATTTTTTATATGCATCAATTATTTTTCTGACAAGAGGGTGTCTCACCACATCATTTGAAGAAAATCGAGTAATACCGATACCATCTGTTTCCTTCAAAACATTGATAACATGATCAAGGCCTGAAGTAATGTGTTTAGGTAAATCAATTTGAGTCAAGTCACCATTAATAACTGCTTGTGAACCAAAGCCTATTCTTGTTAGAACCATCTTCATTTGCTCAACCGTTGTATTTTGACTTTCATCCATGATGATAAAAGAATTGTTAAGTGTTCGTCCTCTCAGATAAGCAAGAGGAGCAACTTCTATTACTTCTTTTTCAATTAACTTAGTTGTTTTTTCAATGCCTAACATCTCATATAACCCGTCATATAGAGGCCTTAGATAAGGGTCAACTTTTTGTGAAAGATCACCAGGTAAAAAACCAAGCTTCTCACCAGCTTCTACAGCTGGTCTAATTAATACTATGCGCTGAACTTTATCACTAAGAAGAGCCTCTACAGCCGCTGCTACAGCTATATAAGTTTTACCAGTTCCAGCATCGCCAATGCCAAAATTAATCTCATATTTATTTATATTTTTTATATAGCTCTGCTGATTACCTCCTCTTGGCCTGACGATCTTTTTTGGTGTTCTTATTTGAATATCTGTATCAATAACCTCAGATGTTTTTGATAGGCTCAAGTTCAGATGTGATTGAATTGTTAAGTGGACGGCTTCTTTACTAATTTCAATATTTTTCTTTGTTAGATTATATAAATCCAAAATTGCATCAGACGCGTGTTTAATATCTTTTTCGTTACCAGTTATTTTTACCTCATCGCCCTTATGAAAAATTTTTACTGAAAAACTTTTTTCTATAAGCTTTAAATTACCATTAAGCTCTCCAACAAATAGGGCTATTCTTTCTGCATTAGATGGTTTTAAAGAGATGTTTCTTAAAGCGGTTTGAGTTTCTTGCATTAATTTTTAAATTTTACCTCTTGGATTATGCAAAGTGCCTAATAAAGAATAGGATAATGCCTCTGTAATCTCTATGTCTACTAGTTTTCCTATAAAACCTATATTTTCAAGATCAAAATTTACAACTCTATTACATTCTGTTCTTGCCTGGAGTTGATCAGATCTTTTTTTTGCAATGCCGGTTACAAGGCATCTTTGAATACTACCAACCATACTCTTGCTATGATTTCTATGAAAATGGTTCAGCCTATCTTGAAGTGTGTTAAGGCGTTCTTTTTTTTCCTCTAATGGGGTCATATCCTCTAGTTTAGAGGCAGGAGTTCCAGGTCTCTTGGAATAAATGAAACTAAAAGAAGAATCAAATTCTATCTCATTAACCAAATCCATGGTCTCCATAAAATCATCATGAGATTCACCAGGAAATCCTACAATAAAATCAGATGAAACCCTCAAATCTGGTCTGAAAGATTTAATTCTTTGAACTGCATCATGGAAAATATCTATTGTGTAATTTCTTTTCATCTTCTCTAGAATTTTATTTGATCCTGATTGCACCGGTAAGTGAAGTTGACTCACCAATTGTGGTATATATTGATATGCCTCAATTAAATCATCTGTCATATCTAATGGATGAGAAGTTGTATACCTAATTCTTTCGATACCATCAATATGACTTGTTATCTCTATCAGGTCTGACAACCTTAAAATTCTATCCTTATATGGCATTTTGTATGAATTTACATTTTGTCCTAAAAATGTAATTTCACTTACTCCTTGCTCAGCAAGGCGAGCAACCTCATCAAAAATTTGCTCAGGTTTTCTACTAACCTCATCACCTCTGGTGTAGGGAACAACGCAAAAAGAGCAATATTTTGAACAGCCCTCCATAATAGCAACATAGCTTGAGGGGCCACCTGTAGTTGGTTTTGGCAAAGAATCAAATTTTTCTTCTATTGGAAAAGTTATATCAATTGCTTTGATGCCCTTGTTAGGGTCAACGTCCAGCAAATCAGAGACCCTATGAAGGGTTTGAGGGCCATATATAAGATCAACATATGGAGCACGTTTTTTTATATTGCTGCCTTCTTGAGTTGCAACACATCCACCAACACCTATTTTTAAGTTTGGATTTTTCTCTTTAAGTTTATTGAGCCTTCCAAGTTCTGAATAAACTTTTGATTCAGCCTTATCTCTTATAGAGCATGTGTTCAGTAGAATGATGTCTGCGTCTTTAACATCATTTGTTAGTTCTACTCCTTTTTTTTCTTTTAAAATATCTACGGTCTTGTCCGAATCGTATTCGTTCATTTGACAGCCATAGGTTTTAATATAAAGTTTCGTACCCATATAATTAAGTATTATGAAATCTAAAAGTGTTTACAAGATAATTTTCATGCAACTTGGTGAAGTATATGAAGTTTTTGCAAAACAAATTTTTCAAAGCGATATGTACGGTTTCATTGAGGTTGAGAATTATATATTCAATAAAGACAAACAACTAGTTGTAGACCCATCATCAGAAAAACTTAAAAATGAATTTTCAGATGTTCAAAGAAGTTATATTCCTATGAATGCAATTATAAGAATAGATGAAGTAAAAGAGACTGGAGAAGCAAAGATCAAGGAAAACAAAGGACAAGTAAGTCCGTTTCCATTAAACATTCAACCTTTAAATAAAAAAGATTAATTAGCCCTCTGGTAAAAAAAGATTTTTATAAAATTTCAATTCTGCAACAGACTCTTTAATATCTCCCATAGCTCTATGAGAACCCTCCTTCTCATATACTTGAGCCTCATTCATCCACCTAACTGCGGCTTCTTTAAAAGAAGATACATCTATATGCCTGTAATTAAAATAAGATTCTAATCTGGGCATATATTTAGCTAAAAATCTTCTATCGTGCGAAACTGTATTTCCGCACATGGGTGATTGATTTGGGCCAACGTATTTTGAAACAAAGTCTAATGTCTCTATTTCAGCCATCTGTTCAGTAATAGAGCTTTTCTTTACAGCGTCTATCAAACCTGATGATCCATGTTGGTTCTGATTCCATTCGTCCATTTGATCTAGCAAAGAGGTCTGTTGGGTTATTATCAAATTTGGTCCCTCAGCCAAAATATTAAGTTGAGAGTCTGTAATTAATGTAGCAATTTCTATAATTCTTTCTTTTTCAGGATCCAGACCGGTCATCTCTAGGTCAAGCCAGATTAAATTATCTTTTGATTGTGAGCTCTTCATAACTTTTTATATTTCTTCCTTTAGTGTATTTTGTGCTTATTATGCAAAAAGTTCAAACTGGTTTAGTAATAGAATTTTACTCAAATAGCTGTTTGGTTCGTACAGACAAAAAAGACATCCCATGTATCGGAATAAAAGACATTATTGTTGGTGATATCGTTAAAATTGAAATATTACAAGATAGCAAAGAGGTTAAAGGAGTAATTTTATCTAGAGAAAATAGGAAATCGCTTTTGCAAAAAAAGGATGGAATAAAATACAAAAATATAGCTGCCAACCTTAGTCATGTTGGCATATTGGTAACACCAAAACCCAAAACTACTGCTGAATTTATTGATAAGTGGATATTAACTGCATTATTATCAGATATAGAGCCTTTTATTATTTGTAATAAATCAGATCTTAATCATGATGATGCTTATTTGAAGCAAATAAATCTATATAAAAGCCTTGATATTCAAACCTTTAGTATTTCTGCAAAAGAAAATACAAACATAGATCTCCTCCAAAACTATTTGAAACATAAATGTGCTCTATTTGTTGGCAACTCTGGTGCAGGAAAATCAACTCTTACATCATTAATTACAGGCAAGGAGATCAAAACAAACATGCTCTCAAATAACCTAGGGGTGCATACAACATCTATCTCTACGCTATATCAGGTTAATGCAAGCACTCAAATTATTGATTCTCCAGGAGTTAGGGACCTCCCAATATCTGGATGGAAAACAAATCAAATTATTGCTGGTTTTAAAGAAATATATGCATCTTCAAAAGAATGTGAGTTTAATGACTGCAATCATATAAACAATAAAGGTTGTAATGTCATAAAAAAACTTAATGATGGTGAAATAAGTCAAAGTAGATACAATAATTTCATTAAGTTTAGAGATAACGTACTTAACGATGAATAAAAAAACTCATTTTGGTTTCAAAGAGGTAGACGAAAAAGATAAAAGCTCTCATGTTGGAGGGGTTTTTTCTTCTGTTGCAGAAAACTATGACATCATGAATGATGCTATGTCATTTGGCATGCACAGACTGTGGAAAATGATTCTAGTTGAGCTTGCCGCTATTTCAGATAAAGACAGTGTTCTAGATATAGCAAGTGGAACTGGGGATATTGCAAAACTAATTTCCAAAGACTTTCCCAATACTGAGATATACATGACAGATATCAACATGGAAATGCTCTCAGAGGGCAGAGATAGAGCAATTAATGAAAGCTTTTATGCTAATTGTCATTTCTGTCAACTCAGTGGAGAAGAAATTCCATTTGATGATGATGCTTTTGATGTAATCACAATTGGATTTGGTTTGAGAAATTTTACAAATAAAGAAAAAGGCCTCAAAGAAATGAGAAGATGTCTTAAAAAAGATGGCAGGCTGCTTGTTCTAGAGTTTTCTAAACCTTTAAATCCTATTTTTTCTAAAATCTACGACTGGTATTCATTCAATGTTCTTCCCAAGCTTGGTTCTATGCTTGCAAATGACTCTGATAGCTATCAATACCTTGCAGAATCTATTCGCATGCATCCTGATCAAGAAACATTAAAATCAATGATAATAGAAGCCGGATTCAGTAATTGTAAATTTTATAATCTCCTTAACGGCATTGTTTCGATACATGTGGCATATGACGAATAACTTGTTAAAAATAATAAATAACATCATAAATGACATTGAAAACGCCTCTCCAGTTGCTCGAGATAAGCTGATAGAAATTTATCCAATAAGCTTCCTTTTATCCTTGAAAGGTCACAAAAATATTTACTTTAGCCTAGACAAAAACAGTAAGAATATTTCTTTTGAAAAAACTTCGCATATAGATTTTGAAATACGATCTTCAATCAAAGAAGTGCTTGATTTAATTCTTTGCAAAAAAATTAAAAAAGAAATTATCTACGGTGATAATGAAAAAGCAATTTTAATGATTAATGCAATCTTTAAATCTGATATTGATATTGTATTTTTAATAGATAAATATTTTGGAAATGTGCCTGCTGTTTTAGCCTATCTTGCAAAAGAAAAATTATTTACGACAAACCAGTATAATAAAAAAAATGAGCTTCAGTCTAAATTGAGAGATCTGTCTATAAGACTTGATAGACTTGAGGCTATTAATAATTTATGAATTTCTTAATAATAATTTTTCAAGGCTTAAAGATGTTAACTTTAGGCATTAGGTTCAAAATCTTTATGAATCCTAATGGTGAAAAAGCTGCAAAATACCTTGAGTCGCTAGGGCCAATTTTTATTAAATTTGGTCAATTGCTCTCTACCAGAACAGATATTCTAGATATAGACACTGCAAAAGAACTTCAAAGCCTGACTGATAGCTGCAAACCTTTTTCAGTTAAAGAGCTTAAAAAAATTGTAGAAAAAGAACTAGGTAATTCAATTAATAATCTGTTTGATGATTTCAACGAAGTGCCAATCGCTGCTGCATCATTAGCGCAAGTTCATTCTGCAAAACTTAAAGATGGTAAAAAAATTGTCGTAAAAGTTTTAAGGCCAAATATTGAAAAAGAAGTTAAGAAAAATCTCAGGCTTTTAAAATCTGCTGCAAAAGTTTGTACATATCTATATTCTGAGAGCGATAGAATAAGACCAATTGAGGTAGTAAAAGATTATGAAAATACGATTTTACGTGAATTAGATCTAAGGCTAGAAGCTGCTAATACAAACCTTACTAGAAAAAACTTTGCAGGCTCTGAAGAATTATATATTCCTGAAGTATGTTGGGACTTAACTACTTCAAAGGTAATGGTATTAGAAGAGATCGACGGAATACCTTGTACGGACATTGAGACCATTGAGAAATTTAATATAGATAAAAAAAGATTGGCAGAAAACGGTGTCATGATTTTTCTTAATCAAGTATTTCGCGATAATTTTTTTCATGCGGATATGCATCCAGGAAACATATTTGTCTCAAAAGAAAATCCTGAAAAGCCAGGATATATAGCAATCGACTGTGCGATAAGCGGTTCTCTTTCTAATGATGAAAGATATATTCTTGCAAGAATGCTTCAAGCTGTAATCAAACAAAATTATAAATCTCTGGCTCAGTTATTTATAAGCTCAGAATGGGTTAACCCCAATTCAAACCAAATAGAACTTGAAAATACTCTCAGAGCTTGTTGTGAACCAATATTTGAAAAACCTTTATCAGAAATTGAATTTGGTAAACTGCTCTTATATCTTTTCCAAAGCACTAGGCCTTTTGGATTATCGCTTCAGCCATCATTAGTTTTACTTCAAAAAACTCTTATACATATTGAAGGAATGGGTCGCCAAATATACCCTCAACTAGATTTTTGGGGAATAGCTGAGCCATACCTTGATAATTGGCTTAAAGAGCAATTTAATCCGTTAAAAATAAAAGATTATATTTTAGAGAATAAAGACGAATTAATAATGAAGGCTTCTGAAATGCCTAGCTTTATATATGAAACCATGGACGAAATTAGAGGTTATTCTAAAAATAGAAGATCGTATGAAGAAAAAATCCATAAGATGGAGATGGATCTGCAAAAACAAAAATACATCATAAGTTTCTTCCTAATAGGTATAATATTAGGGTGTGGTGCTTTTTTATTGCTCACATAGGAGAATTATATGGGCTTAGGTGGAATAAGTATTTGGCAACTTCTAATCATTTTAGTTGTGGTGCTTTTGATTTTTGGTAGTGGCAAATTAAAGACTTTGGGATCTGATCTTGGCTCGGGCCTAAAAAGCTTTAAAAAGGCTGTAAAAGAAGAAGAGAAAGAAGACAACAAACAAGATTAACAATTGCTTCAGATTGGTTTTTTAGAAATTGCTATTATCCTAATTATAGGATTGTTAGTTATTGGTCCCGAGAGGCTGCCTGAGCTTGTTAAGAATCTCTTAAAATTTTATAAAAAAATTCAAAATCAGTTTTCTGAATTTAAAAATAACTTCGAAGAAGATATTGGTGCTGACGATATTAAAAAAGATGTTTTTAATGAAATGCGGATGGAAGAATTAGAAGGCTTTGAGCAACAAAAGAAAGATGAATAGTAGCTCAGTATCATCTCATCTGATAGAACTTAGGTCTAGATTGATTAAAACATTAATTTGTATGGGGGTTCTTACCATTATCGGATTGCCCTTTGCTTCAGAAATATATTCTTTTGTGGCATCACCACTGATGTCTGTTTTGCCTAGTGGCAGCTCAATGATTGCTACTGGAGTAAGCTCGCCATTTATGGCGCCTATAAAATTAACTCTATTTGTGGCGCTATTACTGAGCATGCCTTATTTCTTCTATCAGATGTGGCTCTTTATGTCTCCGGGCCTTTATAAAAATGAAAAAAGCTTAGTTTTGCCCTTAATGACATCAACAATTTTTTTATTTATAACAGGTGTAGCTTTTGCATATTACGTTGTATGTCCAATTATCTTTAGTTTTTTCATTAACTCTGCTCCTGATTCAATTGTTGTCATGACTGATATAAGTCAATATTTAAATTTTGTTCTTAAAGTTACTTTTGCTTTTGGAGTTGCTTTTGAGATGCCAGTAGCAACATACCTAATAATAAGATCTGGTATTGCAAAGAAAGAGAAATTAAAGAAGGCGAGACCATACTTAATTGTGTTATTTTTTATTTTAGGAATGCTTCTAACACCGCCAGATGTTTTTTCTCAATTATTTTTAGCTATCCCAATGTGGCTTCTTTTTGAACTAGGATTGCTAATTTCAAAGGATAAAATTTAATGGATATTGAGAATCTTTCAAAAAGATTTAAGGAAGATGGCTACATTTACATTGAAGATTTTTTTGATGGGAATTTGATGGATAGTTATCACCGGAAAATTCTTAGTCATTTTAAAAAAGATACTGAATACAAGCATGATATGAATTTCATAGAAAAATCAGACACAGATGTTATTCCATGGTTTCCTCAGCTTGAGGGTGAAACAATCTTTAATATCGTTGAAGATGACCAAAGATTGCAAAAAATTACAGAAAAAATACTTGGAAGCGGATGGAAGTCTTTGTACAGCATGGTAATGTTTAGCAATAAATCATCAAATGGACAAGCATGGCATCAAGACTGTAATCCTGAAAATAAAGAAATCTATAACCTCAACAGACTTGTATATACAATGGATATTAATAAATCAACGGGTGGCGAGCTAGTCTTAATTCCAGGCTCACACAAGAAAGGAATAATACCCTCAGATTCTTTTGGTAATGAGATAGGGCATGAGTTAGTTATTGAACCAAGCAAGGGGTCTATTGCCATATTACATGGGCATCTATGGCACAAGGTTCTACCAATACATGAAAACATAAGAGTCTCTACAAATTATCGCTGCATACCAAGTGGAACTCCGGATAATATTACTGATATATGCGTGTATAGAAATATGATGTATCGCTTCTCGGATGAGAAAATCTTAACAACTAGAGATTAAAGACCCAATCTTTTCGTCCAATCATCATTGTCAGGTCTCTGGTTTTCAATAATAAGATTTACTAAATCTTCACACGAAGAGGAGACTATTAAATCATTAAAATTTGCTTCTGTTATAAAATCTTCTTCAACTGCCTTTTTCATCCATGCTAGCAAATGATCATAATATCCCTCGGTATTAAGAAGTCCCACCGGCTTGTTGATAAGTCCAAGCTGGTTGTTAGCCATTATCTCAGCTAACTCATCCAAAGATCCCACGCCACCAGGAAGCACAATGAATGCATCTGATCTTTTCATAAACTCATCTTTTCGATCTAATAAGGTTTTTGTAATTATTTGATTTTTTAACCTTGGATTCACTAACTCAAGATTATGTAAAGATTCTAAGCCAATTCCTATAGCATCTACTCCATTATCAAGAGCTGCGTCTGATACTATCTTCATAAGACCTACATTTCCACCACCAAAAACAACATTGATGCCTTTTGCTGCAAGAATTTCTCCAATCTTTTTTGCATCTTCAGCATATCTAGGATTATTACCCTCATGAGCTCCACAAAAAACTGATATATTTTTCATAATTAAATTAAGTTTTAAAATTAAATGTTACTGGTCCCTTATTTATCGATGATATATTCATTGATGCGCCAAACTTCCCCTCTTTTACGAACTGATGTTCTTTTTTAAAAAGATCTACAAATTTATCATACATTAATTTTGCTTTATCCGGCTTGGCGGCTTTATGAAATGTTGGTTTGTTTCCTTTATTAGTTATTGCTGAAAGAGTAAATTGGCTTACTATCAAAACTTCTTCTTTTGAATCTTTTAACGAGCGAGAAGTTATGCCTTTTGAACCATCTATCATTTTAAAGTTGAGAAGCTTGTCTGACATCTTGGCTATAGATTCATTTGTATCAGAATCTTCGATGCAAATTAAAACTAATAGGCCGCTTCCAATTGAAGAAAATTCTTTATTATCAATATGTACTTTGGCCTCTAGGACTCTTTGAGCTAAAGAAATCAATCTTTATTCGTCTTCTAGGCCTTGATCCCATTCTCCGAGAGAAGCAAGTTTATTCATTTTAGCTCTATGAGATAAAGCATCTTGAGAAATGAACATATTCTCTGGCTTTCCACCCCATGCTTTAAGTGCAGCAGCTTGAAGAGCTCTCCCATATGAAAAACTTAACTTCCATTCAAACCCACCTATTTTATTCATGGCGTCTAAATGCGCAGTTGCCAAAATATCAGATTGACCTCCTGATAAAAAAGTAATTCCAGGAAGCTCTGAAGGAACGTTGGCAATTAAACAATCTAATGTTTTTCTTGCAACCTCATCAATATCAGCTTGCTGATTACAGTTTGAACCTGATGTAACCATGTTTGGTTTTAATATTGTTCCTCTAATATTTACTTCATTATCGGCAAGATGCTTAAAGAGTGACTTCAAGGATCTATCTGATGCATCATAACAATCTTCAATTGAGTGAGATCCGTCCATCAACACTTCTGGCTCAACCATAGGAACCATTCCATTATCTTGGACAATTTTTGCATAATCAGCCAATGCTTTCATGTTTGCGTCAATGCATTCTTGGGTTGGCATACCATCACCAATTTTTATAACAGCTCTCCACTTAGTGAATTTTGCTCCCATAGAAACATATTCTTTTAATCTTTCATCTAAGCCATCTAAGCCAACAGTTACTGTCTCATCTAAATCACCAAAAGGCTGAAGCCCTTTATCAACTTTAATTCCAGGAAGGGCGCCTTGATTAGAAATAATATCAACGAGAGAAGTTCCATCCTTAGCATTCTGTCTAATAGTCTCATCAAAAAGAATTACGCCACCGATATTATCTTTCATGCCTGAAGATCTAAATAACATTTCTCTATAATCTCTTCTATTATCCTCATTAGACTCAACTCCAATGCTGTCGAATCTTTTACCGCATGTTGGGTTGCTCTCATCAGCAGCAAGGATACCCTTGCCGTCTGAGACAATATAAGACGCTATTTCTTCTAAAGTATTTAATGACATTACTATCTCCCTATCTTCATATTTTAGCTTTTAAAGCCTGTATAGATGGTAAATCTTTTCCTTCCATAAATTCAAGAAAAGCTCCTCCACCTGTTGAACAATATGATACATCATCTTTGTTAATAAATTTGTTGATAGCAGATAAAGTCTCTCCGCCCCCTGCTATTGAAAAACCATCTGATTTTGCAATTTCTTTAGATAGATCTTCTGTTCCCTTTGAAAAATAATCATTTTCAAAAACTCCTAATGGTCCATTCCATAAAATAGTTTTTGAACTTAAAACTATATCTTGAATTTTTTGACTAACAAGTTGATCCAGAATCATTTCATTGATGCCAACATCAGAAATATTTTTTTCACTGATATTTTTACCTTCAAAAGTCTCTGAGGTGATAACTTTTTCTGGAAGAATTACTTTGCCCTTATCTAAAAGCTCCTTTGCAATAGCAACCATAGACTCCTCTATAAGAGATTGACCTACCTCATATCCTGCAGCTTTAATAAAAGTATTGGCTATCCCTCCGCCAACAATAACGTGATCAGCCTTAGAGTTAATATTCTTAATAAGTTCTAATTTTGTTGAAACTTTTGCACCGCCAATGATAGCGGTATAAGGCTTTTGAGTATTATTTAATGCTTTAGTAAGTGCATCGATTTCTTGTTCTAACAAGATTCCTGAGCAAGCTGCATTTGCTTGAATAATCGATGAATGAGTAGATGCCTGCTCCCTGTGAGAGGTTCCAAATGCATCAAAGACATAGAGATCTCCAAGATTTCCTAGTTTATCTCCTAACTCTTCATTATTTGCCTTTTCTCCATCAAAAAACCTTATATTTTCAAGTAATTGGATACAAGAATTTCCTTGAAAAATTGCAGGGTCTTCAATAGATTTAATTATTTCTACCTCCTGGCCAAAAACCTCAGATGCCGCTTTGGCAACCGGTTTTAGGGAAAAGATTTCTTCGTACAGCCCTTCTGTAGGTCTTCCAAGATGACTTACTAATAAAATTTTTGCGCCCTGGTCTAAAGCATATCTTATAGTTGGAAGACATGCCTTTATTCTAGTTAAGTCTTGAACATGTCCCTCCTTGATAGGGACGTTCATATCAACCCTTATAACAAGATTTTTATTGGTAATATTTTTTAATGAGGATAATTTAATCATTAACTAATGATTTTGATAACTCAACAACATTTGCAGTTGTGAAACCAAAATGCTCAAGCAAAACACTAGCAGGAGCAGACTCACCAAAGGACTCAATGCCAAGGACTTTGTCACCTTTATTTAATATTTTGTACCAAGAGTTAGGATGAGACAGCTCAATAACAAGCGCTGGCAGGTCAGGCTTAATGACCTTTGATTGATAATCATCGCCTTGTTCTAAAAATACATCAAGACATGGCATTGAAATGACATTAGTTTTAATCCCATGCTCATTTAACAAAACATCTGATGCGTCTAGGGCTAGCTGTAACTCACTTCCAGATGCAATTAATGAGAGAGTTGCATCTCCCTCTTCTTTTATTAGGTAGCCTCCATTCTCAATTGCGTCTATCTGTTCTTTGGTTCTGCTAATAGCACTGGTATTTTGTCTACTTAAAACTAGGCATGTAGGAGAGCTTTCAGAAATGACAGCATTTTTCCAAGCAATTGATGTCTCAACAAGGTCTGCAGGTCTCCAATTATAAAGATTTGGAGTAGATCTTAGTGTAACTAAGTGCTCTACAGGTTGATGGGTAGGGCCATCTTCTCCAAGAGCTATGGAGTCATGCGTATATACAAATATGTTTGGTAACCCCATTAGTGCAGATAGTCTTACAGCATTTCTAGCATAGTCAGTAAATACAAGGAAGGTTGCTCCATATGGCTTGATGCCACCATGCAAAACCATACCATTCATAATTGCAGACATACCAAACTCTCTAACACCATAATTTATGTGATTGCCGGAAGGATTTTCATTTGAAAATGTTGAGCTTGATTTGGTAAAAGTATTATTTGAAGGGGTAAGATCAGCTGATCCTCCAACAAGTTCTGGAAGCTCTTTGACAAAAAAGTCTAAGCATACCTGAGATGCTTTTCTTGTTGCCATTGAAGTATTTTCTGAATCACATTGATTAAGAAAATCAATGAATTTTTTATCGAAATCTTCTGGCATCTTAGAAGCAATTCTTCTTTTTAACTCTTCGTACTTTTCAGGATTGCTTGTTTTATATGCCTCCATTTCAGCATTCCATGATTCATTTAAACTAGTTCCCTTAGATTTTTGATCCCAAAAATCATAAATTGACTGCGGTAATTCAAACGGCGCATATTCCCATCCAAGAGCTTCTCTGGTTTTCACAATTTCTTCTTCGCCGAGAGGGGCACCATGAACATCTGATGTTCCAGATTTATTTGGGGAGCCAAAACCAATTGTTGTTCGACAGAAAATCATAGTTGGTTTTTCAGTCTCATTTTTTGCAGCAATAATTGCCTGATCTATTTCCTCAACGTTGTGACCATCGACTTCTATGGTTTGCCAACCATAACTATCAAATCTCATTACAGTATCATCAGTAAACCAATTTACTATCTCTCCATCAATTGAGATTCCATTTTGATCATAAAAGCAGATTAGTTTTCCTAAATTATGTGTCCCAGCAAAAGAACATGCTTCATGAGATATTCCTTCCATAAGACAACCGTCACCTAAGAATGCATAAGTAAAATGATTAATAGGCGAGTGTTCCTTAGAATTAAATTCAGCTGAAAGTATTTTTTCTGAAATTGCCATTCCAACAGCATTAGCAATCCCCTGACCTAATGGTCCTGTAGTAGTTTCAACTCCACAATCAAGATCATACTCAGGATGACCGGGAGTTTTAGATTTTAATTTTCTAAAATCTTTAAGATCGTCCATCGAAATCTCATATCCCGTTAAATGCAATAAGCTATAGAGAAGCATTGATCCATGACCGTTGGATAAAACAAAACGGTCTCTATTGAACCAATGAGGGTTTAATGGATTATGATTTAAATGATTTTTCCATAATGCTGTTGCAATTTCAGCCATTCCCATTGGCATTCCTGGGTGGCCACTGTTAGCTTTTTGTACAGCGTCTATAGAAAGAAATCTTAGGGCGTTTATAGATTCGGAGTGTTCCAATTTTTTTCCATTTATTAGAAATTAAATAAATAATAATAGTATTGGCAGTAAATTAATAGATTAAATATAACTTTTTACTATAAAATACACTTACACGTAATTTATCTTTTTTTTACACATAGTTTTTGTCAAAAAAAACATACTTTGCATTGCACCTTTAAGTATATTGGAGAGAGTTAAATGAGTTATATTTTCACATCGGAATCAGTTTCAGGAGGACATCCAGATAAAGTTTGCGATCAAATTTCAGATGCAATATTAGATGCTTATTTAGCAGAAGATTCTAATAGTAGAGTTGCATGTGAAACCATGATCAAAAATAACATGGTCTATATTGCTGGAGAAATTACTTCTTTGGGTAGTCCTGATCTTGAACCAATTGTCAGAAAAACAATTAACGATATTGGATACAATAATGACGAGTATGGCTTCAATGGCGATACATGTGAATTTACTAATCTCGTATTCGAGCAATCACCAGACATTTCTCAAGGTGTCACTGAAGGTGAAGGAGAAAACTTAGAACAGGGTGCTGGTGACCAAGGGTTAATGTTTGGTTACGCATGTAAAGAGACTGATTCCCTTATGCCTCTTCCAATAGATTTATCTCACAAACTAGTAAAGAGACAGGCTGATGTAATGAAAAGTGGGGAAATCTCATGGCTTAGACCTGATGCTAAAAGTCAGGTGAGTGTAATTTACTCTGATGACGGAAAAACTATTGAAGGCTTATCAGCCGTGGTCTTGTCAACACAGCACGATGAAGACGTAACACAAGAAGAAATAAAATCTGAGGTCATGGAAAAAATTATAAAGCCTATAGTTCCAGAAGAGTGGCTTTTAGACTCTACAAATATATATATTAATCCAACAGGTAAATTTGTTATTGGGGGTCCTGTTGGTGATTGCGGACTAACAGGTAGAAAAATTATTGTTGACACTTATGGAGGTATGGCTAGACACGGTGGTGGAGCTTTCTCTGGCAAAGATCCATCTAAGGTTGATAGGTCTGCAGCCTATGCAGCGAGATATGTAGCAAAAAATATAGTTGCAGCCGGACTTGCTGACTATTGTGAGATTCAAGTCTCATATGCTATCGGTGTTGCAAAACCAACATCTATACATGTTGAAACATTTAATAGTGAGAAAATTTCTAAGGAAGCTATTGTGAAAATAGTTGAAGAAGAGTTTGATTTAAGACCTAAAAGCTTAATTAATATGCTTGATTTAAAGAGGCCCATATATTTGCCAACTGCTGCCTACGGGCATTTTGGAAGATCAGATATTGATCTTTCTTGGGAAAAAACTGATAAAGCTGCAGACATTGCACAATAAAAAAAATTAAAAAGGGAAATTAAAAATGGAAAATGACTATAAAGTAGCAGATATTAATCTTGCTGAATTTGGCAGAAGAGAAATTTCGTTAGCTGAAAATGAAATGCCGGCATTAATGGCTTTAAGGGATAAGTATCGTGACGAGCAACCACTTGCTGGTGCAAAAATTATGGGATGCATACACATGACAATCCAGACAGCTGTCTTAATGGAAACTCTTGTAGATCTTGGAGCTGAATTAAGATGGTCATCTTGTAACATTTTTTCTACACAAGACCATGCTGCTGCTGCAATGGCAGCAAAGGGAATACCAACATTTGCATGGAAGGGTGAAACTGAAGAAGAATACGAATGGTGTATAGAGCAGACTATTTGTAAAGACGGTAAGCCATGGGATGCAAACATGATCCTTGATGATGGTAGTGATCTTACATCTATGGTTCATGCAAAATTTCCAGATATGCTAGAAAATATTCATGGTGTTTCAGAAGAAACAACTACCGGGGTGCACAGACTAAAAGAAATGCTTGAAAAAGGTGAGCTTAAAATTCCAGCAATTAATGTTAATGATTCAGTAACTAAAGCAAAAAATGATAATAAATATGGTTGTAGACATAGTCTTAATGATGCGATCAAAAGAGGTACTGACATGTTGTTATCAGGCAAGAAAGGTTTAGTAATAGGCTATGGTGATGTAGGTAAAGGCTCTGCAGCTAGCCTTGCACAAGAAGGAATGATTGTAAGTGTTGTTGAATCAGATCCAATTTGTGCCATGCAGGCGTGTATGGATGGTTTCGCAGTTGTTTCTTGTTATAAAGATGGCGTTGTTACAAGAAAGTCTGAAGATATAAATATGCAGGTCATGGGCGATATTGACTTAGTAGTTACCACAACTGGTAACGTTAATGTGTGTGATTCAGCAATGTTAACTACACTAAAAAATACTGCAGTTGTATGTAATATTGGCCATTTCGATAATGAAATAGATACAGCTTTCTTAAGAGATGAATTCTATTGGGATGAGATTAAACCTCAGGTTCATAGAATTTTTAGAGATACAAAACCTGATGGAACACCAAATCTCTCAAGTAAAAATTACATAATACTATTGGCAGAAGGTCGTTTAGTGAACCTTGGTAATGCTACAGGTCACCCAAGTAGAATTATGGATGGATCTTTTGCAAACCAAGTATTGGCCCAAATACATTTATTCAAACAAGGTTTTGCTAATATCAATGACGAAGATAGAAAAGCAGAAATGATTACTGTAGAAGTTCTTCCTAAAAAACTTGACGAAGAGGTTGCCTCCTTGATGGTTGCTGGTTTTGGGGGTGTTGTAACTAAGCTCACCAAAGATCAAGCTGATTACATCAACGTTCCTCAAGAAGGTCCATTTAAAGAAGAAAGCTACAAATATTAGTCTTAATCTGTGCAATTATGGGCATAATTGCCCATAATACGCACTATGAATTTAATCAAAATTATATTTAGTTTACTAATCTTGGCTTCTATCTCTAGTTGTGGTGTAAAAGGCCCATTGGTTAATTCATACGTTATTACAAAAATACAATGAATACATTTAAATACATAAATGGCAGCCTGCATTGCGAAGAAGTTGATCTTTCATTAATTGGTGAAAGATACGCTACTCCTTCATATGTTTATTCAAAAAAAATCATAGAAGAAAACGCTAAAGCATATGTAAATTCATTTACAAATACTAGAAACCTCGCCTGTTTTGCAGTTAAGTCACTTAGCAATTTATCGATACTTAAAATTATTAAAGATGCTGGCTGTGGGTTCGACATTGTATCTGGTGGAGAACTTCATAGAGTCTTATCTATTGGCGCAGATCCAAAAAAGGTTATTTTTTCTGGAGTAGGTAAAACAAAGGATGAAATACAACAAGGAATTAATAGTAGCATTTTGTCTTTTAATGTTGAGTCTGAATCTGAGCTTTACAGAATTGAAAAAATTGCCGATGACATTGAATCTCCAGCACCAATTTCGATAAGAATTAACCCTGACATTGATTCAGGTGGGCATGACTATATAACTACCGGTAGAAAAGGTGACAAATTTGGAATTTCTGACACAAGAAAGGTTATTGATTTGTGCAAATATACTCACCAGTCAAAAAACCTCAAAATAGTTGGACTTGCCTGTCACATTGGATCGCAAATTTTAGATCTTGACGGGTTTATGAAATCAGCTGATAAAATTTTTGAGTTAGCAGATGAATTAGCAAATTTTGATATTTCACTAGAGTTTTTAGATCTTGGAGGAGGTCTAGGTATTTCATATGAAAATGAAGTCCCGCCCTCACCTTTAGATCTTATCTCGTGTCTTGAAGATAAATTCAAAAACAGAAAAGAAAGATTAATATTAGAGCCCGGAAGAAGTATATCTGCAAATGCAGGAGTTCTTCTAACCAAGGTTGAATATATCAAAGATAATTTCTTGATTGTTGATGCTGCTATGAATGATCTTTTGAGACCCTCGCTCTACAAAGCTCATCATGATGTATGCAATGTAAAAGATAAAAAAGATAATTTAAAAATATGGAATGTTGTTGGCCCAGTATGTGAATCATCAGATTTTCTAGCAAAGAATGCATCTCTTGATGTGAATGAGGATGATTTGATTGTTGTTAAAAATGCTGGTGCTTATGGCTTTGTAATGGCATCAAATTACAACTCAAGACCAAAGGCCTGCGAAATTCTTATCGATGGGGATCAATCTAAGATTATTCGAAGAAGAGAAACTCTTGATGATCTTCTTGAAAAGGAAAAGATTGAAAATGATTAATTTTGATAAGATGCATGGTAATGGCAATGATTTTATTGTTATTAATTCAATAGAAAATACTTATAAATTATCAAAATCAAAAATTAAGATACTATCAGATAGGAATTTTGGTATTGGTTTTGATCAAGTAATTCTAATTGGCCCGCCCACAAAGGATAGTTTTGATTTTTCAATAAGGTTTTTTAATGCCGATGGCGGCGAAGCTTCAATGTGCCTTAATGGAATAAGATGTGCTGCCTCATATATCTGGCGTAATAATTTTGCTCCAAAAAAATCCATTACTTTTAAAACTAAAAACAGGCATGTATTATGTGAGCCTTTTAAAAATCAAGTTAAAGCAATACTAGAAATACCATCATCATATATAGATACTAAGCTTCATTCAAAACTTGCAAAATTAATTTCAGATAAATTTGATTTGGTGGATGCAGGGAATATGCATCTATGCATTAAATCGCCCTCAATAAAAAAGAAAGACTTAGATTCAATATATAAAAATCTTGAAAAATTAATAAAGCCTTTTGGGTTTAATTTATCAATATACAAAGTATCAAAGAATATTGCTGAAATGAGAACTTATGAAAACGGTGTTGGTGAAACATTTTCTTGTGGATCTGCTGCTTTAGCGGTTACATCTTTGTGTATTAAAAATAAATTTAAGACTATATCTCCTGGAGGAGAACTCAATTTTATTAAAAAAAATAATGCTAATATAGAAATGATGGGACCAGCTAAATATATATATTCAGGAAATATAGATGTCTAAAAAATTAGACTCAAAAGATGTCGAATTATTTTTACTCGACAATATAGATTTTTTTGAATCAAGAGAATCTCTTCTTAGTGAGATGAAATTTAAAGATTCATCAAGCTCTGCATCATCCCTGCTTGAACGACAAATTAATAAGCTCAGAGATGAGCAGAAAGACTTAATGAATCTTTTAACTTCTTTTATTCAAACAGCACAGTTAAATGAAGATTTATTTAACAAGTCTAAAGAGCTCACTTTGTCTATTCTAGAAGCTTTAGATAAGAATGAGGTTATAAATACTGTTCAAAATGATTTTAAAAAAAGTTTTAACGTAAATAACTGTCAATTAGATTTTTATTCCAATTCAGAAATAGATGATATTGAACAAAAGACTGGTATGTCTTTTCATAAAGGTGCTATTCATTGTGGATCTTTTTCCAATGAAAAAATGGAGTTCTTGTTTAATGATAAGAAGATTGAGTCATTGGCTATAGCTGTTTTAGTTAATAAATCAGAGATAGGTTTGCTTAAGCTTGGTAGCTATGAGAGAACCAGGTATCTTGGAGATGAGGATACAACTTTTATAGAATATATAAGGGATATCTTAGAAAAAAAATTCCAATCGATTGACAGCCTTAATGCCTGAAAAATATTTTGTTAATAAAGATATAGAGCTTTATATAAATTATATTTCTGAAGTTAAAAATCTTTCAAAAAATACCTCTAGTTCTTATCAAAGAGATCTAAAAAAATTATCTAAATATTTACAGTCTATAAATATATCGACCTACTATGAAATTGATGATGCAGTATGCTCTGGATGGCTTGGAAGTCTTTATGCTTTAGAAAATAATCCTAGAAGCATCCAAAGACATCTTTCATCTGCAAAAGGTTTTTTTAAATTTCTTAGAAAAAATTCTTTAATTGGCTCATCACCTTTTGACCTAATTACAGCACCCAAGGCTCCCAGTTATCTACCTGAAGTGTTGTCACCTGAAGATGTCAGCCAGTTACTAAATTTTAAACCAACTGATTCACTTGAAATGCGTGATCTGGCAATTGTTGAATTAATGTACTCATCGGGATTAAGGGTTTCAGAGGCTGCAAATATTAATTTAGAGGACTTCGAAGAAGAAATGTCTTTTCTAAGAGTTTTGGGCAAAGGATCTAAAACCAGGTTGGTTCCAATTGGTAGGTATGCGAAGGCCGCTATAGAAAATTGGATTTTAGAACGTTCTAAGTACTCTGATAAATCTAGTGCCCTGTTCATAAATTTAAAAGGGTCAAGGCTAACAGTTAGAAGCATACAATTAAGATTAAAAAGATTAGCCTTAAAGCAAGGATTGCCCCCGATTCATCCTCATATGTTAAGACATAGCTTTGCTACACACATGTTAGAGTCAAGTGGTGATCTTAGAACTATACAAGAATTATTAGGTCACAGCTCATTATCAACAACCCAAATATATACTAAATTAGACTACCAACATCTTGTTAAAATCTATGATCAAGCACATCCAAGAGCAAAAAAATGACCAATAAAATTAAGATGATTACTTTTGATCTTGACGACACACTGTGGGATAACAAACCAACAATAACCAATGCTGAAATTAAAACTAGAGAATGGATTGAAGATAGAGTTGGAACAATTGAGTGGGGAGACTTAAATGACTTTCTCCAACTAAGAGAAACTCTGATAAAGAAAGATAGAAGTATCACATGGGATATAAGTAAACTTAGAATTGAGATTTTTAAAGAAAAGATCAAGGGCCTTGCATCTGCTGATGATATAACAAAACTTGCAGAAGATGCTTTTGACTATTTTCTTAAAAAAAGACACGAGATTAAATTATTTCCCGGGGTGGAAAATGCTCTTAAAACTCTGTCAGAGAATTATATGCTTGGAGTTCTTACTAACGGCAATGCGGATATTTATAAACTATCAATTGGAAAATATTTTGAATTTTCAATTAGCTCTCTTGAAGCACAAAATAGCAAACCCAATAAATCACATTTTGAATTAGCTAAAAGCCATCTTCCTAATCTTAAATATAGTGAAATGCTTCATGTAGGGGATCATCAGATTAATGATATTTTAGGCGCACATGCTCTTGGCATAGAGGTCTTGTGGTTTAATAATACGAGAGCTGTGTGGGAGCAAGATTTTGAAAATCCTGATCAGTTTTACGATTGGCAAAATTTAGCGAAAATTATTGAGGAAAAATATGAGTCAAGATGAGCTTTCAAAAGCCGTAATAAATATTCTTAAAAAAGAAATGGGTTCCGTCAAAGATATCTTGCCCCCAGATCTTTTACAAAACTTACAAAAAGTTATTGGGCCAGAAACAGAAAAGCTAATTGAAAAAAGTGGTTATGTTTCAAAATCAAAATATATAGCTTTAGAAAAATTAGCCAATAACTTAGAAAAAAGAATAATTGATCTTGAGAATAATGCTAAAGAGTAACTATATACTTTGATAACTCTTTTATGTCGCTTTCAGAAAGTGCTGCTGCCTGAGCATACATAAGCGCACTTTGCGGGCCTCTTTCAATATTATTCTTGTATTCATTGAGAGCGGCTGCGATATAGTCACTTTTTTGACCCTTGAATGAAGGACCAATTCCACCTTCGCCTTTTGCACCATGACATGCAATACAGCCAGCATAAAGCTTTGTTCCCTTTGATGCAGTGCTAGCATCTGCAATCATTGCAACTTCACCACAATCTTGACCTTCAACACAAATATTTACATTGAGATGAATTCTTTCTATGACAGATTCGTCATACTTTTTGCCATTAAAAAGAAATATTGCGCATAAGGGTAAAATATATAAGTAGTATTTATTTTTCATATTATTCCTAAGAGTTTGGTCTTTGAAGCTCAATAACATAATCAGCAACTTTAAGCATATCTGCAAAAGATCCTCTATTTTCTATTATGTATGTTCCATCTACAACAATCATTGGAGTAGCTGTTAACATCATTTGTCTTGCTTGCTTTGCATCACGATTTATCTTCTGATTAATAGCAAAAGATTTTAAATATTTTTCTGTTATTTCTGGAGCTACATCAAATTTGGATAGAAAATCTTTAACGCTGCTTTCTCTTTGCAGCATATTGCCTTCTTTATGCATAGTAACAAATACTGCGGAATGAGTTGATGGATCTAAATCCAAAGATTCTATCGTGTAATAAAGTCTTGCATGAAGCCTATGAACTGGCGCCCAAGAAACTGGCATTTTTCTAAATTTAACATCAGAACCTTGTTTTGCTGCCCAAGCATTTACCGCAGGTTCAAATGAATAACATCCATAGCATCCATACCAAAAAGATTCTGTTACCTCAACAACTCCATCTTTTTTAACCGGCAATGGATTATCAATTAATTTGTAATCTCTGCCAAGCTTGTATTCAGCATTAATTGAAATAGCAAAAATTGCTACTAGCGATAAATGAAATATCTTAGAAAAAAAGCTCATTATTTATATAGTCCATGCATATAATTTGCCAATGCATCTATCTCATTGTCAGTAAGATTTTCAGCTATAGATTGCATAACCAAAGATTGTTCTCCAGCATTCCTTTCTTTTGACCTATAGGCCTTTAGTGATGAAACTAAATATCCCACTTGTTGGCCTGCAACCGAGGGATAGTTTGCTAAATTATTACCATCACCATAAACCGAGTGACATGAGGTGCATGCTGGTATTTGCTTTTTAATGTCTCCAAACCTATATAACTTGGTACCAAGCTCAAGCAATTCCGTATCATTTTTTGCCTGACCTACAGTCGAGATATTTGAGCTATAAAAAGCTGCTATATCCAATAAATTTTTATCGTTTAAAGACTGTAAATACGGGGTAACTGTCATCATTAATGCATTATTCCTTTCACCACTTTTAAAATATTTTAACTGTTCGTATAAATATTTTTCATTTTGTCCTGCTAACTTAGGCCAGTCAGCATTCATACTATTACCATCTGTTCCATGACAGGCAACACATGACTCAACAAGAGATGAACCAGCAGAAGCATCTCCTGACTTAAATCCTTGAGGCATATCTTCTGGGCTGAGTGATTTCTCAGCTGCATAGGTATTAAACGCTAAACCAAAAGAAGCTATTAATATCAAAAATGATTTCATAAAACTAAATAAGTGTGTCTTTGTGATGTGTATTATAAACATAGGTTGGTATGATATAAACGATTAAATGAAAAACCTTTTTAAAGATACAAAATTCATGCTTGGGGTAACCAAGTATAAAAACTTACCAGAAGATGTGGGTAATGAGATTCTTTTGGCAGGAAGATCTAATGCTGGAAAGTCGAGTGCTCTTAATGCGTTAACTGATAATCCAAAACTAGCAAGAATTAGTAAGACCCCAGGAAGAACAACTGAGATTAATTTTTTTGAGGTAAATGATTCACTTAAGTTAGTAGATTTACCAGGATATGGCTTTGCTAAATCTAGCTCATATAAAAGGAAAGATTGGGCTCCTCTTCTAGAAGAATACTTTGCAAGAAGAGAATCTCTAAGAGCTGTTGTTATTTTTATGGATATCAGACATCCGCTAAAAGATCGTGATAAGGATATGATTGCCTTATGTAATAGTGAGAATGTTCCTTTCATACCCGTATTAACCAAAAGCGATAAACTGTCCAACAATCAAAAAAATAAAGCCCTTTCTCAAGTTAATAAAAATATGGTTGGTGTCGAAGCTATAACAGTATCTTCAAAAGATATCACCGGTTTTGACAAGCTATCTAAGGAAATACTAAAATTTTCGAGTGCTTGAATACCAAAAACAAGATTGTGAATTAACCTTAAGAGAAGGCTTGGAATGCTACTACCAATCTTTTCCTGAATCAAAAGAAATACTAAAAGACAGCCCTGGGTCTGGATACCTTTTGCGCGACCACGATTGTACGCATGTAATTTTTGGTCTCGATATATCAATTGATCAGGAAGCTATATTAGATACGTGGGTCCTATGGGGGACTTCATTTAAATGGAAATATCTTCTAGGCTATGCAAAGCTCCCACAAATCAAGGATCTTCAAAAAAGACTGATGAGTGAATTAGGAATCAGGGGGTTTTTAGGCCTTTATTGGAATACTCTAGCGATCAAAAGAAAAGTTTTCTTTAGGACGCGTAAAATGAAAAAAAAATGGCCTTTCCAGATGCCCGAGGAATATTTAGGCATGAAAATATCTGAACTAAGAAATATCCATGGCATCAATGTACTTTCAGCAGAAGAATTAAATTACATACCAACCAAGTGGTCAGGCTCTATAAATAATTAGAAATTCTATCTATAAAAGAATCAAAGTAATCTGACTGTGCTTTTGATGAGGCATTTCTGCTTGCCAAGGTCATGTAAAATGCTCCTTTAGGGATATTCCCGCTGTTAACAAAAGCAGCACCGATATAAAAATTAGTTATTGCTAATAAGTCCGCATGCTCATTTCTTTCTCTTGCATAAAGATTATAGTTTTTTTCTAGGTCAATTATCTCTTCATATTTTCCCAGATTAAATAAAGCTGCAATAAGCATACTAAAACTTGTCACATGATATTCGTAATTAATATCTTTTTTATTAAGAGCAACCTGATCCGAAAACTTATGAAATAAATCTATGCTTTGCTCATAGTCTTTCATATAAAACTTAATTAAGCCCTTTTGATAAAGAAAATAGATGTCTTTATCTAGATTTTTATTGGCGATATCTAATGCTTTTTCAAGCTCATTACTTTGAATAGCAGCAAGTAACTTTCTATATTGTTTAACTCCTTTATCTAAAACAACATTATTGTATTGTTCCATCACATACGTATATTTGTGATAAACATCTTTGTGTTTTATAGGAATATTCTCAAAATATGTCGGTTCATATTTTAATTTTTTTGCAGCAAATAATGTAGGAGCATCAAAATCCTTGCAAGAAACATATTTTGCTGCAGGGTTGTAAGCATCGCCGCAATGACGTTCAAGAATTTGATGATTTTCAGCACTGCCATCTTCTGTTATATCAAACTTTACAACCACATATCCCATCTCACCTCTTTCTTGTGCGCTTCTAGGATAGTATGGTTTAAATTTTTTTAAACTTTTAAATTTTTTAAAACTGTCTAGTAAATCAACTGCTTCAAGGTTTTTATTATTATTAATAATAAAGGCTGCATCTTTTAATTCTTGAGATATATTGCAGTTTGTATATAAATGATCCTTTACTGGCAAGCCTTCATCTTCAACGCAATTTAAAAATTTATTTTTTTCTTCTGAATAAACTTTCTCAAAGTAATTTATAAGAACTGTATTAGTATCTGCGCTGCCAAGTATTGAAAATGCTGTTACAAAAAATGTTAAAAAAAAATTAATGCGCTTCATTCCAATTTTGCCCTATTGCTGCATCTGCAATTAGAGGAATATCAAGCTTTACAGCCTTTTCCATCATATCCTTCATTAAATTTAAAATTTCTTCAGCATTTGCTTTAGGTGTTTCAAAAATTAATTCAT
>CACPON010000003.1 GCA_902635645.1 uncultured SAR86 cluster bacterium
GAAGAATCTGAAGAAAAAGATTCTTCAGATGATGAAAGCAAATAATAAAAATACAGAAAATTTAATTTGCATTGCCTCTATAGGCAAACCTCGAGGACTAAAGGGAGAATTCTTTCTAAACTCTTATTGCAACCCAAAAGAAAATATTCTCGAATATTCAAATTTTTATATTAAAAACAATAGTATTCCAAATTTTCAAATCGAATATATAAAAAAATTAAATAGTAAATTTTGTGCAAAAGTGACAGATATTAATGATATTGATGCTATAAAAAAATTTACCAACTCAAAAATATATATAAATAAACAAGATCTTCCTAATCTAGATGATAACGAAGCATATTGGTTTGAATTAATTGATATGGAGGTTATAGATAAAGACTCTGGTGATCTTTTGGGCAAAGTTTCTTCTTTGAATAACTTCGGGGCTCAAGACTGTTTAGAAATTAATCCTACAAAATTGTCAGTAGATGATGAGAAAAGATTAATCCCGTTTATTAGGGATGAATTTATTCAATCAATAGAAAGAGAAAAAAACATAATATATGTTAACTGGGATAAAACTTTTTGATATGCGGTTTAATATTCTTACAATTTTTCCTGAGATTTTCAATGTACTTGAATATGGGGTTATATCAAAAACTTTTGATAATAATAATTCAATAGAGTGTTACGACATCAGAAAAAATGCAATAAATAAACATGGTCAAATTGATGGAAAGCTTTATGGAGGTGGTGAAGGTATGTTGATGATGCCTCAGCCATTAAAGGACACATTATTTGAAATTCCTGAAAATGATCGTGGTCATGTGGTATATCTAAGTCCACAAGGAACAAGGCTTACTCAAGATAAAATAATTGATTTATCATCAATGCAAGCATTAACAATACTTTGCGGAAGATATGAAGGAGTTGATCAAAGGTTTATTGATAAATATGTTGATGAAGAAATTTCTGTAGGGGACTTTGTAATGAGTGGTGGTGAGTATCCAGCTATATGTTTGATAGATGCTATCGCTAGGAATTTACCTGGAACAGTTGGAAATGAAGATTCTGTTAAAAATGATTCATTCTTTAATGGTTTATTAAAAGGTCCTGCTTATACAAGACCAGAAATTTTTGAAGATGATCAAGTTCCTGATGTGCTTCTTTCAGGTAATCATTCAAGAATTAGTGAATGGAAAGCCAACAAATCTCTTATTCAAACCTATTTAAGAAGACCGGACTTGATAAATAAGGTAAAATTAACAAAAAAACAAAAAAAACTCTTGGAAGAATTGGAATCTAAGGATATCCTATAGCACTTTTTAGGCGAATATAATGAATGAATCTGATAATAAAAATGTAGAAAATGAAGAAGTAGTTGCTGAGGCTGCTGAGGAAGCTTCTGAGGAATCAACCGAAGAAGTAGTTGCTGAAGCTGCTGAGGAAGCTTCTGAGGAATCAACTGAAGAAGTAGTTGCTGAGGCTGCTGAGGAAGCTTCTGAGGAATCAACCGAAGAAGTAGTTGCTGAAGCTGCTGAGGAAGTTTCTGAAGAATCAACTGAAGAAGTAGTTGCTGAAGCTGCTGAGGATGATAAAGAAACTCAAGAGGAAGATTCGTCTCCAGTAGTTTCTTTGAATGAAAAAACACCCTCACAAATTGTCAGTGATTTTGAATCAAATCAATTAAAAGAAGATATTCCATCATTCAGACCAGGCGATACTATTGTAGTTTCTGTTAAGGTTAAAGAGGGTGATAGAACAAGATTGCAAGCTTTCGAAGGTGTTGTAATGGGTATTAAGAAAAGAGGCCTAAATTCTTCATTCATTGTTAGAAAAATTTCAAGCGGCATTGGCGTTGAGAGAACATTTCAAACGCACAGCCCACTTATTGACTCTATAAAAGTTAAAAGAAAAGGTGATGTAAGACAATCCAAACTTTTCTACTTAAGAGACAGGTCAGGTAAATCAGCCAGAATTAAAGAAAGATTAGACTAATTAGATGATCAAAGATAATAAAAAGGATCATTTACTTAGGTCCTTTTTAGATTCTCTATATATCGAAAAAGGACTTTCAAAGAATACTGTTTCATCATACAAGAATGATATTTCATCTTTTTCTTCATGGTGTGATAAAGAACATTTAGATCGATTGAAAATAACCGATCTTAATTTAAATAATTACATTTCAACTTTATTTAGTATTGGTTTAAAAAGTTCCTCAATAAATAGGAAGATTTCTTCTATCAAACATTTCTATCTTTTTTTATTAAAGAAAAAAGTTATTAAAAACTCTCCAGCAGACGAAATTACTACTCCAAAACAAGAAAAATATTTACCAACATCAATGTCTGAAGATGAAGTTGAAAGCCTTTTAGGAAGTCCAAAATCTAGTATAAAAATAGAAAGAAGAGATAAAGCAATGATAGAAATTCTTTATGCAACTGGTATGAGAATTTCTGAGTTAGTGAATCTTAAGCTCACAGATATAGATTTTAATAGATCTGTACTTAAAGTTTTTGGTAAGGGTTCTAAAGAGCGTTTAGTACCATATGGTGAAAAAGCAGCAGAGGCTTTGAGAATATATCTTGAAGATAGAAAAAAGTTAGATTCTAAAGATGTTTTTTTAAGTAACAGAGGAACTAGAATAACTAGGGGAGCTTTTTGGCAAAGGATAAAGATTTATATTAAGCGTGAAAATCTTAAACCATCTATTTCACCCCATACACTTCGACATGCCTTTGCTACACATCTTTTAAATAGAGGTGCTGATTTAAGATCTGTACAAATTTTACTTGGACATAGTGACTTATCTACCACCCAAATATATACTCACATAGCAAAGAAACGATTAGGCGAAATTCTAAAAAAACATCACCCAAGAGGCTAAAATGAAAAAATTTAATATTTCATTTGTTTTTATTTTGTTTTCCTTATTCATTGCATCCGATGAAGAGATAATCCGAAATAGTCTAGAAAAAATATTACCTGCAGGCTCAGAAATTGAGAGCATTCAAGAATCATCTATTCCTGGACTATACTCAGTTTATTATGGTGATCTGGAACCAATATATGTTACAAAAGATGGCAATTTTTTTATTTATGGTGATATCTATAAAATAAACATAGACTCTATTTCTAATATTACAGATTTAGAGATTTCAAAAAGAAGATCTATAATCCTATCGAATTTAAAATCTAGTGAATTAATTTCATTTAAATCTAAAAATGAGAAATATAGCGTGACTGTTTTTACTGATGTGGATTGTGGATATTGCAGGAAACTTCATAATCAGATTGAAGAATATAACAAGTTAGGAATTACAATAAACTATGCTGCTTTTCCAAGATCTGGTCTAGGTACTGATTCCTTTACAAAGATGGTCAACGCTTGGTGTTCAGATAATACTAAATTAAGCTTAACAAGACTTAAAAATAATAAAGAAGTAGATGTTAATTTTTGTGACAATCAACCAGTTTCAAAACATTATGCTATTGGAAAAAAATTAGGAGTTACTGGAACCCCCGCAATTTTTTCAACTGATGGAAATTTAATACCAGGATATTTATCTCCTGAGGATTTATTAACAAAATTAAAATCATAGAGCTATGCCTGATCAAGATTTTACTAATGCACAAAAATTACCTCCATATATTTTTGGTCAAATAAATACTTTGAAACATGAAGCAAGACTTCGTGGTGAGGATATTATAGATTTTGGGATGGGCAATCCTGATCAACCTACACCAAATGTTGTCGTTGATAAACTAATTGAAACGGTTAAAAATCCTGTTACCCATAGATATTCTCAATCAGCAGGGCTACCAAAACTTCGTTTAGCTATAAAAGATTGGTATCTAAGAAAATATAATATTCAATTAAATCAAGATTCTGAGATTGTTACGTGTATGGGCTCTAAAGAGGGTATAGCCCATCTTTCCTTAGCTACCTTATCTCAAGATGATACTGTGATAGTTCAATCACCAACATATCCTATACATTCTTATGGCGTTGTAATTGCAGGCGCCAATTTGCATTCGGTAACATTAAAAGATGATACGGATAAGTTTCTAGATGATGTTGAGGAGGCAATCAATAATTCTAAAACCAAGCCAAAAATGATAATAATTAATTTTCCATCTAATCCAACCACTCAATCTGTAACTGTTGAATTTTTTGAAAAAATTATAAAAATTGGAAAAAAATATGATATTTGGATAATCCATGATCTTGCATATGCTGATATTGTATTTGATGAATATAAAGCACCTTCAATTTTAGAAGTTGATGGTGCAAAAGATATAGCAGTAGAATTTTTTACATTATCAAAGTCATATAATATGCCTGGATGGAGAGTTGGATTTTGTTGTGGAAATAAAAATTTAGTTCAAGCACTAACAAAAATTAAATCATATATGGATTATGGAACTTTCACCCCAATTCAAGTTGCTGCAATTAAAGCAATAAATGAATGTGATAAAGAAGTAAGTGCAATTCGTGAAATGTATGAAAGCAGAAGAAATGAATTATGTGATGGACTTAATCGTATTGGCTGGGATGTTGAAAAGCCAGTTGCTACAATGTTTGTATGGGCAAAGATACCTGAAAAATATATTAAATTAGGTTCTTTAGAATTTAGTAAATTGCTTATTGAACATGCTCAAGTTGCTGTTTCTCCTGGAGGAGGTTTTGGTGAAGATGGTGATGAGTATGTTAGATTTTCACTTATTGAGAATGAACAAAGAATTAGGCAAGCAATAAGAGGCATTAAAAACTTTTTATTAATGGAAATATAATGGAAGAATTAAAAGTAGGAATTTGTGGGTGGGGTAATGTTGCAACTGGATTATTTAGTGCGCTAGAGAATAATGCAGATATTATTGCCTCAAACTCAGGTGCTCAATTTACAGTTAGCGTCATAGGAGCAAGAAGAGACAATCCTAAATGTGATCCAGGTAATACACCTATCGAGAGGGATATATTTGATGTCATTAGTCATGATATTGATGTAGTGGTAGAACTAATTGGAGGAGTTGAGGTAGCAAGAGAACTAATTATTAAAGCAATCAAGAATAAAAAACATGTTGTAACTGCAAATAAAGCTGTTATATACCATCATGGAGATGAAATCTTTAAATTAGCAAAAGAAAACGGAGTAAGAGTTCTTTTTGAATCTGCAGTTTGCGCTGGAACCCCAATTATAAAATTATTAAAAGAAGAGTTAGCTGCAAATAGAGTTTCAAAGATTTCAGGGATGTTAAATGGTACATCTAATTTTATCTTATCAAATATGGAAGAAGGTGCTGAATTTGATTCAACTCTTGAATTGGCTCAGAAAGAAGGATATGCAGAGCCTGATCCAACCTTTGATATTGAAGGCATGGACGCCGCACATAAGATTGGTATTTTATCAGCTCTAGCCTTTGGAACATCTTTGCCTCCAAAAGATTTTTATGTTGAAGGCATTACAAAAATAGAAAAAAGTGATTTTACATATGCAATGGATATGGGTTATACCGTAAAACATCTTGCAGTAGCTAAAGTTGATGAAAATCTTCTAGAGCTTAGGGCGCATCCTGCATTAATAAAGCTTGATTCACACCTTGCCAACTTAAAGGGTGTGAGAAATGGTATGGAGATAGATACAGACTTAATTGGAAAAATACATATAGCAGGCTCAGGAGCTGGACAGGAGTCAACTGCTTCTGGATTAATTTCAGACCTTATTAATTTAGCAAATTCAAAAGCTATAAATGATCAACCAGAAAACAATAATATTACTTCATATAAAGTCTCAGAATTTTCTGAACTTGTCTTTCAATATTATTTTTATATAGAAGCAGAAGATAAACCAGGTGTTATGGCATCAATAACATCTTTAATGGCATCAAAACAAGTAGGAATTGAATCAATTGTTCAAAAAGAAGAATTAGATGAAAATTGTGTTCCTATAATATTAATAACTGACCCATTTAAAGAAAGCGATCACTCAGAACTTCACAAAGAGTTATTAACTATAGAATCGGTTAAAAATATCAGATCTATTAGAATAGAATCTAACTAATAATGTTATTCCACAGCACAAGGGGTAAGGACCACAACAGAACATTTGAGGATGTTCTTATGCAGGGTTTAGCTGCAGATGGGGGTTTATTTATGCCTGATGCTTGGCCACAAGTCGATATTGAGAAAATAAAAACTCTTGATAGTTTTATTGATGTGGCCAAATTCATAGTTCCTTTATTTACACAGTCTTCTTTCTCAGATGATGAGGTCTTGGAACTACTAGATGATACATGGCATGACTTTTCTAAAGAAAATTTTGCCACAATTCATCAGCTTGATGATACAAAATCTATTTTAGAGTTATTTCATGGACCTACAGCAGCCTTTAAAGATTTTGGACTTCAATTAGCTGCAGCATTTTTTAACAAATCATTATTAAAACAAAATAAAACAGCAATAGTACTAGGTGCAACTTCAGGAGATACTGGATCTGCTGCTATTGATGCATGTAAAAGATTTGATTCTATTAAAAGTTTTATTCTTCTTCCGGATGGAAATATGTCAGAAGTTCAAAGAAGACAAATGACCACAGTTGATAGTCCTAATGTTTTTACATTAAGAGTTAACGGAACATTTGATGATTGCCAGGATATTGTCAAACAAGCTTTTAGTGAAAGGTCTTTTCTCAAAGATGATCAATTTTTATTAGCTGTTAATTCTATTAATTGGGTAAGAATTATTGGCCAAATTTGTTACTATTTTTACGCCTCATTAAAAACTAATCAATTAAGAGAGCCCCTCAATTTTTCTGTTCCAACTGGAAATTTTGGAAATGTATTTGCTTGTTATTCTGCATACAAAATGGGCATGCCTTTAAATAAAATATTGGTAGCTGTAAATGATAATAATATTCTGCATAGATTTTTTTCAGATAATGATTATTCAAAATCTAAAGTGTCAGAAACTCTTTCACCTAGCATGGATATAAGTATTGCAAGTAATTTTGAAAGATTGCTTTATGATTTTTATGCAGAAAGAAACTCGTCAATTTGCGATCAGTTTTATAGAAACTTTCCTAAAACTCCAATTAATCTAGAAAAACACATGTGGGAGAAATCTAAGGATCTCTTTATGAGTTACTCAGTCGATGATGTTTCTACAGTTAAAGCAATGAAAGATACTTATGCTTCTTATAACTATTTAATTGATCCCCATACAGCTGTAGCAATTAAGGCAGTTGATCAAATTAATGAAAAACTTAATGGAAACACATTAATTCTATCTACAGCTCATCCAGCTAAATTTCCTGAAATTATTAAGGATGCAGATTTAGAATTATCAGAAATACCCAAGACTCTTTTAGATGTATATAATTTAAAAGAAAGAGCTTCACATATGCCTGCATCCAAAGAATTAATTTTTGATTTTATAATTAAGAATAATTTATAAAATGGATTCCTCAGAACTTAAGAATAGCCTCAATGATCTTAAAATACGCCTAGATGATATTAAGGATGGGGTTTTTGACATTAACTCAAAAGAAAAACGACTTAAAGAAATTGAGAGCGAGCTTTCTAAAGAAGAAATTTGGTCAGATTTAGATTTATCTCAAAAAATTAGTAAAGAAAAAACAGCTCTTGAAAAAACACTAAATTCATTTAAATCCGTTGAGGAAAAAGTTACTGATGGTCTTATGTTCATTGATATTGCTGAAGAGGAGGGAGATGATAAATCTATATCTGAAATATTGGATAGCTTCAAAAGTATAGAAGAGTCTGTTGTTGAACTTGAGTTTAGTAAGATGTTTACAAATAAAATGGATTCTGCATCGGCTTATGTAGAAATTCAATCTGGATCAGGAGGTACTGAAGCTCAAGATTGGGCTGAAATGTTACTCAGAATGTATACAAAGTGGTCTGAAGGCCGAGGTTTTAATTCTGACTTAATTGAAATTTCTCATGGCGATGTTGCCGGCATTAAATCAGCAACATTGCATGTAAGCGGTGAATATTCTTATGGTTGGTTGAGAACTGAAACCGGAATACATAGATTGGTTAGAAAATCACCCTTTGACTCTGGCAGTAGAAGACACACATCTTTTGCATCTGTTTTTATTTCTCCTGAAGTTGATGACTCTATTGAAATAAATATAAACAATGCTGATATAAGAGTTGATACATACAGAGCATCAGGTGCTGGAGGTCAACATGTTAATAAAACTGATTCAGCGGTGAGACTGACTCATATGCCAACTGGAGTTGTTGCTCAATGCCAAAGTGATAGATCTCAGCATAAAAATAAAGAAAATGCTCTTAAACAATTAAAATCTAAGTTATACGAGTTAGAATTACAAAAACAAAACCAAGAAAGACAAGAATTGGAAGAAAGTAAATCAGACATAGGTTGGGGAAGTCAAATAAGATCATATGTTTTAGATCAGTCTAGAATAAAGGATCTAAGAACTGGTTATGAAACAGGAAATACATCGGCGGTTTTAAATGGTGATCTCGATGAGTTTATGAAAGCAAGTCTTAAAGCGGGAGTATAAATGGCTGAAGAAAATATTGGTGGAGAAGAGGGTATTATTGAAGAAAGAAGAAAAAAACTTCAACTCCTTAGAGATAAAAATACAGCATATATAAACGACTTTTTAAAAGAGCATTATGCTAATGATCTTCATGGTCAATATGATGAGCTTTCAAAAGAAGATCTAGAATCAAAAAATATTGATAATATTTCTGTTGCTGGAAGAATTGTACTCATGAGGGTAATGGGTAACGCGAGTTTTGCGACCATAAGGGATTCTAGTGGCGATATTCAGGTTTATGTGAGTAAAAATACTGTAGATATTGATATATATGAAGATTTTAAAACTTGGGATTTAGGAGACATTGTTGGCATTAAAGGAAAATTATTTAAAACAAAAACAAATGAGCTAACAATTGAGGCTAGTGCGGTTAGTTTGATTACAAAATCAATAAGACCTATGCCTGACAAATTTAAAGGTCTTGCCGATATTGAGACAAGATATAGACAAAGATATCTTGATTTAATGAGTAACGAAAACCAGAAGCAAGTATTTTTAAATAGGTCAGCTATTATTGAATCATTAAGAGAGTCTCTTAAAGATAGAAATTTTGTTGAAGTAGAAACACCTATGATGCATCCAATACCAGGCGGTGCTGTGGCAAGACCATTTGTTACTAAGCATAATGCTTTAGATAGAGAGTTATTTTTAAGGATAGCTCCTGAGCTGTATTTAAAAAGACTTTTGGTAGGTGGTTTCGAGAGAGTTTTTGAAATTAATAGAAGTTTTAGAAACGAGGGCTTATCAACAAAACATAACCCAGAATTTACTATGCTTGAGTATTATGAGGCTTTTACAACTCTAGAAAATACCATTGAATTTACTGAAAACATGATCAAAAAAGCATGTGAGCTTATTAATAATTCATTAAATATATCTTGGGGAGACGATCAAATTAATCTATCAAAATTTAGAAAAGCAAAACTTGCCGATCTAGTTTTAGAACATAATGATTCAATTAGTGAAGATCAGATAGAAAAAATGGGTGGCAAAGAATTGCTTGAATTATTTGAATCAAGTGTAGAAGAAAATTTAATTGAACCAACTTTTGTCATTGGTTACCCTGTTGAAGTTTCACCTCTTTCAAGAAGAAATAATGAAAATCCAGAAATAGCTGATAGATTTGAACTATTTATTGGCGGTAAAGAATTAGCTAATGGCTTTTGTGAATTAAATGACCCAGATGATCAAGCTGACAGATTTAGAGAACAAGTCAAAGCCAAAGACACTGGCGATAAAGAGGCTATGTCATTTGATGAAGATTACGTAACTGCACTAGAGCATGGAATGCCTCCTGCAGTTGGAGTGGGTATTGGAATTGACAGATTGGTAATGATGATTACTAACCAAACATCAATAAGAGATGTTATTTTATTTCCTCAATTAAAATCTTAAGAATTACCTGAAGGTATGTCTTTGTATGGCATTCCCTTATCGGCTCTCGCATCTTGAGGAAGTCCAAGCACTCTTTCTGCAATGATGTTCTTGAGAATCTCATCAGTACCACCGGCAATTCTTAGTCCAGGGGCACCAAGCCAAGCATTCTGAAAACTTTGTATTTCAGGATCATCTGTTTTTAACATACCGGCCATATCAAGAGAGTCCATCCCAAAGGCACCAATATTTTGTAATTTATTTGCACTAACTATTTTAGTTATTGAAGCTTCTGGTCCCGGTGTTTCACCTCTTGATAAGGCAGACATAGTTCTAAGCTTAGTATTTTTTAATCCATTAGCTTCACAGTACCAATCTGCAATAGATGATCTTACTGATTTGTTATTTATAAGAGGCTCACCAGAATCATCTTGTTTTTTTGCCCATCTAAAAGCATCTTCAACATCAGCTCCGTTAGCATCACCAACCGCAAGCCTTTCGTTCATAAGTGTTGTTATGGCAACTTTCCAGCCATCACCAACATCTCCAAGCCTTTGAGTATCAGGTATAACTACATCGGTAAAATAAACTTCATTAAAACTTGAACCGCCTGTAATTTGTTTAATTGGTTTTACTTCAATACCGGGAGATTTCATATCTAAAAAGAAAAATGTCATCCCTTTATGTTTTTCAAGATTCGGATCATGTCTTACAACTAAAATTCCATAATCTGAGAAATGTGCTCCAGAGGTCCATACTTTTTGACCATTAATAATCCAATTATCTCCATCTTTGACAGCTTTACTTCTTAAACCTGCAACATCTGAGCCTGCTGATGGCTCTGAAAAAAGCTGACACCATATCTCTTTACCTTCTGCCATTGCTGGGAGATATCGAGCTTTTTGCTCATCAGTTGCGTATTCCATCATTACTGGCCCAGCCATACCTAAACCAATTTCAAAAATACCTTTCGGGACATTAAACTTTGATTCTTCTTCAGCCCAAATAATTCTTTCAATAGCTGAGGCACCAATACCACCAAATTCCTTTGGCCAATGTAACATGGCCCAACCGGCATCATATTTCTTTTTCTGCCAGTCCTTTGCAACTTGTAAAAAATCAATATTTGCAAATTCGTTTTTTTCGACACCTGTTTTAAGTTTGGCATTTTTTTCTAGCCATTCTCTACAGGTCTTTCTAAATTTTGCTTGTTCAGGCGTATCTTTAAAATCCATAATTTTTCCTAGTTTATATTTGATCGTTCTAAATTAGAGACAAGTCTTTCTTTCCAATTAGCGAGTGAGCCAATATTTAATGAAAGTAATTTTGATCTTTTGTAAAAAAGATGACAGTCGTATTCCCATGTGAAACCATTACCACCATGAGTTTGGATGTTTTCTTTTGAACATAACTCATAAGCTTTTGTTGCACTTACTCTGGCAGTTGCTGCAGCTACTGGTAAATCTGAAGATTCTGATGACAATGCCCATGCAGCATAGTAAGAATTAGATTTAGCCAAAGTTAAAGCAACATACATATCTGCTAATTTATGTTTAATACCTTGATAAGAACCAATTGGTTTTCCAAAGGCATATCTTTCATTAGCATAATTTACTGCCATATCTAATGCAGCTTGCGAACCCCCGATTTGCTCAAAGCTAAACAATACAGCTGCCTGATTAATAATTGATTCGTATAAAATCCAACCATTACCCTCATCTCCAATAAGTAAACTTGGCGTTTGTTTCATTTCTATGGAATAGTGGCCTCTACTACCATCAATATTTTCAACTTGATTGATTGAGACTTCTTTACAGGATAAATCAACCAGTCTTAAGTCTATTCCTTTTGAAGATTTGCAGACAATAATTGAATGAGTAGCAGCTTCACAATCAGGAACTGCAATTTTTGTACCTGAAATTAATTCATTTGAAACTTCAGTTTTAATATTATTATTTGTTGGAGCTAAAAAATCTTCAGTAACTGCTATCGTACCAACAACTTCTCCAGTTACTAGCTTAGGTAGTATTTCCTTTTTAAGTTCCTCACTTCCATATTTAATTATGGCCTCAGTAAACAAATAAACTGATGACGAGAAGGGCACTGGTGCAAGATGTCTACCTAATTCTTCAGCAATTACACATAGTTCAAGATGACCAAGACCTAATCCTTCATATTCTTCAGGAATTCTTATGCCCGTCCAACCTAATTCAATTATTTTTTGCCACAAATCATTATCAAACGATTCTGAGCCTTCTAACACTCCTCTTGATCGTTTTACACTTTCTTCTTTTTCAAGAAATTTTTTTGCTTCACTTTGAAGGAATTTTTGATCATCTGAAAAATCTAAATTCATATAAACCCTTATAGTTATTGTAAAATATATTATAGGACGATAAGTTAACGACGCTACTGTTCAAAAATATAGCATATAGCGATAATTTTTTACATTTAAATGAATAAAGATATAAGACCAGATAAAACATCACCAGCATACTTAAAAAAAACAAAATCTGGAGGCTTATTTGTAGGTTTTCTTTATGTTCTTTTATTTATGAGTATTTTGGGTCTTGGTATTTGGCAAAGCTATGAGTCAAGTTATACAGACGCTAAAATAAAAACTAACGAAGATAGATTGGCTGTCATTGAAGAACAAATGAATATAGCTGATGAGGTTAATAACGATTCTTTAACAGATATATCGTCTTCCATTCAATTTCTTGATAAAGAAGTTCGTAAATTATGGGACCTTAGTAATAAAAGAAATAAAGTAAATATATCTAAATTATTAGCTTCAACAGCTGAAATAGAAGCATCAATAACTCAGATAAATGAATCACTTGATAAGTATAAAATTGATTTATCTTCTAATACAGAAAAAATAAATGAACTTCAGCCTTCTCTAAGTAATATCAATGATATACAGCTGACACTAAAAACTATTGAAACCCAATTAATTTTAGTTGATGACTCTGTCCAAGCTTTAAATAATTATAAAAAACAATTAAATCAATCAATACTAGAAATTCAAACTGAAATATCTGCTTTACAGCAAATAGAAAAAATTGAAGAACCTCTAAATTGACAATACTGCAATAAATGGTAGTTTTATAGCTATATGAATAGAACTGTTTTACAAATATTTCTTTTATTAGCCTTCATTCCCTTGGCGATATTAATTGGTTATGGCGTTTTAGTAGTTGCACCTATTTTTTGTTGCTTTCTTGCAATTAATTCTTATAAATTTAAAAACTACAAAGAAATGTATATATGGATGGGAGTTGGAGCCTTGTCATTCATTTTAGCCTTATATATGCTAGGGGTATTATGATTTTATTTAAAATTATGATTTTCTGTATCTCAGCACTTGCGATGATAGCTGGAGTAGTAACGATGGTATCACCAGACGTAAATACTATCTTTTTACCCATTTTTGTTGAAGGTGTTCAGGAGTCACATTTTGCTAGATCGTATGCTGGATTTGTTGCAGCAGTTGGTTATTTGGCTATGAGGTTTTTATATTCCTCATCAAAAGTTCAAGTTGGTACAGTGGTCTTATATATCGTCTTTGTAATGATGATTTCAAAAATGTTCAGCTTTATTTACGATGGTTATACAACTATTGCAGTTATATCTTTCTTAATGGGTGTTGTATTTGCAATTGGCCTTTATGCCGTGCAAAAAGCAAGAAAAAATCAGCTTGATTATAATTTGTAAATTTTACAATTAACCTTTCCATAAAATATTAATAGTCTATATAATGCTTCAATCCGGGGATGTGGTGGAACTGGTAGACACGCTTGGCTTAGAACCAAGTGCCGCAAGGCGTGGGGGTTCGACTCCCTCCATCCCTACCAAATTAAGTTGAAAAGTTTACAAAATTAAATTTCTATATATACTTAGCAGCGATGAATAACTATTTAACACAAGAAAGACGGGTTTCAGCTTTGTAGCTGGATCTATCCTATTGTGAATTAGACCCAGCTTATGCTGGGTTTTTTTTATTTAAAAAAAAGTAATTATGAAAAATTTTATATCTACAACAGACTGGACGAAACAAGAGCTTCAAGATATTTTGGATTATGCAAAAGATCTTAAGATTAATAGGTTTAATAATGTATTAAAGAACAAATCTGTAGCTCTCTTATTTTTTAACCCATCAATGAGAACTAGAACCAGTTTTGAATTGGGTGTGCAAGAACTTGGTGGTTACGCTGTAGTCCTTCATCCTGGAAAAGATGCATGGCCCATTGAATTTAAGCTCAACTCTATTATGGATGGAGATTCTGAAGAGCACATAATAGAAGTTGCAAAGGTACTCTCAGATTACTGTGATTTAATTGCGATAAGAGCATTCCCTAAATTTATTAATTTAGAAGAAGATTTATCTGACAATGTAATTAATAGTTTTGCAAAATATGCTTCTGTTCCAGTTATTAATATGGAAACTATTACGCATCCCTGCCAAGAATTAGCACATATTTTAACAATGCAAGAAAGCTTGGGCGATCTTACTGGTAAAGATTATCTTTTAACATGGACATATCATCCAAAACCTTTGAATACAGCAGTAGCAAATTCCTCTTTATTAATTGCAAGTAAATTTGGCATGAACGTAAAGCTATTATGCCCATCTGAAGAATATATTCTCCATGAGAATTACATTAATGAAGCAGAAAAGAACTGTGCATCAAATAATATGAAATTTGAAATCACACATAATATAGATGATGGCTATCGAAATGCAGATATTGTTTATGCAAAAAGTTGGGGTTCTCTGTCTTACTATGGCAATCCTGAAGAAGAAAAACTTGTTAGAGATAACTTTAAACATTTCATAGTTGATGGAGAAAAAATGTCAAAAACAAATAATGCTCTATTTAGTCATTGTTTGCCGTTAAGAAGAAATATCAAAGCAACAGATGAAGTAATGGATTCAGATTATTGTGTTGCTATTCAAGAGGCAGGCAATAGAATGCATGTTCAAAAATCACTACTTTCAACTTTACTAAAGGAATAATAAAAATGAAAAAAATTGTTTTAGCATTTTCTGGCGGATTAGATACTAGTTTTTGTGTCCCATATCTTATTGATCAAGGTTTTGAAGTACATACTATCTTTGTTAATAGTGGAGGCACATCTGCAAATGAAGAAAAAAAAATATCAAAGAGAGCTTATGAATTAGGAGCAAAAAAACATACAAATGTGAGCATTGAGACTAGTCTCTGGAAGGAGATAATTAAACCACTGGTTTGGTCTGGGTCTTTATATCAGGATAAATATCCAGCACTTTGTTCTGACAGATATCTTATTGTTACAGAAGCAATCAAGCTTTGTAAGAAGCTGAATACAAGGTATATTTCTCATGGCTGTACAGGTATGGGTAATGATCAAGTTAGATTTGATCTATCCATTCAAGCATTTGGAAATTACAAAACAATTACACCCATCAGAGAAATACAGAACAAAGTTACTGATGTTAGAGGGTATGAACAAGAATATCTTAAGAATAAGGGATTTAAAGTCTCAACTCTTCATACGAAGTATAGTATTAATGAAAATCTTATGGGCGCTACTGTTTCTGGTTCAGAAATTGATGATTGGAAAGAACCATCAAAAGAAAGTTATATTCTTTGTAATACGCCAAATAAATATCCATCAAAACCCAAAAAGCTCGAAATAGAATTCTCTAAAGGCGAAGCTAAAAAAATAAATGGTAAATCTATGAAAGGACCAGATTTGCTAAGAATGTTAAACAAAATAGGTGGTAAATATGGAATTGGAAGAGAGTTATTTGCTGGAGATACTATTATTGGTATCAAAGGTAGATTCCTATTCGAATCACCTGGTATATCTATTTTACAAAGGTCGCATAGAGCATTAGAAGAAGCTATTTTTACTGATAAACAAAATAATTTTAAGCCACTTATCGGTAAAAGATGGGTAGAGCTTGTTTATGGAGGATTTTATTTTGATCCTTTAACAAAAAATCTTGAAAATTTTCTTGAGGATATTCAAAAACCAGTAACTGGAAAAGTAACAGTACTTTTGACTGCTGGAAAAGTTGAAGCTGTTGCAGTTGATTCTAAAAAGATTTTGGTAAGTAAAGACGCTGTATATGCCCAATCTGCATCATGGGGTGTTAAAGAGTCAGCTGGCTTTATAAAGCTACTTGGAAAAAGCACATCGACATGGACAGAAATTAATAAAAAATAATTGAAAATGAAGAAAAGTTATAAAAAAGATACTATCTTAAAGCTGCTCAGTAGTATGAGTAGCGAAAAAGAAATTAGAAAATATCTAGATAGGTTTTCTTCTGATGATTATAGATTTGCTGTAATAAAAGTTGGTGGTGCTGTAATTCAAAGCGATCTTGAAAACCTGGTTTCATCATTAGCTTTTTTAAATGAAGTTGGCCTCAGACCAATAATTGTCCATGGTGGAGGACCTAAGTTATCTGAGGAACTAGATAAAAGAAAAATCGAATTCTCTTTTTTAAATGGCCAAAGAGTAACTACAAAAGACGTATTAGATGTAGCCTATGAAATTTTTAGTGGTGAAAATAAAAAAATTGTATCTGCCCTTAACGATCAACATGTAAATGCAATCCCAGTTATAGGTGATGTATTTAGTTGTAATATTGAGAATAAGGATCTTGGCTATGTTGGTCAGATAAAAGAAACTAATTCTAATAAAATCAAAGATATTATTTCCTCAGGAGGTATACCTGTTATCGCACCAATTGGGTATACAGAAGAGCATCAATTAGTAAATATTAATGGAGACAAAGCAACTCTAGCTTTGGCAAAAGAAATAGTTCCAGATAAAGTAATTTTCTTAAGTGAAATAGGTGGTATTTTTGATGGTAACGATAAGTTAATTTCTAATATCAATATTAAAGATGACTATAACAAGCTCATGGCCCAAGACTGGCTTCACTCAGGAATGAAATTAAAGTTAGAGCAAATTAAATTATTATTAGATTCTCTTCCAAGTAATAGTTCTGTATCTATAACAAAACCTCTTCATCTCAATAGAGAGCTATTTACTGATGCTGGGTTTGGAACTTTAGTTAAAGCCGGACATCAAATTAATAAATTGAAATCTTTAAATAATGACCAAATTAATGCTTTAGTTTCAATACTAGAATCGGCTTTTAAAGGAACTTTAAGTAAAAATTATTTTGATAATGATGATAAAGAATTTTACATAAGTGAATGTAACAGGTCTTCCATAGTTATAACTACCTACAAAGATATTGCATACATGGATAAGTTTGCTGTGATTAATTCAGCAAGAGGAGAGGGTCTTGGAAACGCCATGTGGAATAAAATGCTTTCTGAACATAAGAAAATCTTTTGGAGATCAAGAGCAAGCAATGCAATAAATAATTTTTATAAAGACGTCTGTGATGGCTTTCAAAAATCTGATGAGTGGAATATTTTTTGGATTGGTATTCATGACTTAGATGAACTCACTGCATGTATTAATTATGCTGTAAATCAACCTGCAACAATTTCATATGAAAACTAGTTTTAACATTTCTATTCTTGGTGGTAGGGGCTATGTTGGCCAAGAGATAATTAAGATTATCAATAACCATCCTAATTTTTTTATATCAGACATTTACTCCAAAACTTCACAAGGGAAGTTCGTTGATGATTACGCTAAGACAAAGAGTCTCACCTATAAACTATTAGACAGCCCGGATAAATTAGATTTTACAGATATTGATATTGTAATTATGGCTTTATCAAATAATGAATCTTCAAATTATATTAAAAGCATTGAAAAACATGATTCTAATATTATTATTATTGATATTAGTGCTGATTATAGATTTGATGATGGATGGGCATACAAATTGCCAGAGGTATCTGCTCAAACTAAAGATAAAAGGATTAGCAACCCAGGCTGTTATGCATCTGCAATACAATTTTCTTTATTTCCAATAAAGCATCTGATAGATGGGAAAGTAAGTTGTATGGGTATTTCTGGCTATAGTGGCGCTGGCGCAACTCCAAATGAAAAAAATGATCCAAAGAACCTTGAAGGAAATATTATTCCCTATTCATTATCTGGGCATATTCATGAAAAGGAAGTAATGAAGCACTGCTACGAAAAAATATCTTTTAGCCCTCATGTAGCTAATTTTTTTAGAGGCATTCTTATAACGTCTCATATTCAGCTAACTAAAAAATCATCAAGTTCTGAAATATATGATCTGTATAAGAGCTTTTATAAAGACAAGAAACTGATACAAGTGATAAAAGAAATACCAATGATTAATAAGGTATCTAATAGTCATTATGTATCTATTGGTGGCTTTGAAGTAGATGAAAGTGGATATGGCTTAACAGTATGCTGCGCTTTAGATAATTTATTAAAAGGTGCTGCTACACAAGTAATACAAAACTTAAATCATGCTTGTAGTCTTGATCAATTAACAGGAATTAATTATGAATAAAAAAATATGGAACACTTCAGGTGTAAAAGTATCAGACGAAATATCTTCATTTTTAGCCGGTGAAGACATAGAGCTTGATAATTCTATTTTTATCTATGATATCGATGCAACTATCGCCCACATTAAAGGACTTCAATCAATCAATATTTTGAAAAAAAATGAATTTAATAGACTCAATAAATCATTAAAGGAGCTAAGAAAGAAATTCTTAGAGGGTTCTTTTAAATTGACTAAGAAGTATGAAGACTGCCATTCTGCTATTGAATTTTATTTAACTAAAGAATTAGGAGATCTTGGAAAGAAAGTTCATACAGGTAGAAGTAGAAATGACCAAGTTCTTGTAGCTATGAGACTATTTGCAAAAAATAATCTAAATGATTTTAAAAAACTAAATCAATCTATCGCTAAAACATTTATACAAATGGCAAATAAGTATGAACATATCCCTATGCCTGGATACACTCATCTTCAAAGAGCAATGCCTTCTTCATGGGGTTTATGGTTCAGTTCTTATGCAGAATCTTTTATCGACAATATTGATTTAATTAATAGCACCATTGACTGGATAGACTCAAATCCTCTTGGCAGCGCTGCCGGCTATGGAGTTGCTCTTCCATTGGATAGAAAAATGACAACAAAGGAACTAGGATTCAAAAGAGTGCAATTAAATAGCTTATATACTCAAAATAGTAGAGGTAAGTATGAGATGCAAGTTATCAATACCTTAAAACAATCTATGCTTGATGTAAGAAAATTTGCATGGGATATGAGCCTTTTTATGTCGCAAGAGTTTAATTTATTAACTATTGATAAAGCATATTTAACTGGTTCTTCGATTATGCCAAATAAACACAATCCTGATGTTATTGAGATTCTAAGAGCTAATTACTCAATTTTAGCTGGCCAAGCATCAGAGTTAGAAAATATCATATCTCTTCCAAGTGGTTATCATAGAGATCTTCAGCTAACAAAGAGAAGTTTAGTCTCTAGTTTTGATATTAGCTTAAAATCTTTAAGCATCCTCCCAAAGCTTATCAAGTCTATCAAAGTAAATAAAAAGAATTCACTAGAATATATTGATAATGAAATGAAAATGACAGATAAGGTTTATGCTTTAGTAAACGAAGGAACACCTTTTAGAGATGCTTACAATCAAGTAAAAAATTCTAATGATTTGTCACAATTTTCAGAAACAACTAGATCTAATTATTCGGAAGGATCTCCAGGAAACTTGAAGTTAAATGTCCTTGAAAAAAGACTATCTAAACAAAGATAATCTTTCAATTAAAAGTTAACATTAACATAAATGATGATACCAATTAGATTTAGGCTAGTCCTAATGTCTTTCCTTGCAGTTTTTATATGCTACATAGATAGAGTTAATATCTCTGTTGCAATTATTCCTATGCAAGAGCAATTTGGGTGGAGTGAAGCTCAAACAGGCATCATTTTTTCAATTTTTTACATCGGATATGTTCTTACAATGATACTTGGAGGAATTTTAGCTGATAAATATGGCGGTAAGACTGTTCTAGGTGTAGGAGTGTTACTTTGGTCAATATTTACAATGCTCACTCCTTTTTTTGCATACAACGGTTTTCTTGCCTTGTTATTTATAAGAGTCCTGATAGGGTTAGGCGAGGGCATCACTTTCCCATCTTGGCATTCTTTGTACGCGAGATGGATCCCATTTAATGAGAGAACAAGATCGATTGCTATTACAAACAGTGGTATTTCTGCAGGTACAATTTTTGGTTATGTAGCAACGGCGCTAATAATTGCTTCATATTCATGGGAGTGGGTATTTTATTCTTTTGGAATGCTTGGGTTGATTTGGTTCATATTTTGGCATAAAAATTTTACTTCAGATCCGCAGGACCACAAACATATATCCTCAAAAGAATTAGAATTAATTAAATCAGAAGCTCCTGCAGACTCCACGGCAAGCAAACTGCCATTACGAAAATTACTCACCAATCTTCCTTTTATAGCAATCACAGTAGCTACATTTTGCAATAATTGGGCATTATTTACCTTTATTTCATACTTACCTAAATACGTTAATAGTCCCATCTCAACTGGTGGTTTAGGTATTGAATTAGACTCAGCGATATTTATCGTAATGATACTTATACCAAGTATTGTTTCAGTTTTAGCTTTAATTTCTGGGGGTTATCTAGCAGACTCTTTAATCAAAAAGGGACTCCAAGTATTAAGAGTGAGAAAAACTGTAAATACAATAGGTTTTCTTGGTGGTGCGACTTGTCTTTCAATGATTCCATTTCAAGATTCCCATATATCTATTATTATTTTATTGTCTTTTACGAATGCTTTTAGTGGAATTGCTGTTGGAGGTTATGGTGTAAATCATGCTGACTTGGGCCCAAAATATACTGGTTCTATTGTTGGCTTTGCAGGTGGTATTGGGATGATAGCTGCGATTATAAGTCCTTTTGTTGCTGGGCTGATATTAGAGCTTACAGGATCATGGTTTTTAATATTTAATATATCTACCTTTGTTTTAGTATTTGGAGGATTATTTTATTTATTTTTTGCTGATACTAAGATTCAATTTGAATAAATTTATTCAGTTATTAAATTCTGAAAATAATTAAAAATATCCTGTTGCTTTCTGTCTCTGGCAGTTGTCCATTCTTTTGTTGAACTGCTATTTAACAAATTATTATTTTTATCAAACACAAGAACTCTTGGTACTCCTTCTTCTCTTGGGATATTGAAATATTCCATCAAATTCATGTTTATTTCATATCTACCAACATCAATATGAAGAACTTCATAGTGTTTATCTAAAAACTTTTTAATGGTTGGTAAATTAAAAGTTCCAGCTAGTACTCTACAGTCACCACACCAATTGCCACCAAAAATAATTATTGGTTGCTTTGAGTTATTTATAGTTTTATTTATAAATTTTTGAATATCTTTCTCTGTATATTCTTTTTTATTATAAGGAAGGGGAAGTGGCATTTTTAATACCTCATCTTTCGGAAGCTCAATATAATCTGCATCTATATTCATACAAAATACTAAAAAAAATGAAAAAAAGATTTTTTTAATTAACTTCATTGTGATAATTTTATATTACAACCAGTTAACAAAAAAGGAGTGCAAAAATGATAATGCTTCAGAAATTTTATTTAGTTTTTATGGGACTTACATATTTTGCTATTGGTGCTTGGGCAATAATAGACCCTGGTTTCACGGATGCTGTTGGCTTACAAGTCACATCTGATATTGGTTATTCAGAAATAGCTGGAATATATGGGGGTTTAAATCTTTGTATTGGATCTATGTGTTTAATTGGCTTATTTAAAGAGTATATTGGAATATTCTCTATTAAGTTTTTAACTTTTTTAACTGGTTCTATTGCTTTTGGCAGGATAATCTCCTCAGTACTTCCAAACATGCCTGGCTTTTTTAACACCTTCTTTATATTTGAGGTTTGCGCCTGCTTGATTGGATTATTGTTGATAAACTCAACAAAAAAATCAGATCAAATTGCTTAGTTTTACAATATATCCTAGGTAGCCTATAACAAAAATATATCCAATTAGTTTAACTACTTTTAAATTAAATCTCGAAGAGGAGTATGTTGCTGTAATCAATATAAATAACATTGATGTTATGGATAAAACAAGGAAATCTCTCGATAGTATATTTGATTCGAAAGTTACATCTGAAAACATTCCAATTATAGGAACCACTAGTGCAATATTCATAACATTTGAACCAATGACATTACCTATCACCATGTCATTTTTATTTTTAACAATCGCTGATATCGTTGCTGCAAGCTCTGGCAAACTAGTTCCAATAGCAATGATAGTCAGCCCAATAATTACTTGAGGAACATTTAAGATAGTGGCTATATTTTCAGCATTAACAACAGCATAATTTGATCCGACTATCAGCGCTAAAAGTCCAAATATCAGCAAAAGAGTTGTTTTGCCTGTTTTTATATTTGAATTATCAGACTCGTCTATTTTGTCAGGTATCCTAAAAAGATATGTGAAATACATGAAAGCAGCAAATACAAATAAAAACTCTATACTTTCGGCTTTTGTAATTTTTAAATCTTGCAAGCCTAAGCCAAGGACAATTACTGCCAAGATAAATGGAATAAATTGCATCGGGTTTGTTTTGGCTGGCTGCATTGAAATACCAATACAAGAGACACCAAAAATTAATGCGATGTTTGATATATTTGATCCCACTACAGCCCCCATCGCAATAGATTCTGTACCATTTAGCACTGATGAAATACCAACAAATATTTCAGGAGCAGAGGTTCCTAGGGCTACAATTGTTAGCCCAATAGTTAATTCACTTAAACCAAGCTTTTTTGCAATTAGAGATGAATTATCAATAAATTTATCTGCCCCCCATATCAAGACTGACAATGAAATGATTAATCCTATTAGATGATAAAAAATCATTGCCTATTCTAACATTTATAATTTAGTTTATTTGATGTGTTTTATTGCGCATTTGAAGATGATTTAATATCTATCGTTTTAAAGTATTCAATATATAATTTAAGTAAAATTTATAGGAACAAAAATGGAAATTAATAATTTATTCAGTGTAAAAAACAAAGTAGCTGTAGTTACCGGAGGATCGAGAGGTATAGGAGAAATGATTACAGCTGGGTTTCTTGCAAATGGAGCAAAGGTTTACATTACAGCAAGAAAGGCACCTGCTTTAATTGAAAAAGCTAAAGAGCTCTCAGAACTTTATGGTGGAGAATGTATTCCATTTCCATGTGATTTGAGTACCTCAGAGGGTATTGATTCATTTTCAAACATGATTGCAGAAAAAGAAGATGGTATTGATTATCTAATAAATAACGCAGGAGCTGCATGGGGTGAGCCATTTGAAAGTTTTTCAGAAGCAGGATGGGATAAAGTTATGGACTTAAATGTTAAAAGTCTTTTCTTCTTAACACAGAAAATGAAACCATTGCTTGCAAAAAAAGCTACTCTTGAAAATCCTTCTAGAGTAATAAATATTGGATCAATTGATGGATTAAATGTTCCTGGATTTCCAACTTTTTCATATAGCACTTCAAAGGCTGCGGTTCATCACTTAACAAGACACCTTGCTGCTCAACTTGTATCAGAAAATATTATTGTAAATGCAATAGCACCAGGCCCATACCCTAGTGCTATGTTGGGTTCAGCAGTTAACTCTGATTATTCTGAAATAGAGAAACATAATCCAAGAAAAAGGACTGGAAGCCCAGAGGATATTGCAGGATTGACTATATTCTTATGTTCAAGAGCAGGTGCATATGTTGTTGGTGAGACCATTGCTTCAGATGGAGGACTTGTAAAGACAGCAGGTCACATATTGAGATAAAGAAATTATTTTTTAGCTTCAATGAATGCATTAATAATAAGCTCTTTCATCCAAATATGACCGCCATCACCTTCATCACTTTTATGCCATATTAAGAAATATTCCATTGATGGTATTTCTGCAGGTATTTCAAGAAACGGAAGGTTATGTGCTTTTGCAAAACTTCTTGTTGCGAATAGCAACATATCTGTTGATTTAATAATGGTTGGAGCTATAAGAAAATGTTGACACCTAAGGGCAACATTTCTTCTGTATCCAATTTTATCTAGCTCAACATCAATAAGATGTAATCCTCTCTTTCTGCTTGAAACATGAAGGTGGTCTTGAGCAAGTATGTCATCAATATTTGGATTTTCTATTTCTGAAATTGGATGTCCTTCTCTATGAATAGCAACAAAATCGTCTTCAAAAACTTTAAAAGAATTTATTTCATCTGAAGCTGGGATAACAGGATCAACAACAAAATCTAAATTATTTGTTGCTAAAGCATGAACTTGATCGCTTCTTTTATAAGCATAACTGCCAACAGAAATATTTTTAGCATCTTTATCTATTTCTTTCATGATATATGGTAGAACTCTTCCTTCTGAGATATCACCTAGTGATAACTTAAAAGTCCTTGTAGTAGTTTTTTCATCAAATGTATCTGGTTCATTTACACTGTGCTGCATTAGAGTTAAAGCATTTTGAATATCTTTAATAATATTTTCAGTTTTTTGTGTTGGAACCATTCCCGATCCAGTTCTTACAAAAAGATCATCATTGAACCTTTCACGCAAACGAGATAGAGCATTACTTACCGCTGGTTGTGTTATTCCTACAACTTCAGCAGCTTTAGTTAAACTGCCTTCGGTATATATGGCATTTAAAATTACAAAAAGGTTTAAATCAAAAGAACTTATCTTCATAGTATTATTTTGGACAATTGATATGCATAAGTGCAGCTAGCTTTGATTTGTACATAAAGCTATTATAGAGATACAAAAAATTTGTATTATTCATCACACTTATAATGTTACCAAATATTAGTGTATATAGGGAGTTAAATTTAAATGTTACCTGAACTTAGACCAGAGGCTCATGATCTTATTGCAAGAGTTAAAGATTTTATTGAACAAGACTGTATTCCATCAGAGCATATTTTTCATGACCAAATAGAAGAAGGTGAAAATAGATGGAACTCATATCCAGAAGTTATTAACGAATTAAAGGACAAAGCTAAATCTAAGGGGTTATGGAATCTTTTTTTACCAGAAAGTGAATTTGGTGCTGGATTGACAAACTATGAGTATGCACATTTAGCAGAAGTAATGGGAACATGCAGCATTGCATCTGAAGCAATGAACTGTGCTGCACCAGATACAGGAAACATGGAAGTTATCGCGCGATATGGTAATGAAAAACATCAAGAAGAGTGGTTGCAACCATTGCTTGATGGTGAAATTAGATCTGCATTTGCAATGACTGAACCAGGGGTTGGATCATCTGATGCAACGAATATGCAGGCTACTGCCGTTTTAGATGGAGATGAGTATGTAATTAATGGTGAAAAATGGTGGACTTCAGGAGCTGGTGACCCAAGATGCAAAATTCTTGTATTTATGGCTGTTACAAACCCTGATGCTGCAAAACATCAAAGACATTCCATGATGCTGGTACCTATGGAATCAGAAGGTATTGAAATTCAAAAAATGATGCATGTATTTGGCTATGATGATGCACCTCATGGACATGCTCATATTAAATTTAATAATGTAAGAATTCCAAAAGATAATCTTTTATTAGGAGAAGGCAGGGGCTTTGAAATAGCTCAAGGACGTCTTGGCCCTGGAAGAATCCATCATTGCATGAGAACCATAGGTGTTGGTGAAAAGGCTATTGAGCTTATGTGTAAGAGAGGTATAGATCCTAATAAAATGCCTTTTGGTAAAAATATTGCTAATCTTGGAGCAAATTTTGACTATATTGCAGAATCAAGAATTGAGCTAAATGCAGCAAGACTCTTAACGCTTGATGCAGCTCATAAAATGGACACAGTTGGAAATAAGATAGCAGCAAGTGAAATTGCTCAAATAAAGGTATTCGCTCCTAATGTAGTCTTAAAGATTATTGATAGGGCCATTCAAATGCATGGAGGAGAGGGTGTATCTCAATTAACTCCATTAGCTTCAATGTATGCGCATATAAGAACTTTAAGACTTGCAGATGGCCCAGATGAAGTACACAGAAGAGCTGTTGCAAGACTAGAGCTTGGTAAATACATAGTTAGATAATTGTCATTCAGTAATTTAATTTTTTACGATACTGAGACGACTGGAATTCAAAAAGATTTCAGTCAAATATTGCAATGTGGTTCAGTTTTAACAGATATAAATCTAAAAACTATTGATGAACAAAATATAGGCTGTGCTCCACTTCCATGGGTAATCCCGCAACCCATGGCCATGCTTACAAATAAAAAAGTAGATCTTTTTAATTCAAATATTTCACATTATCAAATGATGAAAGATATACAGAGGCAATGGAAACAATGGTCTGCCCAAAGTCCCGCAGTTTTTATCACCTACAATGGTCATGCATTTGATGAAGAATTGATTAGAAGACAATTTTTTTGGAATCTTTTAGAGCCATACACTACTAATACAAATGGAAATGGACGACTTGATTTGATGCTCATGATGCACAATATCGCTGCATTTTTTTCTGAAGAAATTTCAATTCCTCTTTTTGAAGGTGGACCTGGAATCAGTTATAAATTAGAACATTTAGCTAAAGAACATGGAATTGATGCAGGTGATGCTCATGATGCTATTGCTGATTGCAACTTGATGATTGAACTATGCCTAATCATTCAACAAAAACTGCCTGAGTTATTTCAATCTTTCATAGATACAGCCACAAAGCATGGCATAAAAGATCTCTTATATGCTGATGAATTCTTAGCTCTTGGCGAAATTCATAGAAGACATACTTTTAAGTATCCGGTTGTCCTTTGTGGAAGTGATGCAAGCAGGCCTAATGAAATAGTTTTCTTTGATTTAAGCTATGATCCTGATGATATTCTAGATTTAGACTATGCTGAGATAAATAAATTAGTTCAGTCAAAAGGAAGAGACGGACCATTAAAAAAATATAAAATTAATAAAACAATTCCAGTTTGCTCTAACAAGTTATTAAAAAATTCAGATGCTTTTGATATTAAATTTTCTGAGCTACAAAGACGTGCTGATATTATTAAAGCAGATAAAGATTTTCAACAAAAAGTTTCCCAAGCAATGGAAGATAGGTTAATGGACTTTCCAGAGTCTGAATATATTGAGGGAACTATATATTCTGGTGGATTCCCTTCATATAAAGATAAAGACCTAATGCAAGAATTTCACCTTAGTTCAGATCCAGCTCACTTAATAAAAATTTCAAGAAATTTTGAAGACGAGAGGCTTAGACTATTTGCTGAAAGAATAATATGCAATCAATTCTCAACAGATATACCTGATGATATCCAAAAAAGATATCAAGACCTTATTTTACAGAGAAATACTGATGAGGGCCCTTGGGGCTCCGTAGAAAAAACATTGATTCAGATTGAAAAATTATTAGATGAAAGATCTGAAAAAGAAGATCAAAATATATTGCTAGCCACGAAGGAAAAAGTTGAATCAATGAAGGTTTCATAAAAATTAAATGGAGGACCAAAGTCCTCCATTTGAGATATCAGCAATTCTAATAGGGGGAGAGGAGTGCTGACATCACACATTTTATATATTTATAATTAATTATCAATAATATTTATATTAGTTTTTTAACTTATCGTATCTTGGTTATATGTATATGTTTGATACATATTTATGAATGTTACCAATGTATAAAATTTCTGTATAATGTTTTCTTTTTTAGACCCGTAGCTCAGTTTTGGTTAGAGCGCCGCATTGACATTGCGGAGGTCGATGGTTCGAGTCCATTCGGGTCTACCAGTATTTATAATTGAGATAAATAGCTATCAAACCTGTCTTTATTCATTACAAAGGTTGCCTTGATTTTTTGAGCAGTCGCTTTAACTGACTCAAGATTGCTTTTATTTATACCAACTTCAATAATACCTACCATTGCCATCATTGCATGCGGAGTACATTGATAACCATATAGACCCTCAACATCAAAAGTTACAGTGATATCTTGACTAAGGTTGCCGTTCCAAGTGGAGGCACCTGGAGGAATCATTCCTTCAATAGATGCAGAGTTATGCGCTGCATCAGTTGCAACAAATGTAACAGAGTCTCCTTTGTTTATTTTAAGAACAGAGGGCTCAAATACCATATAACCCTCAGATCCTTGATTTAACATCTTAACCTCATAATTTTCGGCATAGGTAAATAAGTTAAATGAAAGTATGAGTGGTATTAAGAAATTTTTTATATTCATATTATTGTTCCAGTAATAATGATTAAAGTTGTAACGATTGATAAAAAGATAAAACCTAAAATTATAGAAAGTAATAAGATTTTTAATGGAGATGGTAAGAATGTTGGCTCACTAGAGCCGACACCAATTAATAGTTTTATTACTTTATTCAAAAAATATGCCAGTAACACTCATTGATGCAAGCATGAAAGCTAGTACTACAATTTGTATTATGGCTGGTATAACAACAAACAATACCAAGGGGTCAAACTTCATGCTTAGAAAGTAGTCGTTTTGACTCCATTCTATTGCTTCTTCAGGTGTTGCATTTCTTACTTGTGTATTCAATTTATACTCCTAGGTACTGTTAAATCAACATCATTATATATATTTATAATATGATATCAATAAAAATGATAAGATATTTTAGAAAATTATATTGAATATCCTAAAGATGCATATATCATCATAAGTAACGGGGAATTTCTTATGCAAAACAAAACTTTTAGTATCTTTTATCTACCAATATTCTTATTTTTTTCTATTTTTATACATTCAGCTGATAAGTATTATCCTGGATCTTCGTGGGAGCTTGTTTCTGCTGAAAGTCAGGGCATTGAAACAAAAAATGTGGAAACTTTAATTGATATAGCATTTACGGATAACTCAACCCTTGGTGTTGTAGTTATCAAAAATGGAAAGATTATTGGAGAAAAATATGCTCCTGGCTATGATTCAGATTCACACGGAACATCGTGGTCTATGGCAAAAAGTTATTATGCTGCACTAATTGGTATCTCAATTGATAGGGGTGAAATAGGTGCTTTAGATGATAAGGTTTTAAATTATCTTGAGTATTTCAATGATGAGAGATCAGAAATCACCATAAGGGATTTATTAGACATGTCTAGCGGTCTAGATTTCCCAAGTCATGAACATGAAAAAATGTTTTTTCAAGATGATCATCTTTCTTATGCAAAAAAAGTAGGTGTTGAAAAAGAAGCAGGAATAAAGTTTGAATATAACAATGTTAATTCAATGCTTTTAGGTGATATTTTATATCAAGCAACTGGAAAGAAAGCTGATGTTCTTTTTGAAGAGAGAATCCTAGAACCGCTTGAAATAACAGACTATAAATTATGGAAAGATGAAAAGGGTAATGTGATGACATATTGCTGCGTAGATATGTCAGCAAGAGATTATTCTAAATTTGGGTTACTGTTTGCTAGAAACGGAATCTGGAATGATGAGCAAATCATTTCTAAAAACTTTGTTGATGAAACATTTCAAGTTGTCTGGGATACAACAACAGAGAGATTTACTAGATTTAACAGAGGATACTCCTTGCATTGGTGGGTATCGGCCTATGAGGATGACTTTAAAATTTTTAATACTAGTGGCAAGTTTGGTCAATATACATTTGTTGATAGAGAAAATGACATTATTGTTACAAGAATCACAAAATATAATCAACAAGACTCAGGTGATATCCAGAAGTGGGGTCCTATGAGTTATCTGAAATGGGCTGGAGTTGATAATGCAATAAAGGTAGGAAGAAGGTTAATTGAAAATGGCGTCATTGAATCTGGGACCAATGTTATTACACCATTCACAGACAAAGAGGGTGAATCAAAAGAGTTTTATCCAAGATATGGGGACTTCATTGCAGCAATACAAAATTTAAGTTGTAATTGTTATCTTGAGGATATTTCTAATTAAGATTTATTAATTTTCTTAAGGTATGATTCTTTATCTCTTGCCCATTCTTCAAAGTAATAGCCGTCATTACCTTGTTTATTGAGATACTTCACAAAGAACCTTCCATCTTCATCTTCAAATCCTGATTCATATGGCATGCCTGTCAATTTATTAGGTCTTTTAAAGTGATCTTCCACAACGCTAGGTCCAAACAAATAAAATCATTGGAACCGATACAGCAATAATTAAGATATCTAGTGGTAAACCAAGCCTCCAATAATCAGTAAATTTATAATTACCAGGACCCATAACAACAGTGTTACATTGATGGCCAATTGGGGTCAGAAAAGCGCAACTAGCACCAACTGCAACAACCATTAAAAATGGTTCAATATCATAACCAAGTTGCATTCCTATGCCAGCAGATATTGGAGCCATAATCACAGCTGTTGCCGCATTGTTAATAATATCAGTAGTAGCCATTGTGATTATTAATATTAAAAAGAGTAACCAGAAGAGGCTCATATTTGCTGCAATATTTGAAATATTTGAGGAAATGACTTCACTCAACCCTGTGGTTTGAAGAGCGGTGCCAATTGGAATCATTGCAGCCAACATAATAATAATAGGCCAATCTACTTCCCTATAAAAATTGCTATCGATAATTCTAATTCTTGCAAAACCTAGAACGCATAATAAGAATGCTGCTGCTGTTGGAAGTATATTGAAGGTAACTAAAATTATAGATATTAAAAAAAATATAATTCCTTTTAAAAGTCGGCTTCTACTTGGAATTGTTTGAAGCTCTCTTTGCATTAAAGGCATTAAACCTAAATGTTTAATTTTATTTGTAACATCCTCTTCATCTAAGTCTCTAATACCAAGTAATAACACGTCTCCAGCTTTAAAAGTCTCTCTTGTTAGTCTTGTTCTATATCTAGCGCCTTTTCTCCATAGACCCAAAAGGTTCAATTCTTCATATGCTAATTTTAAGAAGAAATCATATTTTCTACCTATAAGCCTAGAACCAGGTGTAATCATAGCCTCTATTTCTTCTAAATCATCATCATCAAAAGAATGAAGTTCCTTAGGTATAGAAAAATCAAAAACACTTAATATAGAAGATATATCATCAGGGGGTGTCTTGATAACTAAAATTTGTCCAGCTTTAATTCTTAAATTATTTTTAACCTTCTTAACACCACCATTCTCATTAACTATTCCAATTACCTCAGTATCTTCTCCGGCTTCTTTTTTAAACGCTGATAATGTCATGCCAATTGCAGAGCTAGATTCATTTACTTCTACTTCGAATAAATATCCTTTTAAATCAATTAATGATGAGCCTGAAGCAGAGTCATCCCTTAACTGAATAAATTTATTACCAATAACAGCAATAAAGAGAATACTTAATATTGTTACTGAGAGGCCAACATAGGAAAAATCAAAAAAATTAAACCCTGAATCAGATATAGTCGACTTATATTCAGAAATAATAATATTTGGAGGTGTGCCAATTGTAGTATTCATTCCGCCCAAGATGCATGCAAAAGCTAAAGGCATTAAAAATCTTGAAGGATGCCAATTCATTTTTTGACATATGTTTAAAGTAATTGGTAAGAGAATGGCAAGGGCACCAATATTGTTTATAAAAGAAGATAAAACCGCTGCAATAAAAAGAAGGCATATTAAAAATTGAAATTTTGTAAATGATCTGCCGCCAATTAATTTACCGACCAGTCCAGTTAGACCAGAATTCTTTAACCCTTGACTAATAATTAATACAAGAGCAACAGTTATAACCGCGGGGTGGGCAAATCCATCAAAAGCCTGGTTAGCAGGTATTACTCCAAGAATTATGAGTATAACCAGAGCGCCTGCAGCTAGAGCATCATATCTAAACTTACTCCATATAAACATTCCAAGAAGGCTAATAATGGTAATAGAAAGCAGATATTGATCACTCATTTTTCTATAGTAATTTAATTACTTAGGCATACTCTCAACATATACCGATGATGATGGATAAGCGAATTCAGAGCCATTTGTTTTAACAATTTTCATTATGTTGAAAACTAAATTTTCTTTTATAAGATTAAAATCTACAAAACCAACTGGTTCACAGTAAGCTACTATCATGACATCTATTGAGCTTGCGCCTAACTCAACAACTCGAACAACATGCTCAATTTCATCATTATTTATGAAGTCATTACTTTCTTTAATATATTTCTTTATATCAGATCTTATTGCCTCTAATTGTTCAATAGAAGTTGAATAAATGAGATTAATTCTCCAATTAATTCTTCTATTGGTCATTTCACCATGATTAATAAGCTTTACATCAGAAAGGTCTTTATTTGGAATAGTCATTGGAGCTGTATCAAAAGTTCTAATGACTGTTGATCTGAAACCAATTGTTTCAACTATTCCATGTAACTGTCCTTCAACCTCTATCCTGTCTCCTGGCTGAAATCTATGCTCACCAATAACCAAAATACCTGCAATTAAGTTTTTGAAGAAATCCTGTGCTCCCAATGCTACTGCAACTGAGAAAAGACCAAGACCTGCAACCAATGGACCAATTTTAATACCAAAAATATCTAAAATTATTGCTACACCAATGACCCAGACTATGAATCTAGAGGCTCTTTCAAGCCACATCTGCATTGAAGCAGTTAACCAAGAACTGGTAGACAATGCTTCAAATATGGGTCTTACACTATTTGAAAGAGCGCTAAAAATTGTAAATACCACAAAAGCTTTAACTATGTTAGTTGCAATATCACCAACTAAGCCACCAATAGGTAATATCAAAGTACATATATACAATGCCACCGTTATTGGGATTAAGCCAATAGGTTTTTTTAAGGCATTAAGGATTTCGTCATCGATTTTTGATTCTGTTTTTTCTGCAAGACGACTCAAAGAATTTATTATTACTGAAATAATAAATCCTCTAAAAAGCAATGCTATTAATATTACTATTAAGGATGAAATTATTGCTCCTAGGTTGATACCTAAAAAACCTCTATTCCATACCTCTGAAAGAAGCTCAATAAAATTTTCCATTTTTAAATTTGCAGTAAATTAATCTTAATTTATATCGTATTTACCTGAATATAGCAAAGAACTGTTATCTATTTTTGTAAACGATCTTTAATAAAATATGGAGAGTAAACCAAGAAGAACATTGCGATAGCAAGAGGTATTAATACTAACAGATGCAAGGGTGGCTCTGGAAAGGCATCCATTGGGCTTGCACCAGCAGGCTTTGCCATTAGGTACCAGAAGTTTGCCGGCTCACCTAATATTAAATTTATTAAGTAGATTGTCGGTAATAATATGCATGCCGTAATAAATGCTACAGTCAGTATGTCCTTAGCATATGGTCTATTATTGAGAGCAACAGTTGCATACATTACTCCAATCACAATCATTCCATGACCAATCATAAAAAATGCATAATCTAAATTATGATGGGAAATATCAGGAGTTAATATTGCCATAGTTGCCCCACCTATACCCCAGAAGAAGGCACATTTATACAAGATTTTAGGACCACCTAATAAGAACCATGCTAAGAATATCTCACTAAAATCACACATATGAAATGGCAAAACTTCTCGCCAATTGTATGGATTTTCAAGTATGAATAAATCTTTATATGGAGAAATAACAACATGGGCTATTATGGTAAAGGCAATAATTTTTGTCATTACAGATTTTTGTAAATCAGATTTATTTTTATAAATTAATGGCAAAAATATAGAGACAGCAAGAATGCTCATCATAGTGATGATATGAATATTTCCAAACAGTACAAAAGGACTAGCATTCATAAGATTCTCTCAATGAATTATTAATATTAGTAATTATAGTGATTTTTAGTAGATTTATAAAAAAAATATACCTATTTAATTTTTAATTATCTTAGAGCATCTAAAACAATTTTTTCGGAAAGAATAGCAGGAAGAATTTCAGACTTTTGCATCCCAGGCTTCCAATAAACATACAAAGGCACACCACTTCGACCATACATATTTAGAGCATCTAGGATATCTTTATTTTTATTTGTCCAGTCAGCAACAATATATTCAATATTATTTTCCTTTAGAAATTTTTTTACATTTGGTCTAGATAGAGCAACTTTATCGTTAGCCTGGCAAGTAATACACCAAGCTGCAGTATAGTTTATAAGGTAAGCTTTACTTTCAGATCTAAGCTCATTTTCTATATCTTTAGTCCAAATTAATACATTTTTATTTTCTTGATTATTATTAAGATCGACTTTTACATTAGTTAGGTTTTTAAGTTGAACTATGAACAAAGAACCTAGCAGTAATAATAAAATTATTTTTATAATTTTTTTTGTAGTATTGGTAATAAGCCACATAAGCAGACTAATTATTAATAGAGCTAATAAAAGCTCGATAAGTGCATCACTCGAAGCTTGTATGCTAAACACCCATAACAACCATAATGCTGTTGCAAACATTGGGAAGGCAAAAAATTCTTTCAATTTAACCATCCATGTTCCAGAACTAGGAAGGGCTTCAATGAGTTCTGGTTTATAAGATAGTAATAAGTATGGAAAGGCAAAACCTATACCAAGTGAGATGAATACAGGCAATGTTACAAATGATGGTTGTATTAAGGCATATCCAATTGCAGCACCCATGAATGGTGCTGTACATGGTGAAGCGACAACAACTGCCAAAATACCAGTAAGAAAAGAACTGGAATAAGATGTATCATTCATACCAATCTTTCCAAGTTTTGTCATAGAAGTGCCTATATCGATGTTCATCAACAAAATAAGCCCAATAATAAACATTAAAATTGATAAAAATCCTACAATCACAGGCGATTGAAGTTGAAAGCCCCATCCAACTGAATTTCCTGCACTCTTAAGTGCTAAAAGTGATAGAGCAATTAATAAGAAGGAAACAATTACTCCTAAGCAAAAGAGAAGAGAGTGAGTTCTTATTTTGCTCTTAGAACTTCCTCCCATGGAAACAAAGCTTAGTATTTTTAAGGAAATAATAGGGAAAACACAGGGCATTAGATTTAATATAATACCTCCAATAAATGCAAAAATAATTGCCTGAAGAATAGACATGCTTAATTCTTCCCCTGAACTTTTTGTTACATCTGATTTAATAAGATATGACTCATTATTAATCTTTATTACTCCTTCAGTGGAGGAGATTTTTAAACCTTCAGATTGTAATGGAATTTTTAATAGCCAGTTATTCTCTTCTTTTATTAAAATTTGTTTACCAGAATGCAAAATCAAATTTTGGTTATCTGAGAAAAAGTAAATATTTCTTATCTGATCGTTGTACGAAAATCTTATTTCAAGAAATTCATTTGTTTGACTTCCTAAAATAGGTAAAGTGATATCAGGTACTTGTAAAAGCCACTCTTGAAATCTTTCACTAGGCTGAAGATCATTAAAAGAAGTGTTGATATTAGCTTTTTCAGGTACACAAACATCATCACATATTAAAAAATCTATATCAGCTTTAACGAAACTTAAATTATCAATATCTGTATATGAAACTCTATAGGGAAAAATTACAAAATCTTTATACCCATATGTCATCAACGGAGGATAGGGCAATAACTCTGGAGTTGGCCATAACGGACCTTCTATGGTCACATTTTCAGGTAAATTCCATATAACTTTTATTGGCCCCCCTGAATCACCAGGGTTCTTCCAATAGGTATGCCAGTTTTTTTGCATATCCATCTTAATACCAATAAAAAATTCATTCTGTGCAGATAGATTTGTATCAAATTTAACTAAAGAAACGCTTGCATGTCCTGTCTCTACTGGATTTCCATAGCTAAAACTAGAAAAAATTAGTAACGATATAAAGTACTTAAAGGCGCTCATAAAGTTATATTACCTTAATCAATAAAAATAGGGATGCATGAAGCATCCCTATATTGCAATATTATTTATTATCCTGAGATTCTTTTTGGAGTTTTAATCTCAATAGTTCTTGGTTTTTTTTCATCAGGAATTATCTTTTCAAGATTGATGGTCAATAATCCATTAATAAGATCGGCTCCCTGGACAACCACATCATTAGAGAGTGTAAATTGCTGTTTAAAAGCTCTTTGAGCAATCCCTTGGTAGACCACCTCATTATTATCATTTACAACTTCAGTACCTGGCCCATCATAGCTAACCGACAAAACTCCATCAGCTAGTTCAATGTTAATGTCTTTTTTTGTAAGACCCGCAACAGCTATTTCAATTGCAAAATGATTGCCATCTTTTCTTATATTATATGGGGGATAACTTGAAGATCTGTCAGATGACTCAGAAAGTCTTTGTAATCTATCAAACAACGGTTCAAACCCTAATACACGAGTTGTAAAAAATGGATCTGTAAAATTAAGTATCATAATAGTCCTCCTTTTAGCGACTAAAATTAATGCACCCCGAAGGCATGCTTGTTAATATTTGGAGACCCACATGGCATCTCCTTCTATTTTTATATATGAATAGAATTTGAATTTTCAATATTTTTTGCTATTTTTTTCCAATTGCATAGAACTTTAATATGTGTATATTGTCTATATAAATATGAATAAATTAGTAATCTTCATAGCAACCCTTGGTCCACTTATTGCATCTGCCAATGAACAACATGTATTCAATGAAGGTGATAATTGGGTGTTAGAAGCAAGAAGCAACAGGTTGTCATCTGATAGCAAAGTTTTGTATCACATACCAAGTGATGCCTATCATACATATTATGCTAGAGAATTTGGGGATTGGGACATATTCTCTATGGTTGATTCAAGAGATATTGAAAGATTAAGTAAAGGTGATGTCATTCAAATCTTAGAGTCTGAATACAATTCAAAAATATATAAAGTGAAACTTCTTTCTGGCTTTAATAAGAATAAAAATTTCTATGTTATTGCAGAGGATTTAAAAAACTATTACAAGCCAATACAGGAGCAAATAAATGAATAAAAATCTAGCAGTATGTTTTTTATTATTAAGTGCAGTAAGTTGCGTTAACTACTCATACACACCAGACGTTGTATCAAGATCAGATGCACAAAAACAGCAATATGTTGTTCTTGGAACTGTAAAAGATATAACAGCTGTTACGATTGAAGGTGACAGAGAGGCTGGTGCTGCTGCAGGAGCTCTTATAGGAGGTGTCGCAGGAAAAAATGTTACAGATTCTGATACTGAATCTGATATTGCTTCTTTAGTTGGAGGGCTTGTTGGCTCGGCAGTTGGATCTAAGGTAGGCTCAAATCTTACAAAAAAAGATGGTATTGAATTATTAATTGAAACAGACGCAGGAAAGCTAATTTCAATTATTCAAGAAATAAGTTCATACAATTATTCAAAAAACCAAAGAGTAAGAATTATCAAGAGGAATGGCAAATCAAGGGTAGTTCCTTTTGAATAAATGAATGATGATGCTTATAAAGCTATTTATAACAAAGCATTAGATATTATATCTAGAAGAGAACATTCAAAAAAAGAGCTATCAGATAAGCTTATTAAAAAATTTAATATTCCAGAGTTAGTTGACTCAGTAATACATGGTCTTCTTGAGAAAAACCTTTTAAATGACTATCGCTACTCAGAGTCTTATGTTGTTGCCAGAAAAAGAAAAGGTTTTGGTCCAAAAAAAATTGGATATGAATTAGTCTCAAGAGGTGTAAATGAAAACACTGCATCAGAAGTAATTGATGCTGAAGGCGGCTGGAATGAAGCTGCTTTAAAAGCTTTTAATAAAAAGTTTAAAGCCGGCATAGGTGAAGATTTTAAGGAACAAAACAAGCAAAAAGCTTTTTTGCAAAATAGAGGCTTTAGTTTTCAAGAAATTGACTCAGTTTTTAACTAGCTCATGTTATGATTTATCGCTATGTCATACGAGGTTTTAGCTAGAAAATATAGACCATCAAGCTTTGAAGAAGTTGTTGGCCAAGAACACGTAATTCAAGCATTATCAAACAGCATCCTTCAGGATAGAATCCACCAAGCTTTCATTTTTTCAGGTACTAGAGGCGTTGGAAAAACAACTCTTGGAAGAATTCTTGCTAAATGTCTTAACTGCACTTCATCAGATAAACCAGTTGCTGTTCCATGTAACGAATGTGTTAATTGTGAGGAAATTAAGTTAGGAAGATCATTAGATTTTTATGAACAAGATGCTGCATCACAAAGAGGCATAGATGCAATGAAGGAATTGCTTCAGACAGTTCCTCAGTCTCCAGCAAATGGCAGATATAAAGTATATTTGCTTGATGAGGCTCATATGCTAACAACAGAGAGTTTTAATGCTTTATTAAAAAACCTTGAAGAACCTCCAAAACATGTGGTTTTTATTTTAGCTACAACAAATCCTGAAAAACTTCCAAAAACAGTTCAATCGAGATGCTTGCAATTGAATTTAAAAACAGTTGGTGGCACGGTTTTATCAAAGCATTTACAAAAAATCTTAAAATCAGAGAATATTAGTTATGATGAGGAAAGTGTTGATTTAATTTCAGATGCTGCCTCTGGATCAGTAAGAGATGCATTAACATTATTAGATCAAGCAATTGCTCATGGTAGCGGTGCCCTTAAATCAAATAATGTTAAGGAATTATTAGGAACAATTGATAGCTCATTTTTAGTCACTATGGTTAATGCCATTATTGATGGAGATGGTGAGGGTGCATATGAGGCATTATCAAAAATAGAAGAGCTATCCCCAGAGTATGATGTAATATTAAAAAGCTTAATTTCAATTTTACATAAAGCTTCTATAGAAAAAGTTTTAAGTAATTCACCAGATCAAGATATTAAAAATTTAGCAGCAAATATTGATGAAGAGTTTTGTCAGCTATTGTACGAGATTGCAATTAACTCATACTCAAAATTTAATGCTCATCCTAGCCCTAAAGAGGCGTTAGAGGTTTGTATTTTAAGAATGTTGGCATTTAATCCTATACATAAAATTGATAACAAAAACACTTCAAACGATACAGAAAAAAAAAATTTAAAAACACCTAAAATCGATAATTCCAAGGCTTTAAAGAAAGATTTAAAAAGTAAAAAAACTGAAACTGCTAATTCAAAAGACAAATGTAATTTAAAAAATAATAGTGACTGGCTAGAGCTCTTTGATTTGTTATCTCTTAGTCCTTTTGCTAGAAATTATTTTGGAAATCTTTCATTTTTATCATTTGAAGAATCTCTAATTACACTTGTGCAACCTGAAGAAGAAAGTAATATTCCAGAAAATGTTTTTAAAGAATTTCAAACCGTATTAAATGCATATTATGGTTATGAAATAGAAGTTGAAATAAAACAAGGCGACAATAACAATTCTCCATTAAATCATAAAAAGAAAATTGAATCTGATAGACAGACAAAAGCAGAAAAAGATGTTTTATCGGATCCATCAATTCAGAAGTTTCTTGATAAGTATGATGGTAACATTAAAGATGGATCAATTAAGCCAGTGAACTAACATGCATCAAGATCTTCTAAATGATTTAATTAATTCTTTAACGATACTACCAGGTGTAGGAAAAAAATCTGCCCAAAGAATGGCACTTTATTTGTTAGATAAAAATAAAGATGGCGCAGGAATTCTAGCTAAAAACCTTGAGAAAGCCATTGATGAGATTGGTAGATGCTCAAGATGCAGAATGCTAACATCCAATGATCTTTGTAAGATTTGTTCAGATACTAGCAGAGATATGAATAGTATTTGCGTAGTTGAAAATCCATCTGATGTCTTAGCAATAGAATCAACAGGGGGTTTTAAGGGAAGATATTTTGTTTTACTTGGTAGATTGTCACCAATTGAAGGAATTAGTCCGGATGATTTGGGTATTAACGATTTTTTAAAACTGATAAAGGTTGAGAATATTAAAGAGGTTATATTAGCAACCAGCTCCACTGTTGAAGGTGATGCTACAGCAATATATATTAAAGATCATATCAAGGATATTAAAGTATCAAGAATTTCTTATGGGATTCCAATTGGAGGTGAATTGGAATATGTTGATGGAAATACAATAGCAAGAGCTATTCAAGGGAGAACTGAAATAAATGTCGATTAAATCAGATAAATGGATAACAGAAATGTCCAAGAATCAATCAATGATTGAACCTTTTTCAGAGAATCAAGTAAGACTCGATAAAGATGGTGAAAAGTTGATTTCGTATGGCGTGTCTAGTTATGGCTATGATGTTAGATGCTCAAATGAATTTAAAGTCTTTACCAACATCCATTCAGCAATTGTTGATCCTAAATCTTTTGATGAAAAAAGCTTTGTTGATATTGAATCAGATATTTGTGTTATACCACCTAATTCTTTTGCATTAGCAAGGACAGTTGAGTATTTTAAGATTCCAAGGAATGTTTTAACTGTTTGTCTTGGCAAATCAACTTATGCTAGATGTGGAATCATCGTTAATGTTACTCCTTTAGAACCAGAATGGGAGGGACATGTTACCCTTGAATTTTCTAATACAACAAACTTACCTGCAAAAATTTATGCCGGAGAGGGCGTAGCGCAAATGCTATTTTTTGAATCTGATGAAGAGTGCAGCGTAAGCTATAAAGATAGAGGCGGAAAATATCAGGGTCAAACAGGAGTTACATTACCCAAAACTTAACAACTCTTTCAATTCAAGTTTTTGATACTCTTCTGGACTTTCATCAATTACTTTATAAAACATATATGCAAGCTCTGGAATTAGATAGTATGTTGTAACTCTGTCATCCGAATCTCTATATCTTTTAAGAATAACACAATCATAGTTTTTCCCTTGCAGGATGCAAACATCCTCACCATCTAATTCATATAAGTTTTCTTGGCTTTCACCTGTCTCCATCTCTATTACATTTATATAAAACTTTTTCATTCCACTAATCAAATTTAGCCTAATTTGAATCTGGGCATTCAATGGGTCTGTTAAAAAAGCAGTTTGATCGAGAGGGGCCACCCAAGAGTCTCTTCCAGAAGAATTTATTTTAAAATTGTCATAGTCATAAGAGATTTTTTGATCTCTATCAACGGACTTAGGTCTTATTTTGACTTCATAATTTTTAGATATTATTTTGGAATCTTTTATTTCAAACATTGATTCAAAATTCATGGACACAATTAAAAGTGTGTTTGCATTAAATTTAAAAATGAAATCGTCATTATTTGATTTTTTTAGCTCTCTAATTCCAGTAATAGAAAAGTCGTCTCGTTCAAATTTATATTTGGCTTTATATTCGGGTATAACTGAAGAACTCAGGTTTATAGTAAATATTATTAATAATAGCGTTCTAAATATCATATTTTTTATATATGTGCGTATTTTCTATAGATAGATTTTTAAATATAACTTCATTTGAATAAATATTAATTTGATTATCGCAGATGTATTTAATAATTTCAGGATAAAGTTCATGCTCAAGTGTATGAATTCTCTCTATTAAGTTATCAATATCATCATCTTCTGATGTCATAATCTCTCCTTGCGCAATTATCGGGCCACCATCAAGCTCAGATGAAACATAGTGAATTGTTATACCATGAATTTCATCTTTGTTATCAATGACTTTTTGATGAGTATTTAGACCTGGATATTTTGGTAGCAGAGAAGGATGAATATTTATTATTTTTCCATAGAAATTTTTTGTGATTTTTTCTGTTAGTATTCTCATGAAACCAGCTAATACTATTAAATCAGCATTTTTATTTTTTAAAACTTCATAAAGATCATTATCAAATAAATCTCTTGATTGATATTCTTTGTGATCGATAACAAGAGTTTTAATGCCAGCAGATTTTGCTCTTTCAAGGCCATAGGCTTTAGGATTATTTGAAATTACACATACAATTTCTGCATGAATATATTTTGATTTGCACTTATCTATGATGGCCTGAAGATTAGAGCCACTTCCAGAAATTAAGACAACAATTTTTTTCATAGATTATGAATAAATTACCGATTCACCATCTTTTTTTATAACTTTACCAATATCAAAACATTCAAAGGCATTGTTTCTAATTTCTGATTTTACATTTTCTGAAATATCTTCATTAACAATAAGCACCATTCCTATGCCGCAGTTAAAAATTCTCAACATATCATCTTGAGTAATACTTCCATTATCCTGCAGCCATCTAAAAATTTCAGGTAATTGCCAAGAATCTAAATATATTTCAACTGCTAAATGTTTTGGCAATGATCTAGGTATATTTTCTGTTAACCCTCCACCTGTTATATGTGCCATCCCATTTATTTTAAATTGATTAATTAGCTGCACAATTAAATTAGGATATAAGTGCGTTGGTTTTAAAGCTAACTCAGTTATTTTATTGGGATCATTTCCTTTCATGGACGATTCTTTAATTATTTTTCTGATGAGAGAAAATCCATTTGAATGAGGTCCGCTTGATTCAATACCAATTAGAACATTGCCTTCTTCTATACTATCACCGGTGATAATATTAGCTTTTTCAACACATCCAACTGAAAATCCAGCTAAATCAAAGTTTTTACCAACATAGTGACCCGGCATTTCAGCAGTTTCGCCACCAAGTAGAGCACAATTAGAATTTTTGCATGCATCTGCAATACTTTTAATAATTCGGGATGCCTCATTTACTTCAAGTTTTGATGAAGCAAAGTAGTCTAGGAAAAAAAGAGGCTTAGCACCACAAACAATAAGATCATTTACACACATTGCTACAAGGTCTTGTCCAATACCGTCAACTTGATTAAATTCTTGAGCTAGTGCAACCTTTGTACCAACTCCATCTGTGCAAGCGACCAATACAGGCTCATTATAATTTTTGCTCAGCTCATACATGCCTGCAAAGCCACCGATATTTCCTAGGACATTTTTGTTGTGAGAGGAGGCTACATCCTTTTTAATTTTTTCGACTAAATCATTTCCGGCATCAATATCAACACCAGCTGACTTATAAGGATCATTTTCTATAATTTCTTTTGTCATTTAGAATACTCAATGTGAGTCAAATGAATAACAACTTTATTAAACATTTTTTAGTAATACTTATTATCTTTTCTAATCACTCCTTTGGGAAGGAATTTGAAGAACTTTTTACTATTTATGTACCTATTGAAAATTCTAGCAAGATAGAGTCTTCAATTAATAAATCTTTTAATAACTTAGTTTTTAGAATTAGCGGCTCTAAATCACCATCAAACATCTGGAAAATAATAAACTCGGGATCATCTAGAAAAGATTTTATTCAAAGTTACTCACTTAAGAATATTAATATGAGTAGTTATTTGGAAGTTAATTTTGATCAAGAATTAGTCATAAATAAGTTTAAAGAGTTATCAATTCCTATAGTGGGATACTCGCGACCTGTAATATTTTTTTTAATTAATATAGAGTCTGGCTCTGATGAACCTTACTATGTTTCACAAGAATCAAGCAATGAAATAGACGCTCTAATAATAGAAACTTTAGCCGAACTATCAAATGAAAGAGGTTTATTTCTTGAATTACCTGTTTTGGATCTAGATGATAAAAGATATATATCTAACACTGATATCTTGTCATCACCAAAAGAGTACCTAATTTCAAAATATGATTTTGATGAATTTGTGGATGTTAAATTAACAAATTTGGGTTTAAATCAGTGGCTCTTTTCTGGTGATATAAAAGAAGATATTCTTGAAGAGAATTACCTAGAAGATATCAAAAAGGCTTTTACTGATCATATTGAATCTATGATTCAATCAATTTATAAAAATTTGATTGTTGATACTTCTAAAACTCTATTGCTTGATGTGACCATAGAAGGTATAAATTCCTATGAGGAGTATGAGATTTCAAAAGACAAGTTATCTAAAATTATTGCTATCTCAAATTTAGAAATACTTAATTTAAATAATAATACTATTTCATACCAAATTAGTGTTATGGGGAATTTTGATACCTTTAAAAATACTATTGAAAATAATACTTTTTTTGAAATTATGGCTGAAAATTCTAACAAAAGTTTAAATTTAAGGTTTGTAAAATGAGCAAGTATTTTATTTTTATTCCAAATTTATTATCTATAATAAGAATCGGACTTGTTTATCCTATTTTAAATAATATTTTTATTGGTAATTTTATAATCAGTTTGGGTTATTTTTTGATTGCATCTTTAACAGATGCGCTTGATGGTTTTCTCGCAAGAAAGATGAAGTGGCAAACTTATCTTGGAACTATCTTAGACCCAATAGCAGATAAGCTACTTTTATCGGGTACTATTTTTATCTTATGGCTTAATTCATACATACCTCTCTATATATTTGTTATTTTTATTGGAAGAGATGTTGCTATTTTATTAGGCGCTGCTGTACATATGACACTTATGGAGTCTGAAACCCCATTGCCGAATATTCTTGGAAAAATTACTACAGGTCTTCAAATTGCCTATATTGTGGTTATATTATTTTTTCAAATTTTTGAGATTAATCTTTCATTAATAGTGCTCGATATATTTATTATCATAGTCACCTTATTAAGCTTAATTGTATATTCTAGAAACTGGTTACTAGATATTAATAAGTATCATAATGAATAAACCAAAACAACTTACTTTTCCATGGAACAAGGTAAATAAGTCTTCATTAGAGGGCTTTTACACCAGCCAAGAAAACTCTCATCTTATTTCTCTACTTAAAGATAGAAGCTTCTTGGATGATTTATTTATATATGGAACAAAAGAATCTGGCAAAACTTTTCTTCTTCAAGCAATGTGCAATTCTTATAGCTCTGTCAGTAAATCATCTTTATATATTCCTCTCAAAAAGGTAATGAATTTTGGCATTGAGATTTTTGAGTCCTTAGAAAATATCGATTTAATATGTATCGATGGCATTGAAGAGGTAATTTCTAAAATAGAGTGGGAAAAAGCAATTTTTAATTTAATTAACAAAGCTCTTATTTCAGAGACTAGATTAATTCTTACTTCTTCAAAAGATCTAAAATCTTTAAATTTTTCATTACCAGACCTTGAATCAAGAATAAGAAAAATTCAAAGCTACGAACTACATCCTGTAAATGATAAAGACATATTTGATGCACTTAAATATATTTCGAAATTAACTTCAATAAATTTAGGTGATAAAGAGGCAAAGTATCTAGTGACTTACTCTCAAAGAAACATTTCTAATTTAGTTCATATCCTTGAGAGCCTAGATCAGCTCTCAATGGAAATGAAAAGAAAAATTACGATTCCTTTAATTAAAGAAGTTATTTAACTTCGCACTCAAAGCAATACATCAATATATTCCTTTTTTCAGGGTCAATTAATTTAAGATGTTTTTCTAGTTTTGAATTAATTAGCTTAAGTCTTGGATCGAGATTAATTTCTATATTGATGTTTTCAAGCAATTCATTTAAAAAAACATCAAATGGATCCATTGGCTTTTTGTAATTCTTGACTGCAAAGTCTTCGATACCAGCTCTTTCTGCTGCAGATTTTAGGGCTTCATCAAGACCGCCAATTTTATCTACCAAGCCGAGTTCTAGGGCTTTATATCCTGCCCATATCCTTCCACCTGCAATTGGCAGAACATTTTCGTAGGTCATGTTTCTATTTTCAGCAACTTTTGACACAAATTTATTGTATGTATGATCTATACTTGCTTGAATACCATTTTTAACATATTCAGGCATAGCATATCTTTCATCCCATTCACCTGCTTTAGTAGAGCTGACACCATCAACCTTTATTCCTGCCCAATCATATATTCCATCTAGTGTGGGAATAATCCCATAAACTCCAATAGAACCAGTTAGAGTATCCTCTTCTGCAAATATTTCATCGGATAGAGTAGTGACCCAAACACCACCTGATGCAGCGATATCTCCCATTGATGTAACAATAGGTCTGCCAGTTTCTTTAAATTCATTTAATGCGTTAGTAATTAATTCACTTGCCCAAACACTTCCACCAGGACTGTTAACTCTCAACACAAGCGCTTTAACAGATTTATTTTCTGTAGCTGACTGAATGTTATCTACTATGGTATCTGATCCGGCGACACCATAAGCAGCTTCACCTTCCATTATGGCCCCCTCGACATTAATAACTGCTATTTTATTTTTACTAGTATTCTCTTCTTCGTCTTTTTTAATATCTGAAAGATAGTCATAAATTGAAATACTGTCTGGAAATGAGTATTGATCATTATCTTCATTTGGAAATTCTTCAAACATATATGCTTTTATTTCCTCTCGAGTAACTACCATATCAACCAATCCTAATTCAAGTGCTACCTCTGCCATTTCTGGATTTTCAGTACTTAATTTCCAAGCATTATCTCCGTAATTTTGAATAGAACCTTTTTCTAGATTTCTAGCATCTTCCATCATATCTGTCATTTTGACCCACATTGGATTAGCAAATTCATTCCATGCTAATTTATCATTTTCAGACATTGAGTCTCTGGTGTATGGTTCAGGTCCAGATTTAAAATCACCAGCAGTAAAGACGTTGTAATTTAATTTAAGATTTTTATATAAATCTTTCATGTACTCTCTTTTTCTTGAAAAACCAAATGCTGAAACTTGTCCATATTCATTTATAAGAACCTCATTGGCTTGAGAGCTAATTAAGTATGAGTTGTTATTATATTGTTCTGCATAGGCTATAACTCTTTTCCCATTTTCTCTAACAGACCTTAACGCCTCAGCAATCTTAAAAGCTGAAGACCAATACATGCCTAATTCAGAAACATTTACATATACTGCAGCAAGGTTTTCATCATTAGCTGCATGGTTTAATACATCTAATAAATCTTGAAGTTCATGTTGCTCAACAGTATCACCACTTAAAACAATGCTATTAAAATCAAAATTTCCAGAACTATTAACCTCTGAATCGACAACAACACCGATTGGCTTAAACCAAAGAACTTTATCTTCTGTATCAATTTCTTCGGGACTACTGAACATCGAACCTATCCCACCTAATAACGAAAATGTAATAACAACTAAAATTAATGCAGTTAATGAATTAAGTATTATTTTTCTTGTTGTTGTTAAAAAGCTATCTGCTTTTGACCAAATTGATTGTTTTTCTGACATGTATATCTCCTATTAAGGTGAAAGATAATAATCTAGGAAAATCATAATGTAAAGCGTACTTTACATATTATTTTTAATTGACCGAGGGGAAAATATACATACTAAAAATAAAGTAACTATTAAAATGATTTCTAAAAGGTCATTAATTAAGGGCTTTATACCGAACACTCTAAGAGATGCTGATAAAAAATATATCAATAGTATGAAACTAAAACCTTGAAAAGATTTAATAGATAACTTATTTCCCATATAGATAAAAACACCAAAAGGAATCGACCAAAAAATAAAAAAGAAAAATGTAATGTCGTTATTAAAAAAGGAAATTAGTTTCAATATTATTAAAGAGCTGCATATTAAGTTAATAGATGTTCTTATTCTTGAGTTAGTTAGCATCTAATTTATTGATAAATTTTGCAATTCTTGAACCAGTCTGTTTTGCAATTTCATATTCATCTGGAGTTAAATTATTAGAATCATTAAAGCTTTCTACATGAGACGGACCATATGGACTTCCTCCAGATTTAGTCTTATTTAATTCTTTTATGGAGTAGGGCGTGCCTAAGATTATCATTCCATGGTGAAGCATATATGTTAATAAGTTAAATTGAGTAATTTCTTGTCCTCCATGCATGGATCCTGTAGAAGTAAATGCAATTCCTGGAATATCTTCTAAAGCATTTGATGCCCATAAGTCTCCAGTTGAATCAAGGAAGTATTTAAGTGGCGAAGCCATTGATCCAAATCTTGTTGGAGAACCTAAAGCAAGGCCTGAACAATTAATTAAATCTTCTTTAGTGCAATATATTTCATCTTTTTTAGGAATACTTTCTTCAGTTTGCTCAGCAACTGATGAGACCTTAGGAACTGTTCTTATTTTCACACTTAAGTTTTCTTGCTCTGCTCCATCAGCAATAGCATGTGCAATATTTCTAACAGAACCTCCAGCAGAGTAAAAAAGAATTAATAAATATTTATTTTCCATATTGATAATTTAGCCTATTATGTGGTTCATGAAAGCTAAAATTATACCCTTGTTATGCATTTTCATATTATTTGGGTGTCAAAAAAATGACATTGATGTCTTTAACGGTAAAGATACCTCATTAGAAAAATTAAAGGGTCAGTGGGTTATAGTGAACTATTGGGCTGACTGGTGTGCTCCATGTATAAAAGAGCTTCCTGAGTTATTTGAATTTTCTAAAGAAAACAATGATGTGCTCGTTTATGTATTTAATTTTGATGAATTAGATGCTGAAGATTTAGCGCCTGTAGCTAAAAGATTTAATCTAAAACTCCCATCGCTAATATCTCATCCCAGAGAGATTTGGGGTATTGAAACACCTCCAGCTGTCCCAGCTACTTTTTTTATTAATCCGGAAGGTGTTGTAGTTGAGTCTTTGTTCAGACCTCAAACAAAAGATAGTCTTAATTCTATTCTTGCTTCAATTAAATAATTTTTCAAAAAAATTTTCAGCGATCAAAGATTCCGGGTTTATTCTCTTCTTTTCTAAGTAAACAGACCAGTGCAAATGAGGTCCGGTAACTCTTCCAGTTGAACCGACCTCGCCAATAATATCTCTTTGATTTAAATAGTCACCAGCTTGGACATGAATTTTTGACATATGACTATAAGAAGAGAGTAATCCAAATCCATGATCTAGAATAAGGTAATTTCCAGAATAGAAAAAATCACCAACAAGTATTACTTTTCCTGGTGCTGGAGCTATTATTTCTGTACCTTCAGCAGCTGCTATATCTAATGCTAAGTGAGGAGATCTGGGTTGATCGTTTATATATCTTTGTTTGCCATATCTGCTTGAAATTATTCCATCAACAGGACTAATAAACTTAAGTGATGGTTTGATATCTGTTGAATAGCTATTTAACGACTCTCTTATCAGTTGAGATTCTTTGTATGCTCTTTGTGAATCTTCTTCACTGAGATTAACTTTAGAAACATCTAAAATTGTAATTCTAGATTCACCAAAATCTTTTTTATTAATTTTTATTGGAACACAGTAGCTACTCAGAACTCTACTACCTTTTGAAAAAGGCGAAGGAATTATTGCATACTCAATATTATTAAAGGTGTAAAAAAATATTTCTTTATTTTTTATATCAGGACAAGTCGATATTTTGACTGCAACCATTTCACCAGGATCAACAACTATCTCACTTTTTAATCCAGATGAAATGAAAATGATAAAAAGTAGAAAGACCTTATAATGCATCTTTTTTATTTTTAACTTCTATATCTATAAATCCTTTATTTAATCTTGCAGTTAAGTTTTCTCCAATTTTTACATCAGCATTAGACTTTATTGCTTTACCAGATTGATTTTGAATAATTGAGTATCCTCTATCAAGTATTGAAAATGGATTAAGAATTTCGAGATTTTTCTCATATTCTTGAATGAAGATAAGATTTCGATTTAAACAAGATTTAATTTCTTTTTGTATCATATTCTTAATATTGCCTAGCTTGATATTCAATTCTTGAATGTAGGCGCTTGGACTTTTTTCTTTAAATCTAATATTTAGAAGGTTTAATTTTTGTTTGTTTTGATTGAAGCTAATTTTAATATTCTGCTTTAACTGTAACTCATAGCTATCAATTCTTTGATTCTGTTCTCTTAATATCACTAACGGGCTTCTAATTTTGCTTCTTAGAAATTCTAATTTTTGCTTTTGAGTTTTAAATGAGTTGGTCAATGCTCTTTTAAGATCAACATGTAAATCATTAATTCTATCCATAGCTTGAAAGTAAAACTCAGTAGCAATTTCTGCAGAAGCGGTTGGGGTAGGCGCTCTCATATCTGATACGAAATCGCAAATTGTAAAGTCTATTTCATGGCCTACACCTGAAATAGTTGGGATTGGAAATGATGCTATTTCTCGTGCAAGATTTTCATTATTAAAACACCACAGGTCCTCAATCGATCCACCGCCTCTAGATAAAAGTACTAAATCAATTGGATTGTCTAGATTATTTTCATTAAATTTTAGAATCCTATTTAATGCATGAATAATTGCATTTGGTGCAGTGTCTCCTTGAACAACAGCTTGACTTAATGAAACTTGAGCAGATGGAGCTCTTCTTTGAATTGTGCTTAAAATATCTTGAAACGCTGCTGTAGATGATGAGGTAACTACTCCAATATGTTTGGGTGACTGAGGAATAGATAATTTCTTTGATAAATCAAACAATCCTTCTGAGTCAAGTTTCTTTTTTAATTGTTCAAACTGGTGCATTAAATTTCCAGACCCAGCTTGTTCAATAGATTTAACCATCAGCTGATAACGACCTGTTGCAGGATATAAACTCACCTGTCCTTTGAGAATGCATTTATCACCATCTTCAGGGCGGAAGTTTAGCTTAGATGCTTGTGAACGCCACATTGCACAACCTATAGCACCATCCTCATCTTTTAGCGTGAAATAAATATGACCCGAGCTAGGTCGAGACATATTTGATATTTCACCAATTACAGCGATATTTGCAAATGCATCTTCTAGCAGATATTTAGCAGACCTGTTTAGCTCACCAACTGAGATAATTTCTTTATTCTGCTCTACAATGTCATTTTGCATAATCAAAGTATAACTTCATGATTAAGAATTTACAGGGAACAAATTATTTTCTTATGCTTGCATTAGGGGCGACCCTAATTGGCTTTGCACCTATATTTGTAAAGTGGAGTGATTTGTCGCCTGCAGCTATCGCTTTTTGGAGAATGTTTTTAGCGATTCCTCTTTTAATAGGCTTTAATTATGCTGCAAATAAGAAAATATTTTTTAAGGTAAAAAATAAAAAGACCATTCTATATACTGCGATAGCATCATTAGCTTTTACAACTGACTTAGTTTTATGGCATTACAGCATGACCATTACATCTGTTGCTAATGCAACAATCATTGTAAATTCTGCACCAATTTTTGTAGCTCTTTTGGCATTCATTGTTTATAAAGAAATTCCCTCCAAGGGTTTTGGGATATCATTTTTAATTACCTATATTGGGATAATAGGCCTAATAATTTTTTCAAATAATTATGCTAATGGAAAAGTTCTTGGTGATTTATTATGTATGGTTGCTGCACTATTTTATGCAATTTATTTATTAATAATCTCAAAGCTAGGTAAAGAAACATCTTTAAACATTATTTTTTATACTACATTCTTTTGTTGCTTATTTTCTGTGATACCTATGATGATTGATTCTAGACCTTATATTCCTGCTACTAACTTTGAATGGGTTAATCTTCTACTGATGGCTTTTTTATGTCAATTTGGTGGCCAATTCCTTATTACTTATGGCATTGGAAAGATTTCTGCATCTAATGGCTCAATAGGTTTATTAATGCAACCCTTAACAGCAACTTTATTAGCTGCATTTATTTTTTCTGAGATTTTAAATTTAATGCAGATAATATTTGTCTTTATAACACTTATGGGTATATATCTTGCAAGATTAAGCATTGTAAAATAATTCATAAAGGTACTGCATATGTCAAAAATCTTAAAAGAAGTAATTATTTCAAACGAACAGTATGCAAAGAACTTTAATACAAAAAGTGAGTTGCAGGCTGCACCAATAAAGAAGTTTGCGATTCTTACCTGTATGGATGCAAGGTTAGATCCAGCTAAATTCGCAGGCTTATCAGAGGGTGACGCACATGTGATCAGAAATGCAGGGGGAAGGGTAAGCGATGACGCTATTCGCTCTTTGTTAATATCATATAAATTATTAGGCACAAAAGAATGGTTTGTTATTCATCATACTGATTGTGGCTTGGAAAAATTTTCTAATAAAGATATTGATAAAGAATTTAATCTTGATTCTAAAAATAAAATAGATTGGCTTACATTTAATGATAATGAAAAAAGTGTTGTTGAGGATGTCCTTAAATTAAAAAGTCATCCACTAGTTCCAAACTCAATTCCAATATATGGATATATTTATGATTGCAAAACTGGCAATTTAAAAGAGGTATTCGAAGCAACAAAAGCTGGCACTAAATTTAATTCAAGCACTTAATATAGAAATAATAAAAATTTCTTTTGTATACTTTGAATTAATCAATATAATACGCAACGTGGGTGATTAGCTCAGTTTGGTAGAGCATCTCGTTTACACCGAGAGGGTCGGCAGTTCGATCCTGTCATCACCCACCAATAATTAATAGTTGAATTATTATTTTTTAAATATATTATTCGATTGTTAATAAGTGGTCCGGTAGTTAAACGGTTATAATTCCGCCCTGTCACGGCGGCGTTCGGGGTTCGATTCCCCGTCGGACCGCCACTTAATTATGAATATAGTTGTTTTAAGTCTTTTAATATTATGTTACTCATTGGTTCTGGGCATAATATTCGCTCAAGTACTTCTTACTGCCCCAGTGGTATTTAAAGTTTTAGATGATCAAAATGCGTCTAATTTCTTAAGAAAAATCTTTCCAAGGTATTATTTTTTAATCTTACTAATCGCATTGGTTGCCTTATTAATTAGTTATCTTTTCTTTAAAACTATTGATATCTATTTTGCTCTTACCGCTGTTTCATTTGCATTTATTGGATATGTCATCATACCCTTAACAAATATTGCTAGAGATAGAGGTTGGGATAGGTTATTTAAGTTTTTTCATAATTTAAGTGTATTTAATACCCTTGTAATTTTTATAGTCTCAGTAGTTCAAATAGTAAGAGTCACATATCTATAAACCCAATTAACACTTGAATTTTCTTTATTAAATATTATTTAAAGGATATTAGAGAGGATTAACATGGCAAGATCAAAAACTAAATCATTTCAAACAGAAACAAAGCAGCTTTTAAAGCTGATGATTCACTCACTTTATTCTAATAAAGAAATTTTTATTAGGGAGCTTGTATCTAATGCATCAGATGCAATAGATAAACTTAGATTTAAATCTGTAGAGGATAAATCTATTGCTAAATATACCAAAGATCTAAAGATTGACGTTCAAGTGCTTAAAGAAGAGAACAAAATTATTATTTCTGATAATGGTATAGGAATGAATGAAGATGAAATAGTTTCAAATATTGGAACAATTGCAAGATCGGGTACAGCATCTTTTCTAGAAAATATTACAGGTGATAAGAAAAAAGACTCTAATTTGATTGGTCAGTTCGGTGTTGGTTTTTATTCAGTGTTCATGGTTGCCGATAAAGTTCAAGTTATTTCTAAATCTGTATTCGAAAAATCTGACTCAGCTATCATGTGGGAAAGCTCTGGTGAAGAAAAATACAAACTTTCTGACGTCACAAAAGACTCAAATGGTACTGATATTGTTATCTATTTAAACGACGATAATAAAGAGTTTGCTGAAGAAGGGAGAATCAGATTTTTGCTTGAGAAGTATTCACAGTATATTAATTTCCCCTTAAATTTAATTGGCGAAGACTCTGAATCAAAAAGAATTAATGATGCTGATGCTCTATGGCTAAAGTCTAAAAGATCAATAAAAGATGAAGAGTATAAAGAATTCTATAAATTTATTACTTATGACCAGGAAGACCCTTTGCTTTGGGCTCACAATAAAGTTGAAGGTAAAAATGAGTATACAAATTTGTTATACATACCTTCAAAGCCACCTTTTGATCTTTGGAACCGTGAATCCCCAAGGGGTGTAAAACTTTACATCCAGAGGGTATTTATTATGGATGATGCCTCTAACTTCTTGCCACTATATTTAAGATTTGTAAGAGGTATTATCGATACTAATGATTTGCCACTAAATGTTTCTCGAGAAATTCTTCAAGAGCATCATCTTGTAGATACAATAAAAAAAGCGGTAACAAAAAGAATGTTGGATTCTCTTAAGGCGCTTAAAAAAGAATCTTTTGATAAATATAAGAACTTTTGGAACGAATATGGATTAGTTTTAAAAGAGGGACCCGCAGAAGATAGAGAAAACAAGGATACGATAGCAAGTTTATTGTTATTTGCTTCAACATATGCAAATAGCAAAGATTGCGATCAAACTCTTGATGATTATTTAGAACGAATGGGCGATGACCAGGATAAGATATATTACTGCGTAGCAGATACATATGAAGCAGCGGCTAATTCACCACATATTGAAGGCTTAAAATCCAAAGGAATAGAAGTTCTTCTCTTAACAGACAGAATTGATGAGTGGGTTATGGCTGGGTTAATGGAGTACCAAGGCAAAGAGCTTATTAATGTAGCCAAAGAAGATATTGCTGATGATGAAGAGACAAAAAAAGTTTCCGAAGGAGATCAGGAAATTATCTCTAAAATCCAGAAGCACTTAGATGATAAAGTTTCAGATGTAATAATTAGCAAACGTTTAACAGATTCTGCTTCCTGCATTGTCTTGCCTAAGCATGAGCCTGGGGCCCAGTTAAGAAAGATACTTGAAGCCTCTGGTCAAACATTAGGATCATCTAATCCAATTTTTGAAATTAACATGAAACACAAATTAGTTAAAAAGCTTAAAGATATGAAGGGTAAGCAATTTAATTCATTTGTAGACTTTCTTTATGATTATGCTGTCATAGCGGAAGGTGGATCGCCTCAAGATCCATCAAAATATTTGAGGCAGCTAGATAAGTATCTATCATAGCTATGAGTGCAATAAAAAAAATTGCAGTTTTAGGTGGTGGTAGCTTTGGAACTGTTCTGGCAAACATAGCAGCATCTAATGGTTACGATGTTTCATTATGGGTTAGAGATTCAGATCAGGCTTTAAGAATTAATTCTGAAGGAGCAAATACTACATATCATCCTGAGCTACAGTTATCATCGAATATTGAGGCTTCAGAAAAGTTAGAGTCAGTGGTTAAGGATGCAAATATAGTTCTTATAGCAACACCAAGTTTAATATTTGAAAATATAGTAAAAAGAATTGCACCCATAGTAGAGAAGGGAGCACATATTATTTCTTGCACCAAAGGAATTAAATTAGATCCATTTAGGTCAATGTCCGATATCATTAAAATAAACATGAATTCTTCAGAGAATAGTGTTGGAGTATTAAGTGGTCCAAATCTTGCTAAAGAGATTGCTGAAGAAAAAGTAACTGGAACAGTAATAGCAAGTAGTGATGAATTATTAATTAATGATGTAAAAGAAACACTCTCATCAGAAACATTTAAGATATATTCATCAGATGACATTCAAGGTGTTGAGCTAGCTGGAGCACTTAAAAACATATATGCAATCATTTGTGGTATTGCTGAATCTTTGAAAGTTGGTGAAAATGCTGTTGGATTGATTCTTACAAGAAGCATGGCTGAAATGAGCAGATTTGCAGTAGCAAAGGGAGCTAATCCTATAACTTTTCTTGGACTTGCTGGAATGGGTGATTTGGTAGCAACCTGTACTTCTAATTTATCTAGAAATTTTCAACTTGGTATGCATTTAGGAAATGGCTTAAAGCTAGATGAAGCAAAATTAAAAGTTGGACAAGTTGCTGAAGGAATAAGAACCCTAGAGGTTATAAAAACAGAATCTGCTAACTTGAATATAAGTATGCCATTAGTAGATTCTTTATATAATATTGTCTTTAATGACGCATCATCAAAAACATTTATTGATGATCTTGTGAATAATCCACATGAAGTTGATGTAGAATTTACATATTAGGTAAAAATTATGACTCAAATAGAAATAGACAAGGAAGAAATTTTAAAAGGAAGTAAGTGGATAAGATTCTTATTCATGATTCTTTACGGTTTTGTAATTAATTTTGTAGTTACTATATGTATAGGCTTAGCTATAGTTCAATTTTTATTTTATTTATTTACTTCAAAACCAAATGCATCAATAGCAAATTTTAATTCTCATCTTTTAGAGTTTTTTCATGATTCTTTAGCATTTTTGTTATTTCAAACTGAAGATAAACCATTTCCTTTCAAAGAAAATGAAGTTGATGATGTTAGTAATGAAGATGAAGGTGAGGTTATAGAAGGAGAATTAGACACAGATACTTCTGAAGAAACTGAAGAAGTAAAAGAGTAATTAATTAGTCAATAGTTTTTTTGCAGACTGCATAGTATGTAGTATTAATGTATTAATAGTCATTGGGCCAACTCCACCAGGAACTGGAGTGTAAGCAGAAGATATCTCATCCATATGATCTAAATCAATATCACCACATTTTTCTGGATGAAAACCTGCATCAATGACTATAGCACCTTGTTTAATCCATTCTGTCTTAATAAATTTAGGTATACCTACTGCTCCAACAATAAGGTCTGCATTTTTAATTATGGTTTCGATATTTTGTGTTCTTGAATGGCATATTGTTACAGTGGCATTTAAATTTAGTAGCATCATGGCCATTGGCTTGCCTAATATAGGGCTTCTACCAACAACAACAGCGTTTAAACCTTGTACCTCAAGCTCATAATGTTTAATTAACCTTATAATCCCAGCAGGCGTGCATGAGCCATATGCATTAATGCCCATGGACATATTTCCAAAGCCTAAACAGGTTACTCCATCCACATCTTTTTCAATATCAATAGCATCAAAACACCTTCTTTCATCAATTTGAGATGGAACTGGATGCTGTAATAAAATCCCATGAACATTTGGATTCTCATTTAGATCATTGATAGTTACCAGCAACTCTTCGGTAGTTGTGGATTCTGAAAGCTCAACAGCTATTGATTCCATTCCAACTTTTTTACATGTATTTCTTTTCATTCGAACATATGTTTCTGAAGCCGGGTCATTGCCAACAAGAATAGTGGCTAGAGTAGGATTTATACCCTTTGATATAAGCTCAGAAACTTCTGCTTTAATCTCTTCTTCGCTTAGAGAAGCTAATTTTTTACCATCTAAAATTTTTGCTGACATAAAATTATTATCGCATTTATGAATATTTATTCATATGATGATTGCTTATTTTTTAGATAAACTTTAATATTTGCAACCTCGGGGTATAGCGCAGTCTGGTAGCGCACTCGCTTTGGGAGCGAGTGGTCGTAAGTTCGAATCTTACTACCCCGACCACGCGCCTGTAGCTCAGCTGGATAGAGCAACTGCCTTCTAAGCAGTGGGTCAGGAGTTCGAATCTCTTCAGGCGCGCCATTTTTTCTATATAATTTTTTATATGTTGTATATACATATAGCTTTATCATTTTTAGCAGTAATATTTTTTGTAAAATGTAATCTTAAAAATAACTTTTTAAGATTATTTTTTATAACTTTTATTTTTATAAATATTAATCTTTTAGGGATATATTATTTTTTTAACTTCCTTTCAGGTGATGGTTTAAATGAAGCAGTTATTTTTCATTTAGTTCATGGTATAAGTGGATTTGGAATCGATGAATATATTATTCCTGGCATCTTATTATTTTTATATTTCCTGAGCTCACTAATCATTTGTATATTTTTGTTTACTAATAGAAATTTAAATTTCTTTTATTCAGAAAAATTAGTAATCACTGCGCCTATATTTATTATATTTTTCTTTACTAGCTTAGTCCTTAATCCTCTTTTAAAAGATATCAAAAATATATTTTTTTCTAATAATATTAATTCTATTAGTGAAAACAGCTATTATGATAATAGCGATATAAAATTTATTAAAAAATCTAAAAACATAATATTTTTATATCTAGAACAATTTGAAAAAACATATACCGATAACTCTCTTTTTCCAGGTTTAACACCACACCTAAACAATCTTGAAAAAAAGGCAACAAGCTTTACCAATATAGAATCTCCTATGGGAACAAATTGGACTATAGCTGGAATGGTTGCCTCACAATGTGGAATTCCTTTACTTACAAATATAGAAGTCGCAAATAATATGGGAGGCATGGATAAATTCTTAGTTTCTGCTCGTTGTATAGGCGATGTATTAAATGAAAAATCTTATGACTTAAATTATATAAATGGGTCTAATTTGGAGTTTGCTGGTAAGGGTAAATTTTACGAATCACATGGTTTTAATAAAGTTGAAGGCTGGGATGAGTTGAGGCATCGATTAATAGATAGCTCTTACAGATCTCCTTGGGGTTTATACGATGATTCTTTATATGAGATAAATATAGATCGTTTGAATCAACTTAGAAATACTAATAGGCCATATGGTTTATTTACTTTAACCCTGGATACTCATCATCCAAATGGCTATTTATCAAGTGCTTGCAAAGATATGTTATATGAAGATGGCAAAAACCCTATTCTCAACGCAGTTCATTGTGCCGATTATATGGCTGCACAATTTATAGAGGAAATCATTAATCATGAATCCTTTAAAAATACTGTTCTTGTTGTTTTATCAGATCACTTGGCATTAAAAAATACAGCAACTCCAATTTTAAAAAATATTGATAGAAAGAATCTTTTATATATTTTTGCAGAAAATGCACCTCAAAGAAAAATAACGAAACCAGGAACAATGTTTGATGTTGCTCCAACTGTCTTGAGCATAATGGGAGCAAATACAACTGGCTTTGGTTTAGGAAGAAATCTTTTAATTGAAGATAGTCTTATCGAAGATAGCGATGGAATGAATAAAGTAATTGAAGATACAAGATCACAAATTGTATCTTTTTGGTCCTTTCCTAAATTAAAAAATGGCTTCGAAATATTACCTGATCAAAAAAAGATTATTTTTGGAACTAGATATGTAAATTTGCCTGCACTAATTTTGCTTGATGATAATAATGATACCCAAGAGATAATTTTTGATTTTCATTATGCAAAGCCTTTAGAAAAAAGAGTTGCAGAACTTAAAGACTATCAAAAATATATTTGGGTTGATAGCTGTCAGAAAATTAGCCCAAGTATGCTTGCATCAGAAAATGAAGAATTAAATTACTGTTCAATTGCAGCTATTAAAAATAAGAAAAAATATCTTATTTATAAAAACCTTGAAGCTGTTAACAAAGAGATGATATTTGATTTTTTTAATAAGAATAAAAAATCATTTTTTGATAATTAATTTTTTATATGGGCTTATAGTAAAATACTAAAATTATGTATTCGATTGCAGCTTTATATAAATTTTCAACAATCATTAATCCAGAAGAATTACAAAATACAATTCGTATTAAGCTTAAAGAGTTTTCCATATATGGAACCATCTTAGTAGGTGAAGAGGGGTTAAATGGCACCATATCAGGAAATGATAATAATTTAAAATTAGCCATAAATTTTATTTCGTCTATAAAAGGATTTTCTGATTTGGATGTCAAATACTCCAGGTCAGAAATAAATCCGTTTGTTAGATTAAAAGTTAAGTTAAAAAAAGAAATAGTAACAATAGGTGATGAGTCAATAGACCCTAATAGGGTTGTAGGTAAATATATAGAGCCAGAAGACTGGAATGCATTAATTAGTGATGAAAATACAATTTTAATTGATACAAGAAATAACTATGAATGTTCTATTGGTACCTTCAAAAATGCAATCAATCCTAATACAGTAAAATTTAGAGATTTTCCTAGCTGGGTAGATGAGCAAAATTTTTCTGAAGAAGAAAAAAAAGATAAAAAATTTGCAATGTTTTGCACTGGTGGCATTAGATGTGAAAAAGCTTCATCTTTAATGCTGGACAAGGGTTTTCAAAATGTAAGTCATCTCAAGGGTGGAATCTTAAATTATTTTAAAAAAATTGATAAAAATGAAAGCATGTGGAATGGAGAATGTTTCGTTTTTGATGACAGAGTCTCAGTCACCCATGATCTAACTGAAGGCAGCTATGATATGTGTCATGGATGTAGAATGCCGATAACTGACAAAGACAAACTGGCAAAAGAATACATAAGAGGAGTTGCATGTCCATCTTGCTTCAATAAGAAAACTCCAGAACAAAAAGCTAGATATATGAGTCGACAAAAACAAGTTGATTTAGCAAAGAAAAGGAACCAAAAACATATTGGTCCAAAAGAAGAAGTACATAACCCCAAGTCCTAATATGCCAATACTTTACTCTTTTAAAAGATGCCCTTATGCAATGAGAGCAAGAATGGCAATATATTTATCTCAAATAGTTGTTGAGCACAGGGAAGTAAGTTTAAAAAATAAACCAAAATCAATGATGGAAATATCTCCAAAAGGTACTGTGCCAGTACTTCTATTAGAAAACGGAGATGTTATAGATGAAAGTATGGATATTATAAATTGGTGTTTAGAAACAAAAAGTAGAGTATTTAAAGATATCCTCGATGATAGTCAAAAGGCATTTACAAAAAAAATAATAAAGATATTCGATGAAAAATTTAAATTCCATTTAGATAGATATAAATATGCTACACGATATAAAAATGTTGACGCAGTTTCTCATAGGGATACATGTCTTGATATTCTTAAAACTTTAGATAAAAACATCAATAACACCAAATGGTTTTTTTCAAACAATGTTAATAAAATTGATATATCCGTATTACCATTTATTCGTCAATTTAGAATCGCAGACCCTTTATGGTTTGATGCAAATCAGGATATTCCAAATATTCAAATATGGCTAGAAAACTTTCTCCAAAGCAAGTTATTAAATGAAGTTATGATTAACTTTGATGCATGGGATCCAAACGATCCAATTAAGTTATTTCCTACAAACCTATAGAATCATATGCCAAAGCAATTTTCTCTATAGCAACTAAATATGCGGCAGTCCTAAAATCTGTAATCTTATTATTTTTTATGTAGGCTTTTTTAACTTCTTGAAATCCATCTATCATCATATCGTCCAAACCCGATCTAACAAGATCTATTTCTTCTATACCTTTTAGAAAGTTATCTTTATATTTTTGCGGCATAGACTTACCAGTCATTTGTTCAATAGCTTCTATGAGTGTGTTTAGTTGAAATTGATTTCTCCTTTTTTCTAATCGACCAAAACGAATATGCCTTATATTTTTAACCCACTCAAAGTAACTAACTGCAACACCGCCTCCGTTAGCAAGAATATCTGGTATGACAAATATCTTTTTTCTATTTAGAATTTGATTACCTTTGTAACTTACTGGACCGTTAGCAGCTTCAACAATTAATTTAGCAGAAATATCTCCAGCATTTTTTTCAGTAATAACATTCTCACGTGCTGCTGGTATTAGAATATCGCAGTTCCTTTTTAGAAGTAGGGAAGAATCCTTTACAAAATTAGCATTTGGATAATTCTCAAATGATTTATGTTTTGAAAAATATTTTTTTGCATGCTCTACATTAATACCTTCTTCATTAAATATACCGCCGTTATATTCTGAAATTCCTATGAGATTTACGTGATCTTCTTCTGTAAGAAATTTTGAAAGGTGATAGCCAACATTACCAATTCCTTGGACTATCATTGATTTAGTTGATAGGTTGTCATCAAGTTTTACTTTTTTTAGTAAGTCTGGATTTCTAAAAAACTCTCTAACTATAAACTGAACACCTCTGCCGGTAGCTTCTTCTCTTCCGGGTAGCCCATTTTTGTTTGGTGGTTTGCCCGTAACACATGCTGCACCATTTATATCGCTTGGATGAATCTTTCTATATTCATCTGCAATCCATGCCATCTCTCTCGAAGATGAGCCTATATCCGGAGCAGGGACGTTCATTGATGGGCTAATTAAATCTCTTTTAATAAGTTCTTGCGCAAACCTTCTAGTAATTTTTTCAAGCTCTCTCTTTTCCCAGTCTGCAGGATTAATCTTTAGACCTCCCTTAGAGCCTCCAAAAGGAACGTTAATAATGGCACATTTATATGACATTAATGCTGCAAGAGCTTCTACTTCTTCAGAGTTTGTGTGCATATCAAATCTAATACCGCCTTTGGTTG
>CACPON010000004.1 GCA_902635645.1 uncultured SAR86 cluster bacterium
ATATTTTAAATGAAGTGCTTATAAAATATATATCTACAAACTTTCCTATAGGAATTCTTATTGTAAATGTTTTAGGTTGCCTTCTTGTTGGTTTAGTTTTAGGTAATTCAATAATTTCAAAAGGCCACCTTTATTATTTTTTTGCTGTTGGTTTCTTAGGATCATTCACAACAATGTCTGCATTTAGTTATCAGGCTATAGAGTTATTTAATAGCAATATTTTAATTGCATGTTCATATATAATATTAACTTTAATGCTGACAATTTTAGCAACCTATATAGGTATTAATTTTTCTAAATAAAATGATTGATATAAAAAACCTTAGAGACAATATTGATGCTACAAGCGAAGCACTTCTTAGAAGATGTTACAAATTAGAAGCTAAAAAATTCAAATCTCTAGATTCTGAAAGAAAAGCTTTGCAAGTTAATGTTGAAACACTTCAATCTTCTAGAAAAAAATTATCCGAAGAGTTTGGAAAGCTCAAGGCTTCGGGTTCCGATACTGCTTCATTAAAAGAAGAAATCGATACTATTAACTCAGATCTAAAAAGAGAAAATGAATTATTAAATGTGCTTTTAGAATCTATAAATGAGTCTCTGAGGATATATTTTTCTTTGGTTGGTAAATCTATTGTTATTTCAATAAAATCTTTATTTCTAACTAATCTTCCTTTTGAATTAATTTCGTCAAAACCTGAATCAGTAGTTTGAACAAAATTTAAATTATTTTTTATTAAGTTGTTGATAGACAGAATGTTATCTTTTGAATATAGATTTAAAGAGAGCAATAAAGAGAATATTAATTTATTCAATCTAGTCTCTTTTTGGCACTAAAACTTCTCTTGAACCATTAGAACTCATCTCTGATACTAAACCAGCTTCTTCCATTGACTCTATAAGCCTAGCAGCTCTGTTATATCCAATTCTGAGTTTTCTTTGAACTGCAGATATAGATGCCCTTCTGGACTCTAAAACAAAATTAACTGCTTCATCATATAAATCATCTGAGTCTTCAGATGAAGAGCTTTCTGATCCTGACCAACCAGGTATAGGACCTGTCTCTTGAGATGATGAAACAATATCATCTATATATTCTGGTTCAGCTCTTGATTTCCAATCATTAACAACTCTATGAACTTCATCATCTCCAACAAAAGCTCCGTGAACTCTTACAGGAACACCAACACCGGGTGGCAAATAAAGCATATCTCCATAACCTAATAGTTGTTCTGCTCCGCCTTGATCTAATATGGTTCTAGAGTCTATTTTTGTAGAAACTTGAAAACCTATTCTTGTAGGAATGTTTGCTTTAATTAAACCTGTAATAACATCAACAGAAGGTCTTTGTGTTGCAAGAATTAAATGAATACCAGCTGCTCTTGCTTTTTGTGCAATTCTTGCAATTAAGTGTTCAACTTTTTTACCAACTAACATCATCATGTCAGCAAATTCATCTACAACTACAACAATAGATGGAAGAACTTCAAGATACTCCTCATCCTCAGGATGCAAAGGATTAATTAATTGCTTACCATTCGCTGCTGCTTCTTCAACCTTTTTATTATATCCTGCAAGATTTCTTACTCCCATTAATGACATAAGTTTATATCTTCTGTCCATTTCAACCACACACCATCTCAGGCCATTTGATGCATCTGTCATATCAGTTATTACAGGAGTTAATAAGTGAGGAATACCATCATAAACAGAAAGCTCTAGCATTTTTGGGTCAATTAAAATCAATCTCACATCCTTGGGATCTGATTTGAATAAAAGACTAAGAAGCATAGCGTTTACACCTACTGATTTTCCTGATCCTGTTGTACCTGCAACTAATAAATGTGGCATTTTTGCAAGATCAACTACAACAGGGTTGCCTGAAATATCGTGTCCTAGAGCAAGGGTTAGATTAGATGGTGATTTTTTAAATGCTTTAGAGGATAAAATCTCGGTTAATCGGACCATTTTTCTATTAGTATTGGGTATTTCAATACCAACATAGGATTTACCCTCGATAACTTCTACCACTCTAACACTGCTAACAGATAGTGACCTTGCTATATCTTGAGCAATATTTGTGATTTTACTTGCCTTGGTGCCTGGCGCAGGTTGAATTTCGAATCTGGTAACTACAGGTCCCGGAAGAACAGATTCGACAGTAGCTTCAATTCCAAATTCATCAAGTTTTGTTTCAAGAAGAGATGCTATTTGGCTTAACTCTTCCTCAGTCAATGAAGAACCATCATCAAGAGCTCTATCAAGAAGTTCAGTACTTGGCATTACTGTTTTTTCTTGAGATGTTTCAGTAATTGATTCTTTTGATTCAACTTCTTTTATAGTTGGCTCGGAAGTGTTTGGTAAGTCTGGTTGTAGTGGTGAATCTAGAGACTTATTTTTATCCTCTGCAATATCAACTTTTTTAGCAGGTACAATTTTTGATTTTAAATTTTTAGCTTCTTCTTTTTTAGATTCTTTGATATCTCTTATTTCTTTTAAACGTTTAAAAAAACTAGAAGTGCTTGCTCTAATAAAACTAAATAGTTTAGATAAGGATACTCGACATAAATCAAAAAAATTAATCAACAAATTTCCAATTAAATCTAAAGTCTTTAACCAAGAAAAATTAAATGATAATGAAGATGCTGGAATTATAAAAATAACGAGAAATATTAAGCTTCCAATAAAACCAAGAGTATTTGATAGGTTTATAAAAAATATTTTTCCCAAATAGCCTCCACTATTTTCAAGGAAATAATATTCAAGAATTGAACAAAAACTAATTAATAGAATAACTGAGCTAACAACCCTTACTGCAATTTTAACTTTAGAATTATATGGATCTCTAAAAAAAATTGTTTGAAGAGCCCAAATAACCCCAACTGCTAGAATTAAATATGACCCCAAGCCAAAAATGGTAAATAAAAAGTCAGAAATATTTGCTCCAAGTGGTCCGCCTAGATTGTTAATATTTGATGAAGAAGTTTTATAAAAAATACCAGGATCAGATGAGTCATGTGAGATTAAGGCTATTAAAATATATAAAGAAAATGCTATTAAAAAAAAGCTAAGAAAATTTAGTAAAGTATTTTTTACGTAATTTGGTATCACAGTATTTTTTTAATAGTTTTATGTATAAATTATAAGTTTAATCAGTCAAAAATGTTTATATTCAACTATAATCATAATCATGTCTAACAATCATAACAAATTAATTATATTAGGTTCAGGTCCAGCTGGTTATTCAGCTAGTATTTATGCAGCTAGAGCAAGTTTAAATCCAATAATTATTGCTGGCTCTCAAGAAGGAGGTCAGCTTACAACAACAACTGATGTAGAAAATTGGCCGGGTGATAGTGATGGTCTTCAAGGTCCTGAATTAATGGATAGAATGAAAAAACATTCACAGCAATTTGGAGTTGAAATTGTTAACGACCATATAAATGAAGTTGATCTATCCTCTAGACCATTCGTATTAAAAGGCACTAATTCATATACATGCGATTCTTTAATTATATCAACAGGTGCTAGTGCTATGTATTTGGGGCTTCCATCAGAAAAAGAATATTTAGGTAGAGGCGTTTCAGCATGTGCAACTTGTGATGGTTTCTTTTATAAAGACCAAGAAGTAGTTGTTATTGGCGGAGGAAATACAGCTGTTGAAGAAGCCTTGTATCTTTCAAGAATCTGTTCAAAAGTTTATTTAGTTCACAGAAGAGATGAATTAAGAGCTGAAAAAATATTACAAGAAAGAGTGTTTAAAGAAGAGTCTAATGGAAAAATTGAAGTTCTTTGGAATACTCAACTTAAAGAGGTTCTTGGAGATCAGATGGGTGTTAATGGTGTTCTTCTGGATTCAAATGGTGAGGATAAAAAACTTTCAGTCATGGGAGTATTTATAGCAATAGGCCATAAACCAAATACTGATATCTTCGAAGGACAGCTTGATATGGACAATGGCTATATAAAAATTAAATCTGGTACATCTGGAATGGTAACTTCTACATCAGTTGATGGTGTCTTTGCTGCAGGTGATGTTTCAGATCAAGTATATAGACAGGCTGTAACATCTGCTGGGTTTGGATGTATGGCTGCCTTAGATGCTGAAAAGTTTTTATCCGAATAAAATATCATGGACTATAAAGCATATTTAGTTGAAGAATTAGACGGAGTATATTCAGGCTCTATCAAAGAACTTCAAATGCGTGACATAGAACCAGGAAATGTAATCATTAAAGTCCATTATTCTTCATTAAATTATAAAGATGCTTTAGCTGCTTCAGGTGTAAAAGGAGTTGCATCCTCCTACCCTTTTGTTCCAGGGATAGACGTTGCTGGAGAGATTTTAGAATCTACATCAGATAACTTTAAAGCCGGTGACAAAGTAATAGCAACAGGCTATAAGCTTGGCATGTCAGTTTTTGGAGGTTTTGGTCAATTAGTTCAAATACCTCAAGAATGGGTGGTACCACTTCCATCAGATTTTTCACTTCTTAATGCCATGTCGTTTGGGACAGCTGGCTTAACAGCTGGGGCTTGTGTTAAGAAAATTTTAAACAATAATCCATCATTTAAAAATCCAGTATTAGTTTCAGGTGCTACAGGAGGTGTTGGTTCTGTAGCTGTTAATTTATTATCTAATTTAAATTATGAAGTTCACGCAATTACTGGGAAATTAAATGAAGAGCTCATTTTAAAAAAAATGGGTGCATCAAAAGTTATTGATAGAAATGAATTCATGGCTGAACCGGTAAAAGCTCTAGATAAGGCTATTTATTCAGCAGGTGTTGATACAGTAGGTGGTGATATTCTATCAAAAATGCTGTCAATGATTGAAAGTCATGGAAGTGTTGCGTGTTGTGGAAATGTAGCTGGCATGAAATTTACATCTTCAGTATTTCCATTTATTTTAAGAGGTATTTCTTTAATAGGAGTTGATTCAGCTGAATCAGATATAAACTTCAAAAAAGAAATTTGGGATCTTTTTTCAAGCGATTGGTCACTTAATCTAGATGATTATAGTAAAGTTATACCGCTTGAAGATATTGGAGATGAAATTACAAAAATTTTAGATGGCAAACAAATTGGAAGAGTTGTCATAAAACACGGAGATTAAATATGAACAATGATGATTTTGAAAAGTATTATGAATCAAAAGAAGCTAATGAAGATAGCAAGTCAGATGCTAATGTAATTTTATTTCTTGTCATAGTATCTGTAATTGCTATGACATACTGGGTTGCAGGTCAGTAAGAAACTATTTAGCTTCCATTCTCATTGCTGAATCTAGCCTAATTGTTTCTCCATTTAGATAAGTATTATTAATAATGTGTTCAGCTAGCTGAGCATATTCTTTGACATCACCAAATCTATGTGGAAATTGAGTAGATTTTAAAAGAGCTTCCTTATTTTCATCTTTAGCTAGCGCCATTAAAGGTGTATCAAATATACCGGGGGCTATAGTGCATACTCTGATACTATGTCTAGCAAGATCTCTAGCTGAAGTTAAAGTCATTCCTATTACACCAGCTTTTGATGCTGCATATGCTGATTGACCAATTTGTCCTTCGTAGCCCGCAATTGATGCCGTATTTATTACAACACCCTTCTCACCCTTATCGTCTGGATCATTTGCGTCAATTAACTCAGCTCCAAGCCTCATCACATTAAAAGTACCAACTAAATTTAAATCAATAATGAATTTAAATATATCTAAAGGATGGGGACCATTTTTACCAAGTATTCTTGCACCATAACCTGTACCAGCACAATTAACTATAAAATTTAGCTTTCCGAAATTTTCTTTGATTCCATTTATAGCGTTCTTTACAGAATCTTCATTCATAACATCTGTATTAAAATAAACAACATTATCTGCACCAAGCAGATCAATGACCTCCTTAGCCTTTTCATCATTAATATCTAGTATTGCAACCTTGCATCCCTTAGAGACAAAATGCTCAACAGTTCCTCTACCTAAACCTGAGGCTCCTCCGGTAACTAATGCGACATTATTTTTTAGATCCATATGATTACTCCCTTTTATAGATATCAAAATTATACCTTTAATTGAAAATAAAGATAAAAAACAACGATTGGCACATAAATTGCATTACTAAAAGCGAATATAAATTATTTTTCATATTAAGGAGAAAAAAATGAAAAAGTTATTTTTAATGTTAGGTATTATTTCTTTACCTACTTTCGCAGCTGTTAGCGCAAACGTGTCATTTACATCAGACTATATCTGGAGAGGTATGACTCAAACTGACGCACCAGCTATACAAGGTGGTTTTGATTTTGAAGCAGAGTCTGGTTTCTATGCTGGTATCTGGGGTTCAAATGTAAACTTCAATAATGGTGCTGGTAGTGAGTTAGACCTATATTTAGGTTATGGCTTCGAAGTTGGTAGTGTTGGAGTCGATGTTGGTTACATTAGTTACGAGTATATTGATAGTACTCCTGATGCAACATTTGATGAAACATACCTAGGATTAAGTTTTGGAGACTTTGGTGTTTCATTCGCATTCGGTGATTATGACTACACAGAAGTATCTTATGCTTTAGGTGACGTTTCTTTCTCATATGGTGATTACGATGGATATGGATCTAACTTCCTAATCTCATATGGTTTTTCATGTGGATCTTATGACTGTGGTCTAGCATATTCTGATTTTTCAGATGACGGATACGGCGCAGACGAAGATGCATTAGTATTCTCTGTTTCAGCAAGTCTTTAATTTCTAACCCCCTTATTACAATGAAATTAATTACTTCAATCATAAAGCCTTTCAAACTCCAAGAAGTGAGAGAGGCTTTAGTGAGCGCTGGAATCGAAGGTCTAACAATAACCGAAGTCAAAGGTTATGGAAGACAAAAAGGACATACAGAAATGTACAGAGGTTCTGAATATTCTGTAGATACGTTACCAAAAATTAAGCTAGAAATTTTAGTTGATGATTCACAAGTTGATTTAGTCAAAGAAACTATAGTGACAACAGCTCAAACTGGAAAAATTGGTGATGGAAAATTATTTATAACATCTGTCGACGAAGTCGTCAGAATCAGAACTGGTGAAACTGGTTCTGAAGCTATATAAGGAGTAAAAGATGGAAGAAATTGCATTTGCTTTAGATACATTTTACGCAGTAATGGCAGGAGCTCTTGTTATGTTCATGGCAGCTGGTTTTACCATGCTTGAAGCAGGACTTGTGCAAAAGAAAGATGTATCAGAAATTGTAACGAAAAATATAGGCTTATACTCAATAGCTTGTATTATGTACCTAGCCTGTGGCTTTGTAATTATGTACCCTGGTTCATATATTATTGAAGGTGTTTTACCGTCAATTCTTGGAACAAGTTCATTTGGATTATCAACTTCATTACCTAATGAAGATATAGGTATGCCATATGGTATGGATTATTCACAACAAGCCGACTTCTTTTTCCAAGTAGTTTTTGTTGCTACGGCAATGTCGATAGTATCAGGAGCTGTTGCTGGAAGAATGAAACTTATACCTTTCTACTTATTTGCTATCGTATTAACAGGTTTAATATACCCTATTCAGGGTGCATGGAACTGGGGCGGTGGTTTCTTAAGCGGAACTTTTGGTTATTCTGACTATGCAGGATCAGGAACAGTGCATTTATGTGGTGCAGCTGCAGCATTAGCAGTTGTAACTGTTCTAGGGCCAAGAAATGGTAAGTATGCTCCTGACGGAACATCTTTACCTATGCCTGGATCTAATATACCAATGGCTGCATTAGGTGTATGGATTCTTTGGTTAGGTTGGTTCGGATTTAATGGTGGATCAGAGTTAATTGTTAGCAACGAAGCATCTGCTATTGCTGTCAGTCAGGTATTTATGAATACAAATATGGCTGCATGTGGTGGTGTTGTTGCTGCAATCTTAGTGAGCTTAATTAGAACAGGTAAAATGGATGTAACAATGGCTATGAATGGTGCTATTGCTGGTTTAGTTGCAATAACAGCTGGCCCAAGTGCTCCATCTGGTGGTGCTGCAGTCTTAATTGGTGCGTTAGGCGGTGTTTTAGTATATTTCTCAATCTTATTTTTTGATAATGTTCTAAAGCTTGATGATCCAGTTGGTGCTATTTCAGCTCACGGAACTGTTGGTATCTTAGGTGTTATGGTTGTTCCATTTACATCTGATGCTTCATTCTTTGCTCAATTCATTGGTGTAATTGCAATCGCAGGATTTACGTTTATTGCAAGTTTGTTAACAATCTATGCTATTAACGCTGTATTGCCAATTAGAGCTAGTGATGACGAACAGTATGCTGGTCTAGATAGTTCTGAGATAGGAGTTGAAGCTTATCCAGAATTTTAAGTTTATAGGTTAGGGTCCTTATCTCCCCTATATATAACCTAACCTGTAATATACTAAAAGCCGTTACTTTCTGTAGCGGCTTTTTTTTGCACCTTTTATAAGCAAAATTTAAATTTCTATTTTGATGTGCCCTTTTTATTAACACTTATAGAGTTTTAATTTGGCATATAAATTGCATGTAATTAATATATATATTTTTAAGGGAGATATAATGAATAAGATGTATTTAATCTTAGGTAGTCTTTTAGCTACTCAAGTTGTTCATGGAGAAGAGTTAAATTCAGGTGATACTGCTTGGATACTTACCTCTACTGCTTTAGTCCTTTTTATGACTTTACCAGGATTAGCTTTATTTTATGGTGGACTGGTTAGAACAAAAAATGTTCTTTCAGTTTTAATGCAGTGTTTTACAATTGCATGTTTAATGTCAGTATGTTGGGTTATTTATGGTTATAGCCTTGCATTCAAAGGTGATGGTATGTTTATAGGCGATCTAAGCGCGCTATTTTTAAATGGTGTAGGAAGAGATTCTCTATCTGGAACGCTTCCTGAATCAGTATTTATAACTTTTCAAATGACATTTGCAATTATTACACCCGCACTTGTAGTTGGAGCTTTTGCAGAAAGAATGAAATTTACAGCAATGTGCCTTTTTTCAGTTGCATGGTTTACTTTTGTATATCTGCCAGCATGTCATATGGTCTGGGGCGGTGGATATCTTGGATCAATAGGAGTCATAGATTTTGCCGGAGGTCTAGTTGTTCATGCCACATGTGGTATAGGAGCATTAGTTTCGGCTTTATATCTAGGACAAAGAAATGGTTTTATGAAATCTCCTATGCCGCCACATAATAGAACAATGGTTATGATTGGTGCATCAATGCTTTGGGTTGGCTGGTTTGGTTTTAATGCCGGAAGTGCTGTAGCTGCTGATGGTTCTGCTGGTATGGCTATGCTAGTAACTCACATCAGTGCTGCAACAGGCGCATTAACATGGATGGCTATTGAATGGATTAAATCCGGTAAAGCTACAATGATTGGTATAGCTACAGGAATGGTAGCTGGTTTAGCCACTATTACACCAGCCTCTGGGACTGTAGGTCCAGCTGGAGCATTATTAATTGGATTCTTAGCAGGATTAGTCTGTTTTTATGCCACTCAAGCCGTTAAGTCTTACTTCAGAATTGATGATTCGCTTGATGTGTTCCCTGTCCATGGTGTTGGAGGTATTCTTGGCATTATTATGATTGCTTTTGTTGGTAATCCTGATGGTTTTCTTGGCTCAGGAGCGGCTGGTATCTCTGAAGATGGTACTATTGCTCAGCTAATGATTCAACTTCAAGGAGTTGTTGTTATATCAGCTTATACAGCAATAGTAACATACGTAATTCTAAGATTAGTTAGTTTAATAACTGATGTAAGAGCTTCGGAAGAAGACGAAGATATTGGTTTAGATATGAGTGAGCATAACGAACAAGGTTATAGTTTATAAGACAGAATTACTATATTGCTTTAAAAGAAAAGGATGCATTTCTTCTGGTATTAAGTGCATCCTTTTATTTAAATACTCCATAGCTTTATCTATCTCATTTTCAGTGAACTCATGATTAGGTATATTAATACCCTGCATAATACATGCAGCTATATTTGTAGAATGGTTTTTATAAGAGAGTTTAATTTTATTTGTTATTAATTCAGCTATATCTTCATAACTGTTTGATTCAAATTTCATCGGTTTTCCTATATACAAATGAACATTACCTTTATCTCCAGTAATACCATCTGAAATGCTTAAAAGATCTTCTCTAGGTTCTTTTTCATAGAAGCTATTAATAGAAGTTAAATATAATTCCTTTGCTTTTAAAAGATCATTAGGATCTTTTTGATAGGATATTGCTACAGGAATCAGAGAAATACTATTAAAAAAGTCACTTACTGAAGTATTTTTTCTTTCATTTAAATGAATCATTTTTAATACAGCCGGGTCAGTGAAATCAATACCATCTTTAGATCTGCCCTGCTTTTGTGCAATCCATACTGACTGATTGTTATTTGAAATTGAATTAATTATAAATTCAGAGGCTAGATGTAAACTTTTATATATATCTTTCTTTGATTTACCAGATCTATCAATTATGAAACTTTTATTGAGTCTCATTAAATCTGAAGCCCATTTTTCATTCATCAAGTTATTGCCAACAGCGTTGTTGGTAGTATTAATTCCACTCTGATGTAGTTTTAAATTTAACAAGGCTGAATCTAAAGTAATATCTCTGTGATTGGACAAAAATAGATAACCTTTACCAATTTCGAGATTATCAATGCCTTCGATTGAAAAATTATCGATAGTCTTTTTAACAACATCTAATACTATTGATTCAAAAAATTTTTGATAATCTTTAATTGTTTTAATATTTTTTGTTTTGCGTCTCAAGAAAAATGTAACTAATCTCTCAATCATAGGAATATTCTGGAGCCACGTGTTTTTATTAACCGCTAAAATAGTTTTAATAACATCTTTGTCTTTGGCTAGATCTAATAAAACTTTTTCAACTTCTTGATCTTCGTATGGACGTATGGAATCAAATTTACTCACAGCTATAAAGTACTAAATATAGTTTTCTTATATTTTACATTATTAATGTATACAATACTTTTACATGAAACCTTATCTAAATTATTCAGGAGTTGCAGTTTTAGCTCATAGAGGAGGATCTATCGAGTCTTATGAAAATACTATTGAATCATTTTATTACTCTCAATCACTAGGATGCAGATTTATTGAAACTGATGTGCAAGTGTCATCTGATGGAATTCCTTATATATTCCATGATGAAACTCTAACCAGACTATTGGATAAAAATGATGTATTTAGCAACTTACATTCCTCTGAGATAGAAGATTTAAGAATCTTTGAATCTCATAAAATACCGAGATTAGAAGAAACACTTCAGACTTTCCCTGAGATGTATTTTCAAATTGATGTAAAAACTGATGAAGTTGCTATGCCAGCACTAGAAGTTATCCATCAATGTAAGGCTGAAGATAGAGTTTGTATTGCAAGTTTTAATAGCGCTAGACTATCAAAAGTAAATAATATATATCCTGAAATATGTTTATCTATGGGACCTAATGAGGTCAGTAAAATGCTTTTATCAAGCTTTGGTTTATTTAAAAAGACTATTATGGGAGACTGCTTGCAGGTACCAATGTACTACTATGGAATTAAGGTAGTAACCAAGAGATTTGTTGATTTTATCCATAGCAAAGGACTAAAAATATGTGTTTGGACAATTAATGATGAAAAAACTTTTAAAAAACTTATAGATATGGGTGTTGATGGAATTATTACTGATAAACCCAAATTATTATTTCAAGTTTTAGATTCAGAAACTAATTAATAAATTTAACTAGTAGTCTTTTAGCAATAATATAAATTGGAATAATTATTGAAGTAGTTATAAGTATTTCGATTGGTGTAGAAAAATCGATTAGACTTCTTATAAAAGGAGCAAGAATAAAAGCTGTAACTGCTCCTAAAATACTATAAAAAATAATAGATTCTTTACTAAGTAATTTCATTTTTTACTCTTGTTAATAATAATCCACCAATAATAAATAAAATTGCTATAGGCAATAAAGCTATTCTCACATTTCCGTATAAAGTTAAAAGACTGCCAACCAGAAGAGGTCCCAATATAGCTCCTGCCCTTCCCATTACATTATACAAACCAAAAAACTCACCGGCTTTTTCTTTAGGGATTAATTTTCCAAAGTAACCTCTTGAACTCCCCTGGATACCGCCCTGAACACATCCAACCCATGCAGCTAAAAGATAAAATTCAAGGGCGCTTGATAAAGTGGTGCTATAAATAATGATAAATATATATGAACAAATAGTTATATACAAAACTAATTTATCTCCAAATCTATTAGCTACATACCCCCAAATTAATGTAGCAGGAAAGGCTACAAGTTGGACTAGTATTAATGCTTGAATAATAGAACTAGTTTCCAATCCAAGATTTAGAGCAAAAGTTGAAGCAAGATAAATTACAGTATGAGCGCCATCAATAAATAAAAAAAATGCAATCAAAAAAAGGAAAGCATTTTTATACTGATAAACAGATTTTAAAGTTGTGACGATATTCTTTAGTGATGAAAGAACAATACCTTTAGATTTATGATGATCTCTAGTTTCTTGAAAATTTAATAATAAAGGTATTAAAAATAATAACCACCAAACAGATACCATTAAAAATGAGACTCTAATTGCATCAGATTGTGAATCAAGACCAAATGATGTTGGATAAATACTCATTAATGCATTCACTATGAATAGCAATCCTCCGCCTGCGTAGCCCCATGCATAACCCTGGTTAGAGATTATTGAAAACTTTTCAGGTGTTGAGATCTTTGTAAGAATTTTGTCGTAAGGAATTTGTGCTACACAAAAACAATAATTTGCTATACCAAAGAAAACCAATGCATAAATCCACGATCCAACAGAAAGAAAATATAAAAGTCCAACAAAAAATACAGAAGTGATTGTAAAGATTGTTAGAGATTTTTTGGTTGACTGATTAATATCAGTAATCGCACCTATAACAGGGCCAGACAGTAAAATAGAAACATTACATATAACTAAAGTCCAATTTAGATATATAGATGCTTCAATTTTAGGTAGGTTTGATGCCCAAAATTCTAAGTAAAAAATTGGAAAAAAAGCTGCAACAACAGTAGTAGCGAATGCTGAATTTCCAGCATCATAAGCAATCCATGATTTAACAGTTCTTGTAAAAGTTCTATCTGACGAATTATTCAATAGGAATTAAATTATTTATAGTTGTCTTTATTTTATATCCTTTGCTAACAAATAACCTTGTAAATACCCATATTTTTGTTATATTTTTTTTAGGAGGAGTGTGACATGAGTGATAGTCAGACTATAAAATTAGGTAGTTACTTTGTACTAGGTATTGGTTTCGTAGTATTTTTACTAGGTTTAGGGGCCTATATATTTTATTAGCCTGGAGGCCAATTCAAAGATCTGCCTGATAAAAGATGTAAATGCAGGTGAAAGACACTTTGACCTGCTTTTGCACCATTGTTGATAACAATCCTAAATGTGTTATCGAGATTAAGCTGTTCAGCAACCTTCCCCGCCACCAACATTAAATGCCCTAAAACTTCCTGATCTTCAATTGATGAATCTGAAAGTTTTGGTATTACTTTTTTTGGAATTATTAATAAGTGTGTTGGAGCTTGCGGATGAATATCTTTTATTACTATAGAGAGGTCGTCTTCATAAATAATATCTGCTGGTATCTCTCTATTTATAATTTTTTCAAATAAAGTCTCAGACATTATTAAAAGGCTCTAAAAAATCTAAAGCCAATATAAAAAATTGCTGCTGTCATGAGAATAGCTAACAAAATAATAAATAAATCTCTAATAGTTTGTAAAAAGCGGCCTTGTTTTTTTGCTCTCACAAGTTGCATTAGTAAATAAACTAACGCGATGGTACTTACAACTAAAATAAAAACACTTAACATAATTTATCCTAAAACAGATCCTATTCCTGTGACTAGAAAGCCTAATGCTAAACCCCAGCATATGCAAGCTATTAGATCTGCTATATAAAATTTAATAACTTTTAAATCTGATATTCCAAGTAAAAATGGAACAATTGGTCTTATAGCTGGAATAAACCTACCCATTAAGACTGTGTATGACCCAGTTTTATCTAAAAATTTTTGAGCTCTATTAATAACCTTTTCTCTTTTTTGAACAACCTTAGTTGACATAATTTGTGGACCGATAGTTTTACCAAAAATAAAACCTGACATGTCACCTAGATGAGCACCAACGACTGCTACAGGAACAATGGCAGTTATTGGCATTAATTCAGTGTTATAAACCAAAATACAAATAGAAAATAAGATTGCACTTGAAACAATTAACCCTGAAAGAATAAAGGATTCAAGAAATGCAAAAAATAATACAAACAACCATGCATATTCGGCATTGGCATTCAAATATATTTCTATTTTTTCGAACATTGGTTATTTAATTTTAATCAAAGATAATATTTTACTTTATTAAAGCCGTTAGCTTATAGTTTAAAACTTATAATTAAAATATCTAAAATGATTAAAGAATTCCAAATAAATATTAATGACAGCCAAATTGAGCTTTTGCACAAGAAAATTGAGTTAACAAGATGGCCGGATGAAATAAATAATGAATACTGGTCTCATGGAACTAGCATGTGTTTTCTTAAAGACTTATCTGAGTATTGGATAAATGATTTTAATTGGAGAGCACATGAAAAAGAATTAAATGATATTGGTAGTTATAAATTTACCTCTAAAACAGGTCTTGATATTCATTTTCTTCATGCTAAATCTAATCAAAAAAATTCTTTACCACTTGTTATGACCCATGGATGGCCTGGAAGTGTTCAAGAATTTATCAAAGTCATTCCTTTAATACAGGAACAATCCAATAGACCAATAGATATAATATGCCCTTCCCTTCCAGGGTTTGGCTTTTCTGATAAGCCAAAAGATCTTGGAATGAATTCAGAGGAAATAGCAAAAATTCAACATGAACTAATAATGGCTTTGGGATATAAACAATATATTGTTCAAGGCGGCGACTGGGGTGCAACAGTATCTAAATGGATGGCGGAACTATTTCCTGAAAACTGTATTGGTATTCATTTAAACTTAGTGATTGCATTTCCTCCAAATACCGAAAATCCAATGGAGGGAGTTACAGATAAAGAATTGAACTTCCTTGAGAATTTTAATAAATACAAAACTCAGGGTTACGGCTATTATGAAATTCAAAAAACAAAACCTCAAACCATAGGGTATGGCCTTAACGATTCACCTATTGGTCTTGCTGCATGGATATCTGAAAAATTTTATGGATGGTTTGATGGTAATGATAACAACTTGGTTATATCTAATGACGAGGTCTTAAGCATAATATCTCTCTATTGGTTTACAGAATCTATAACCTCTTCTGCAAGACTCTATAAAGAAAATGGTGACTTTGGTTTTTCTTTTAACTCAATCAAGCAACCAATGGCTGGTGCTATTTTTAAAAGAGATATTATGTTGCCACCAAGGGTTTGGGCTGAAAAAATTTATAACGTAGTTCAGTGGAATGAATATGATGGCGGGCATTTCGCAGCTATGGAAAGACCAGAAGAGTTATCAAATGATGTGATTCAGTTCATTAATAAATTAGAGCTCTAGTGCTTTAATTACTTCCTCGAATGAAACATATTTAAAATTTTGTCTTTTAACTATTTTTTTTCCATCGTTGGTGCCGTCTTGAACTACTAGCAAGCCCTTTGGATATTTACTATTAAGTCTATTACTAACAACATCAATACCATCAGTGTCATTTACATTATCAATCTTTCCTGAATGACCAATTTTAAAGCTACCTAAATAGTTATAAGGCTCAGTTCGATTATACACATTAAACGAATTATCACCTTGAGATGAAAGTAAAATATAACCATCATTGGTTGATGTTTTATAGATAGTAACTCCTTCAGGATCATCATCAATGTTTCCTGATCTTGAATCAATAATCACAGGATTGGAGAAGTCTAAGTTTGAATTTATTTTATATGCTCTGAGTATTCCTCTGTCTTGTTCTTCCGAGATTAACAGAGTTCTATTTTCATCATCGTAAACACAACCTTCTGATTGAGCAGCATTTGCATTATTGAACGTTTTTAATAATGACAAGCCGTCTTCATCATAAGACCACATTTGAACTCTAGAACCCTCATCTTCGGTTATAAAAGCTATCACACCAAACTCTTGATCATATCCAGCACAAACTCCGTATACGACAATATTAGTTCTGCCCTTAAAAGAAGGATCTTTTTCAATATTAAAGTTTTTTGATTTGGCTAGAGCATCCATTGCCTCATCTTCGTATATCCACAAGTCCAAAGTACTAGTTGTTCTATTTGAAGCAAAAATAAATGTGTACGAACCAAAATCATCTAAATTAACAGATCTAAGATCAATATTATTTATATTTCCTAATTCGGTATAACCAATTTTTTTTGCATTTAAATCGTAGGTATAAACTCCACTTTTTTTATCAGTTCCAAAAATAAGTGAGTTAGTAGTTGATATATTATTTATCCATATTGCTGGATCGTCAGCAGCGTCTCCTTTCGTTACGACCTGAGGGGTTTCAGCATTGGGCTTTACAACATATACGATCTTGTCTTCAGGATCTCCCGAAACAAAAAATGAAAAACAAACTAGGAATGAAAGATATGATTTTTTTAGCATAAATAAATTTTAAATAAAAAAGGCAACGTTTTCACGTTGCCTTTTTTTGGTTTAACGAGATTTACAGATTATATCTTATGCCAATAGAATATGTTCTACCATACTCATCATATTGAGATAACCTGTTAGGAGTTCCCCAATAATAAAATTCAGGCTCATCTGTAATATTACTAATATCAAATTTGACACTCATTTGATCATTGATCTTGTACTTCATATTAAAGTCTATTTGAGTATGATCATCAGTATATCTAATATTATTATTATCTAAATCTTCCTGTATAGTTTCAGCATCATCATCAGCAAGATAGTCTAAATAAGGAGATCTTGAAACAGCTGATAGTCTGATATCAAACTTATTTTTATCATAGCCTATAGAGATATTTGAAACATCTTCTGATAATTTTCTAAATGGAAATGTTACCGTTCCGTTATCTACAGCCAGGGAAGAGTTTCCATCAGTTTTAGTAACATTCATTGAAAGAAACAAACCATCGAAGGGTTCAGGCAACATATTTAATTCTTGAAATATATTAAATTCAAAGCCATCAACTTCAGAATCATCTGTATTTACATATGTTAGCAATTCATCAAACAGCAAACCATTTATGGTTGTATTGGCAACAGCTAATGGATAAATTGCATTTTCTATATCTTTTTTGAAGTATCCAAAAGATGCGAATGAACCTTCTCCATAATACTCAATAGACAAATCAAAATTAGTTGCCTCATAAGGATCAAGATCAGGGTTACCCATCTCACCTCGATAATTACCATCATCTCTCTCAGTGATATCTGCAATTAAATTTGCCTGACCAAAGCCTGGTCTAGATAATGCTCTCCAAATCGCACCTCTTACAATAGTTTGATCATTTAAGAAGTATTTTACATTCAAGCTAGGAGATACAAATGTATAACTTTTTGATGCAGTTAAAACATCATTTACATCACCATCATTGTATCCAAGAGTATCGTAATCAGTATCTTCAATTCTGATACCTGCGATTACAACTGCTTTATCAAACTCCATTGTACCCATAAGATATAAAGCTGTGATATCTTCATTAGTAGTAAAATCTTCTTCAAAATTATCATAATCAGGTCCGCCTGTATATTGGCCTTTTCTTGCATATAGAAGATTTTCATTTGCGTGAGGGCCGTAAGCTTGTCCAGCAAATGGCCAAGATCTTGTGTAAGGTCCAAATTGAGATTGAAGTAATGCTTGTACATTATCATCATCAACTTCTATTTGATTACTATCACCTTTCTTTTCTCTAGATCTGTATTTAAAACCATACTTCACAGTTGTTGGTGCATCCATAAATGTAAAACCATCTTTTGTCATGTCAACACTAAAAGCTGTTTCAGTATCTTTAATTAAGCTCCAGTCCTCTTCCCATGCATCAACATTTAAATCAGCATAAAGCACGCCTTGAGCGTATGTGGTAAGAGCTAACCCAACTTTTTGAGGATTCTGATAAAAGAAAGTACCACAGGGACCTTCGCAATCATCAACGTCTATTCTCTCGCTTCTGAATGTTACATCTACGTTATCTGTATCATTTTCTTCTGCATAAGAGTGACTAAACTGTATTTCTGCAAACCAATCATTTATTAGAGTTTCCCCACCGAAAATTACAGTTCTAATATCCCGTGTCTCAATTCTTTTTCTAACTTCAGCATCTCTTCTTATTCTATTAATTTCACTTGAGCCTGCAAATACGTTTCCTGTTCTAAGAGAACCAAACTCTTCTTTGTTTCTTAATTCATCATCCTCATAGTGGTTATATAAAAAGTTTGCATAAATTGCGGTGTTATCATCAATCACCATATCAATATCATAAGTAACACCAGTTCTTTCTCTTGTTAAGTCATAAAATCTCATTTCCCAATCATCATCAAGAAAGATATTTCCATTGTCGGTATCCCATGCTGGAAAACCTGTTTCGTTATTGTAGGTAACGATTTGTTTACTGGCATAAGTAACACCTAATACGTGACCAACATTGTCTGAAATCATGGATCCATACGTTAAAGCCATTTTTGGATTATCGCGATTCTTTGATTGGGTATTGTATGAAGTATCCAGTTTAGCTTTTAATAGTGTTCCATCAAGTGAGGTAGCTCTTTTAGTATTAAATTCAATTCTACCGCCTATTGAATCAGCATCTTTATCAGCTGTAAGAGATTTATATACTTCTATAGAATCAAGTAACTCTGTTGGCAAACCATCAAGCATGACTGTTCTTCCACCTTCAGGAGCAGGCACAAGAGCACCATTTACAGAAATTGAATTGAGATCACCAGATATGCCTCTGATATTTACATATCGGCCTTCACCCTGATCGTTTTCAACTGTAATACCTGATAATCTTCTAATGGCTTCAGCTGCAGTTGTATCAGGGAAATCACCTAATGCATCAGAATCAACAACTGATACAATTAAATTTGAATTTCTTTGCTTATCAATTGCAGATATTAAACTTGCCTTAGTACCAACAGTTACCACCTCTTCGACGCTATCTTCTGACTCTTGAGCAATAAAAGAATTTGAAATTGATAATAGTGCTAGTACAGATAATAATTTTTTATACATAATTTACCTCTTATTTAGTATGAAAAAAAACTTATAGCACAGTATCATTTCATTGAATAATATGTCGCACATTAATGAAAATTTTTGCAACATTCATGTGACGTAGATATTTTAGGATTTACATTTATACGACAAATGTCGATAATTAAGTTATGCAAAATCCTCCTAAACAAAGTAGAAGCAAATTAAGAATTCAAACCATAATTGAAACTGCCGAGAAAATTTTGCTTGAGGAAGGTATTGATAATATAACTATTGCTCACATATCGGAATTATCAGGACTTAAAAGAACGTCTACCTATAAATTTTTTCCTACACCTAAATCGTTAAAATCAGAGATGTCTAATATTTATATAAGCGAGTGTATTAGAGATTTTAAATCTAAGTCTGAAAATATTAAAACTGACAATCTATCTGTAATTGTCCTGAGGTGTGTTGGCATTCTTTATGATTACTTTGATAATAATTTAAAAGCTCAAAAACTTATCCTTTCAAATGAGTTTAGCCCCTCTTTAGAAACAGATAAATTTAACGAATTATCTTCCGTAATTCAGTCTTTTGTTGATATGAATATCAAATTGCCTGAGATGTTTAATAAAGATGGTGTATACAGGGTTTTTACTCAAATTATTATTTCAATTTTTTCTTTAAATCTAAAAGAAAATAATTCTATTGACGAAGTTGGGAAAATTGAAGCCCATAGAGCCGGGCATGCATACTTATTAGATTGGGTTAACCATAGTTCTTAACTTTAAACATTAAAAATTAATCTTAGAATTACATAAAACAAAATTGTGAATGTAGCTCCCACAGGTATTGTTATTATCCAAGAAGCAAAAATTCTTTTAATTGAGCTTATGTCTAAATGTTCATACCCTCTTGCTAAACCAACTCCAATGACTCCTCCTACTAATGTATGTGTAGTGGATATTGGAAAACCAAGATAAGACGCAGCAAGAACTGTTGATGCAGTAGCCATGTTTGCAGAAAAACCTAAGCTCGGTGTTAGCGTTGTAATTTTTTCACCAACAGTTTTAATAACGTGTCTTCCCATAATTGCTAGGCCAGCTACTATACCTACAGCACCCAGAAGTAAAACCCATGAGTTTAATTCGGATGAACTTTGAATTGTTCCATCAGAAGATACTATTGATACAATTGCTGCAATTGGACCAATTGCATTTGCAACATCATTAGAACCATGAGCAAAAGCCATAGCACATGCTGTAACAACCATTAAGATTCCAAATTGATTTTCAACATTTCTTATATTTTTTGATTGAACAAATAAAAATACAAACGTAAGAATAGAAACTGCAATACTAATACCAATTGTAAATAAATATATTTCATTATCCGTCCAATTAATGCCCACATGCTTTAAACCTTTTCTTGCAGTTACAAGACATATAACAGCAGATACGAAGAAACTATAAAAAGGAATAAAGTATATTGCAGCTTGTTTGGGGTTTTCCCTGTCTAAAATCAAATATTTTGCAGATAGGTAGAGCAAAAATGCCATAAGACCAGAAATCACTGGTGAAGTAATCCAGCTAGAAGCAATATTGCCAACTGTTCCCCATGATACGTTTGATGCTCCTTTTGATATTAAAACAAACCCAACAATAGCACCAACAATTGAATGAGTTGTGGAGACGGGCCAGCCCCTTGAACTTGCAATTATTAACCAAAAACCAGCAGCTAGTAGCGAGGACAGCATACCGATAATAAATATATTTACATCATTGGTGTATAAAAATGGATCAACTATTCCTTTTCTTATTGTCGATGTTACTTCACCGCCAGCAAAATAAGCACCTAAAAACTCAAAAATTGCAGCAATTATGACAGCCTGTTTAAGGGTTATGGCTTTGCTGCCAACTGATGTACCCATTGCGTTAGCTACATCATTGGCTCCTATTCCATAAGCCATAAAAAAACCAACAACTGCGGCTATTATAATTATTAGCGCTGGATCCAAAAATAAATTTTCCATAATAATAATTTAAATTAAAGCAACGGCAAGTATAATGGTTCTTTGAATCCTTGATGTTACATTATTGTAAGTTTTGGTAATTTTAATTCTAATAAACTTATAGAACAAGAAACACTATCATAAAAATTTATGTCATTAATCTCATTAGACCAAGCAGAATATAAAAGACTTGAAGCTAAGGCATACTCTCTTGAAAAACGTCGTCTTCAAATTGAATTATTGAAACTTCAAGAAGATGTTATTAAGAATGATAGGAAAATATGCATTGTTTTTGAAGGAAGAGATACTGCTGGCAAAAGTTCTGCAATAAAATTTTTTTCAGAATATCTAAGACCAAAGAATTTTAATTACGTACAACTAGGTATTCCGACTAAATGGGAGTCCTCACATTGGTTTCAGAGATGGGAAAAAGTTTTACCAAAAAAAGGTGAGATCTCTTTTCTTGATAGATCTTGGTATACCAGAGCAATAACCGAACCAATAATGGGTTATTGCAACGAACATCAATATAGAACATTTATGAAAAGAGTAAATAAATGGGAGCATGAATTAATAAATGGTGGAACTGAGTTAACAAAATTTTATTTTTCTTTATCAAGAGATCAACAAACAAGAAGAATGAATGCAAGAAAAAACTCACAACTAAAATATTGGAAACTCTCTAAGAATGATGAAAAAATTGTTACCAAGTGGGATGCCTTCACTCTTTATAAGGACCAGATGTTTGATAAAACTTCAACTGATAAATCTCCATGGGTATCCATAAATTCAAATAATAAAATGATTGGACGTCTAACATCATTAAGATATCTTCTTATAAAAACGGAATATGAAAATAAAAAAATACTGAAGCCTGCAAAATATTCAAAAAGCCTTGCAAACTATAGCGCAACTATTGAAGGTGTTACTTTTGAAAATCTTACTTATGAGCAATTTATGATAATAAGCAAATATAGCGATGATACATAATGAAAATTGCTTCAATTGATATAGGCACAAATGCCATAAAGTCTAAAATTTTTAAGACCACTCCAACATCAATTGAATTCATAGAAGGAATAAGATCGCCTATAAGATTAGGCTCAAATGTCTTTAAAGAAGGCTATCTGAAAAAAAATAAATTAAATGAATTAGTAAAAACTTTAAAAAAATATCAAAATAATTTTAATAAAAATCATATAAAAATGTATGAAATTGTTGCTACTAGCGCCTTTAGAGATACTCAAAACTCAGAAGATGCTAGAAGATATGTTGAAAATAAAATTGAACACCCGATTAGAATAATCTCAGGATTAGAAGAAGCAAAATTAATTAGTCTTCATCCCAAAGCTCAATCAAAAAATAAAAATGTATTTGTAGATGTGGGCGGAGGAAGCACGGAAATCTATATATACCAAGATGATCAGCATATTATTCAATCATTCCAATTAGGGGCTGTAAGAGGAATGCTTAATAAAAATGATCTGAGTGAATGGAAAAGATTAAAGAATTGGTTGAAAAAACAAAATAAAGTAGAGTTTTTAGTTGGTCTGGGAGGCAATATTAGATCTTTTTTAAAAATCTATGAATCAAATAAGATGCCAACTAATGATCTTATTCAATTTGCCAATGAGCTAGGTGCATTAAGTCTTAATGAAAAAATAAAAAAATATAATCTAGCCAACGATAGAGCTGACGTTATAGATGAAGCATTAAAAATTTATATCGAAATTGCAAAACTTTTAAAAGTAAAAACTATCAAATCAACTAAATGGGGAGTTTCTGATTCAATTGCAGTAAAGATATTCCATGAGCTCTATTCAGATAAGATAACGATCTCAAGAAGCTAGTTAAATATCAATTCAGCGCTTACTTTATTGTTAAAGTTTTCATATTTGATATTAGTTATTTCTCTATTGGAACTATTAACTAGTTTTTCTGATAGAGTAACAGCATCACTGATATTAGTAGATAAGAAACTTATATAAATGGATGAGTTTTTCTCAGTTATATTGAGATCAGTTATATTATCCTGAAAACTGTTATCGATAATAATTCTTTCAATATTCTCACTGCTAAGATTTTTTTTGTTATTGGAACTTTCAAAAAGTTTAACTTTATTGTAAACATATTCGTAGTCTGATTTAGCTTTTGCTAAGTTTATTGAGGACCTGGTATAACTCGAATAAACATTCATAAATGAAAAGTATAGAATAAGAAAAATAATTAAAACAAAGGAAATCAGAACTAGTTTCCTTTCTCTTTCTTGAAGATTTTTATATAAATTAATTATTTTCATATTTTAGGTTTAATACTCCATCAATATTGCCATCTGTTGTTTCTAAGTTTTGTTCAGAAATTTTAATATTTAATTTTTCAGCCCCATTTTTTAATATATTAAATTGAAAAGAAGGCATCGAATTTATCTTTACTTTTGCAGAAGAGTTTTTTACATCAACTGTAATATCTGAAATATATTTTTCGCCATATTTAAAGAATAAATCTAAATTTGGAAGCTTGATATCAGGTGTATTATTCATAGGAACGTTTTCTAAAATTTGATCTATTTGGTTCCTGGGAGCTACCACCCTATTAATATCCTTGCTTAATGAAGAAAAAATATTAAAAGTAGCATCAACAAATAGTTGAGTATCATGCTTGTTTTTATAAACAAGGTAATTTGGAGCAAGAATTATAAAAAATATGGCTAATAGAGAACTGATTAATTGTGCTCTAGAAAAACTCATTTTCTTTATAAATAAATTTAAAGATAAGTTAATTTTAAAAAAATTAGGCAAAGATTCTACTTTTGTACTGTCAACATCCTGAAATACAAAATCTTTATTCTCATTTGTAGACTTGAATTTATTATTTAAATCAATGTTAGAACTATAAATTATTGGCTCATAGTTTGGCTTATCATTGACAACAAGCTCTAGATATTGGTTTAGATTGTTACTGGAAATACTAAAACCGCATTTATTTTTGTACGCAAACATAAATTTTTCATCTATCTGAGTAATAGAATCAGAATCATTAAATGAATTAATGAGATATTCCGGAGTAACATGTACTTTATAATTTAAATTGCTTAAATATTGATTTAATTCAGCTAAAAAACTTTTATTTACAACGTATCCTGCTGCTTCAGAAAGAAAATACTCATTATCAGATACAGAATCAATAAAATTTGAATCAACATCAGAAATAAAATTTGCAATATTTATTTGCTCAGATAAAGAGCTATTTTGAATAAATTCGTATGAGGTAACCTCTGAAGATGGAATTAAAACTAACAGCAATTTAGCATCATCAATGTCATCAAGTTGTCTAAGTGAGTTAATCGTTTTTTTAGATTCATTTTTACTGGTTGCATTGTATAAATGAATTAAATCAAGGTTTGAGCTAAGAATATGTGCTATGTAGAAGTTCATTTAGATACCATTATAAATTCTTGAGGTAATATAGCTATTATTATTGACTCCATAGTAAATCTTACTAACAGAATCTGAAACATAATCCTCATATGAAAATGATGTGGTGAGCGTAAATTTTGAGGATGAAAACTCAATATGCATATTTCCATTATCTAATTCATAAGATGGAAATGCTCGCTTAAGATCATTAATATCCCTAAAGCCTTCCTCGGGAATATTATCCAATATGTATTGAGCATCAGTATATGGCATATTTGAAAACATTGAAGCTAATAGCATGTCATGACGCATTTCAAGTGTGTTTATATTTACATTAAGTATATTGTCGGGAAAAACACAAAAATTATCCTCAAAAATGCTCCAACCTATCTTTCTTATAGCTGGAAGACCCTTTAGCTCAGCAAGTGCATAAAACAATCTACTACCGGTGTACTCTTTTGGGTTGTTTAATGGTCCAGAATAGTAATAATCTTCTAAGCCATATGCTCTTGGATTAGAGTCACCATCAATCCAATCAATAATTTGATCAATAGCTTCATCTGTTAAATTTAAATCGACTTCATTTAAAGTCATTAATTTTTTAAAAACTTCTATGTTCTTTTCATTTGGTTTAAATTCATTCTTAACTTTTTTGACAATAGAATTAATGTTAAAACAGTTTGAAGCGTCAGTAATTTTTCCTGTAACAATGCCATTATTTAATTCAAAAATAAAATCATTAAGAAATAATGAATTATTCTTTGCATGTATCTTTGAATTAAATCTAAGTTCGTTATCAATCTTTTTTTGTGCAAGAGATTCAATATTTCTAAAAATATTTAGAGATACTGTCTGGAATTCAGCATATTGAGCTCTTTTAAATGAAACAAAATAATTGTTTCCAATTAGAACTGCGACTGATGAAAGTAGTAAAACTATCATCAAAACAGATATTAAAACAACTCCTTTAGTTTTGTAATGCATAGGTTATGTTCGGATCAATGATCCATGAATACTCTTTATTTTTCTTTGAAAATTCAATTTTTATCAAAGTAGGAATTTTTTTTGAGGTTATAAGACTAATTGGCCACGATTCATGCCACGAGTTTTCATAGAAGAAAGAGAGTTGTAAATTTTCAATATCTTTAATTAATTCAATTTCTGTGAAATCGTCTTGACTATAAGGGTTTGAGGAAAAAAATTGTTTTCTGACCAACCTGTTATCAATTAATTCATAGTTAATTCTTTTAATTGGAGAAACGTCATTAGATATAGATTTAATATTTGAATTAAATATTAAACTATCTGAGTTAATTTGATTTATTAAAGTTCCATAGAGGTTATTACCGTAAAAATCTTTCATACGAGCATTTACGATTTGTCTAAAATCTCTTCTAATAATGGTTGAAGCTAAGCTTAATTCTTTAATTGAATTTAGTTGTGCAGATGTTTCTTGTTCTGACTCTAAAGATGATTTTAAGATATTAGATGATACTATTGCTATCATTGAAAGAATAACCAGTGATACCAAAACTTCAATTATTGTAAAACCTTTATTATTCATTAATAAGAAATCCTTCAGATTTATATAAATATTGATTAGAATTTTTTTCTTGAACTAATATTACATATTTTATAAGTTCCTCAGAATCACTGGCTTCAAAGGTTTCTTCCCAACGCCATTCTTTACTACCCATCTTCATATATCCTGAGCGAGCATTGCCAATTGATGGTTTTTCAATAGTGTGAATTAAAGCTATTCTGTTATTTGCAACTTCCTTAGAGTGATAATAATCATCTAAATTAAATATGGATATGCTTGTAGACAAAACTAAATTATATAAAACAAGTATTGAAGTGCTTAGAATAAATAAGGCTACAACTATCTCAATTAAGCTAAAGCCTTTTTTAGTAGTTGATAATTTGTGATGTGACTTTTCCATTAGAGTTAATTTCAATTTTTTGAATATAATTATCAAAATATATATTTATATGGCCTCCAGAGTTTTCACCTGAAGGATAAAATAATAGCAAAGGTGATTCATCGACGTCTAAATTAAAATCAATCTCAGAGCCATCAAATGACTTAAATGTTTTTTTAAAATTTGTCAGATTCTTCCAATTATTAGAATACGGATTTGCAACATCTGAAATGACTTTGTTGTTGTTATCAAGAGAGTAAGAAAATTGATTATTATTGTCAGCATGCCAACCTATGACATTACCAGTGATAATGCTTTCTTCAGATAGATAATGAAAAAATTTAGCAAAAGTTGATTGATTTTTTGAAATCGAAGTAGCTGAGCTGAAATTTAAAAAGATTAGTGATGAGGCAATACCTATTACAATGAGAACAACAAGTATCTCTATAAGAGTAAACCCTCTTTTAAAATTATTGCATCCAATTACCGATGTCAGTGTCATCTCCAGATCCGCCCTCCATTCCATCTGCACCTAAAGTGTATAAATCAAATTTTTTAGATTTTCTTGGTGGAAATTCATAAAGATATTCTCTTCCCCATGGATCTAGCGGTATAGAAGAAATATAACCATCCTCAGGAAACAAGTAAGGATTTTTTAAGCTACTATTTGGAATTATAAGAGCCTCTAATCCTTGAGAAGTAGATGGATACTGAAGTTCATTAAATTTATACATTTCTAATGCTTTTTCAGTTTGAGCCATGTCTGCTTTAATTTTTTCTAAATTTGCTCTTTGGAAAACCGGGGAAACATTAATAACAACAATAGTACCTAAAATACCAAGTATAACTAATACAGCCATTAGCTCTATTAAAGTAAAACCTTTTTTATATTTTTTCATAATTTATCCTAATGAGAGAGTGTTCATCTGCATTATAGGGATTAGTATAGCTAGAACAATTAACATAATAAAACCACCCATAAAAATTATAACTATAGGTTCCAGGAGCGATAAAAATACCGATCTTTTAGAGTCTATTTCATTTCTTAAAAAATCTGATGCCTTATAAAACATTCTTACTAAATTTCCTGACTTATATCCGCTAGAAATTAATTGCATGAATATGTTTGGAAATACTTTTGTTTTATTTAATGAAATAATAAAGTCTTTGCCCTCAACCACATCATTTTTTGCATTCATCACAATATAATGTAAGTATTTATTATTAAAAACTTTCGAAGACTCTTCTAAGGCAATATCTAAATTAGTTCCAGATTCCATAATTAATGCCATGGTGCTCGAAAACCTTTCAACTTCAGATATTAAGATAAAACCACCAATCAAGGGCAAATTTAAAAATTTTTTATGAGCGGAGATATGATTTTCAATATTTGCTACATGTTTTTTATAACCGAATGTAATTAAAAAAATAAGTATGGCTAAAAATAAAAGAATTATAAAAATATTATTTGATAACCCTATTAATAAAGTTGTTATTAAAGGTAGTTCAGCACCTGCTTTCACAAACTGTCCAATAACTTGTGGTAATACAAAAGTTAACAAAGCAATTATCACTACTATAGAAAACCCTATTAAGATAATTGGATAAGTTAAAGCTGAAAAAACCTTTTGTCTAATAGATGCACTCTCTTCCAGGTAATCTGCTAACTTATTAAATATTAGATCAAGGCTACCTGATGAGTCTCCAGCAGTAACCAAAGATGAATATGTATTATCAAAAACATCTGGATACTTTTTCATTGACTGTCCAAGTCTTTTTCCTTGTATTACATCTTCTCGTAAATTAAGAATAATACTTATTAAATCCTTATTATTTAATTGATCTGCGGTTATTTTTAATGCATCTATAATAGATGTATTCGCCTCAAGGAGAGTAGCTAACTGCCTCGTCATCAATACAATTTCTTTGTTTTTTATCTTTGATCTAAATGAAGGTCTCCTAGTTGCAACAGTTACACTTACTGGAGTTAATTGAAGTTCTTTTATATATCTTCTTGCTTCTCTTTCAGATGAAGCGCTCAGAATTCCCTTTTTCTTTGTGCCACTATTATTTAGAGCAATATAATTATAGGTTGGCATCTTCTTTTAAATTTCCAACCCTAATAAGTTCTTCTGCTGAAGTAACACCATTTATTAAAAGACCTAACGAGGCCTGATCAATTGATTGATTGTCTTTAAAAACATAATTTGAAATCTCATTTTCAGAGGAGTTATTATGAATCATATCTTTTAATACTTTATCTACTTGAATACATTCGGCGATAGCAATCCTTCCTTGATATCCAGTATGTGTGCAGTCCTCACATCCTTTAGAGTTATATATTTTTTTACCAGCTGCTAAGTTAAACAGTTTAGCTATCTCATTAGTAGCATCTTCTTCATAACGACAATTTAAACACAATCTTCTTACAAGTCTTTGAGAGATTATTGTTCTTAAACTTGAAGCTAAAAGAAAGGATTCAATACCCATATCTCGAAGCCTTGTGATTGCAGCAATAGCACTATTAGTATGGACTGTAGAAAGCACTAGATGTCCGGTTAAACTAGCTTGAATACCAATTTGTGCAGTCTCAACATCTCTCATTTCACCAATCATAACAACATCAGGGTCTTGTCTAAGAATAGCTCTCAATCCTTTAGCAAATGTATATCCAGTTTTTGAATTAACTTGAGTCTGGCCAACTCCTTCAAGTGTATATTCCACTGGATCTTCAACTGTTAGAATATTCTGGGAAGAGTCACTTAAATATCGGAGGCCTGCATATAAAGTTGTAGTTTTACCAGAACCGGTTGGACCAGTGAATAAGATTATTCCCTCTGGATTTTTTAAAGAGGATTTATAATTTGATAATATTTGCTCTGGTAGACCTAGATCATCAATATTTATTTGAGCTGACTGTTTATCTAACAACCTTAAAACTACCCTCTCACCATATGAAGAAGGTAAGGTTGAAACTCTGACATCAACACTTTTATCACCAAGAGAAAGTGAAACCCTACCATCTTGTGGCAATCTTCTCTCAGAAATATCTAATCCAGAAATAATTTTAATTCTAGAAATTAAAACTGAAGATATTTTACTATCTTGTGATAAAACTTCTCTTAGAATTCCATCAACCCTATATCTGATTATAATTTTATCTTCATATGGCTCAAAATGAATATCTGAGGCTCTATTTCTGATAGCCTGACTAATGACTCCATTAATTAATTTTATTATTGGGGTATCATCACCTCCACTTAATAAATCTTCAGTAGCAGTAATTGAACCTGCAAAAGATTGAAGATCGAATTCGTCAGATAATTCTTCTGATATGTCATTAGATGTATCATCAGCAGAGAAGGTATTTGTTAAAAGTTCATTGAATTCTTCTGAACTACATTGTTTAAATGTAAATTCAGTTTTTAGGAACTTAAAAAGTTCATGATAAAGGTCTGGTGAAATTTTATTTGGGGAAATTACCTCGTATCCATCAGGATCCTTAGATGCAATGATCTGATTTTCTTTAACAAAGTCATAGGGAAGAATATTAAATTTTTCTCTATCCATGGACGAAAAGGACATCGCTCATTAATCTTTTGGATTGGTTAAGTCAATTAGTTGTTGAGATTCACCAGTTAACATTTGTCTAGCTTTTATATAATTGTATTTATCACTTGATGCGGACATGGCTGATTCTGCATCAGTTATTATAGTTGGTCTTAAGAAAACCATTAGGTTTTTCTTAACAGTAGTTGAGGAAGAGGACTGAAATAATCTTCCAAGAATAGGTACTGATCCAAGAAGTGGAACCTTAGAAACAGTATCTTGTTTGTCTTCATCAACAAGACCCCCAAGAACTATAATTTGATTGTTATCAACAAGTGCTGTTGTCTCAATTGCTCTTTTATTTGTAATAATATCTATACCACTCATGGGAACTCCAGCAACACCGGAAACCTCAATTTTAATTTGCATAACAACAGAACTACCTTCATTTATTTGAGGTGTTACTTCAAGTTTAATACCAACCTCTTGTCTAGATGTAGTTCTAAAAGGATTAGCATTATTAGTTCCCAAGCTTTCACCTGTAGTAATTGGAATTTCTTGACCAATTATAGAAGTAGCTAACTCATTATCCATTGCCATTAGTGATGGAGTTGCAAGTATGTTTGAATTAGAGTCTTGTGATATTGCATTAATAATTCCTACAAAATTATCCTTGCCAGGAGTTAAATCACCAAACCCAGCTATCAATCCTTGTGTATTAAGTAACGATGCTGAAGCCGTGGTTGATAAATTTACATCAGTTTCATCAGCTGAAGAGCCAATAATTGTTAAGAGATCTGGTCCTGAGCCACCAAAACGAGTTACGCCAATTGGAACACTGTCTTTATCAGTTCCATTAAAAACAGTCTCAACACCAAGAGAACTGGCGGCAGTCTCTGATAATTCAACAATTATAGCTTCAACCAAGACCTGTGCCCTTCTTATATCAAGCTGAGAAATAATATTCCTGATAGTTGCTAAATTAGCTTCTGCAGATGAAATAATTAAAGAATTAGTTTTTTCATGATGTGTTATAACTGTTTTAGCGCCATCATTGTCAGGTATGAATCCGCTTGAAACAGAATTAAGGATTGCAGCTATGTCAGCAGATTTAGCATATTTTAGGTAAACGACATCAATTGAGTCATCTGTTTTAACATCCTCATCTAGTGATTTGAGTGTTTCGTTAATATTATTAGTGACATATTCATTAGCTGAAACAATTACTGAATTAGATGGATTGAATGGTATAGCTATAAATTTGTTAATAGTAGGGTTATTTTGGGCTTTTAACTTATCAAGAATTCTGACTGCTTCAATGGAAGATAGGTTATTTAATTTTATAATTGATATTTTAGCAGCATTATTTTTATCTAAATCCTTTATAAGATCATTAATCCTTTGAACATTGCTAGATCTATCTACAATTAGAATAGAGTTTATTGAGGGGATGCTTGATAAATGAGATTGTCTACCCGTTATAGGTTTTATCATTGGCAGAACCTCTTCAGTTGATCTGTTTATTAAAGGTATTACTAATGTTTGATAGTCTCCTGATGAGGATACAGATGCGGTATTTTCATCTCTTGTAGCTTCATTCTCAGGAACAATTCTTACAAAACCATTTTCAGAAATTGCACTAAATCCATTTACTTGAATTGTTCTTAGATATACATCCCAAACTTGTCTTCTATCTAAATTAGCATTTGAGTATATTGTTATTCTTCCTTTAACTCTTGGGTCTAAAATAATTGTTTTTTTTGAAAATTGAGCTATATCCTGTGTTACTTTTTTTATGTCTACATCCTCATAGTTAAGAATAAAAGATTCTTGTGTCAATAACACATTTACACTTCCAAAAAACAGAAATAAGCTCAAAATTATATTTTTAAAAAATTTCATATTATTTTTCTTCATCATTATCAATTCTATACATTTTATTACCATTACGAAATATAGCGCTATTTTGATTTACTTCAACCAGCTCAAATGTATTATCTAATAACTGACCCATTCCAACTAAATATTCTTTATTCGCCTTCTTTACAATAACAGATGAATTTTCTCCTCCAGACCGTATTCCTATTAACTTGTAATTAAAGTCAATCTCAATTAACTCATCTGCAACGTAATTTTCATCACTTATTAACGACTGTTCTGAAATAAATTCCTCAATAGTTATATTACCAATATCCTCTATGACTGGAGTGTTCTTATATGATTCGAACAATAAATATACAAAAAAAATAGATATCAATGACAATAATATTAGAACAGTATTTTTAAGAAATTTAAAATTTAGCATAAATATAATGGGCTACATTGTAGCCCATATTTTTATAAATTTTTAAAAACTAAATTTAAATCCTAGAGAAACAGAAGAGCCAAGTTTATATTTATCATAAATGACTGATGATGCCATAGCTGCATAGTAGTCTTCATCTAGTAAATTTCTGAGCTCTAAAGATATTTTTAATGAAGAAGCATCGTAATAAATTTCTTTAGAGTAAACAAAATCAACTAATAAAGGAGGTTCTTCAATAACATCTGGAAGCACATCTATACCCCTTGCTCGGACTCTGTCGCTAACATAGTTAACAATAAAAGTTCCTTGTGAGCCGTTTTGTAGATCGTCCCATCCAAATTGAATATTTCCTATTAAGTCTGATTGACCTTGAAGACGTGTGTCTCTTCCGTTAGCAAATAAAGAAGCAGCACTTATTAAGGATCCCTGGCTGTTAACATATGTATCGCTAGCGCCATATACAACCTCGGATTCTGTGGCTGTAAGATTAAATTTTAATAAAAACTCTTTAGTTTGACCCCAATCAGAATTTGGCAATAAATCCTCAAATACTCTCTCGTATTCAAGCTCTATACCTGTTAATTCAGCACCAGGAACGTTCTGATAAGATGTAACGATCAGATCACCTGATTCATTAACAACTTCTTCAATTGGTTTAGATATATCTTTAAAGAATACTCCAGCTGTCATAAATTGGTTAACGCCCCAATAATACTCAGCTCTTAAATCAATATTATCTATTTCAGAATTTTCTAAGTATAAGGAACCTGCTATTACTCGATCTGTATCAACATCTATGAATAGAGTCGGTGAAAGTTCTCTAAATGTTGGTCTTGCAATAGTTTGTGATAGACCTAATCTAAATTGAAGATTTTCATTGAATTCAGGTAGATATGTAAGAGTAAATGATGGAAGCGTATAATCCTCATCAAGAACTTTTTCAATATTTGAATCGACTGGTTGAAATACATCATATGTATTTACCATTTGCTCACCATTTTCAGATCTAATACCCAGAGCAAGTCTATAATTTTCATTAATATAAGTATCTATTGTTAGATACATTGAATCAGTAGTAAGCTCACCTTGATATCCAGCTGGTGATGATGCTGCTGTATTCTCTATCAGAATTAATCTTGATGGATCAAAATTTTTATCTGCAAAAATGTAATCAATTCTATTATCTAATCCATCCTGAGGAATTGGACCACCTTCAGCTAAAAATCTATAACTTCTAACTTGTGCATCTCTGTTGTTTTCTGTTAAATCATATCCAACTTTTAATACAGCATCTGTTTCAAATAGCTGAATCGGATAGCTTATATCAAGACCAACGTTTTCATTGTTGTCTTCGACATAACTAAACTGAGTTTGATTTCGTCCAGTATTAACGTCATATCTCCAGAAACCTCTATCATCTGTATCTTCATAAAATACCACTCTCTCATATGGTGAGTGTCTTGATGCTTCTCCAGAAGTTAATCTTAAATCAAGCTGAGCTCCATTATCATACATATATGAATAATTAATTTGATTATTAGTAAGTTCTCTTTCAAAAAACTCTATAAAGTCTTCTCTAACGTTACCAGCATCACTTGAATCATAACCATCGAGTATTCTTGCTCTTTTGGTGCCTTTGTGAATATACATTCCTGTGTATTTAAGCTCATAAGAATCTGTATCAATACCAATAACTGACATAGCGTATGATGTAACATCATTTGATGTACTTAAAAATGTTTTGTCGTTAGAGATAATAACATCTGCAGTACCATCACCTTGTGCTTGAAGAGTTCCAGTTTGACGAATACCATCTTGTGTATCCCATGAGCTTCTCATACCTGCAGTAAACATCACACCAAAAGTTGCGCTTGAATCTCCTAGTATTTCATCAATGGATATATCAAGTTCATCACCGTATGTGAAATTAAATGATTGATCTAATGGCACCTCACCTTCTTGAATTACCCATAACTTTGAATTCTCGAATTCACGGCCAATATTTGATAATTCAACTACATCAAAATTTGAGCGATCTAACTTAAGATTTCTATTTATAGCTTGTTGAACAGAATCAGGAAAATCTCTTATACCATCATCATAACCAATATCATCATCATCTCCGCCATCATACAACAAGCCGTCAGATAAACTAGTAGCGTCATTAAATCCAGAAGAAAAAGAAAAATCTAATATTCTATCTGTTGGTACTGGTTTAGTCTCAATCTCTATAATACCTCCACCAAACTCTCCTGGCATATCTGCAGAATAAGTTTTTTGGATTACTGAAGAGTTAATTATTTGGGTAGGAAACAGATCAAGCGGCACAACTCTCTTTAATGGCTCTGGGCTTGGTAAATTAGAGCCATTTAATGTTGCTGCAGAGTATCTTTCACCTAAACCTCTAACATATACGTATTTACCTCTAACCAAACTTAAACCTGTAAGTCTTGTTAAAGCAACCGCGATGTTGTCATCTCCAGTTCTTTCTATTTCAGATGAATCTAAGATTGCTGATATTTCAGATGTATCTCTTTTTTCATCAGGAATGAATGAACCACTTACTACAACCTCTTCAATTTCTTGACCAACCATAAAAGGAGCTATTAGTAATAAACTAATAGCTACTCTATGTATTGTTTTGTTTAGTTGTTCTATTGTTGCTCTCATTTGTTTCTCCAATAAAATTTATTTGTTATCACTCTTATTTATTGGACGTCTATAGTTCCAGAGATTGTCCAGTTCTTATACCACGTATCAGTTGCTCCTTTAACAGCACCAATGTAATCAGTCGTGTCAAAGAAACCATCTGCATTATAAGTAATAGGAATCGCAGTAACTGTAGCAGCAGTTTCTGCTGAACCATTTACGGGACCACTTAGTGTATTAACATATGTACCTCCACCAGAGTTGGCGCCGTAAAGATTATTGGTGCCCTCTCTAACAATTGATTCTATTTGAGCTACAGTAGCAAGGCCATCAGTTTTAATAAAACCGTTACACTGCATAGCAACAGAGTTCATTGAAAAATGAGGAGTAACTGCACCGTCTTGAGCAGTTTCAGCAAAAGTAGTTTCTATACAGTTTGTAGAATCATCTTTAACAACAGCCACGCCATTATAGTATTGACCAGACACACCTTCTTTTAATTTAAAGATTTCATCTTTACCACTACTTAAGAAAGTGAAGTTTGCAACAATAGGGTTAGACCTTGGCTCAGTTAAATATGCAACTGCTGCATCTGCATTAGTGTTATCTGATTCAACAACATGATCACCTACTCCATTTGATTGTTGAACAAGCACATATTGCATTCTTCCTTGATAACCCCAGTCAATATCGAGATTATCATCTCCGGCACCTGTACAAATTAAATGTTTCACATCAACTGTACCACCAAAGAACTCAACACAATCATCTTGGTTGTTATGAACTTGGATGTAATCAACAACTGTGCCATTACCGACTCCACCAAATGTAATTCCATTAAGCTCATTTCCTGGAAATACTTCGTATCCAGCATATTGAACCCTGACATATTTTAGTGATCCACTACTGTCATTTGGGAGTTCGCCACCCATAGTATCGCCAGCTGAACCTTCAACTTCTTTTTCACATGGATCAACTCTTGTACCAGCTGATGTAGCTGAGCCTTGAGTTGAGAATGAACATTTGTTTATAGGCGCTTGACCTAATATTACCAATCCACCCCATAAACCTCTTGTGTTAACTATATCTGCTTCTCCAAGAATATCTTGACGACCAGTCATAATAATTGGAGCCGAAGAAGTTCCAACAGCATGAATATCTGATCCTCTCATAACTACTAAATAGTCATTTCCTGATTCACCAAAAACTGTCACACCTGGTTCGATTGTTAATTTAGCACTAACACCGTCGGATTTTGTTCCATCTGCACCCATATCTTTTCCAATTGCAACTTTTCCATCTAATTTATAGTAGTTTCCAGCTACAAGAGTTAAATCTGATGTAACTTCTCCAGATAAACTACAAACTTTTTTACCTAGAAGAACCTCAGATTCTAATGTACCTGCAGGACATTCAGGTGCTTCAAATAAACCAATGGTCCAGCCTGATGCCCAGTTATTTTCAAGATCTGATCCTGGAGAAAAAGCTCCAATGTAATCAGTTGCCGAGAACCATGTATCAACAATGTATCTTCCTTCTTTTGAACTATATGTTGGACATAGATCGGTTGTTGTTCCAGCAGCATGTGGACCTACTGCACACATACCTTGAACTTTATCACCATTAAAAGCAGAAACAACAGCTGACTCTGCATCACCTAAAAACATTCCAGATACTAAAGTATTTGTATCTAACACAAGATCAGTAGCTCTAGATGTAAGAGATGCTTCTAATTCTTCAACCGTAACAGCAGCTGTTTCACTATCTGGTTCTGAGTATTTAAATGGAGATGTGTCTCCAGCAGAATCCATAAAGATGCTGTGATGCTGAATTTTAGGAGTAAGGGCACCATCTTGAACAGTTTCTAAATTAGTTGCCTCAATTAAATTTTGAGAATTAACATTTACAACAACACCGTTAATGTATATTCCAGAAACACCTTCTTTGTACTTTAATGGTTCGTCTAATCCCTGAGAAATAAAAGTAAAGTTTGCTACCATTGGTCTTGATCTAGGTTCTGTTAAATAGCCTACTGAGGAATCTGAATTAGTGTTATCTGATTCTACTATGTGATCACCTACACCACTTGATTGCTTAACAACAACAAATTGCATTTTACCTTGGTAACCCCAGTCAATATCTAAGTTGTCATCACCTGCACCTGTACAGATTAAATGTTTTACATTGACTGTCCCTCCAAAGAACTCAACGCAGTCGTCTTGATTATTATGAACTTGTACATAATCAACTTCAGTTCCAGATCCTACAGCTCCAAATGTAATACCATTAAGTTCATTCCCTGGAAAAATTTCATATCCAGCATATTCAACTCTGACAAAATTTAATTTTCCAGAATCATCGTCTGGTGTGGCTCCACCCATTAAAGCATCAGAGCCTTCAACAACTCTCTCACAAGCAGCTGTTCCTCTTACGTCATTTGAACACTTGTTAATTGGAGCTTTTCCAAGAATTACAATACCGCCCCATAAACCTCTTTCATTTTCACTAACTGTGCCTTCTATAGCAGTATTATGAGTAAATCTAATTGGAGCTGAACGAGTACCGTTAGCAATAATTTTTGATCCTCTATTAACAACTAAATAATCATTTGATGTTCTACCCATTATTACAACTCCAGCTGGAATAATTAATGTTCCAGATGCTCCACCAGCTTTGGTGCCATCACCTCCCATATCAATACCAATATCAACTTTGCCAAGCATTCTATACATAACATCATCTGTTAATGTTAATTCACCAGTTATTGGGCCTTGAATTGCACATACGTTGTTACCCGCAACAGGTGAACCTACTTGTATAAATTCAGAATCAGGGCATGAACCTGTAAGTACATTACTGTTTGAACCACCGGTGCTACCACCACCTCCAGATGGATCTGATAAAGGACCCAACTCTCCAGGTGATGCTATAGATGTATCTCCTCCACCACCACATGCGGCAAGCAAAAATATAGATGTTAAAAATAATGAATTCTTAATTGATTTAGTGAACATAAATTATTCTCCTCCAAGAAAAATATGAGAATATTTAAATCTATTAGTGAAAAGTTATTAAGGAGAGAATGTTAATTAATGCTAATTTATTGTTACAGTAAGTGGAGATTTTGTTACGTCTTCGTAACTAATTACTTTGAAACTGGCAGTGAAAACCAAAACTCTGAACCTTTTTGTGGAGCATTCCTTACACCTACGTCACCATTAAGACTATTAGCAAGATTTTTTACAATTGCTAAACCCAATCCGCTTCCTTTTTTTTCAGATGCTCTTGCTTCAGCCGTTCTAAAGAATCTATCAAATATCAAAGGCTTATCCTCATCTGAAATGCCTTTTCCGCTATCCGTTATTGTCACAACAACATTGTCTTCTTTTTTCTTAGTTTTGGTTGATATTTCAATTACTGAGTTTTCTTCACTATATTTAAAAGCATTATCTATTAAATTTGTAAGAATACGCTCTAAAGCTTTTTTATCAGCAAGAACTAATTGAGGTTTTTTTGGACAATTACATTTAATAGAAATATTTTTCTTCTTACCAAGGTGTTTAAGAGAATCAATTACTTGATCAATAGATTCTTTTAAATCAGTTTCCTCAATAATTAATTTTAGCTCGCCGTGCTCAATTCTTGAAAGATCTAGCAAGTCTGAAACCATTTCTGATAATCTTTCAGAGTTATGTAATATAGCTTTAGAAAAAACTTTTGCTTGTTTTTTATCGTCTAACGCTCCTTGAAGCAAAGTTTCTGAATTGGCTCTTATAACACTCACTGGAGTTCTAAGCTCATGGGAAACATTTGATATGAAATCTCGCCTCATTGAACTTAATTGTCTTAACTGGGTTATATCATGTATCACTAAAATAAACTCTTTAGTTGTTTTTGATTGATTCATCGAAGCTAGAACCCATTTAGTTGTTCTATCACTGTTCTCAATTTCAAATTCAATATCTGCAGATTTTGTTCTTTTAGTTTTTTTGTACAAGCTTTGGATTGATTTAATACCTATGTCTTTTATTTGATTGCCAACAAGATCTTCTTTTGAAAGAATTTCTAAAAATTGCTCATTACAGTATGTAACTTCACCTGCTTTATCTGCAACCATAATACCTTCACCAAGATCATCAAGAACCAAACCAAACTGATCTCTTTGTTTAGCTAAGAGATTAATTTGAGATTTTAGATCTTCTGAAATTTGTGAAATACTTCTTGCAACGTTACCAAACTCATCAACCCTCTCTGTGGGTAAGGCTTTGATTGAACTTTTCTTCAATGAGCCACTTGCAAGATTGGATGCTGCGTTTGCTAATTCAGCTATACTCGAATAGGTGTAATTTGCTGCAACTCCACTAGCTATAGTTGCAACCAATAAAGCTACCATAGCAACGAGTAGAATTGATAAATCGAGACTTTCTATTGCCTGATCAAGATATGTATAGGGAACAGCAATTCTTATAACATTTGGTGATATCTCATTTTTATCTCTAATTGCAACATACAGCTGTTGTTGGTTTACTGAGCTGCTATATCTTGAGGACCAACCAAAACCGGTTTGCAGTGCCTCAATAAATTCTTCTCTATCGCTATGATTTTCCAATAAGTCGATTTGATTTTCATCAATATATGAATCACCTATTACCCTTCCATTATTTAAAATTAATGTAACTCTTGAGTTTGATGCATTTCCAAGTCTATCAGCAATGGAATCAGCATTATTATTTTCTTGAAGCGAGTCTACTTCATCAATATATTCAACTAGCAGTGATGCTTGCTTCTCCAATTGGTCTAAGATTTGTTCTTCAAATGTGTTTGTTAAATCTCTCTCAGCAATAATATATGAAATAGTAATGCTTATTGATAGCGATAAGAATATTAATAAAAAGATGCGGGTTCTTATACCCATAAATTACTCAGGTGTTCTTGAAAATTTGTAACCCACACCTCTGATAGTTTGAACATATTTACCCATGACTCCAAGTTTTTCTCTGAGTCTTTTAATATGAGTATCAACTGTTCTGGTTGTTACATCAGCGCTATAACCCCAAACATCAGATAATAATTGGTCTCTTGATTGAACCCTTCCTCTTCGATCAACTAATTGGCGCAAAAGTTTAAATTCTAAGGCTGTTAATGTAATAGATTCATTATCAACAAATACCTCATGAGAATCTACATCAATTACTAAATCACCAAATTGCCTTTGTACTTCAAGATTTGCTGATTTTTGATCACCTCTTTTTAAAACCGCTTTTACTCTTAATATTAATTCTCTAACACTAAATGGCTTAGTAACATAGTCATCAGCACCCAATTCAAAACCAACAACTTTATCAACTTCATCATCTTTAGCAGTAAGTATGATTATTGGAGTGGTCTTTTTTTCTGAATCTGATTTCAACTCTCGGCATAAATCTAACCCCGAGCCGTCAGGTAACATCAGATCAAGCAAAATTAAAGAAAATTGATCAGCGTTTATATAGTTTTTACCCTCAGAAAGTGAGGAGGCACAAGCAACATCAAAGCCCTCTCTTGATAAATTGTATTCAAGAGTTTTTCTAATATCAGGCTCGTCTTCTATAAGTAATATTTTTTGCAACATAAATAAACCTAAATTGTTTTCTATTTATACTCTTTTTTCTTAAAAGATAAAGTATTTTGTATTAAATTAAATATTCTCTAAAAACTGCTCTCTAAGGTTTGGTTTATCAAATTTACCCGATCCAACTCTAGGCAGGCTATTTTCATAAAATTTAATATTAACTGGTATTTTAAAAGCGGCTAGTTTTGTTGATAAGAACGACTGGAGTTCATCAGTTGATAGTTTTGAATTTTCTCTTAAATAAATAGCTGCGCAAAGAATCTCTCCTAGCCTTTCATCAGGGACTCCGAATACGCAAGCTTCAAGAATATCATCATGTTCATATATTGCTCCTTCAACTTCTGGGCATGCGATATTTTCACCGCCACGAATAACGATATCTTTAACTCTATCTAATATATAGAGGAAAGGGCCATCAAATTTTCCAAGATCACCTGATCTAAACCAACCATCATCACTCATACATTGCTTTGTTGCTTCAGGATCTTTCCAATAACCCATCATGTTACCAAGTGACTTAATGGCAACCTCACCAACCTCTCCTTCGGGCAATTCATTCCAATCTTCATCAATTATTTTGATTTCTGTAAGAGGCGGAACAACTCTTCCAGTTGAATTTGGATGATTTACATATTCATCACCACCACCCAAGGCACCCAATGCATTAGTTTCAGATAAGCCATAACCAATAGCTGGCCTTGCTTCAAACTCAGCATCTAACTGTTTTACATGCTCAGCAGGTCTTGGAGCGCCGCCTGCACCTAAAGTTTTTAAAGATGATAAATCATAATTTAATCTTTCAGGATGATTAAGCAATTCCCAAGTCTGTGTAGGAACGCCGGTAATATCTGTTACTTTTTCTTGTTCAATTAACTTTAGAGCTAGTCCGGAATCCCATTTTTTCATCATGACAATTTTTCTCCCAACTAGAACAGACATTAATAATCCTGCATGACTTCCAGTAACATGGAATAAAGGAACGCAATGTAAAATTACGGATTCTGGGCTTACTATAGCTGCTGCATCTGGATTTTTTTGTGCTTCAACTTGATTCATTACAGATGAAAAGCATGCCCAACTGAACATTGTAGCTAAGACAGCTTTTTGAGATGACAAAACACCCTTAGGTTTTCCAGTAGATCCTGAGGTGTAATAAATTGTTGCATGATCATTTCTACCAATTTCTACATCTGGAAATGTCTTATCATGTCCAGAAATAAAATCATCGAAAGATGTAAATGAAGTATCTGGTGTATAGCTGGTAACTATTTTTTTAACATTTGGTAGTGATTCTAATCCTTGTAATCTTTTTGAATCAGCTATTAATAATTTAGCATCAGAATGATTTAAACCATATATAACTTCAGACGGAACCCACCACGAGTTTAGCGGAACGCATACAGCTCCTATGCCCACAATGCCAAAATAGGAATATACAAATTCAGGATTATTTTGCATGCATATTGCCACCCTATCACCCTTTTTAATACCAGCCTTAATTAATGCATTTCCAGTTTGAGCACTTTTTTCAAAAACTTCCTTATAGGTATGTCTCTCATCCTCATAAATTAAGCATTCTTTATCTGCATGAGCTAAAGCAAAATCTAAATAGCCTCTGAGGCTATCTGGAAGATTAATGTATTCTTTAAAAGTAACACCATTTTCATTAGTAACTTCTTTAGTTTCAAACATTTGACCTGGTGCAGTATGTTGATCCAAAATTTCTTGATATAAATCTTTCATAATAAATTTTTATATATATTAATTAGAAAGAAGTTATTATAACTAAACCTTCTTATTAGTATATTTATAAAATAAAGATGATAAAAAATCTTAGATTGAAAACTTGGACTAAGCAATCAAAACTAATACATCTTGCATGCTTTATTTTGTATTCACTATGTATAGAAGTAGGTGCCAAAGATTTTCAACCTATTGGAACTGTCAATCCATCAAAATATGTTCCTGCTCAAAAACAAATTGCAGAAAGTAAAAACGGAATGGTTACAACACAACATTTCCTTGCAACAAAAGTTGGAGAGAAAATACTAAACAAAGGTGGAAATGCTTATGATGCAGCTATTGCTGTAGGTTTCACATTGGCTGTTGTATTGCCAAGAGCTGGAAATATTGGTGGAGGTGGATTTATGGTCATGCATGATTCAGCAACTAATCAAAGCTATTCCATAGATTACAGAGAAATGGCTCCAGCTAAATCATTCACCAACATGTATCTGAAAGATGACGGCTCCTTTAATGATGACAAATTATCTACATTTGGATATTTAGCGAGTGGAGTTCCTGGAACAGTAGCTGGCTTTTGGGAAATTCATCAAAAATTTGGTTCTTTAGATTGGGAGTTGTTGCTAGAAGATGCGATTTATTATGCTGAAAATGGTTTCGAAATTACTCCATATATGGGAGATATGCTAACAAAATATGAAGAAAAATTGTCATATTTTGAGCCAACAAAAAAAATATTTATGGAACATAATCCTGATTTTACAGGTAGTATTCTTGTGCAAAAAGATTTAGCAAATACTTTAAAACTTATTGCCGAAAAAGGTAAGGATGGTTTTTATAAAGGTGAAATAGCTAAGAGAATAGCAAATGAAATGCAAAAAAATGGTGGCATGATTACAGAAAATGATTTAACTAACTACAAGCCACAATGGCGAAAGCCTCTCATATCAGACTATCGCGACAATAAAATTATTACTATGGGCCCACCCTCGTCAGGAGGAGTTCATATAATTCAAATGCTTAACATTCTAGAGAATTATGATCTTAAATTAATACAACATAATACTGTTGACTATATAAACTTATTGGCTGAGGTCATGAAATATGCGTATGCTGATAGATCAAAGCATTTAGGTGATCCAGATTTTTTTGTTGTTCCAATATCAGAAATAACTAATAAAAAATATGCTAAAAGTATTAAAAATAAAATTAAAATTGGTGAATCAACATCATCATCAAAAATATTACCAGGTTCATTTGAAGAAATTGAAAGTGTTGAAACAACCCATTTTTCAGTGGCTGATAAAAATGGAAATATTGTATCGTCAACCTATACTTTAAACTCAACTTTTGGCTCAGGAGTTACTATAGAAGGAACTGGAATATTGATGAATAATGAAATGGATGATTTTTCAGCAGCACCTGGTATACCAAACCAATTTGGTCTTCTTGGAGCTGAGGCAAATGAAATCCAGCCAAAAAAAAGACCCTTAAGCTCAATGACGCCAACAATTGTAATGAGAGATAATAAATTATTTTTTACTACTGGAAGTCCTGGAGGATCTAGAATAATTTCTGCAGTACTTCAATCAATTTTAAATATTATAGATTTTGAAATGGATCTAGAGGAAGCTAATAAATCTAAGAGAATTCATCATCAATGGCAACCTGATATTTTACAAATTGAATTTTCACTTGATAATGATATAAAGCAACAACTTTTGAATTTAAATTATAAAGTTGAAGTAATTGATCCAGCTACATGTCTTCAAACAATTATGTTTAAAGATGGCAAATATTACGGGTATGGAGATTTCAGAAGACCAGATGCCTTTGCTTCAGGAGATATATATGATTGATAAACTCGCTATAATTAGTATGTATGCAATTCCAGCTTTGGTCTTATTGTTTATTTGTTTTCGAATTACTAAAAAGTAAATTTATTTATTAATGGAATTGATTATTTTAGTTTTTCTAATCATGTTATTTCTTTCTATCGGAAGCTTAAGTTCTGTTGTTATACATAGATTAATTTTAATGGAATTTACTGATACAAGGCTTAATTTATTTACTCCAAGATCTCACTGCCCTGAATGCAAAAAAAGTATTTCTTTAATTAATTTAATTCCGCTATTTGGTTTTTTAATTCAAAAAGGTAAATGCGTTAACTGTAAAGTAGCTATTTCATATAAATACCCACTTCATGAATTTATTCATCTAGTTTCGGGTCTATCAATCTATTTTTTATTTAATATAAATTTATTTTCAATTTTAATTTATATCTTATTTACAATTTTTTATATTCTTTTTGTATGTGACATAGAAAAATTTTATATACCCTTTTACTTAAATTTATCAATCTCAATAATAGGTGTATCTGGTGCATATTATGGAAATCTATTTAATATAGATACTTTAAATTTATTAAACACATCACAATTTGAGCTTTCTTTATATGGCTTTATTGTTGGATATTCAATTTTATGGCTTATAAACTTTTTTTTTAAATTTTTAAAAAAACAAGATGGGATTGGCGGAGGCGATTTTTTACTTCTAGGTGGTATAGGCTCTTTAGTTGGTCCAATTAGTTTAGCGCCAGTTATTTTTATAGGCTCATTAGCAACCTTATTTGTGGGGTTGATTGGTAAATATGATTTAAAAAAAGAATTACCATTAGGATCAGGATTCATAATTGGATTATTAATTTATTTATTAATAAAATTTTTTGAACTTTCTTTATTTGGATTAGTCTTATAGATAAGACCTTTGAATATCCTCTTTAAATTCAAAAATCCCCTAGGTCGCTAAAAAGCAGGTTTTTAACCTGCTTTTTTTTTAATTAATCCTAAAATATGATATAAATATAAATAATAAATTTACTCATAACATTATGAAAAACTACTCTCTACTTCTTTTAACTTCTTTAATAATTATTTCTTGTTCTGATGCTGATCAAAAAGAATCATTAGAACCAGAATCACCTGCATCAAACTATGTAGAATATGTTTGGCATTCAGCTGAAGAAAACTTTAATGCTGAAAACCTAGCTACGCTTATCAGTAAATGGAATACTATTATTGACGGATACTCATGTGATATGGATGGAGCAAATATATTAACTCCTACAGAAAAAAGAGAGAATCATGATTTTGTCTGGGTGCTAAAATGGCCATCAATAGATGCAAGAAATTCATGCTGGGATATATGGACAAATGACTATGCTGCTGATTGGGATAAAACTATCGATGGCATTATGTCTTATGATCCAAATAATGCTTTTATGTTTAGTGTAGAAGTTGGTCGTACACCAAAAGAAGAAAATACATCTGGATCTTTTGTTAATACTTTCTATTTTTGTAAATTTAATGAAGGTAGTAATATGGATACTTTAGATACTTATAGAGAAGACTTAGCAAAAATTAACAACTTCTCAAACAATCATTGGTATGTTCTATTAGATCCAACTTTTGATCCAGGACCTTCTGCGCCTGATTTTGTCTGGCTTGACTTATGGGGAAGCGATGAGGATAAAAATAATGATATGAAAATTTGGGAAGCCACTGATCTTCCCGCTAGAGCGGAATCAATGGTTAATTGTGAAGAATTCAGTAACTATGGTGTTGTCATTAGATAAGTAAACTTGGAGCGGGTAGAGAGGATCGAACTCTCATCAAAAGGTTGGAAACCTCTTATAATAGCCATTATACGATACCCGCTTGCGCACATTATAATAAAAAAAAACTTTAATATCTCTATATTTTTAAGAATAAACTATGCGATATTTTTGTTTTAAATGAGTTTGTAAGATTTATATTTTTTAGAATCAATACATGTGGCATTTGCAGAAAATTCACTTTGTATTTCTGCGGAGTCTTTATTATTGGCCCAATTTTTCAATAATATATCTTCATAGTCTTCAGTATAAAAATAATTTATCCATATAAAACTATCATTTTTTGAATTATCTTTAAGGTAGCTAATTGAATATGGGAGATCTATTGTTCTTAGGTTATTAATAAATCTATTTATAGATATTTGAAATGTTCCAAAATTATAAGTGTCGTTATATTTGCATCTCAAAATTTCAGCATTGATGAAAGGGTTATTATTATTAATGAGTTCTTCTTTGAGTTTAATACCTTTATGTTGAAATATTGCAAAAGAACATGATGCAACTTCAGTTATATCATCACTTTTAACGGCGTCAATAAATTTCTTTAATCCCAGTGGATTGTTATTAGAAATTATTGAAATAATAAAATTAGTTATATTTGTATTATTCTCAGGAAAAAAAATTGAAATATTAAGATTTTCTAACTCTGCTATATTTTTATATTCTTCAATATTTTTTGAAAAAAAAGATTCTAGGGCAATTAAAGACCCATTTTCATTTAATGTGCAGTCAAATAAATCTTGGGTATAAGAAAAATCAGCTTTAACTAATGAGCTCAATTTGATTTCATCATTAGATTCATTCTTACTGCAAGCAGAAAGCAATATAATCACTAAAAAAATATTTAAGAGTTTGCGCATTTATATATTGTTATACTTAAAATATGAAAAAAAAATTAAGCATTGCAGCCCTTTTAGTTCCACTGTTATTTTGTAATTTTACCATAGCCAAGACCTATAAGATTGCATTTGGTTCCTGTCTTGATCAAGAAGACCCTCAACCAATTTGGAATTCTGTAAAGAAAGAAAATATAAATTCTTTTATATTTCTTGGTGATAACGTCTACGGCGACATACCTTCTGGTAGTCTTGATTTTATGAAAACTGCCTATGCTCAACAAAAAAAAATGTTGCCTGATTGGCTCTTTAAAAAAGATATTAATGTAATTTGGGATGACCACGATTTTGGAGAAAATGATGGTGGTGCATCTTACCCACTAAAGCAAGAAGCACAAAAATTATATTTAGACTTCTGGAAAATTCCAATCGATGACATTAGACAAAAAAGAAAGGGTATCTATACAAATAAAATAATAAACATTGATAATTTCAAAATTAATCTAATTCTTCTTGATACTCGTTACTTTAGATCTGATCTAAAAAAAACAAAAGGTGTTAAGCCAGTTTATCTAAAAAACGAAGAATTAAATGCAACAATATTAGGCTATGATCAGTGGTCATGGCTCCTTGAAGTCATGAAAGTTAAATCGGACTTAACCATAATTGCAACCTCGATACAATTATTACCAACAGAACATAGGTTTGAAAAGTGGTCAAACTTTCCATCAGATCATTTGAAACTTAAAAAGCTATTAAAATCCCATTCGCGCCCTATTGTAGTGATTTCTGGAGATCGACATCAAGGTGCCATATATAATGATGAAAATATTTATGAAATTACATCATCATCCTTAAACAAGACTATTTCATCAATTTTTGGAAGACCTAAAGAGGTAGATAAATATATGTTAGGTGAGATGTTTTCAGGTGAGAATTATGGTCTTATTACAATCAACACTGATAAAAAAATTGTTGATCTAGAAATTAAAAATATTAAGGGAGAAAGGGTTCGATATAAAAAAATAGATATAAAAAAGGGCTAAAAATAGCCCTTTTTTAAAATACTGGTTTTTTAGTTCATAACAAGAACTTTATTGCGATAAATAGCATCGCATTGACCAGAATAAAGATTTGCTAAATTATTTTGTGACTCAGCCTTAAGATAGTTTACTTTAAGATCACAAGTCAATGAGCTATCAATTAAACCAGTATTTGAATGCTGGATATAATCACTATAAAGACCAAAAATTACAACGTCATGATGTGTTTTTGATAAATCATCTCTGACAATTATTCTGCCTCTATCTGCTGATGTATAACAACCAACTGATTGTTTTGGACAAAAGTCCTCTACTATACTTGTATTATATTCAATTTGAATATATCTAGAATCTAAATCTAAATGATCTTTTGCACTTTCAAATATAGCTTCGTTAGCTAAAGCGGTTGTGCATATCATAAATAATGATGCAAAGATTCCATTTTTAATATATTTCATTTCAACTCTCCTTAATGTTACATTTGTGTGACATTAGTTACAATTATGTTACATAGTTGTCACATATATGTCAAACATTAAAGAAATGATATTTGAATGCTAAATTGTGTATTTTTTATAATTAATCTGTAAAGATACGTTTATGAGTTCTCTAAATATTATATTTCCAGATCAGCTATCTCTTAGAAATGAGGCTTTGCAAACTGCATCTAATGAAGATCTTTTATTATTCTATGAACCTCATGATTCCTTTTATGAAATATCTCATCACAAGCATAAGCTTGTCTTTCAAATAAGTGCATTAAGACATTTAATTAATACGATTGATCATAAAAATGTAAAACATGAAAAGATATCTAAGAAACCATCTAAGTTAATTGAATATCTATCAGAACTATACAAAGAGGTACCCTTTTCGACTGTGAATGTTTCAAGACCTAGTGATTTTAAAACCCTAAAAGATTTAATGTATTTTTGCCAATCATCGAATGTAGAGCTAAATATATATGATGACAAAAATTTCATCACTTCACCTTCAGACTACCAGTATTGGGCTAAAGATAAAAAATCAACAACTCAAGAGTTCTATTATAGATGGTTGCGAAAAAGGAATAATGTTCTTATGGACGATTCAAAACCGGTTGGTGGTAGCTGGAATTATGATAAAGAAAATCGTCAAGGCATTTCAAAATTAAAGTCATCTATTCCTGAAAGATCAAAAATAATAACTGATCAAATTACATTAGAAGTAATGATTGAAGTTCAAGAAATATTTATTAATTCTTATGGAAATTTAGAGAGCTTTAATTGGGCTGTCACGCATCAAGAAGCCTTTAAGGTGTTTAATGATTTTTTAGATAAATTTTTAACCAATTATGGGGCATTTCAAGACGCTATAAACAAAGAAAATGCATTTATGTTTCATTCACTTCTTTCACCCTATTTTAATGCTGGACTTTTAGATCCTTTAAATTGTATTCAGATTGTTGAAAAAAAATATCAAGAATCAAATGAATTGATTCCTCTGAATTCGGTTGAAGGTTTTATTCGTCAAGTTTTAGGTTGGAGAGAATTTATTATGGGTGTTTACTGGGACAATATGCCCCAGTACAAACAACAGAATTTTTGGAATCACAAAAAAGATCTTACTGAATCTTGGTATAAAGGTGAAACTGGCATTCCACCTCTTGACGGAGCAATAAAAGAATCAATCGAGTTAGGCTATACACATCACATTAATCGGTTAATGATAATTTCTAATTTGATGAATTTATCTGGTATTGATCCTAACAATATTCATAAATGGTTTATGGAAATGTATGTGGATACTGCTGACTGGGTTATGGTACCAAATGTCTATGGGATGGGCACTTTTGCTGATGGTGGTATATTTTCAACAAAACCTTATATTTGTGGTTCAAGTTACATGCTGAGAATGTCTAATTATAAAAAAGGTGATTGGTGTGATGTTGTTGATGGGTTGTATTGGAATTTTATTGAAAAGAATATTAATTTCTTTAAAACAAACCCCCGATTATCCCTTATGGTAAATGCATTAAATAAGATTAACCCTGAAAGAAAAAAACTTATAACTGAAAAAGCCCAAGAATTTATATCAAATAATACTGTTTAGTTTAGATCATCTATATCTCTTAGAAGAATGTTTGCTGCATAAGGCGTAACTTTCTTGAAATCATGATCAACATTATCAAGAACTTTATAATTCCATCTAAAAGCATAATTCTTATCTTCAGCGCTAGTGATAAGTGAATTAAAATAATTATTCGCCCTATCAACTCTTGTTATGCCTTGAAGTTTTGCTCCTTTAGAAGAATTTACACTTTTGGAACCAATATCTTCACTGCCGATAAGTAAATTTACTTTATTAGACATAAACCATCTTAAATCTTCATCAGAAATAATTATTGGTGAGCTTTTAATACCATAAGGAAACTCAGCATTGTTTATAAATGTATACCATCCAGCATTAGCAACCACGGCATTTGATATCCTTTTATCTTTACTTAAAAGCATATACCTATGAGTGAACTGAGCACCAGCAGAATGACCAAACATGTTGTAGGTATTAATATTTAAGGAAAATTTACTTTTTATATAATTAAAAAATAATGAAATTGAATTATTTATATATTTGCTCTCATCTTTATTTACATTGCCTGAAGACTCAGCCATTTCTAATAAAAAAAAGTATCTAAAATCAGCTTTATTAAATTGAGGCGCGGCAACTATGACGTTCTTATTTTTGATGTGAGGTATCCAAGCTGAAAGATACTCTTCAGCATTTCTGCTGTTTCCATGGATTACAAATATTACTTTAGTATTTTCATTAATGACATCAGGAGTAATATAGTAAATCTCAACATCAGGCTTATTCCAATATGCAAAAGTTGTTTGATGTATTTCAGCTGCATTTGTATACATTGGTAAAACTAAAAGCAAAAGGAGTTTTAAGAAATATTTCATAAATCCATTTTAGCAATGAAATTATTTAATAGGTTAAAATGCACGTAAATTTAATTAATCCATATGCAAGATAGAACAGATCTTATAAAAAAAATACATGAGTCTAAATATAAAATTACTTATGTATCTAGCGGTGGTGGAACTAATGCCATTTCATCCCTTCTTAGGGTACCTGGTGCAAGTAATACCATATTAGAAACCTACGTACCTTACTCAAAGAAATCAATGGATTTATTTTTGAATAAAAAGCCAGATCATTACTGTTCTCTTAATACTTGTTTAAGTATGTCTGCTAATGCATATAAAAAATCAATACAGATTGAGCCTGAAACAAAAACCAAGTACTTAATTGGTATTGCGGTAACAGCGAGCTTGGCAACTACATATAAAAAAATTGGCGATCATAAGTTTTTTGTAGTTATGCAAACTGATTCTTATACTAAGACGATTTCATGCGTACTAGAAAAAAATACAAGAACTAGAGAGGAAGAGGAAGAGTTAATTACAGAATATGTTTTAAGTTTGATTGCAGAAACTTGTTCTATTAAGAAAGAATTTCCTCAACATCAAGAAAAGGTAGAAATTGAGACCATAACAGCTGAAAAATCTTGGAGGAAACTGTTAAATAATGAAATTAATTATGTATCAAGTGATAAAGCTATACCTGAATTAATATTTCCTGGCTCATTCAATCCGCTTCATGATGGCCATTTAAAGATGAGAGAGATGGCTGAAAAAAGAACAGGTATGAGAGCTACTTTTGAGATATGCGCTAGAAATGCTGACAAACCCCCTCTCACTTTTTATGAGATCAAAAGAACTCTTGATCAGTTTGATGATAATGATAGTTGGGTAATGACATCAGCTGGAAGGTTTAGTGAAAAGGCAGAAATGTTTCCCAATAGTGTATTTATCATTGGTGCTGATACTTTTATGAGAGTATTTGATGAGAAGTTTTATCTAAATAAAAAAGATATGTTAAATCACGTTGAAAGGTTCAACGATCACAACATTCATTTTTTAGTGTTTGGTCGAATGGTACAAGATAAATTTATATCCTTAAGAGATATAGTTATTCCAGAAAGCATAAAGCACAGATGTACTGGTTTTGATGAAGCGAGTTTTAGGGATGATATTTCTTCTACTAAACTAAGATTAGAAGACTAATTTTAGTTGTGAGGAGGTAATTTAGCCTCAACAAACCACTCATGCACTCTTTTTGCTGGATTGAATTTCTTCATTCTCATTTTTTTATTTTCAAGAGTAAATTTTCTAGTTTTAATAGCTGTATAGTGATAAGTGTGACTATCACGAGTCTCACCTTCAGGTATTAAATATACTTTAGTTTGTTTTTTATCTGCCATAATGGAATGCAATTATACACAAAAAATATTAAATAAGTACTTCGAAAATAAGTTTTTATATTTTAAAACTTAATTACCTCATCTTTATCCCAAAGCCCCCAATAGGCTCCTACATCGCCCTCTGCTTCTACCTTCCATGATTCATCAAAAGATGAAAAATAGAACATATCAATACCTTGATCTTTTGACCAAAGCTGCGCATTAATAAAGTATTTTAAGTAATTAGTATAAGATGGGTGTGCTCCCCATAAATCACTACCCTTACTTGGCCATCCGGTTTCAGTAATAATAACTTTTTTGCCATTTGATGCCTTGATAGCTTCGTTATACATATCTTTCATGTATAGCAAAGAGTATTCTGCTGCACAACCTTCCCAAAATGGATAACAGTTTGCAAGAATCACATCACATGCATCAGTTATATTAGGTCTATCTCTAAACTCATAATATGCATCAACATAACCAACAGGAATATTTCCAATATTTTCTTTAACATAATTAATGTATGAAATAAGTTGGTTTTCTTCTAGCTCTTTTCTGTATATTACTTCGTTACCAACAGCAGCAACATCAACTAGATTATTATTTGCTAACTTAATTAACCCTTCTATCTCTTTGTCATTGCTTTGCATATCATCACTAAGCCATGCACCAACAAGTGTTTGAAAACCCATATCTTTCGCAATTTGAACTATTCGCGCATGCTCATCTAATGAAGAGAATGTTCTTATAGATGATGTATATGGTTTTAATATTTGGAGGCGTCTAATTATTTGATCATCAGAAACTATATCTCCAGGTTGTTGGGTGCCTTCATAAAGACTAAAACAAATACCATGAATTTTACTTGTAAGAATTTTACTACAAAGTTTTTTTAATTCTTCTTCAGATAAATCATCAAGATTGGTTCCTAGCAAAGATTTGATTTTTTCATCTCTTAACGACATTTTTAGTTCATTTCTCCTTTTCTTTCTTGTAATTGTGACCTAATTTCTGCAGCCCTATCTTCATTAATTTCATAATCACTCATTACGTAGATAGCAATCAATGTGCCAATAATTGGAATAGTGGAATATGCTATTCTCAAGCCCGTTAGCGCTCCCTCAGGTTGTGAGGAAGCATCAGCTGAAAATCCAACGTAATACATAATTAATCCTGATAACAGGCCAGCAAGCGCTGTTCCAAGCTTGACCATCCACCAATAAATTGCTCCAAACGATCCTTCTTTTCTTGGCAAACCATTTTCAAGCTCCTCATAATCACAAGTATCTGCAGTCATGCTCATCATTAAAGTGAAGAGACCACCTATTCCAAATGAAAAGAATGGTAATGCAAAAAGAAACATATATGGCTTTCCAGGAATGAAAAGAAACCAGAATAAGATGTATCCAATCACAGAAATACTTTGGGAAATTATAAAAGTTTCCTTTTTTCCATACCTTTGAGCCATTTTAGATACTATAGGTATAACAACAAATGTTGTGACAATTGCCCCCACGCTTCCATGCAATGTTGGCCATGGGCTAGCTGCAGATGCATCTCCTAAAAATAGATAATGAACAATAATAAAAAATGAAAACGCTGCGATTGTTTGAAAAGAATTAAAGACTAAGAAAGTTGCTATGCATAACTTTCTAAATGGTATGTTTTTCCATGCATCTTTAAATATATGAATAATATTAATTAAGCTATTTCCAATATTCTTTCTTGTAATTGGTACTAAATGATCATCATTAAGCGTGGATTTACTCTTTATAAAAATAGCAGGAACTATTGCAAGCAAAGTACATATAATTCCAAAAACTATAGATAGAATTCTTGTTCCTGATGCAGGGTCAACAAAAATAGCAGGGTCATAAATAATTATCCATATCCATGGAGCTAAGACCCATGCAAACTGACCTATGAATTGTGAAACTGCCATGATTTTTGTTCTTTCATGAAAGTCATCACTCATCTCATAACCCATTGCAACAAATGGAATTCCAAAGATTGTTATGCCAAGATAAAAAAGAAGGTTAAAAAGCAAGAAGTACCAGAAATTAAAAGTTTGCCCATTCTCTGCATACAATTGCCAAGATAAAATAAAAGCTATTCCAGTCAATATGCCTCCAAAGAAAACATACTGCCTTCTTTTGCCCCATTTAGATTTTGTATTATCTGAAATAAAGCCCATCAAAGGGTCAGTAATTGCATCAATAAATCTTGGTATAAAAGCAATAATTCCATACAGAAGTGGACTAAAACCAAGATCTTGGATTAAAACCACTATAAATATTGATAGCAATGCAGGAAATAGTTGATTTGCCAACATTCCTAAACCAAAAGCAATTTTTTGTCCCATTGGAACACTATTCATCATTTTTTCTTCATTATTCATATGAACTCCCCCTTGAATTCATATATTTAATTGATGTCAAAGTTTACATATGCATCTTTTACAACATCAAAGGTTATTTTTTTATTCCTATTAATATCTACTATTCCCCAAAATTCTTCATTTGCCGTTCCATCATAAGGAGTGCCGTCACTATTTGGTGCAGACCCACCTGTATCTTGTTTGGCTGGATTACCAGCCTTCCATAAACCATCAGTGAACTGAAAAACAAATGATCCAATATTCTTATCACTATTTGATAAAACTTTATCTAAAATTATTTTATTAGCATCAGCTTGAGCGAGTTGATTCTCACCTTTTGTATACTTTTCTGTTGATTTAGTCATATAACTATCTGCACCTAACTCTGCAAAATACATAGGCTTGTCACTAATTGCTTTCCATTCGTTAAAGATAGATTCTGGCTCATCCCATCTGTATACATTCATTCCCCAAACTTGAACGCTAGATGCAATACTAATTGCTTCTTTGCTCGGCAAATCACCGTGAGCAGAAGATACCAATCTATTAGGATCCTCAATTTGAATCATTCTGGATACCAACTCCATTGCTTTGTACCAGTTATTAATATCACCACCAAACCATTGAGGGTTGTAATTATATTCATTGCCAAGCTCCCACATGAGGATGGCTTCATGATTTTTATATTTTTTTACATAGTCTATAAAAGTGCCTGAAACAATATCGAATCGCCCTTTTTGGTTATATCCAAAACTTATTACAACTTTAATTCCAGCAGCTTGAAGCTCATCAAGCACTTCAATATCATCAATAGGCTCATAAACCCTTAGCGTGTTAATACCAGCTTCTTTTATTAGAATTAAGTCTTCTGTAAGAGATTCAAAACTTCTTTTTGTTTTTCCAATTTTTACTGGATGATAGCAAATTCCTTTCATATAAAATGGTTTACCATCAACAATCATTTTGTTGTCTTTAATCTCAACTTCAATTCCAAATGAAAAAATAGAAAAGAGTAAAAAAGTAAATATATAACTATTTTTCATGATTATTCTTCTTTGATTGTAATCGGAGGAATGTTGGAATCTTTTAAAAGTGCTTCAAAATTTCCATTATATGTTTTTTCTATTGGATTACCGCCTCTGGTTAAGTTATTAAAAACTCCATTATCAACTTGCTCCCATAATGGATATTTTGCCTTACCCTCTACAGTAAAGAGTCCAAAATGATTTTCAGATCCATTTTCATTTGTTGAATCCTTCCATGGTTCATTAAACGCTGAAAAATAAAAACAAGTAAGTGACATTGAGTAACAAATATCTGAAATCATCTGGTAGTACAAACCTAATTTGTATTCATCAGCTGCTTCAGTTCCACCATAGCCATATAAGTCAGAAGCAACGCTAGACCATCCTGTTTCTCCAATATGAACTTCTTTTGATGGATCAATTTCGTGTACGTATTTTTTTACACTATCAAACTGATTGAGTTCATAATCAACCGCTCTTTTCATAGCCTGTTTGATAGTATCTTGTTTATCTAAATTTTCAGGTACGGCATCAAGATTCCAAAAACTAGGATTGTAATGTGTGTCATGAAAAGCATAAGTATGCATAGATACAAAATCTACCGATCTAATAAGCTCATCTAAATCATCATTATGATAGTCATCTGAGCCACCTCCCCATGATGCAAAATTATCAGAACTTGTAACCCATAAATCATCATTTAGATCGCCGTTAGCTTTTAGTTCTTGAAGATATTTCACCCACTTTAGAACAAATTTTGGTGGCACATGATAGCTCCATGCCCAATGAACCATAGCCTCATTACCAACTGCGATTATTTTTACTATATCTGGGTACTCTTGCGCCAGCCTGACTGCCTCAGTGATCTCAAATTTATTGCCTTCAAAATCTTCTTCTTCATGTATTGGATTTTCAGTAAATGCATCCTTGCATTGAATCCAGGCACCAAGCATTACATACATTTCAAAATCTGAATCAGCTTGCTTAATTTCTCTGATAGCTTTTAGTGTATTTTCTGCAAAAGGATGATGAAGGTCATAGGTTCTAAAAACTCTAAACCCTTGAGCATGCATAATAAGGAGATCTTCTTTGATTTCATTAATTGTAGGTTGCTGCTCACGTGATTTTTCTCTGTAACCTCCATAAGAAATTGCAGGATAATCAGGATTTCCTATAAACTCTTTTGCACTCTTATTCATACTCAAGTCTCCAGATTGACTACATGAAGCAAGTAGAAATAAAGAAATAATAAAGTATCTTATTTTCTTCATTTCACAATACTTACATATACAGCCTTAATTAAATTAGTTCTGTTAAAAATACTTTCCGAATTCTCAATATCTAATTCATGACCTTCAATTGTTTTCTCAGAATTATTTATATAAGAAATTCTTATATTTTCTTTATCTGATAAGTTATAAATAACTGGTACTTGGCAAACAGTAAAGGCTAGTGAATGCTTGTCTAGCTCAATATAATTTATCTCATTATCTAAATTTACATATTTAAATAATTTTTCCTCTTCAATAAACTCTGACTTTCTTAATATTGTTGGATCAAAAGTAACCCTTCCATCATTTACAAAAACACCTAATTCATAGAACCTACTCACAATATCTTCTTTTACCTGACCAGTCATACCCGGCTGCTGCACACCTCTTCCTCTTGGCGTATGAGAATATGGGTCTGTTGGAAAAGCACCATATAATTCTGGTGACTTATTTACACCAATGCCCTCATTAATCTCAAAATAATGATCAAAAAATCTTCCTATCATTTTTGGATCACTTTTCTCAAGAATAGACTGTTGAGTAACTTCAGCAGATGCTAATAAAAGTTTGGATACCATATGCCAATAAATAGAACCTAAACCTTCATAACCATAGAAAGTCCCTGATCTCCCTGTAAAGGATTTATGATCAAAAACATTTTCAAATATTTCAAGAACCGTATTTTTATCTTTAACCACAAGCTCTTGATATTGAGGAGGTAATTTAGAAAGCTCTTCAACTAAGCAGCTAGCGTTATGAAATAATCCATTAAAATGATATTTATCATTAACATCTTTTTCTATGATTTGCTTATTACCATCTTTAATTAGATTGCTAAGTAAATCTGATTTTTTTAACTCTGCCTCAGGAACAATATTTTTATTCATAAATCCTAATAATTCTTTATTAGGGTAAAGAATGTAACTGTATTGCTCATCCCAGAATAGATCACTTTTCTTAAGGCTATCTAATACAGATAAAGACTCCTCCTGAGAAAGATAACCCGAACTTAAGACACCAACTTGGCCTTCAAGCATTTCAGAAAGTCTATCTATTGTAATTTCATGCTCTTCAAGATTTATTAGGTTGTATGCATGATAAAGACCATCTTTTCTTTTATTTGAATCTATTGTTTTATCAAGGACGTTAAGAACAGTTTCAAAAAAATGAATAATTCTATTCCTATCTAGAGAGTCTTTGGTGCCAGAGAAGTATGAAGTATAAATTCTGTCTCTATACTCAGCTGCAACCTCACCCACTTCATCAACAAATTGCTTTCTTTTTTTGTCATTTAAATCGGATTCAATAGAACTGAAAGATGAGTTTAGTTTTTCAAAAAAATGAAATAACTCTGTTGAAATTTCAAATGAAGAAGATTTATCTTGATTAAGAACTTTAACAAAAAAACTTAAAAAGCGTCTTAGATAATAAAGAGTTACCATTGAAACGCCATTTCCAACAAGTGCATTATTAGCATCATTCCACTCAGGTCTTTGAGTATTCATCCAAATACCAGCTCCAGGAACAAAATTTGATAGCTTTGCTAAGACAGTTGAAAGAATTTTTTCTAAAAAATTTACTTCGTGTATAAAACCCTGATAGTTTTTTAGAATAGCTCCATCAGCGCCTTCTTTTAGTCTGTTATTTTCAATTTCTTCTGCTAACTCAAAATTAAAATCTATGGTGTTTTTAGGGTCTTTATAAATAGATTTATAGTCCTTGATCTCATAGGGAACGTTGGCATATACAAAGTCATCTTTATTAAGAAATGAGTTAAGTCTTTGAGGAAAATAATTTTCAGAGATTTCTAAAAATTTTAATAAGTAGATAATTTGATGGTCTCCCCAGTAGCCAATATATGACCATGGGTTATCAGGTTCTATAGTCTCCCAGTCAAATCCATCTTTAGTGAGTCTGTATGGATTATAGCCATCAAAGGTTGAAGCGTTAAGGAATCTATAAATCATTCCATCAATGAATTGAGGATATGAATAAGCCAGAGCCTCCCAATTTTGAAAAATATCTCTCCAGTTACCTTGATAATCAAGAACCTTCTCACCTGTCATATCATCACGAGTATTTATTGAAAATTTATTCCAGGGTCTACTT
>CACPON010000005.1 GCA_902635645.1 uncultured SAR86 cluster bacterium
GGCAAAAAAGGCAGCTCAAGATGGCGCTAAAATTGTGATAGCAGCAAAAACTGCTGATCCTGTTGCATCTCCGGCACCTATAATAATTGCAGAATATTTTGAAAAATCTTTCATAACATTGTTTAATTGTTCTTACTTTAAAAATTGTAACCTAAATGATAGTTGACTTTATATATGATGTGGCCACACCTAATGGCTACCTTGCACATAAGGTTATACCTGAATTCGAAAAAAGAACAAATACATCATTTAATTATATCCCTTGTCTTGCTGGTGGAATATTTAAGCTTACTAATAATACTCCACCCCTGATAGCAAACGCTGATGTGAAGAATAAATCTGATTATTTTTTTGTAGAAATGAATAGATGGATAAAAAAACATAAAATTGATCGATTTAAAAATAATTCTAATTTTCCTCAAAACTCTTTACTTATTCAAAGGGGGGCAATTGCTGCTAAACAGCTTGATATCTTAAAAGAATATGTTGAATGTACTATGTCTGGAATGTGGGAAAAAGATTTAAATATCCAAGAAAAGGATATTCTTCAGCAAGCTCTGGAAAGCGATGGAATCGATCATAAAAAAATTTTTGAGATTATTGAAACTCAGGAATGCAAAGATCAACTAATTGCTAATACCTCCTGGGCAGTAGAAAAAGGTGCCTTTGGTATTCCAACATTTTTAATCGATGATCAAATCTTTTTTGGGAAAGATCATATGTATCAACTTGAAGAATATATAAATTCAAAAAAAGTATAGAACTTTTCTTAAAATACTCTTTCAAAGCTATGAGGTATAAAATATATACATGAAAAAATTACATCTCCTGCCTATATGTATTGGTGCAATTTGTTCAATCCATTCATATGGAGAGTTTCTAGTGGATGATGTTCTTGTTCAATCTAAAGAAAATACTCTTTCATGTATTTCATACGTTCCAAACATTGGAAAAGTTAAAAAAAATGAAGATTTAGAAATAAATTCTGATAAATTTCAAATTACCGATGATAAAAGATTGGTTTTGTATGGGCATGTTTCGCTAGATTTTCCTGAAGGGCTCTTAAAAGCACAAAATGCCGAACTAGATAGAGAAAATGGGAAAGTAAAGTTTTCAAATTCGGGAGAAATTTTCCTTACAAATTTTTATTTTAAATCTGAAGATGGATATCTAAATAAAGATAACAATTCAATTGCTCTAAATAAAGGCATGGCATTTTCACAAGAAAGAAATCTAGTTTTTAATTTTGATAAGCTAGGCGGCAATCTTGATGACACAATAAATTTACTTGGAGCCTCCATGTCATCTTGCTCAAATCCAGATAAGGGCTGGTTGCTTCTAGCTGATGAAATAGTTTTAGATTCAAAGGCAAATAGAGGTTTAGCAAAAAATATTAAAATCAAAGCAGCTGGTTCAACAATTTTTGCATTCCCCTATATTCCATTTGCTACCTCAGATAAGAGAATGAGTGGTTTTTTGGAGCCATCAATATCTTATTCATCAGATGGCATTGATTTAATGGTTCCATATTACAAAGTTATTAATACTAAGTCGGATATTACATTTGCTCCGAGACATATCGCCAAAAGAGGATCGGGTCTTGAAATTAATTACAGAGCACTTCACGGGGAAAAAAATAACTACAGAAATCTAGATATCATTTATTTTAATAAAGATGATGAGTTCAAAAAAGAAACATCGAATTCTGATTCTTCAAGATGGATATATAAATTTAATGACGTATTAAATTTAAATCATTCAACTGTAAATATTGATTGGTCAAAATCTTCAGATGGTTTGGTTATGAGAGATATACCTGGAGATATAACATCAATAGGCTACAGAAGGATCCAAAATTTGAATCAAAATGTCTCCATTCAAACAAAATTTAAAAATACAAAGCTAACAATAGAGCATCAAGCCTACCAGTCACTTAATCCCATTCTTACAAATGGATATAAAAAATCTCCTGCCCTAAATCTAAAATATAGAAAAAATATAAATGGATTTATCTTTTCTGAAAATTTGGACATATCAACGTTTAAAGCTAATACCATTCATGGGTATTTTGGCTATCAAACAATGGATAATAATTACTTAAGGTTAATTAAAAATCCTGATGAGGGTCAGAGAATATATTCAGATCTTAGTGTTACTAAGATTTTTAATGTAAATGGTTTTAATGTCTTATCAAGAGTTGGCATAAAAAGTATTGACTACAACCTTACTCATTCATCAAAAAATACTCAAAGCATCAATGTGCCAAATGCGCTTATAGATATTAGCTCTATGTATGTAAATAAAAATGGTTCTTCTATCAATATTTTAAAGCCAAGATTTATTTATGGTTATACAGCCTATAGAAATCAAGAGAACAACCCTATCTTTGATAGCAATGAGATATCTCCAAATAATGAGTTATTTATTAATGATAGGTTTTCAGGGATGGATAGAATCGGCGATCAAAGCTTCTACACACTAAGTATTGATTACACCCATATGAAAATGGGAATGAAGAAAGCATCTTTAAGTATTTCAAAGAAATATTATCTCAAAGACAGAAAGGTATGGATGAACCCATCAATGAACTCAATGAACCAAATGGGTTCTATGAATTCAATGAATCAAATGAATTCAATGAGTTCTATGATGAGAATGAATTTGGATGAGGGACCTGCGGTAATTATGGCATCATGGATGCCTAGTATGAATACAATGATTATGGGTTATGGTGGCTACCTCAAAGATCAAAAGAAAATGCCTCTAGGCGGAATCACTCTTAAACATAAACTTAAATCTGGCAATATAGGTTATGCTCATAGATTCAGAAGAATGGCGGGTGATTTTAACATTGAGATGGATTATTCAGAATTCTTTGCAGATATTGATTTAAATCCAAATTTCAAATTTATTGCAAAATTAAAAAGAGATAACAACACAAGTCAAAACATAGAAAGTCTTGTAGGCATAGAGTATGAAAATTGTTGCTTGGCATTGAGAATTACAGGATCTGATAGAAATTTTTCAAGATTCCTTGTAAAAGAAGAAATTTTGTACCCCACTCTAGCCGATGCATGGGATAATGTTATAGATATTGAAAGCAAAAGCAGAATTAATTTTGAGTTTGAGTTAAAAGGTTTGAATTCTTCTTTTGATAAAATGAATAAGTTATTTAAAAATTCTCTATTTAATTATTAATGCAATAAATATGAAACAGTTTACCCTTATCGCTTCACTTTTTTTATCGTCTGGCCTTTTCGCTGCAATTGAGATTTTGGATAGAGTAGCAGTAATAGTGGATGATGGAGTCATCATGGAATCCCAGATTAATTCTGGTTTAGAAAACATGATTCTAAGATACGACGAACAGAATATTCCAAAACCGCCAATGGACAACCTTAAGGAACAAGTTATTGAGTCGCTTATAATTGAGGAACTTCAATTGCAGCTTGCTAATAGAGCTGGTGTAAGAATAAGCGATACTGAGCTAAATGACTCAATAATCAGGATAGCTGCTAATAATCAAATGGAGCTGCAACAGTTCATAGATTATGTTGAACAAGGTGGTGAGTCCTATGAAGACTTGCGAGAAAATGTAAAAAAACAAATGATTATCCAAAGAATTCAAAGAGGCAGAGTGGGTTCCGAGATAAGTATAACTGAGAAAGAATTCCAAGCTTTTTTAGCAACTGATGAATCTTTAGCGTCTCTTGAACCAGAGCTTCTAGTTCAGCAAATATTGGTCAAGACTCTGGATCAAGCAATAAATGCAATTGAAAGAATTAATAGTGGAGAGGATTTTTCAAACATAGCCAAAGAAGTATCTATCAGCAGTAATGCAGATAATGGAGGATTGATGCCATGGAGGCGAGCAATAGAAATGCCTGAATTATTTTCTAATGCTGTAAGTAAAAAAGAAATAGGTTTTATTTCTGAGCCTTTGGAAAGCGGAGCTGGATACCATGTTTTAATGTTAGTTGATAAAAAAGGTCCCTTTGTCCAGTATGAAGATCAGTGGTCGTCAAGGCACATCTTGCTTATACCCTCAACGATAAGAGATGAGGAAGCTACTGAAATAGAAATTAATGAAATCAGGTCAAGAATTCTTGATGGGGAAGACTTTTCAGACTTAGCTAAAGAATATTCTGAAGATCCTGGCTCAGCAAGCCTTGGTGGTGAATTGGGCTGGCTTGGTAAAGGTGTATTAGCGGCAGAATTTGAAAAAGTTATGATTGAAATAGATGCTGGAGAAGTATCACCTGTATTTCAAACTCAATTTGGTTTTCATTTCCTAGAGGTTTTGGATTCAAGAAGTTATGACATGACAAGAGACCTTATTGAAGATAGAGCTTATCAAATCCTATACGGAAGAAAATATGATGAAGAGCTTGAAAATACATTACGCTCTATGAGAGCTGAGGCTTTTGTTGAAATAAAAGATCTAGATTGAAAAAAATTATTTACTCTCCTGGCGAGCCTTCAGGCATAGGGCCGGACCTAATAATACAACTTTGCACCTCCAAATTTTGGGTAGATATTAAACTTCCTATTGTTTGTCTTGCAGATCCGAAATTATTAATAGATAGAGCTAGTAAATTAGGTAAAAAGATAAAGCTTTTGCAAATAAATGATCTAGACAAAATACAAAAAAACAAAAAAAATCATATTCAAGTGCTTTGTGTAACTAAATGTAATAACTTAAAACCTGGCAAACTATATAAATCAAATGCAAGTTATGTATTAAAAAACCTAGATTTTGCTATTGAAAATGCGCTCAATGATAAAAATACTGCTCTTGTAACTGGTCCAATAAGTAAAGAGAATATTATTTCAATAAACAAAAAATTTCAGGGTCATACAGAATACATACAAAAAAAGACTACAAGCGATGATGTGTTAATGTTACTTGGCTCGAATAAGCTTAAAGTAGCATTAGCAACAACTCACCTTCCGCTTAAAAATGTTGCAAAAGCAATAACTAAAAAACTAATTACTTCTAAAGCTAAAATTCTAAACGATGAACTAAAAGATAAATTTAAAATTAAAAATCCAAAGATTACTCTGCTTGGACTAAATCCACATGCCGGAGAAGGAGGAAAAATTGGTTCAGAAGAAAAAGATATTTTAATACCTGCTGTAAAAGAGTTAAGACGAAAAAAAATTAATATATCCTATCCAAAATCTGCAGATACAGCATTTACAAAAAAACTATTAAATGAAACAGATGCTTACCTTGGTATGTACCATGATCAAGTTTTACCAGTCATCAAAGCTTTGAGCTTTGGTTCAACAACTAACGTTACCTTAGGAGTTCCAATCATTAGAACATCCGTTGACCATGGGGTAGCATTAGATATTGCAGGAGCTGCAGAATCTGATACATCATCTCTAAAAGAGGCAATTAAAATTGCTAAAAAAATAGTTTAATGATTTCGCGAGATATTAGAAGAAAATTTGGTCAAAATTACCTATCTGATCCAGCAATTATTTTTGAAATGGGGCAGGCAATCTCACCGCAGACTAACTCAAATTTTTTTGAAATAGGTCCTGGAATGGGAGCTCTAACAAACGTTTTAAACCAAGATGGTATTTCTATTAAGGCAATTGATATAGATAAAAATAATATCGACTATCTTTCAAAACATTTTAAAGGTCCTGCAAAATTTGAATTTTTTCAAGGAGATATTTTGTCCACGTCATTAAACTTTTTAGAGGATGAAAATTATAGAATTGTTGGTAACCTTCCCTACAACATCTCAACACAGATAATTTTGAAATTTATCGACTGGTATAACGTGATAGAAGATATGCATTTTCTTATTCAAAAAGAAGTGGCAGAAAAAATTAATGGAACTGTTGGCACAAAAAATTGGGGCAAACTATCTATCAAACTATCTGCATTTTTTAATACCCAAATTTTATTTGATGTTCCGCCTGAGTCTTTTGATATAAAGCCCAAGGTAAACTCAAGCTTTATAAGACTTACACCCAAGAAAAATGTCATAGATGTATCAACAAAAAATAATTTATTTAAAATAATAGATATGTCATTTTCTTCAAGAAGAAAAAATATCAAAAATAATTTAAAAAAAGTTAATCTAGACTGGGATACATTAGAAATTAATCAAAATCTTAGGCCTGAAGAGGTGTCATTAGAAAATTACTTAAAAATTGCAAAGCAGTATCAAGAATAAATGGCGCATTATGTAGTTGGTGATGTTCAGGGATGCTTCAAAGAACTAGAAGCACTATTAAAAAAGGTTGAATTTAATAAAGAGATAGACCAATTAATTTTTGCTGGAGATCTAGTTAATAGAGGTAAAGACTCTCATAAAGTTCTTGAATTCTGCATTAACAACAAGGAATCAGTATCTGGAGTTTTAGGTAATCATGATTTTTATTTACTATATCTAATTGAACATCAAAAAAAAGATAAATCACTTAAAAAAGTTCTTGAATCAAAAAATATAAAACATTATCAATCGTGGTTGAAGGCTCTTCCTCTATTTCTAGAAATTCAAATAAAAGAAACAAACGAGGTTTTTTGGATTTCACATGCAGGCATACCCTTTATTTGGAACATAGATGATGCAAAAAAATTATCTGAAGAGGTTCAAGCTTCACTTCAAAATGATGCATCAAATATTCTTGCAAAGATGTGGGGGGATACACCAAAGAAGTGGAACGAAAATTTAAAAGGATATAAGAGGCTAAGAGTAATTATCAATTACTTTACAAGAATGAGATATTTATCAAAAGATGGGTCGCTTAAGCTAGATTTAAAAAGTAAAACTGCTAAAAAAGGATATATACATTGGTTTCATCAAACAAAAGAAAACTTAAATAATAATGAAAATATAGTTTTTGGGCATTGGGCATCAATAAATGGTGAGACAAATATAGATAATATAATAGGGCTTGATACAGGGTGTGTTTGGGGAAATAAACTTACAGCTATAAGATTGGAAGATAAAAAAATATTTCAAATTAAAAAACAATGAAGATATATGAGGTTGGTGGAGCCGTTAGAGACGCCCTGCTGGATAAAAAAGCTAAAGACAAAGACTGGGTTGTTGTCGGATCTTCGCCTGAAGAAATGGTATCTAATGGATTTAAACCCATAGGAAAAGATTTTCCTGTATTTCTCCATCCAACATCAAAAGAAGAATATGCACTCGCAAGGACTGAACGAAAGACTGGTCATGGCTATCATGGTTTTAACTTCTATTATGGTAAAGAGGTAACGCTAGAAGAAGACCTGTTGAGAAGAGATTTAACAATAAATGCAATAGCAAAGGACTCTGATGGGAATATTATTGATCCCTATAGGGGCAGAGATGATATTAAGAAAAAAATATTCAGACACGTATCAGATGCGTTTTCAGAAGATCCATTGCGGGCTATTAGGCTTGCTAGATTCCATACTTATGAACATTTAAAAGATTTTGCTATCGATGAAAGCACTGAAAAAATGCTCGAAAAAATTGTTAGCTCCGGTGAAATAGCAAATCTATCATCTGACAGAATTTGGACTGAGACTGACAGAGCCTTAAACTCAGAAAATCCAAATATATTTTTTGAGGTAATAATAAAATATAAAATGCACTCACCCTTCTTTAATAAATTAAGTGTTCCAATATGTGATACAAGTTCAAATAACCTCATTCGATGGGCCGAACTTCAAGTCAACAACGATTTTTCTTTGGGAGACAATCTTCCAGTACCTAATGCGCAAAAAAATGCGTCAGATGTTTTGATGAGGTTAATAAAAATTACCAAAGATATGTCTAATGAATCGCTTATAGATTTATTACCTAAGGTTAATATGGAAAGAAATCAGTCGCTGATCAGCGACTTATGCAGCCTACCGCATCTTTCAGATTCGAAAGATTTAATATTAAGATTATTAGCAAATACAATTGAAGCAGATTTTTCTGTTCTTAAAAATATTCCAACTGAGAAAATTTATGCAGAAAAGCATAAAATATATAAACAAATAGTTAATCAATCTTTATGAATAAAACCATATTAATTACTGGCGCAGCAAAAAGAATAGGTAAAGAAATAGCCTTAACTTTTTCTCAAATGGGGTGGAATATCATTATTCACTACAATTCTTCAAAAAAGGATGCGCAGGATTTGGCAGATCAAATCAATACTCATAGCCCCAGCTCTGCAAAAATCATTCAAGCCAATTTAGACATCTCATCAGATGTTCAAAGATTAGTTGATGAATCTAAGTTATGCTTTGATTCAATCGATGTTTTAGTAAACAATGCTTCAACTTTTTATCCAACCCCTATTGATGAAATCTCTGAAGAGCATTGGGATAAATTGATTGGAAGTAATCTTAAGGGTCCATTATTTTTAATTCAGGGTTTAAAAGATAAGCTAATTGAATCAAGGGGCACTATAGTAAATATTACGGATACAAATTTAAGCAAAGGCGTTGCAAATTTTTCTATATACGCTTCTGCTAAAGGGGGTTTAGAATCAATAACTAAGGTTCTTGCAAGAGAATTAGCTCCAGAAGTTAATGTTAATGCAATTGCTCCTGGTGCAATGCTCGAACCACCTGATGTGACTTGGACTGATGAACAAAAGGATAAAGTGATAGCTAACATCCCACTCAAGAAGATGGGATCTGAAAAAGATATCGCTAACACTGTTAAGTTTGTTGTTAGTTCAAAGTATATGACAGGGCAAGTTATTAAAGTTGATGGAGGAAGATCACTCTCATGACACACGATGCTCAAAAATATGAAAAAATATTTTCAGGAACAAAAGAAGTTGCTGAAAATTTAAAAATAGATGCTTCAAAGCTTCAACCATGGATTGATGCTCATGTTCCTGGAGCTGGTTCTATAAAATCAATAGAGCAATTTAAGGGCGGTCAATCTAACCCTACCTATAAAATTATCACTGATAATAAAAATCTTGTCCTAAGAAGAAAGCCACCGGGCAAGCTTCTGCCTTCAGCTCATGCTGTCGATAGAGAATATAAAGTCATCACTGCTCTTGGTCAAACTGATGTTCCTGTTCCAAAAACCTACGGTCTTTGTGAAGATGAAGATGTAGCAGGAACCACTTTTTTTGTTATGGATTGTTTAGATGGAGATATTTATTGGGATCATATGCTCCCCTCTCTTTCAAAAGAACAAAGGATCAAAGTCTATCAAAGTAAAAATAAAACTCTTGCTGCTCTTCATAGCGTAGATTACAAAAAAGTTGGATTAGAAGATTATGGTAAACCTGGTAATTATGTTGCAAGGCAAGTTTCAAGATGGTCTAAACAATACCTAGCATCTGAGACAGACAATATTGTTGAAATGAATAATCTTATAGAGTGGTTACCAGAAAATATTCCTGATGATGATGAAACCTCAATTGTTCATGGAGACTATCGCTTAGACAACATGATAATGAAAAACCAAGAAGTCATAGGCGTTCTTGATTGGGAGCTTTCTACTTTAGGTCATCCAATTGCAGACTTTTGCTATCACTGTCTTACATGGAGAACAGAGCCACTCTTTTATGATCATGCAAAATTAAAAGAAATGGGCATTCCTAATGAAATGGAATATCGCGATATGTACTCCGAAATTACAGGAAAAGATCTATCAGCTAATTGGGAATTCTATATGGCCTTCAGCTTATTTAAAGTAGGTGCTATATGTCAGGGCATTCTTGGCAGGGTTAGAGATGGAACTGCATCAAGTAAGCATGCTGAAGACAGAGGGATGAAAGTCTACCCTCTTTCACAAGGAGCATGGTCAATTGTAGAAAATAACTTTAAATAGTTTTTTTAAAAAAAAGTATTATTCCAGTAATTGAGCTAATTAGGGCAAGAACAGAAAATATCTTTAATAACAAATTATTGATATTGTCTCTATCTTCATAATCCATAATGTGTAAAGCCCACAAAAGATCCCAAGCTCTCCATGAATCAGATCTTATAGCAGCTATATCTCCTGTCATAGAATCAACATAAATATTAATTCCATCATTAGTGTCTGTAGAGACTTTATATATAGGCAGTCTCCTACCTCTATACTCAACACCTCTGTCAGCTTTTTCTATTAAAGTTACGCTTACAGGATTTAATGATGTTTTTTCTTTAGCAATTGATATTGCCTCTTCAGGTAACAACATATCAACTGGAAAATTTTGAGGATAAGAAGAGTACGTTTTTACTCCATTATCATTTGTTTCAATAATTTCTTGTCCGAGTCTTTTAAAAATTCTGTATTCGGTCTCTAAGGGCAATCGATATTGCTCTCCCCTAACCATCTCAATTTTATTAAATGCAAAATAAATTCCAGAGACTGTCCAAAGCAAAAGCTGAATAGCAATAAATATACTTAAGTATCTGTGAATCTTTCTAATTGTAAATTTCTTTGCCATTTATAAAACTTCTTTTAGCGGCTCTGATACAAATGAATATTTTTCTATCTCATCACTTTCATATAATATTTCGTCTTCGTTGATTTGAAGAACTATATCAATGTCTAATGTTCTAGCACTAAACTTAGGAACATCTCTTTTTCTGCCAGATTCATTTTCAATATCTTTAAGCTTTTCATTAAGATCATCAAAATTGAGATCGGACTCACCTGCTACTACTAAATTTAAAAAGTCATCACCCTCAAATCCTTCGGCTTTAGTTTTGTGAATAGATGAAAATTTGGTATTTGTTAATATTTTATTTAATTGCTCGATAGCAAAAATGATATTTGCTTCAGCATTTATGTTGCTTCCTAAGGATAAGAAATATTGCATTATCTATAAATAATTAGGCCGACATCTTTTGAGCCTCTTATAGCTCCTGGTTTTGATACCCTTAGCTTTATTGATTCAACTCCATATTCATTTTTTACTAAAGAGGCTATGCCTTCAGCAAGAGTTTCTTGAAGTTGAAATGATGACTCTTCTACAAATTTTATTACGCCTTTGGCAATGGCTTTATAATCGACTGTATCTTCAATTGAATCTGTTGCAGCTGCCTTTTTACAGTCAAATGGGAACTCTAAATCAATGCTTACTTCTTGTTTAACTTTTCTTTCCCAATCAAATATACCTATGATCGTTTTTACTCGAAGATCTTTTATGTAAATAATGTCTTTCATGTAGTTAATTCATTTAAAGGCCATCTTGCTCTTACATAAGAGGCCTTAGGCTCAATCTTATCAGAAGATCTTAAAGATCCAACAAAAGCAATCATTGCAGCGTTATCACCACAATATTTTAAAGATGGATAAAAAACTCTTATCCCTAATGAATTTTCTAGATCTTTTATAGCAGCACGAAGTGCTTTGTTAGCAGCAACACCTCCAGCAATAATTACATCAGACCTTCCACTTGCTTCAACAGCTTTTTTAATCTTACGTGTTAAAACATCAATAACCGCTTGCTGAAAAGAAGCGGCTATATCTGCTTTAATCTCATCGGTCATGTTTTCAATATCTCTGACGGTATACAACACTGAAGTTTTCAATCCACTGAAACTTAAATCTAAATTATCGCTATGCATCATAGGCCTAGGAAAATCATAAGCATGAGGATTGCCATTTGAAGCAAGTTTTTCAATATGAGGGCCTCCTGGATATGGGAGATCTAGTAATTTTCCAACTTTATCAAAAGCTTCACCAACAGCATCATCTTGTGATTGGCCTAATATTTCATATGTACCCCTCTCTTTAACGTCAACAATCATGCTATGACCGCCACTTACTAGTAGAGAGATATACGGGGTTTGTATTTCTGGAAACTCCATAACTGGAGACATTAAGTGCCCCTCTAGATGATTAATTGGCAATAAGGGGATTTTTAGAGCAGTTGATAAACCCTGAGCAAAGCTTTCACCAATTAGCAAAGCTCCCAGTAGTCCTGGTCCTGATGTATAAGCGATTTGATCAATCGAATTGATATCAATATCGCCTAGAGCTTCTTCCAAAACCGTTACAATTTTTACACAATGATCTCTTGATGCAAGCTCGGGGACAACGCCACCATATTCAGCATGCATTTTAATCTGACTAAATACGGACTCACCAGTAATGCCATTTTCAGTGTCATATATTGCAATAGCGGTTTCATCGCAAGAAGTTTCAATTCCTAAAGTTTTCATAAATTTTTAATAAAATGTTTTGCAAATTTTCTAATTACAGCCTAAACTACGCGTCACATTATGCCTTCAATTATAATAAAAGAAACAGAACATTTTGACATTGGTCTTAGAAAGTTCAAGCGTGCCTGCGAAAAAGCAGCAATTGTCCCTGAGATTAGAGCAAGAGAGTTCTATGAAAAACCAACTGAAAAAAGAAAGCGATTAATGGCAGCAGCTGTTAAACGTGCTAGAAAATCAAATAGAAAGTTCTCTTTCCCAAGACAAAGATCCTTTAGATAATCTTGACCCTTCTTTCTGAAATTCAATCTGATCTTAAACAAGCAATGCTTGATAAAGATGATATGACTCGCGACACTTTAAGAATGTTTAAATCAGAAGTTCAAAAGTTTGAAATTGATAATCAAGAAACTGTTGATGATGCAAAGGCTCTATCCATTATCAATAAAATGATTAAACAAAGAAATGATTCTATTGCTCAATTTACAAGTGGCGGCAGATCAGATCTTGCTGAAAAAGAACAGCTTGAAGTTAATGTCTTGTCTAAATACAAGCCAGCACAGTTAGACGAATCTCAAATTTCTGAAAAAGTTTCTAGTGCCATTGCAGAATCCGGTGCTACTTCTATGCAAGACATGGGTAAAGTCATGGGTATTCTAAAGAATTCTATTCCTGCTGGAACCGCTGATATGGGCTTAGTCAGCAAAATTGTTAAAGAGAATTTATCTTAATATTTGGATAATCATCCATAGGATCAAATTATGGAAAGAAGCAACGACCGAAAGCTTAATCAACTAAGAGATATAACGATTGAACCCAATGTTAATATGCATGCCGAAGGCTCTGTATTAGTTTCTTTTGGAAATACAAAAGTAATTTGTACAGCTACCATTGATACTAATGTCCCTAGATGGATGAAAGGTGGTGACGAGGGCTGGGTTACTGCAGAATATGGTATGCTTCCTAGATCGACCAATGAAAGAATGAGCAGAGAAGCTGCAAGAGGTAAGCAAAGCGGCAGAACTCAAGAGATCCAAAGATTAATTGGTAGGTCGCTAAGACAAGCGGTAGATCTAAAATATATTAAAGGAAAAACTATTAATATTGATTGTGATGTAATCCAAGCAGATGGAGGCACCAGAACTGCTTCCATTACAGGTGGTTGTGTCGCATTATTCTTAGCTTTACAAAATCATCATGACGATCATAGAGCAATTAAGCGACATATAGCTGCAGTTTCATTAGGCATATTAAATGATGAAGTTATCCTTGACCTTGATTATAAAGAGGATAGTAATGCTGAAACAGATTTAAACCTTGTTATGACAGATTCGCTTGAACTCATAGAAATTCAAGGCACTGCTGAGGAAGCACCTTTCACAAAAGATCAATTAAATCAGATGTTAGAGCTTGGAAGTTCTGCTATTGCTGATATTATTGAAAAACAAAAAGCCTGTTTGAAATAAGTGGAAGACTATCAAAAAAAATTTCTTGAATTATCTTTAAATGCCAAAGTTCTAGAATTTGGTGACTTCACACTAAAATCTGGAAGAAAAAGCCCTTATTTTTTTAATGCAGCCAGAATGCTTAATGGTGGATATCTTTATGAGCTTGCAGAGTGCTATAAACATGCGATTAATGCCGCTAATTTAAAATTTGATTGTATATATGGGCCTGCATATAAAGGTATTTTTCTTGGTTCAATAATTGCCATGATTTTTGATAAAGATGGTTTTAAATATCCTTTATCATTTGATCGCAAAGAAATTAAAGATCATGGTGAGGGTGGAACAATTATTGGCAACAACCCTTCTGGCGATGTTCTTATAGTTGATGATGTCATATCAGCTGGCACTGCTGCTAAAGAATCTATAAAGATGATCAAATCAACTGGAGCAACTCCAAAAATAATGATGGTTGGCTTAGATAGACAAGAAAGAGGAAGCGGAAATCTTTCTGCTAGAAAAGAACTTGAAGAAGAGTTTGGCATGCAAGTAATATCTATAATTAATTTAGATACTTTGATTACATATTCTCAATCTAACTCAGGTTATGAAACACATCTTGAGAGACTTCAAGCCTATAGAAACGAATGGGGGGCATAGATGTTTTCTGGCATAGTTTCTCACAAGGCAAAAGTATCAAAGGTACAGAATTTTAATGATTTCATTCGCATTCATATTTCAACACCAAAAAACTTTAATAAGGGCTTAAAAAAAGGTGCTAGCATTTCGGTAAATGGAGTCTGTCTTACATCAAAAGATAATGGTATTACAAATCTTAAATTTGATGTCATAGAAGAAACATTACTTAAAACCAACTTAAAAAATATTTCAAAGGGTGACATTGTAAATTTAGAAAGATCAATTAAAGCTTCATCTGAAATAGGTGGCCATCTTATGTCAGGACATATTCATTTTACTGGAGAGGTAAAAAAAATATTTGAGAAAGAAAATACCAAAGATATGAAAATATCAATTTCTAAGAATTATTCGGATTATGTCTTAGAGAAGGGTTATATTGGTATTAACGGTTGTAGCTTAACTATAGGAAAGGTTTTCAAAAACCAATTTAACATTCATCTTATTCCTGAAACCCTTAAAATTACAAATTTAGACAAACTTGAAGAAAAAGATTTAGTGAATATTGAAATTGATCAAACAACTATAGCAATAGTTGATACCGTTAAGAAAACCCTAGCTGCTCAAAAATCTTGATAAAACAGCCATTCGGATGGCAACACCATTTGCGATCTGGTTTCTAATTACAGATTGTTCAGACTGGTACACGCTTTCTGAAATTTCTACATAATTCACAGGCCCAGGATGCATAATGATTGCATCGCCTTTGGCTTGCTCAAGCTTCTCAGATATAAGTTGATATGCTTGTTTGTATTCATCTAGGTCAAGATCAAGCGTTTCTTCAAACCTTTCATATTGTATTCTTAATGTCATGACCACATCTGCATCATGAAGTGCAGTATCGAGATCAGGCTCATACCTTCCTATTACAGGATTGGTATATTTAGTAGACATGCTTGGATGACCGCAAAAAGTTAAAGAATTAAATGAGAAATTTGAGACGCCTTCAACAAAAGATGATGTTACCCTCGAGTGATCAAGATCACCAACAATAACTATATTAAGATCATCTATAGAGCCTTTATGCTCAATTATAGTCATTAGATCAATCAAGGCTTGGGTAGGATGAGATATGGAGCCCTCTCCTCCGTTGATAAATACCATTTCAGGCAGGTATTCTGCAAGATCCCTGATAACTGATTCAGGGTGTCTTAGGACACACAGATCTACACCCATTAAACTAAGTGCATCTACAGTCTCGTAAATTGATTCACCTTTTTCAACAGATGAATTTGAAATATCAAAACCTACAACTGAACAACCAAGATTTTTGGCTGCTATTTCAAAAGAGGATTTAGTTCTTGTACTTGGCTCACAGAAAACATTAGCAATAGTTTTATCTGGAAATAAATTTTCTTTTCTAAAAGAGCCATCATCTTGTTTGAAATTTTTTGCAAATTCTATTAGATCTAAAATTTCTTTTTTAGATAAATCACTGATTGAAAGAAGATCTTTACTCATGGCAAACTAAAACTGCATCCATTTCCACATTAACTCCAAGCGGCAAGGCTGAAACTTCAACCGTTGCTCTTGCGGGATAAGGTTCTGAAAAATATTTTTGCATTGTTTCATTTACAACTGCAAAGTCATTCATATCGGTTATATAAATTGTAAGTTTTACAATATCAGCAAGCGACCCGTTAGCCTCTTCACATATTGCCGTAAGATTTTTTATTACCTGCTCTGCCTGATCTTGAATTGAGGCATTCATCAAGTCTCCGGTCTCTGGGTTGATGGCAACTTGTCCAGATACAAATGTGAATCCTCCAGCAGAAACAGCTTGAGAGTATGGCCCTATAGCTTTTGGGGCATTTTCTGTGAAAATTATTTTCTTTGTCATGGTTTATATATTGGATTTATTTTTGATATGCATTGTACCTAAAATTAAATTTTAAGGTCTATTATTTTTCGTTTATTAATCTTGTGCAGCTTGTTGTTATTTTTTTTGATCTAATCTTCAACATTATATTATTTAATTCTTCAAGATCTTCAACATCTACCTCCATCTCAAATGAAGCAAATGTGCTATCAATATTTTTTGTATTAATTTGTTCAATATTTATGCCTGTCTTTGTGAAAACTGAAACTAAATCAGCCAAAACACCCATTTCATCAATAGTAACGATATTGATCTTTGCTGTGTAAACGTGAGTTTTGGTATTAACAGCCCACTTTCCTGGGATATACCTTGGATCTTTTGAGATAAATGGTGCAACCTGTTTGCATCTTTTATGATGAATAACAATCCCTCTTTCTGTATCAGAGTGGGCTATTACAGGGTCTTTATAGACAGGGTGACAACATTTTGCAAAAACAACCGAAACTCCCTCAATATGATTATCATGAATAAAAACAGGTTTAATTTTCTTGGCGTCTGTGTCTTTTCTAATCTTTAATCCAGAATAAAATCTCTCAGCAACAATATTGCCAGTTCTTTTACCTGAACCTAATTCAGTAAGAAGCTTATTTAGAGATGAAACTCCTATTGAATCAAGAACTCTCTTCAAAGTACTGCCTCTGTAATCTTTTAAGGACTTTCCAGATCTTTGTAACTCAGATTCCAACATAAACTTACCAGCTTTTCTTGCTGATGAAACTTTTTGATTTCTTAGTCTAGCCCTAATTCCGCTTCTAGCTTTACCTGTTACAACAAAGTTTAGCCATGCAGGATCTGCTTCAACTGTTTTGCTTGCTGTAATAATTTCAACTGTCTGACCGCTTTCCAGTTCAACATTTAAAGGAGCCTCTCTTCTATTTACTTTACAACCCACAATACTATCGCCAAGGCCAGTATGTACTTCATATGCGAAGTCTATTGGAGTAGCTCCCGCCTTTAAGGCATAAATATCTCCTTTAGGGGAGAATAAATAGACCTCTTCAGAATCAAGATCTTTCTTAAGAGAATCAGCAAACTCTGTAGGGTTTGATGATTTCTTTTGCAAATCAATAAGACTTGATAGCCATCTGCTAGCTCTTAATCCTGTTCCAATACCAGCATCATCATCTGTTTTGTAACTCCAATGGGCGGCGATACCCATATTGGCCGTTGCCCACATGCTTCTTGTTTGAATTTGAACCTCTATAGGAAAAGCATCTAGCGCAAGTAAGCTTGTGTGCAAGGCTTGATAGCCATTAGTTTTTGGAATAGCTATATAGTCCTTAAATTTATTCTCAATTGGTGAGAAATAATTATGAATAATGCCTAGAGATCTATAACAGTCATCAACAGAATCTACCAAAATTCTGAAACCGTATACATCAAGTATTTCTGAAAATGGTTTATGTTTGGTTTTAATTTTATTGTAGATACTATAAAGATTTTTTTCTCTTCCCTTTACGCCAGCATCCTCGACTCCGTTAGATTTAAGTCGACTTTTAAGCTCTTTCCTTATCTTTTGAACTATTTTTTTTCTCCCGCCACTTGAAGTCTTAATTGCACTTTTTAATAAGTCAGCACGCATTGGGTGCAGGCATTTAAAAGCCCTATCTTCAAGTTCTGCCCTTATGTCTTGCATGCCCACTCTTAGTGCCAATGGGCCATATAAATCTAAAGTCTCTTTTGATTTTTGTATTTGTTTATTTCTTGGAACATATTCGATGGTCCTCATATTGTGCAGCCTGTCACACAATTTAACTAAGATAACTCTTACATCATTTGCCATTGCTAATGCCATTTTTTGAAGATTATTGGCATTCTTGTCAGCTACATTTTTAAGATCTATTTTTCCTAACTTACTTACCCCATCAACAATATGTGCCACATCATCACCAAACGTTTTAGCTAGGTTGCTTTTTTGAACATTGCAATCTTCGAGCACATCATGCATTAATGCTGCGCATATAGAATCACAGTCCATTTTGAGTTCAAGTAATATTTCTGTTACAGCTACTGGATGAGTTATATAGTCTGAGCCATCTTTTCTTTTTTGACCCATGTGAGCATAAAAAGCAAACGAGTAAGCTTTCTGGATTTTTTTTATATCTTCAGGACTGAGGTAAGTTTTAGATGTTTTATAGAGAGATGTCGGGAGTTTTAATAGACTTTTATCGGAAAAATTAATCAGATGATTTGGGAGAACCGATTCACTCAAATTAGTTCTCCAAAATTCATTTATTCAACTGTTTCTGTTTCTTCAGTACCTGGTGCTGCAAAACCATCTAACAATACATCTTCTTCTAGAGTTCTATCTAGTGTTTCTTTATCAAGAAGACCTGCTTCAATTTCTCTAAGTGCAACTAATGTTGGTTTATCATTATCCCACTCCACCAAAGGGTCTCTGCTAGTAGTTGTTAGCTGTCTAGCTCTTTTTGATGCCATGATAATGAGATCAAATCTACTTGGTACAACCTGTAAACAATCTTCTACTGTAATTCTAGCCATATAATTTCTCCTAGGGAGCGTATTCTATTTCTAATAAGACATTAAGACAACATATCTCTTAATATCTTAATATTTATTTTATCGTTATTTTTGGGTGATTTTCCATTAATAATAATATTAACTATTTCCTTATAGGCTTGCTCGAAGTTATCGTTTAATACTCTGTAATCAAACTCTTCAGCAAACCTTAACTCTTCCCTTGCATTTTCAAGCCTGGTGTCAATTACATTTTCTGAATCTAAACCCCTAGCTAGTAATCTTTTTTCTAGCTCTTCAATACTTGGAGGAATAATGAATATTGAAACATGATCGGTGCCAGTATTTTTTATTAGCTTAAAGCCTTGAACATCTATATCACAAATTACATTTATTCCTTTATTTAGTCTTTCATCAATATATTTACGTAAAGTACCGTATTGATAGTTGTGAACTATTGCACATTCAATAAAAGCATCTTCTTCTTTCAAGGAATTAAACTCATCTTCAGTCACAAAAAAGTAATGTTTACCCTCTTGCTCACCTTTTCTTGGTGATCTTGTAGTAGCTGATATTGAAAGTTCAATATTTTCAAAGTTGGTAAGGATTGATTGAATTAAAGAAGATTTTCCCGCACCAGATGGAGCAGCAACGACGAATAACTTGCCCTTTCTATTATTCAATATTTTGAGCCTGCTCGCGCATTTCCTCGACTATAAGCTTCATATCTAAAGCTATTTGTTTATATTTGGGTATATCTAATTTAACTGATAATGTACTAGTTTCTCTGAATAATTCTTGTAAGATAAAATCTATTTTTTTTCCGCTTCCACTTCTGGACATCAATTCCTTTTTTAAAGAAGAGGTATGAAAATTTATTCTTTCTATTTCCTCTGCAACATCATGCTTCAAAGCAAGCAAGGCCACTTCTTGAGCAAGCCTGTCATTATCAACAGTTTCGCATATATGATTTACTTTCTTTTTAAGAGATTCAGATCTTATTTTTAATAATTTTTTATTTGAGCTCTCCAGCTTAGAAATACACTTATTAATTTTATTTAATTTAGATAAAAATAATTTACTTATTTTTTCTCCTTCTGCAGCTCTATTTAATAAAAAGGTTTTAAAAGCATCTTTAAAAACTTTCTTTATTAAGTTTTGGTTAACTTGAATTTTTTGTTCAGTCTTAATGATTCCAGGAATGTCTTTGATATCTGAGAAAGTTAGCTTTTTAATTTCTAAAAGCTTAACTCCATCAATTGATTTACCCAAATTTCTTAAAGACTCATTGTTAATTATGTATGAATTGCTAGATGGAAATTTTAACTTTAGTCTTATATCTAATGTTCCTCTTTTAACCTTTTTACCAATAGCATCTCTAATAAATAGATCAAGGTCATTGCTAATATCATTGGGTTTAATAGAGATATCTAGGAATCTATGATTGACTGATTTAATTTCACAGTAAATTTCTGTTTCTTTGTTTATATGCCTTGAATGCCCAAAGCCGGTCATACTTGATGTCATAACTTTATTGTATTTTGCCTAGAGTTTTTGTTCTAGTTTAATTTTTTTAAAATTTAAATCCTGTCTGTTTTAACTTGGTATTTATAATTGATTTTTTAGAAAAAAGAATTTCAGAATCCTCTGAGCAGTTAATAATATTAGCTTGGCTGCTATCAGGTTTGTATTCAATAAAATGAGCTATTATTTTTGCAGCTTGATCTCTATGTAATTTATTGTGAGAAGTCTTTTTTGATTGGTTATCGTATAAACCTGAGAATCTAAGAATGGTTAGTTTAGGCCCAAATATTTTTGATAAAGCTACTTCATATTCTAAGATCAATTTGCCCCTAAATTCAGAGGGTTTTTCTATTGATTTCTCATCTACCGCACCTTTATGGTGACCGCCATAGACTCTAGTAGAAGATATTGCAATTATCTTATTAATATTTAAATTTGATAATAGGTTTAAGATATTTTTTGTGGCAATTATAAAGCCATCTTTATAACCTTTCTCGTCAAGGCTACTAGGCTTGGGGATTATTATTGCTGAATCAAAATTTTTAGCTTTTAAATTAATTTTTTTATCTGACAGCCAATCCCAATTAAATTTATTTATGTTTGGATTGTTAGAATTATTTCTTGAAATAGCATAAATATTTATTGATTTAGTATCGAGAATTTTAACTAACCTTTTGGCAATATCGCCATAGCCTATTATTAGGATATTTTTTTGCATTAGTTAATTTTACACATGATCCAGAGAAGAATCTCTGGATCTGTGTTTATTTAGAAAAAATTATATGCTTAGAAGCGGGGCTATAACCAAACTGACGATTGCCATAACATTTATTAAAATGTTCATGGACGGGCCTGAAGTATCTTTAAAGGGGTCGCCAACGGTGTCACCAACAACTGCTGCCGCATGTGTGTCAGAACCCTTGCCACCTAGATTGCCTTTTTCAACATATTTCTTTGCGTTGTCCCATGCTCCACCAGCATTAGCCATCATAAGTGCAAGCGATACACAACCAAGAAGACCTCCGGCTAACATGCCACCTAAAGCTTGTGCTCCAAGACCAAAACCAACAATTGCTGGCATTGATACTGCTATTATTCCTGGCCATACCATTTTCTTTAAAGCAGCCTCGGTAGCAATTTCAACGCATTTTTCTGAATCAGGTTCTGCTGTGCCTTCCATTAACCCCGGAATTTCTCTAAATTGTCTTCTTATTTCATTGATCATTTCAAAAGCAGCATCACCAACAGCTGTCATGGTTATTGAAGAAACCAAGAAAGGTATACACACTCCAATAAACATCCCAACTAAAACAATTGGCTCTGTTAGGGCTAATGTAAATGAAGGATTTTTAGCTCCTACAACAGCTGAAAAAGCTGAGATTATAGCAAGGGCAGCTAGAGCTGCAGCTCCAATTGCGAAACCTTTTCCAATTGCAGCAGTAGTATTTCCTAATTCGTCTAGAGAATCAGTAATTTCCCTAACCTCTTCGCCCATACCTGACATTTCAGCAATACCTCCAGCATTATCTGCAACAGGCCCATATGCATCAATCGCCATTGTGATACCTACGGTTGCGAGCATGCCAACTGCAGCAATTCCAACTCCATAAATACCTGATAATTGAGTTGAGACAAGAATAATTCCAGCCAAAATAATAATAGGTATTACAACAGACTGCATTCCAACTGATAATCCAGAAATCATTACTGTTGCAGAACCAGTTTCTCCTGATTCAGCAATTTTTTTCACAGGACTTCCGCCCGTGTAATATTCTGTAATTAGCCCTATTAATACTCCGCCGACAGCTCCGGAAATAACACACCACCAAACATTCATTCCAACCCCATTAAAAGAATCGATAATAAAATAGGCCATTGCTACAAATATTACTGGAGCTAAAAGTGTGCCAGATCTTAAAGCACTTGCAGGTGCTTTTGCAGATTGAAGTTTTACTATAAATATACCAATAATTGATGCTATCAAACCAGTTGATGCTAGTGCTAGAGGTAGCATCATCATGTCTTCGTTGCCAAGAGTATATGCTATTGCTATTGATGCGATCATAGAGCCACAATATGATTCAAATATATCTGATCCCATTCCAGCTACATCACCAACATTGTCACCAACATTGTCAGCGATAACGCCGGGATTTCTTGGATCATCTTCAGGAATTCCAGCTTCAACTTTACCAACAAGATCAGCTCCAACATCTGCACTCTTTGTAAAGATTCCGCCACCTACTCTAGAAAATAGAGCTACTATAGATGCGCCCATGGCAAATCCTTCAAGTTTGTGTGGATCAATGCCAGCTGGAACATAAAAATAATATAAAGCTCCCAAACCTATTAAACCCAATGATGCAACACATAACCCCATTATTGAGCCACCATAAAATGAGACTGACAAAGCTGCAGCAGGACCATCCTTTTGAGCTGCTGTTGCTGTTCTGACATTTGCCTTAGTAGCCGCATACATGCCAATAAAACCAGCAACTGATGAGCAAATTGCTCCCATAATTATAGATATTGCAGTATAAGGCCCAAGTGCGAACCATGCTAAAAGAACTATAACCAAAATAAAAATTGTTAAGTATTTATACTCAGTTTTCATGAAAGCAAGTGCGCCAGCATGAATCTGATCACCTATTTTTTTTACTTTATCTTCGCCGTCTGGATATTTCATCACTAGCATATAGACTAGAGCTGCTGCTAACATTCCAACAACGCCTAAGACCGGTGGTAAAAGTAAAGTATTCATCAATATATCCCCATTTTAAAAAGATGCATTCTAGCAAATTATTATAAAAAAGACGTTGTTTTTAATTATTTATTGAATAAATTTTTATCAATTAGGTTCTCTGAATCTGCAACTATACATGCAACAGCAGCATCTCCTGTTACGTTAACTGAAGTACGTAACATATCTAAAATTCTATCAACAGCTAAAATTATTCCAATAGCTTCTAGCGGCAAGCCAAATTGCTGCAAAATAATTACTAAGGTTATTGTTCCTGCTGAGGGAACGGCCGCAGTACCAATTGAAGTTACAACAGCAAGAATCACTACTTGGATGTATTGAAAAAGCGTTAAGTCTATTCCAGACATTTGTGCGATAAAAACTGTAGCCATGCCCTGCATAATTGCAGTTCCATCCATATTAATTGTAGCTCCAACAGGAATTACAAAAGAGGAAACGTTTTTATTTACCCCTAAATCATCTTGGACAGTTTTTAACGTTACAGGAATGGTTGCTGCGCTTGAGGATGTTGAAAAAGCAAATATAGCAACATCTTTCATTTTTTTGTAAAAAGTAGGCAAGCTTAGATTAGTAAATAACTTTAGGATTAGTGAATAGGTAAAGATTGCATGAATTAACAATACTATTATTAGCAAAAGTACATATTTAAAAGCCTCTTGGAAGATATCTAATCCGTCTGTAATTACAAATTTACCAATTAAGCAAAACACCCCAATTGGTGCAAAAGATATAACCATTATGACTAGCTGCATAAACACAGTATTTAGTTTTTCAAATGATTCGCTGAAGTTATTTGTAAGATGGTTTGTTTTATTCAATGCAAGGCCAAATAAGATGCTAAAGAAAACAACTGCTAGCATCTGATTTTGTGCCATAGCTTCAATGATATTTGATGGAAAAATATCTAAAATTGTTTCATATATTCCCTGGCCTTTTGGTAGTTGATCTGGCGGTGCAATTTCTGATGAATAACCTGCACCTGGTTTAAAGATGGAGCCAATAAATAAAGATAGAGAAACAGCTATAGCTGTAGTTGATAAATAAAGAGTAATTGTTTTTAAAGTTATATTGCCTAAGCTTTGCATACTAGTAAGAGATGAGATACCAGATACTAAAGAAAAGAATACCAAAGGAACAATTAAAAGCTTAAGTAGATTTATAAAAATAGCACTACCTAAATTAAAGACATATACTTTAATAAACTCTAGGAAACTGTCTGAGAAAAAACTTACATAGTATAGAAGAGAGCCAACTACAAAACCCAAAAACATTCCAAGTAAAATATTTCTTGTTAAATTTTTGGGAGTTTCAATCATTCTATCTCAATCATATCAAAATCTTCTTTTCCAACACCACACTCTGGACATAACCAATCTTCAGGCACGTCTTCCCATCTTGTCCCAGGCTCTATTCCATCTTCAGGCCAGCCCAAAGCTTCATCATATATTAGACCACAAACAATACATTCATACTTTTTTAATTTCATATCCATATTTTTTAATTTTACTTTGATTAAAAGTGTGGGCGTTATAATATCAGATTTATCGAGTAATTAATGAAGCTAAAGAAAATATCATCTTGGAAAAATTTTGAATCTATTGAATCAAAAATATCAAAAAATGAAATACGTTCGTGGTTGCTTGAGAATGGCCCCATAACCAAAAGAATAAAAAAAAATGGATCATTTAAACTTCATCTTATTCAAGATGAATTATCTTTTATAGAACAAGAAGATAAAGACTTTATTAACTGTACATCTAATGAAATAAAGTTAAGAGAAGTAATTCTTTTTTGCAATGATGAGCCAATAGTTTTTGCTCAAACAATAATCCCTGTTGAAACAATTTCAAAAGGATTGGAGCAACTAGGAAATCTTGGAAATAAACCCCTTGGTGATATTCTCTTTGAGAAAGATATTTTTACTAAAGATAAAGTCGTTTATGCTTTGTTTGAAAACGCTTCAAGCTTGTATTGGGGCAGAAAAGCAAAATATTTAATTAAAGGCTATAAATTCTCAGTGATGGAAATTTTTTTAATAGATACAGATGCTTAGTAAATTAATGATTTATTTAAGGCTTGCTAGGTTGGACAAGCCTGTGGGCATTTATCTTTTACTCTGGCCATCACTAATGGGGCTTATGTTGGGAGCTCTCAATGAGGGTTATATCGATTTTGAAAATTACCTTATTGTATTAGCTGGGGCAATCCTAGTAAGGTCTTGTGGCTGTGTGATTAATGATATTAGTGATTATAAGTTTGATAAATTAGTCTCAAGAACAAAAGATAGACCCATTGCCAAAGGTGAGGTAAGCCTTAAAGGCGCATGGATATTTTTCTCCATATTGGCATCTGCTTGTTTGAGTCTTCTGATATTCGTACCAAAAGTAACTGTTCAAATTTCATTGTTTATCGCCATTTTTATCTTAATATACCCACTGACAAAAAGATTTTTAAAAGCACCTCAATTTTTTCTGGGCATAACCTTTGGATCAGGAACTCTAATATCTTATAGTCTTGTATCAACAAACTTCTCCATATCAATATTGCTTTTATTTATAGGAACGGTTTTGTGGATCATTAGTTTTGATACTATTTATGCGCTAGAAGACATAGAAGATGATAAATTAATTGGAATTAATTCAACTCCAATATTGTGGGGAGATAAAGCAATAATAATTAGCAAGATTCTTCATTTATTATTTTATTTCTCTCTTTTATTAATATTTTTTATTAATCAATTTTCACCTTTGTTTCTTGCAATATTATTGCTATTGTTCTGTATTTATTTTTACCAAAATAGTCTTGTTAATCAGGGGAAATACTTAAAATCATTCAAAATGAATAATTGGGTTGGCATGATAGCTTCGATTGGCTTTGTAATCGAAATTTTTCTGATCTAGGCATCTTGAAATGAAAAGCAAATTTATTGAAAGCTTATCTGAAATTTCATCTGTTGATTTCAATCAGATCATTGATGAAAAAGATAAGCCTTTCATGTCATATGAATATCTCTATGCATTGGAACAAAGTAAATCTGTTCACGCAAATAATGGCTGGCAATCATTTCACTTAACTCTGGCTGAAAAGGAAGATCTTTCAGGCTTTATTCCGATATACAAAAAAAACAATAGTCATGGAGAATTTGTTTTTGATCATCAATGGTCTTATGCCCTAAGAAGAGCAAATAGAGATTATTATCCAAAATTACTTAGTGCTATTCCCTTTACTCCTTGTGAGACAAGAAAATTTATAACTTCTCAATCTATTAACATGGAGAGTTTTACTAAACCAGTAATTGATTACATGAAAAAAAATGATATAGAGACATGGCACATTCTTTTTCCAGACAAAAAACTCGCTAAAACTCTTATTGAAAATAATTTTATAGAGAGAAGTGGGTATAGGTTTGTCTGGAATAACAAAGAATATGAAAACTTTAATGACTTTCTTAAAATCTTTACTTCAAGACAAAGAAAAAATATTAAATCTGAAAGAAAGAAAATTCATGACTCAGGAATCAGTTTTTCAGTAAAAGATAGTACTAATGTGACATTAGATGATTGGCTTGTTTTTTACGAATTTTACAAATCTACTTATCATGAACGAATGCAGGCGCCCTATCTTAATTTTGATTTTTTTAATTTGGTCCACAAGTATAAAGATGCTCTTTGCCCTGTTATTTTTTTTGCTGAACTTGAAGGAAATAAAATTGCTGGATCACTATGCTTTCAAAGTAAAGATACTCTTTATGGAAGACATTGGGGCTCATCAATAAATATTGATAGCTTGCATTTCGAATGTTGTTATTATCAAGGGATTGAATACTGCATAAAAAATGGGATTAGCTTTTTTGATCCTGGCGTTCAAGGAGAACATAAAATTAGGAGAGGTTTTGAGCCGAGAGCCTCTAACTCATATCATTATGTATTACATGAAGATTTTAGATCAGCCATTGAATCTTTTTGTAAAGAAGAGGAAATTAGCATAAAAAAATATTTAGCAGCTTGCAGTGAATATACACCTATAAAAAAAGAATATAGAATTTAGGTATGTTAAAAACATTGCCCGCAACTTCTCATCATCTGACAGTGTGTGAAGCAAATTTTATTAGGCTTAAAAAATTATTAAATAATTACTCATCAGATGAAGTCTTATTTGAATCTATTAACCCAAATCAATCTTCTCTAAAAATTAATTTTCTTGTATTAAGTAAAACTAAACACACAATAATTCTTGAAGCTAAACAGAGTGGGGATAAAAAAAATATTCACAGTAACTTTGTGCTAAGGATTCAAATCAGCTTAGATGCAAAACTAGCAGAAGTTTTATCTTATCAAGGCGAAAAACCTCTACCTTTTTTTATGAACCAATCAAAAAGACAATCATTTGATGAGAAACTTCAGCAAAATAAATTCTTAACAGAATGGTTAGAAAGTATTTTTGTCTCGGGTATTTCAGGTAAGGAGCAAATTAGTAGTTTATTAAAAAATGTCTAACACTATTCTTTATTTCCATGGATTTAAATCTTCTAGTGATTCTGGTAAAGCTCAAGAGTTTAAAAAATTTATAGAAAATAAGACATCTCAAACAAAAATTATAATTCCCGATTTAAAAGATGATTTCAAAGAAGCGCATAAACAAATAGAAGGTCTTATTGATAAAAATAGTCCAAATATTTTATATATGGGGAGCTCATTAGGAGGTTATTATGCACTTTATTTTGCGCAACTTTATAAAACCAAATCAGTACTAATTAACCCGGCTATACCTCCACTGAAGGATTTTGAGATTCATCTTGGCAAAAATGAAAATTACGCTACTGGAAATAAATTTACTATTTCAAAAGATGATATTTCTTATGTTAGAAATCTTCATCATAAGAAAATTTTAGAACCGAAAAATAATTTAATACTATTAGAATCTGGTGATGAGGTTCTCAACTATGTTGAAGCTTCTAGTTATTTCAGAGGTTCTTATATAGATATATTTTATGGTGGAAATCATTCATATACATCCATTAAAGAAAAATTTACAAAAATCAAAGATTTTTTTGATCTAAAATAATTGCATTAATTTAATGCAATATCAATATTAATGCACTAAAATAGCGCACAAATAGTTCAAATATTGTGCATATAGCTCAAAAATTAATGGCATGTAAATTGCTTTATTAATAACGCTAGATAAAATTTTATTAGGAGAAATAATGGCAGAATATAAAACTTATGAATACATATGGTTAGATGGTTACCAGCCTGAAGCCAATATGAGAAGTAAGGTGAAAGCTACAGAAGCTGATACACCTCCAGACTGGTCTTTTGATGGATCATCTACACAACAAGCAGAAGGTGGTAGCTCTGATTGTTTACTTTTACCTGTTCAGACATATGCTAACCCGAATGGGCATGATATCGTCATGACAGAAGTGCAAGCAGCTGACCACACTACTCACCCATCTAATTACAGAGCAGCAGCAGCTGAGGTTGTTACTGATGAATGGTGGTTTGGTTTTGAACAAGAATTTTTCTTTACTGATCCAGAGACTGGAGAGCCTTTAGGCTGGGAAAGTGGTACACCAAAAGAACAAGGAGAATACTATTGCGGTGTTGGTGCTGGTAATGTTGTTGGAAGAGAAATTTCTGATGCACATTTACAGGCATGTCTTGATCTAGGAATTACACTTACAGGTACAAATGCAGAGGTTGCACTTGGACAATGGGAATACCAGTGTTTTGGTAAAGGCATTAAAGCTGCTGATGATCTATGGGTTAGTAGATATTTATTATTCAAAATAGCTGAAGAATTTGGCGTTGGTGTAAACATCCACCCTAAACCAAAAACAGGTGATTGGAATGGTTCTGGTATGCACACAAACTTCTCAAATGAAGCAATGAGAACTAGTGGCTCTGAAGAGCTATTCAACTCATACTGTGACAAGCTTGGTGAAGTTCATGAAGAAGGTATCGCGTCTTATGGATCAGATAATGATATGAGGCTTACTGGATTACATGAAACTCAAAGCATTGATAAATTCTCATATGGTGTTAGTGACAGGGGTGCAAGTATAAGAATTCCTGTTTATACCGTTGAGCATGACTGGAATGGTTATTTAGAAGACAGAAGGCCTGCTTCTAATGCTGATCCTTATAAAATTTTGGCACACATTGTGGGAACTTTAACCAAGTAATCCCACTGAAAATATCGACTCCTTGTAAAAGGAGTCGATTTACTTAATGAACAATCCTGAAATATTTAATCAAAACATATTAAATCAAATCACCTCAGAGATTGTTGTTCTTGATAAAGATTTAAAAGTTATTTGGGTTAATGATTCGGCAATTACTAATAACTGGAAAATATCAGACGAACATTCAAATATAAATTCTCAATTTTCATTCCAAACTAATGCTGAATTAAAGCAATTAATAGATGACTGTCTAGATACTGGAAATACAATCATCAAAAGAGATTTCAAATTAGAAAGAGACAATGATAAATATAGAATTGTAGATTTGACCGTAAATTGGTCCGAATCAGATCAATTGTTAATCTTAGAAGTTTTGTGCGTTGACAATCTACATAAAATTATTGATTCATCAAAAGTTTTTTCGACTCAAAAAATTGCAGCAAACTTAGCCAGAACTCTAGCACATGAGGTCAAGAACCCATTATCTGGAATAAAAGGTAGTGCACAAATCTTAATGAATAAGCTCAATGATGATTTTTCAAAAAAGTTTCTAGATATCATTATCAATGAAACGGAAAGATTGAATAATATTGTTACAAAAATACTCACACCTCCAAAAAAACCAAAACTAGAATTATTTAACATTCATTCTGCACTTGAAAAAGTATTTGCTTTATCGCAAGCCGATGAATATGAAGATTTAAAAATTCAAAGAGACTACGACCCAAGCATACCTGAGGTTTATGGCGATGAAGATCTTTTCATACAAGCCATTCTCAATATTTTTAAAAATGCTCAACAAGCATTAACTTTGACTGAAGATCCCCTCATAACTATCAAATCAAGAGTTACATATAGTCAGCCTATTAATGGTGTTATTCATTCAACTCTGTGTGAAGTAAGTATTATTGATAATGGCCCAGGAATTCCACAGGACATTCAAGAGCAAATTTTCTTTCCTATGGTTTCATCAAAAGAAAGTGGGTCTGGGCTTGGTCTATCTATCTCTCAAGATATTATTAGAATTCATGGAGGAGCGATATCTTTCAAAAGTGAGTCAAGTGGAACAACTTTCTCAATTTTAGTTCCTATTAATATTGAATCTATGAGCGAGGAAGTAAAAAGTGCATAAAATTTGGGTATCTGATGATGACAGCGCAATAAGGATAATCTTAGAAGAAAGTCTTAGTTCTTCAGGCTTTGATGTTAAAACTTTTTCATCTGGTGATGATGTGGTGAATGAATTGAAGAATGATAAGCCTGATTTAATTCTTACAGATGTCCAGATGCCAGGAATGCTTGGTTATGATTTACTCAAGCATATTAATGATAATTACGAAGATATCCCAGTCATAATTATGACTGCATTTACCGATATGCAAGCCGCAGTTGATTCATACGGTGGGGGTGCATTTGAATATATGCCAAAGCCGTTTGATCTTGATGATGCTATTCAGATTATAAACAGGGCTCTTGAAGACAAGCCAAAGACCAAAGGACTTAAGTCAAAACCTAAAACAGATATTATTGGAGAATCAGCTTCTATGCAGGCTGTTTTTAGGGCGATAGGCAAGCTATCAACAACAACAGCAACCGTTCTAGTTCAAGGTGAGTCAGGAACTGGTAAAGAGCTAATTGCAAAATCACTACATAAAAATAGTCCAAGACATGACATGCCATTTATTGCACTTAATATGGCTGATATTCCAAAGGAGCTTGTTGAATCTGAGCTATTTGGTCATGAAAAGGGAGCTTTTACTGGAGCCGTTGACAGGCGCATAGGTAGATTTGAGCAAGCAAATGGTGGAACACTTTTTCTTGATGAAATTGGTGATATGCCATTGGACTCTCAGACTAGGCTCTTGAGAGTATTGTCTAATAAAGAATTTTATAGAGTCGGTGGAGATAAACCAATAAAAGTAGATGTTCGAATTATTGCAGCCACTCATCAAAATCTTAATAACTTGGTTTCTCAAAAATCATTTAGAGAAGATTTGTTTTATAGATTAAATGTTATAAAAATTAATGTTCCTCCTTTAAGAGATAGGAAGGAAGATATAGATGTTTTGACCAAATATTTCTTAAAAAATCATTCAGATTCTTTGGGTGAAGATTTAAGGGTCTTATCAAAAGAGGTTATGGATGCCATAACAAAGTATGACTGGCCCGGCAATGTTAGGCAGTTAGAAAATACATGTTACTGGTTAGCCTTAATGACACCAACTCAAAATGTAAAAGTTGAAGACTTGCCTGAAGAAATTAAAGATCATGAAGTCGCTGAGGTTCCATCTTCTTCTTGGGAAGAAGGTTTTAATAATTGGGTCACAAATGTTGCAACGTCTATAGACAAAGATCTGCTAGATATTGTGAATCCAAAAATAGAAAGAATTATAGTTAAGGCTGCCTTAGAAAAAAGTAATGGTAAAAAAAATGAGGCGGCTATTCTCTTGGGTCTTGGGAGAAATACTCTAGCAAAAAAAATGAAAGAACTTGGAATCTAAATCAGAGGCAGATTATCCATTCTCCAATTATTAATTCCCCCAGATAAAATTAAAGTATCCTTATGTCCTAAATTTTGAAGCTTTTCGCCAGCATTTACTGACTGGCTACCTGTTTCGCAGATTAAAACTAGAGACATTCCTTCATTTTGTTTTATTTCATGAGCCCTATCATCAAGATTTGCAAAAGGAATATTGGTAGAGCCCGTAATATGACCATCATCAAAATCAGCAGCAGGCCTTAAATCAATAAGTTTTACCTTATCCTGGTTCGTTAAATTTATTAAATCTTGTGCAGTAATTTTCTTTCCGCCCTTTTTAGCACTAGATCTTATTAATAAAACTATAGCTACAAGAAGTGGAGCAGAATAATAATAATGCTCAATTAGAAATAAAATAAACCTATCCATGCGTGTATTATCTATTAAAATGGCATAAAAGTATTACAAAATTAAAAATGAAATCTAGAAATTTAATATTGGTAAGGCATGGTCAAAGTGAATGGAATGCAAAGAATCTTTTTACAGGATGGAAAGATCCAGGGCTTACTGATCAGGGGGTTTCAGAGGCAAAGAATGCCGGAAAATTAATCTTAGAACAAAAAATTGAATTTGATGTTATGTATACATCGATGCTTTCAAGAGCTCAAAAGACTGGGGATATTATTCTTGGAATTTTAAATCATAAAGAAATACCAATAATAAAAAATGAAGCTCTAAACGAAAGACATTATGGAAGTCTAGCGGGATTAAATAAAGATGATGCCAGGAAAAAATGGGGAGATGAACAAGTTCATATATGGAGAAGGTCATTTGACATGCCGCCTCCTGATGGAGAAAGTCTCAAAGATACAGCTGATAGAGTGCTTCCATATTTTGAAACTGAAATTATGCCAAAGGTTATAAGTGGTTCAAGCATATTGATTGCAGCTCATGGTAATTCTCTAAGAGCTCTAATAATGAAGCTTGATTCTATTTCACCAGAAGATATTGTTAAACTTGAAATTCCTACCGGAGCTCCAATCCAATATGAATTCACTCCAGACGGCATTGTAGATAAAAAAACAAATCTTTATGAAAAACAATTGTGATCAAGATTCTCAATTATCAAAACAAATAGTTCAATGGTATTTAAAAAACGGTAGAAGCGATCTTCCATGGAGAAAAAATGTAACTGCTTATAGAGTTTGGATTTCAGAAATCATGTTACAACAAACCCAAGTAAAAACTGTAATTCCTTTCTTTAAAAAATTTATAAGTAAATACCCTAACCTCAAATCACTTTCTTCAGCTAATGAGGAAGAAATCTTAGCTTTGTGGACCGGATTAGGATTTTATAGAAGAGCAATTAATATACACAAGGCAAAAGAAATTATCTTAAGTGATTTTAAAAACAGATTTCCAAAATCATTTGATGATATTGTCAGGCTTCCTGGAATTGGCGAATCAACAGCTGGAGCAATAATGTCTTTAGCATATCAAATTCCATACCCCATACTGGATGCTAATGTGAAGAGAGTTATTTCAAGATATGAATCAGCTGGCAATGATTCAACGCATAAATCAAATAAAAAGTTATGGGCTTTATCTAATAAACATACTCCAAGTAAAAATATTTTTTCATACACCCAAGGAATAATGGATTTAGGTGCAACGATTTGTCATAACTCTAAACCAAATTGTGGTATCTGTCCTTTGCAAGATGATTGTAAAAGCGCCTTCAAAGTCATAACAAGTAAGAAAGAAACAAAAAAACAAAACCCAACCAAAAAAATAAATTTTGTACTAGCAAGAAGTAATGATTCATTTTTATTATTTAAAAAATTGGAAGAATCATTTTGGGAGGGTTTATGGACACCGCTTGAATTAGATCCTAACCACCCCTTGCCATGGAAAGATGATATTAAAACTATAGAAGAGATTAATATCAAACATAAGCTATCTCATCTCAATTTAGATATAAAAGTAAATATTTATGAATACAAAAAGGTCTTTAAGTTAAAAACTAATGAAAAATATAAATGGGTTAATAAAAGTAATATTGATAAATTCGGTATGCCAAAGCCCATTAAGTCTATAATAGAAAAATTATGAGTAAGAAAGTTTTTTGTAAAAAATATCAAAAAGAAATGATCGCCTTGCCTGTGCCTCCCATGCCTGGACCAAAAGGAGTAGAGATACAAAACAGTGTTTCTCAAGAAGCTTGGGATAAATGGAAGTCTCATCAAACAACTTTAATAAATGAAAAACACTTAGACATGTCTGATCCTGAGAATAGAAAGTGGTTAATTGAACAAATGGATAAATTTTTTAACAATGAAGATTATGAAAAAGCGTCTGGTTTCAAGGCGTTAGATTAAAGAATATAAGCATCTAAAAAGACAATACAAATAACCCTATATCTATCTTAAAATTTTTATTTTTTTCTAATAAAAATTCTAATTTACAAAATAAAAAATTAGAGTTAAATTTAAGCATGACTGAAAACACAAACTCAAAATTTCCATCAGAAGCAGATGTAGTCATCGTTGGTGTAGGCGGGATTGTTGGCTCAATGATTGCATATTGGCTATCTGAATTGGGACAAAAAAATATAGTAGGATTAGAAAAATCCAGCGTAATACCATCAGATATTGCATCAACAGCTCATGCTTCTGATTTTGTGTATAACACTACTCATGACAAATTAGGTTGTTGGACCACTGCATTTAGTCGAAAATTTTATGAAGATAATGGCTTTTTCTTAAAGAAAGGTGGCTTAGAAATTTGCCGAAAAGGTGACGATGCTAGGTGGGAAGAATTAAAAAGAAAGGTAGGCTCTGGAAAGGCGTTTGGAACCAATGTAAGACTTATTTCAGCAGCTGAAGCTAAAGAAAAATTTCCATTGTTAGATGAAGAGTCTTTAATGGGTGCAATGTGGGATCCGGATGCAGGTTTGGTGATTCCTAGATCTCAAGATGTTGTAAGTTTTGCTGTAGAACATGCAAAAGATAAAGGTGCCTTAAAAACATTTACGGACACACCAGCCATAGATTTTGAAGTTGAGAATAGCCGTGTTACTGGAGTTCATACGGATAAAGGATTTATAAAAGCAGATAAAGTCGTAATTTGCTCAGGCATATGGGGACCTTTGATGGGTAAAAAAGCTGGGGTTCCAGTTCCATTAATGCCGTTAGAGCATCCCTTATTATTTTTTGGACCACTTCCAGAAGCTCAAGGTGCTGAAGATTTTCTTGTATACCCTCTTCTTCGAGATCAGGGCAACTCAGCATACGTTAGAGATACTGGAAGACTTCATGGCGGAATGCTTGAGTGGGGTTTCTATGAAGACAAAGAACCGCGCCTTGTTGATCCTGAAGATATAGGCAATCCAGAGAAAACAATGGGCTCAGATTCGATGCGATATCTAGATTTAGAAGAAATAGCTGAACCTCTAGAAAAAGCTTTTGAAACAACACCAATTTTAAATGAGCTCGGTTGGGATGAAAGAAGTTCATTTAATGGATTGTTGTCTGTGACTACCGATGCCGGTTCACTTATAGGAGAAAGTCCTGAAGTAAGAGGATTTTGGTTATGTGAAGCTGTTTGGGTCAAAGATGGTCCTGGATGTGCAAGATTATGTGCAGAACTGATGATAAATGGTAAAACGCAAGTTGATATGCATTCATTTGATATATCACGACTATACCCAGAGCAAAAAGAAAAAGAATTTGTTAAATCTAGAGCTTTTGAAAACTCTCAGACTATTTACACTCCTGCTGTTCATCCTAGAGAACCTTATATCTCTGAAAGAGAAAAGTTTGTAAGCCCTTTTTATGAAAGAGAAAAAGAGCTTGGTGGATATTTTGATAATGAAGTGGCTCGCTGGGAACGAGCATTTGCATATGAAAGCAATAGAGAAAAACTTCAAGATTATTTAAAAGATATTCCCGTTAGAGAAAATGAATGGGATAGTCGTCATGTACCGTATGAGCTTGCAAATGCTGAGCATCTTGCCATGAGTGATTCTGTTGGAATGATAAACCTTTCTCATTTTCCAATCATGGATATTGAAGGTCCAGATGCAGAAAAAATGCTCGAATATCTTTCAGTAGCAAAAGTTGGTGGCAATACTCCTATTGGAAAAGTTATATACACAAATTTTCTTGACGAAGATGGTGGCGTGCATGCTGATTTAACTATCTCAAGACTTGGTGATACTAAATACAGGGTTGTAACCGGTGGTGCTGATGGAAACAGAGATTGGGTCACATTGCGTAATTATAGGGACGATAATAATCTTGATTGTGAAATCACAATTAGAACTCATGATATAGCAACTCTTGGTTTGTGGGGCCCAAAAGCTGAAGAAGCATTAGGTAATTTTGTTGATGCAGATGAAATTAGCTTAGAAAATTTTCCATTTGTAACAGCAAAAAATTTAACCCTTAATTTATCCGGCGGAAAAACTATTGATGTCTGGGCTGCAAGAATATCCTATGTGGGTGAAAGCGGTTGGGAAATTTACCTCAACAATAATAGCGACGAAGGCTTAGCATTATATGATTCATTACTCGAAGTTGGAGTAATTCCTGTTGGAATAGAAACTTATGCTAACAGTAGACGTCTTGAAAAAAGTTTTAGGCTTCAAGGCGCTGATCTAGAAACTGAATACAATGCGTGTGAGGCAGCTATTCAGAGACCTCTTGTCAAAGAAGCAGATTTTCACGGAAAAGCTGCTCATTTAAAACATAGAGAAGAAGACCCGTGTGCAATTTTGTGTACCATGACCGTGGACGACCTCAATGTATCGGGAGTTCCTAGGTACCCTGTTGGAATTTCTCCAATAGTTGATCCAAGTAGTGGAGAAGTCCCGGTGGACAGTAAAGGAAGAAGATCATATACCACCGGTATGTCTTATTGCCCCTCTATAAAAGAGTTTGTTGTTATGGGCTATTTACCTGCTGAAATTGCAAAAGAAGGTCAAAAGCTAGCCATAGAATACTTTAATGAAGACGGTGATGGTGTTTATCCTATTACAGTTAAAATAGTTGGCAAAGGGTCTCTTTATGATCCAGAAAATAAAAAGGTTCGAAGCTAATTAATTAAAAATTTAATCTTAATGACATTGGGTAGAATCTTTTCTATAATCCTCTTTCATTTATTGCCCAGATAGCTCAGTTGGTAGAGCAAAGGACTGAAAATCCTTGTGTCGGTGGTTCGATCCCACCTCTGGGCACCATTCAAATCTAAATTAAAATAATTACTTTTTAAGCCTTATAGGTATTTCTTGAATTGCATGAACAAAATTATTTGGTGCAACTTTCCAGTCCCCGGTTAATTGATAGTCTGGAAATCTTGATAAAAACTGTGAATAAAACTCTCTTAATTGCATTAAAGCTACAGGCTTACCGAGACAAGTATGTCTTCCAATTCCAAATGCAAGATGTTTCTCAGCATTGCTTCTCATGATATTAAATTTATCTGGATCATCAAAAATTTCAGGATCTCTATTTGCAGCCCCATACCATAATGCAATTTTTTCATAAGGACCTATTCTTTGTTCGCCTATAACCGTTTCCTCTAGAGAGGTTCTTCTCATATGGATTACAGGAGAAACATATCTAACAGTCTCATTTATTAGTCCAGAGACCCTTTCAAAATCATCTAAAACTAATTGTTTTTGCTCAGGATTTTCGTGAAGTAATTTAATACCGCCACTCATAGTATTCCTAGTAGTATCGTTACCGGCAAAAACTATTAATAGCCATGAGCCATCAAGAAATTCTTGGGATAACTCCTCTCCTTCAATCTTTGCATTTGCAATTGCGCTTAGTAAATCATTTTCTGGTTTCTCTTTTTTCTTATTGAGAATAAATCTTCCGTAGTCGAACATTTCATCAATCATGTTATCGAACATTTCAACAAGTGCAGGATCTGGTGTCGTATCAGTTATACCTTCTTCATTTTGCTTAATTTGTTCAAGAGTAAAATATTGAGCTAACTCTAAAAATTCCATCCACTCTACAAGTTTTTGTCTATCTGACTCAGGAATACCCAAGATTTCAGACAGAGTATAGATTGGCAGTTGCTGAGATATTTCTTTAACTAAATTAAATTCATTTAACTTCTCTGCCTCATCCAGTAACTGATTAACTTTCATGGAAACTTTATTTTGTAATTCATCTATATAGCCCGGCTTGAAAAAAGGCATATGCTCTTTTCTCAAGTTTAGATGCATCTCACCATCAAGATTAAGCATATGATCAATCGTAGATTTAAATAATTTTGGGTGTCTGTTTTCTTCTGAGCCAAGTGTTAATAAGTTACCAGTTGAGTACTGTGATGAAAAAATCTTTGGATTCATTGAAACCATCTTTATATCTTCGTATCTTGTGAGAACCCAATAACCTGGCTCTGGATCACTCAACATTGGAGGATGAAAAAATACTGGGGCATTTTCTCTAAGCTCTTTATATAAATCAAAAGGTTGGCCTTTTGTAAAAAGATCTAAATCATTCAGAAAATTTGATGGACTATGTACAAACTTTTTTTTAAAGCTTGGGGCATTAATTTTATTATTTAAAATCTCAGATGATAGAACGAAACTTTTAGACATTATGTAAATAGTTTACTATTTTTATCATTCAATTGTTTTAAATTTTTAAAGTCTATATTAACCTGTTAATTGGAGATAAATAATCATCAAAAATATTTTACATGGCTGTTGTTAAAGGATATTGCGATTCTAAATTTAAAGAAATAGAAGATATTCTAAGAGATTCTATTGAGTCTGGTTACGAGATTGGTGCTTCTGTCGCGGTGTCATATAACAAAGAAATGATAGTAGACCTACATGGCGGCTTTAAAGATAAATCTAAGAAAAAAGCATGGGATAAAGATACCATCGTTAATACCTATTCAGTCACAAAGGGTGTTACAGCAATTTGTATTGCTATGCTAATCGATAGAGGTCAACTTGATGTTAATAAAAAAGTATCTGATTACTGGCCTGAGTATGGCTGCAATGGTAAAGAGAATACAAAAGTTATAGATTTTTTATGTCACAAAGCTTGCAACTTTGGTTTTCAAAATGGAGTTCCCTTAGATAGTTGGAAAAACTGGGACGTCTATACAGACATGCTTGCAAAACAAAAGCCGTTTGCAGAACCGGGTTCAATGCAAGGCTATCATGCTATAACTTACGGATGGCTTGTGGGTGAAATCATTAGAAGGATTGATGGACGTGATGTTGGAACTTATTTTAGAGAAGAGATTGCTGAGCCGTTAAATATAAATTTTAAGATTGGTTTATCAGAAGAGGATTTTGTTAATTGTGCTGATATGCAAGTTCTTGAAGATTTTGGCGATAGTAGTCTTCCTTTTGAAAAAATTAAATACGTCCCAGATATTATGCTGCCTGAAAAGTTAAGAAACTTAAAAAAATCTATGGAAACTGGTCACTTCAAAATAGCTTTTCAAAAAAGGGCTGGTGACAACAAAGAATACGTTAATTCACCAGACTGGCGTATGGCACAGATTCCATCTGCTAACGGCCATGGAACTTCCGAGGGTCTTGCCAAGCTGTATGGAATTTTAAGTTCAGACTGTAAAGAAAATGGAAATCAAATTATAAATCCTAAGACCCTTAAATATTGTATTCAGCCATACTCATCAGGCCCTGATATCGTTTTATTTGGATCTGATATAACTTTCGGTCTTGGGTTTGAGCTAGCAAGCGAGATGCTTTTAAAGGGTAGTTTTTCACCAAGATTTATGGGGTCTATGTATGGTCATGCTGGCATTGGTGGAGCAGTTGCATTTGGAGATGCGGATAAGAAAATAGGTTTCTCTTTTTTATGCAATAAAATGCATGACACAAAAAATTTATATAAGACTGCTAATCAATTAATTGATGCGCTTTACTCAAAAATTTAGTTTTAGCTTTTAATAAATTTCTGTCTTTGCCACGACAGAATTGAGAAAGGAATTGTAAAAAAATATATCAATGCCAATACATTTAATGTGTGCCATGGAAAATTAATCATACTCAAAACTAAACCAGAGAATAGCATTAAGAACATTAGTTTAGATTTTATAAAAAAATCCCTGCCCTTAATTGAGAAAGTTGGTATTTTGCTTACCAATAAGCCGCTTATAAGAATTATGTATCCTGCAACAAAATTAAGATTTTCATAAGCCCAGTCAAACCCCATATAAACATGAGTCAAAGGAAGCATAATTAATATAGCGCCAGCCGGAGTTGGTATGCCAGTAAAGAAATCTAATCTGTGTGCCTCATTGCTCTTTGATTTTTCATGAAGAACATTAAAAAGAGCCAATCTTAAGCAAGAAAAGACAATAAAGACTAGGGCTGCAAAAGCACCAATACTATTTTGATCAAAAATTGCCATATACATTAATAAGCCAGGGGCAATGCCAAAACTTAAAAAGTCTGACAAAGAGTCTAATTGAAAGCCAAGGTCTGATTCGCTATCTAAATGTCTGGCAAGCATGCCGTCAAGAGCATCGCACACAGCTGCAAATAATATACAAATTATTGCCAAGTTAAATTCACCTTCTATTGCAAATCTCATTGAACTTAATCCAAAGCTTAATCCAGAGAGTGTTATTAAGTTTGGTAAAAGTGATCTTAGATTTATTTTTTTCATCGGCTTAGTTCAATGTTGCAAGAACACTTTCTCCGGCTATAACTTTGTCACCAACTTTGCAATTTACAGTTGCATCCAGTGGCATGTAAATGTCGACTCTAGATCCAAATCTAATTAATCCATATCTTTCACCTTGATCAAGATACTGATTATCATTGACAAAGCCTAAAATTCTTCTAGCAATTAACCCAGCAATTTGAACAACTACAAGTTGTATACCGTTAGTGTTTGAGATAACCATGCTACTTCTCTCATTCTTTTCACTTGCTTTGTCTAAACTAGCATTTAAAAAACTTCCTTCTTTATAAATAATTTTATCTATTCTTCCCTCAATAGGGCTTCTGTTTATATGAACGTTAAACACATTCATAAAAACACAAATGCGAAGCATATGATTGTTGCCAAGCTGAACTTCATGAGGCGGTATTGCTTGGTCAATCAAGCAGACCTTGCCATCAGCAGAGCTAATAACTGCATTTGGATTTTTAGGAGTATTCCTTTTTGGATTTCTAAAAAACCATAATGTAAACAATGTCAGTAAATAACCTATGAATGCTATCGGGATATAAATTAAAGACACTAAGAAAGATAATACAAAAAAGATAAGTGCAAACTTCCACCCTTCAGGATGAATATAATATTTCGAATTCGAATCTTTGTTTTTCATTGTATTATCCAATAATCATTAACCTCTTTATTTTTTATAAATTCGGCCAAATAAAAGTGGTAAAGTATAGTTTAACTATGAATTTTTTCCAAAATATGATTTCTTCAATTATGGAGAATGGCCTTAGCTTGAGTAGATTTCGTGCTCAGGGCTTTGGCACTCTTCATAAAGATATAAATCAAGCAACCGAGTCAGTTATGCATACAAGTGGAGAGGTTTCTTCAATTGCATTTGCTGAACATTTGCTAGATTTGATAGAAGATCAGAGTGCTGAAGATTTAGTGGTTTATCTTAAATATCTACTAAGTGAATATGATGTTGACACAGAAGTTGTTGTTAAAGTTGCTGAAGAATATTCAATAAATAAAAATCAAAAAAATCTTCAGGAGCTTAGTAATGCTGCTGAACCAAAATGGATAGAGTTATTTAGAAGATTAAATGCTACTCCAAACGGAACTCATAGACTTATAGAGCTAAGAGAACAAATCAGACTACATTTAAAACAAGGAAATAGTCAACTCAAGCCCCTTGATGCAGGTTTGCTTAAACTATTTAAGTATTGGTTTAATCCATCATTTCTTGTATTAGAAAAAATAGATTGGTCAACGCCGGCAAACGTTCTTGAAAAAATAATAGAGTATGAAGCTGTTCATGAAATAAATTCATGGAAAGATTTAAGATCAAGACTGGCACCAAATGACAGACAGTGCTTTGCATTTTTCCATCCTCTAGTACCTGAAGATCCACTAATATTTGTTGAAGTTGCCCTTACCAAAGAAATACCAACATCAATTCAGAATATTATTTCAATGGATAGAGAGGAAACAAGCTTAGACAAAATAAATACGGCGGTTTTTTACTCCATATCTAACTGTCAAGATGGTCTATCAGGAATTTCATTTGGAAATTTTTTAATCAAAAAGGTTGCTCATAAGCTCAAACAAGAGATCCAGGGACTTAATACATTTGTTACTCTATCTCCAATACCTGGATTAATGAAATGGATGGAAAATAATGCTCCATTAGTTTATGAAAATTGTTTAAATAATATCTCTGATGATGAAGGTCTTATTAAAAAAACGATTAGCTACTTAACAGAATCTAATAGAGAAGACCTAATGCCCAATGATCCAGTTGCAAGGTTTCATCTAGGTAATGGAGCGATTCTTCATAAAATAAATCTAAATGCAGATATATCTTCTAAAGGCATGGAGCAATCTCATGGAGTAATGATTAATTATTTGTATGACTTAAGCGTTGTTGAAAAAAATCATGAGCAATTTTTTAAAGATAAAGAAGTTATCCTATCAAATGAAATTAAATCTCTGAAAAAAAAATATAGTTAGTAAGTATGTCTGAAATCTTCACACTCTTCCCACCAATTGAGCCATTTAATAGTGGTTTCATGGAAAGAGATGGTCATCAAATTTATTATGAACAATGTGGTAACCCAAATGGAAAGCCTGCTGTTTTTCTTCACGGAGGTCCTGGTGGTGGAGGCAGCACTGCTGTAAGAAGGTTCTTTGATCCTAAAAAATATCACATTGTAATCTTTGACCAAAGAGGATGTGGAAGGAGTAAGCCTCATGGCTGTCTTGAAAAAAATACTACATGGGACCTTGTTGAAGATATAGAAGCTCTTAAGAATATGCTTAGAATTGAAAATTGGCTTGTTTTTGGAGGCTCTTGGGGTAGCACATTGTCTCTTGCATACTCTCAAACATACCCAGCATCGGTAAGCGAAATGGTCCTAAGAGGAATCTTCATGCTCAGAAAAAAAGAGCTCGATTGGTTCTATCAAGAAGGAGCTAGCAATATTTTTCCAGAAGCTTGGGAAAAATTTTTAGAGCCAATTGATGAAAACCAGCGAGATGATTTAATGTCTGCATACCATAAGATTTTTAAAAGTGATAATGAAGAAACAAAACTAGCTGCAGCAATAGCTTGGTCTAGGTGGGAAGGCTCAACCAGCAGTTTAAGTTATAACCCAGATATGGCTAATAGCTTTTCTAATCCTCAATTTGCATTAGCTTTTGCTCTTATTGAAAATCATTATTTTGTAAATAAAGGTTTTCTAAAGCATGAGAATCAACTAATTGAATATGGAATAGATATCATAAGGAATATTCCTACTACAATTGTTCAAGGCAGATACGACATTGTTTGTCCGATGACAACTGCATGGGAGCTTTCTAAGAATTGGCCTGAAGCTAAATTAATTGTAGCGCCCTCCTCTGGACATACTGCTTTTGAAAAAGAGATAACCCATGAACTTATAAAAGCAACAAATGGATATGCATAGAATTAAAAATGTCAGCTTTATAGGTATGGCTGGTTGCGGAAAGTCAACTATTGGAAAGGCATTATCCAAAAATTTGGGAATTAATTTTACTGATACTGACATATTAATCGAAGAAAGATTTAAAGCCTCTCTTGAACAAATAAAAAAAGATAACGGATATAAATTTGTTAGGCGTGCTGAAGAAGAAGTGATACTAAGTCTTGATAAAGATATAAAAATTATCTCTACCGGAGGTAGCGCAGTCTATTCTGAAAAATCGATGTTTCATTTAAGCTCTTTTTCTAAAATTGTTTATATTAATACGCCTCTTGAAGAAATAAAAAACAGAATTGGTCAGGGTCAACAAAGAGGATTGGCTGCTCCTGAGGATTTAAGTATTGATGATATTTATCAAGAAAGAGAGCCTCTTTACAAGAGATGGGCAGATATTACATTGGATGGTAAAGACTCGGTAGAAAATTTATTATCGAGTGTTCTCAGTTTTATTTGATGGAAAAAATTAGAACATTGATTGTTGGAGCCTCTGGTCTTGTTGGGGGTGAAGTTCTTAAGTGTGTCTCAAAAGAAAATCAGGAGATTTTTTTATTATCAAGAAGAACTCGAGGTATTGTCCAAGAAAACTGTAGTGAAATTATTTCAGATTTTGATGACATAGATAATATAGACTTTCCAAAAGTAGATCATGTTTATATATCGATTGGAAAAAAATTGGGTTCAAGTGAGCTTATGTATATTCGAAAATCTGAAAGAAATGATTTTATCAAGATAGATTACGAATATGTTTTAAATATAGCCAGAAAGTCTTTTAATAATGGTGCAAAATCAATAGCGATAGTGTCTGCAATAGGAGCAAACAAAACCTCAAAGAACTTATATCTCAAAACAAAGGGCAATATGGAAGATCTTGTTAATGAGATAGGATTTACAAAAACTATCTTTGCCCAACCTAGTCATTTGCTAGGTCAAAGAGTTGATGAAGAATTTAAACTTGATGTTTCATTAATAGAGCTAGGAGGTAAAATTTTTGATCCATTAATGCTTGGTCCATTATTAGATTTAAGATTTATAGATGCAAAATATGTTGCTAAAGCAATGGTGCAAAAAATGAATGATAATTCAACAGGTTTATCTATTCTAAAATATAAAGATTTTGTTAACGCCTAAAGAATTTCTCTATTTGTTCTGAGCATTTTACGAATAGCATGTGCAGAGTTTAATAACCAAAAAGCTGAAGCAAAGAAAAAGTAATATAAACCAGCATATAGTTGAACTATCATTGCAAGAATACTCCCCATTGCAACTGCAATTAGTCCTAACAATCTCTTATTATACTTTTTTGAGACAATAAGAGGCGCGGCTATCAATGTGCCAAAAACTACGCTAATAATTTGAATAATTTCAAGGATAGTCATACTGATAGACAAAAAGAATTATGCCTATGAGTATAAATATCGGAGCATTATGAATATTTTTTTTTAAAAGTAAATATTTTTTTGAACTTTTTTGTAAATAATTTACTCTATTAGTATAAATATAATTTTTGGAGAAATATGAAGAAAATAACTGCTTTAATAATTGCTTTTTCAATGTTCGGATCTTTATATGCTGATGATCATAAAAAAGAAAAAAGAGAACATCCAAATAAGCTTATGAGTGCAAAAGAATGTATGGAGACTAAATCTGGGATTGGATGGTTTCTAGGTGCCGCAGATGATGTTTTTGAAGATATTAAAAAGCATGGAGATTCAAAAGATAAATCATGGAACGATGAAAAATGGGCCGATGCTATTGCTCTATCTGCCTTAGCTTCAAATTATTCAACTGTTTATGATGTATGGTGTAAAGATATGATTAATCATAGAATGAAGATGAGAATGCATGAATCTCATAAAGATCATATGAAGGAGAAGAAAAAGAAAAAGGATTAGGTCCTAAAATTTTCCTCTTTGAAATCTCATTCTTATTGAAAAAACCCTTACAAGGGCAACTAAAGTAAGAATAGATTGAGTGAACAATGAAATTGTTAGCGGGTTTGACCACTGCCAGCTATCAATTGTTAACCACAATAGAAATGTTTGAAGTGGAAAATTAATTACGGCCCCCATTAATACTACTATCACAGCCTCTCTAAAAGCTACCTTTTCTGTCTTATTCATTTTTTTCCTTATTTTTTAATTTTTACACCAGTACCATATGCCAATATTTCAGAAGCACCCTGAGTTATGGTTGAGGTTTGAAACCTAAAACAGACAACAGCATTTGCTCCTTTTGCTTTAGCATCATCTAACATTCTTTGGTAGGCTTGATCTCTAGAGGTTTGTAATAATTTAGAATAGCCAACAAGCTCACCTCCAACTAAATTTTTTAAATTCGCGAAAATATCAGACCCCACATTTCTAGACCTAACGGTGCTGCCCTGCACTATGCCTACATAATCAACAATCTCTACTCCATCTATATCATTAGTGGATACTACTAATAAATCTTGTGAAATGTGTTCTTGGTTTAAATCTTCTGTCATGACTTTTTTCCTTAAATGGTTTAATTTATAAATATAATGCAGAAATTAGTTGAAGCAAAGTTTTCTATTGGAAATGTAGTTAAGCATAAGTTTTTAAACTTTAGAGGTGTTATTTTTGATCTAGATCCGGAGTTTAATAATACTGAAGAGTGGTATCAAGCAATACCAGAACAAATTAGGCCAATAAAAGAACAGCCTTTTTATCATTTATTTGCTGAAAATAAAGAAATCTTTTATATCGCATATGTTTCAGAACAAAACTTATTATTGGATAAATCTAAAAAGCCTTGCAATCATCCTGGTATCAAAGAGATATTTGAAAAATTTGATGGTGTGAACTATCACCCCCACACTAAAGCAAAAAATTAAATTAACCTTGGTTGTGGGCTATTTGAGCAGCGGTTATAAAAACGTCCATTGCGATTTCTAGCTCTTTCTCACTGATAAATGTTGGAGCTATTCGAAGGGTATTATTTTTAGGATCTTTGCCATAGGGATGTGTGGCTCCTGCAGGAGTCAAAAGCACTCCCGCCTCTTTGCACAACTCAACAATTTTTGAAGCAATAGGTTTTTGTGATTTGAAAGTTATAAAATAGCCACCGGTTGGTTGAGAATACTCACCCACATCTTTATCAAGTTTTTCTAATGCTTTATAGGCTATCTCAAATTTAGGCCTTATTAAATCAGCATGCTTTTTCATATGATCTTTAACGGCACTTAGATCTATAAAAAATTGTGTATGTCTTTTTTGATTTACTTTATCAGGACAGATAACCATCGAGCCTCTTATTCGCTTAATTAAATCTAAGTTATCACTTGCAGCTACCATAAATGATAAACCACCACCACCAAAAGTAACTTTAGAAAAAGATGTTACAACCACTGTTTGATTGGTTGTTTTATTTTGCTCCGCTAGTTTCCAAACAGCTGTTTGATCTTTTGTGGGAAGGAAATCATGAACTAAGTAGGCATGATCAAAGAGAAAAAGAAAATCTTCAGAATAATGTCTACCAATTTTAAAAAGTTCATTTATATTTTCATCGCTATAAACTTCACCAGATGGGTTTGAGTGTCGTGGTACACAAATTATTCCAAGCACATTTGAGTTGGTTTGAAGTGCATCTGATAGCACATCAAGATCAACACCATCCTCTACCAAGGGCACTGTTATCATTTCTATTCCAAAATCTTCTAACATTCTAAAATGCCTATCAAATCCAGGGACGGGGCAGATAAATTTTGGAGCTTCAATGTCCTTCCATGGCACCGATTTGGCAAATAGATATTTTGCAAGAATCATCTGATAAGTAAGCATTAAACTAGATTGCTCGCCTGTAATAACATTATCAACAGGGGCTGATAGAAGATCAGAGCCAAGAATTCTAGCATCTTGGATACCAAACGGCTCTCCATAATTTCTTAAGTCTACATCGCCATCAAAAGGCTCAACATTCATGCTTAACAGCTCATTAGCCAAATCCAGCTGATATACGTCAGGTTTTCCTCTGGTGATATCAATTGAAAGACCTTGGGCCTTGATTTGTTCAAAATAAGTTAAAATGTTCTCTGACATAGGGCTTATTTTATAGGATTAAATCGTTAGTGGTATATATTATAAGAAGATTTAAAACTTTCTTGGACTAAAAATGAATTTGTGGATTATTACAATCATATTAATAATAATAATTTCATTATTAATCACTATTATTTATTTACAGATTCAAAATAGCTTAAATAAAGACAAGGGTCAGGAGTCAATTAAAGAACTAGATAGGGCTTTAGTGAAACAAGAAGATACCCTATTAGATTTAACAAAAGACATACAATCATTCCATGATCCTTTGAATAAATTAAGAAGGTATTTATCTGGGGGAACGCTTGCAGGGAAATTTGGTGAATGGTCACTTGAATCAATAATGCAAGATATCTTTAATCCAAATCAATATGTAAAGAATGCAGAGGTAATCAAAGGTTCTGGGAAGAGGGTTGAATTTGTTTTAAAAATGCCTGAGGGGCTTTTGCTACCTATTGATGCCAAATTTCCATCAGGACTTTACGACACTTATCTTGATGCAATTGATCAAACAGATGAAAGACTAATTAAAAAATCTATAGATGATATAAAAAGGCATGTGGTAAAGGACGCATCTGATATTCAAGAAAAATATGTTCAATCAGGTGTAACTGTGGATCTTGGGATTATGTATATACCAAGTGAGTCTTTGATGCAGTTAATTGATTCTATTGAGAATCTTAGAGAGTCTGTTTTTAGAGATTCAAGAGTTCTAATAATGGGGCCAAACTCTCTAGCGGCATACTTAATTAGTGTTCATATGGGTTTCAGAACTCTTGCTCTCAATAACAGGGCTGGAGAAATCATGGAAGAATTTGGCAAGTTAAAAAAAGAATTTGAAAAATTTGGAAGTTCAACTGAAGAATTATTGAAAAAAGCAGATGCGATGCTCAAAGCAGTAAATGAACATGCTACGCGAGAAAGACAAATGAATAAAGCTATTAAAAATATGGATCAGTTAGACAATTAAAAATAAAATCGTCTCCACATATTTAAGCCAAAAAACAAAGCACAAATCCATAAAATAACTTCAGGAATATTTGGATTGCTGTTATATCCAAAAAATCCTTTCAAGAAAACACCAATAGATCCTTTATCATGTAACGGATGATAAATCTTCTGGCCTGTCTCACCTGTTTGAGGTTGCAATATATCCCAAGGTCTGTAGATTTCTGTTTTCTCTATTTGTTCTGATTTTACTAAATACTCTTCAACCTCATGAGTTCCATAGGCAATCATCCCAGCCGATAAAAAAACCAATAATAAAGTTGTGTATTTAAATACATATCTTAAATTTATTTTCCTTCCCTGAAGAACAATTAGGTACCCTATTAAAATTGCAAGGACTGCTCCAGTTATAAATCCTAAATATGAAAAAGATCCAGTAATAGAAAAACTTGAAATTAAAAATACTGCCGTTTCAAAACCTTCTCTTAGAATTGCAAAGAACACCACTAAAAATACACCCCATGAGGAAAGCTTAATTGCGTTTAAAGTTTTACCTTCAAGTTCTTTCCTATCACTTACATGTTTTGATAACCAAAATATTACATACCAAATCAAGATAGCTGTTAGATAAAGGAAAATGCCTTCAAACAAAGCTGCTGTAGAGTCATTTCCAAGAGATTCCTTGGCTTCTAGAACAAAATAACCAACTAAAATACTTGCAATAATTGCTGCTAAAACACCTAACCACAGTTTATATAAATGGCCTAATTGATTTGATTTCTCTAAAATCAAATAAATAATTCCAACAACAAGAGATGCCTCTAAAACTTCTCTAAATACAATAATAAATTCGCTCATGTTAATTCCTTAAGGGTTCTTTAAATGAGAATCATTCTTATTTAGATTGTAACTAAATTTTTTTTAAATAAACAGCAAGTTTTTAATATTATTTTGTCGCTTTTGTTTAGTTTTGTTGAGACAATGCATTATGAAAAAAATTGCTGTAATTGGTGCTGGTATCGCTGGTACTACTACGGCCTACGCTCTTTTAAAAAAAGGTCATAGCGTAACTATCATTGATTCTCGAAGATACCCTGCAATGGCAACAAGTTATGCTAATGGTGGGCAATTGAGTGCCAGTAATGCAGAAACATGGAATACAACTAAAAATGTTGTGAGTGGAATCAAATGGATGTTTACTCCGGATGCTCCATTACTATTTAATCCATCACCTGAAATTCAAAAATATAAGTGGATGTTGGGATTTCTTTGGGCAACTTTAAAAGGTGAGCATAAAAAAAATACTCTTGAAACAATCGATATTGCAAAAAAAGCTAGAGAAATATATTTCAAAATAGCTGATGAGGAAGGAATAGAGTTTGAGTTACTAAAAAAAGGTATTTTAAGATTTTATGATAATGAAAAAGAATTTAAATTAGATAAAGAAAAGGTTTCATGGTTAGATCAAGAGGGAATGGAGTGGGATATATTAACCACTGATGAAGTTAAAGAAATAGAGCCAGCTTTTGAAAATAATAAAAATTATGAAAAAATTCTTGGCGGAATATATACCAAATCTGATGCAAGCGGTGATATTCATAAGTTCTGTACTCATCTAGAAAAAGTTCTTGTAGAAAAGTACTCAGCAAATCTTCAACTTAAAACAACTGTTGAATATATAACCAGACAAAAAGATAAGCTGGTGCTAACAATGAGACACGAAAATGAAATAATCAATGGTGACTTTGATAATGTCGTCATTTGTGCTGGGGTAAATACACAAAACTTTGCAAATAGGCTTGGTGATAAAATGAATATATATCCAGTTAAAGGTTATAGCGTCACAATTGATCTTAAGGACGAAATATCTAAACAATGTGCTCCAACAGTATCATTAATTGATCAGCCAGTAAAAATTGTTGCTAGTAGACTGGGTGATAGATTTAGGGTTGCTGGCACAGCAGAACTTGCTGGAGTAAATACTGATATCAGACAAGACAGAATTAAGCCCCTACTAAAATGGGTTGAAAAATATTTTCCAAATGTCAGTACTGAAACTTATACACCATGGGCGGGACTAAGACCCATGACTCCAAACATGATGCCAATTACAAGAGAAAGTATGATGAAAGGAGTTTATTATCATGCAGGTCATGGTCATCTTGGCTGGACGTTAAGTGCGCAAACTGCACAAATTGTTGCAGATAAAATAGATTCCAATTAAGGCAAATCAATAATTTCCCAAGACCTTTTCTTGCACTCCTCTCTCAATTTATTATCAGGATTTACAGCTATTGGTTTATTAGCAGCTAAAAATAATGGGAAGTCATTCATTGAATCAGAATAAAATGTAACATTTTCAAAATCATTGAAATTATTATTGAGCATCCATTCTTTAACCTTACTGAGTTTTCCCTCCCCTAAAGCTGGTATACCTTTAACCTTGCCAGAATAAACCCCATCAATCACCTCAACCTCCGTTGCAACAATATTTTCAAAGCCCAACCTCGTGGCTATAGGATTGACTATTACAGAATTTGTAGCAGAGGCAAGCAACATAACATCGTTATTATGATGGTGATTATGTAGTAATCTCAATGCATATATATTAATCATCGGCTCTATGACTGAAGACAGGAACTCGGTCATGATATTTTCAACATAATCCGGTGTTTTTCCTTTTATTGTTGAAAGAGCAAACTCAGCCCACTCATCATAATCTAAATTCCCCTCATAATATTTATCATAAAAATACTGATTTTTTTTCTCATATTCTTCTTTATTAACATGCCCAGTTTGGATTAAAAAATTAATCCACGAATAATCAGAATCTCCATTAAGAATGGTATTATCTAAATCAAATATTGCTAAATTTCTTTTCATTAAATAATAATTAATACAATGATAAATGAGCCAGGATATAGATTAAACGTTGGTCTGCTTGTTATCAATAATAAAGGTGAATTATTGCTGTGTAAAAGAAAAAATATAAACAGCTGGCAATTTCCTCAAGGCGGTATAGATTTTGGTGAAAGTCCACTTAAAGCCGCTAAAAGAGAATTGTATGAAGAAGTTGGAATTAAAAAGGATGATGTAAAGTTAATATCTTCAACAAATGAATGGTTTAAATATGATGTACCTTATGAAAAAAGAAAAAACCATTTTTTAAAAAAAAGATTTAAAGGCCAAAAGCAAAAATGGTTTTTATTTAGAATAATGAACGATGTAAAAATTCATTTTGAAAATGATCCCGATAATGAATTTATAGATTACAAATGGGTTCCTTATTGGTACCCTTTACATACCATTGTCGAATTTAAAAAAGAGGTATATCGCTCAGCTCTTAATGCATTGAGAAATAATTTTTGTGAAGAAATAAATAATGATTGAAGCACTAATATTATTTGCCACTTTAGGTATATTTGCAGGACTCATAGCAGGAATGTTTGGTGTTGGTGGTGGAATTATTACAGTGCCTGTTTTGGTTGCCTGCTTTATTCAATACGGTTTTGATGAAGCAATAATGATTCATATGGCTGTTGGTACTTCACTTGGCTGTATTGTATTTACTGGAATTTCTTCAGCATATGCTCACAGACAAAAGAATGCCATAAATTATAATTTTTTTAAGCCAATAGCTTTAGGAATAGTTATTGGGGCATTTCTTGGCGCTTTATTTGCAGTCCAGCTTAATGGAAATATTCTTAAAATTATTATAGGTATCTTTGCTCTTTTTGTTGCAATTCAAATGGGCATCAATAGAGAGATAAAGTTCAAAGAAAGAGCTAAGCAAAATAAAGAGACCTACTTTGTTGGCACCGGTATTGGATTCACCTCATCTATTCTAGGTATAGGCGGAGGAATTTTTTCTGTGCCCTACTTAAAAGCTTCTGGATTAACTATGACATCAAGTATTGGAACTTCTGCTGCATGTGGAATTCCAATAGCCATCTTTGGTGCATTGGGTTATATAATTTCAGGCATTAATAATGAACTTCTACCGCCACTAACATTGGGTTACATATATTTGCCGGCCCTTCTAGGTATCAGTTTAACTAGTATAATTGCAGCTAAATATGGGGCTCATATTGCTCATCACGTATCTGAAAAAATATTGAAGAGAATGATGGCAAGCATGATGTTGCTAATATCTTTTTATATGGTTTTTTCATGATTATAGAATTATCAGAATTTTTTAATAATCCTTCATTAATCGAAGTTGGTCCATTAAAAATACAATACTATGCTGTGACATGGTTACTATCTGCCGTCTTTATATATCTTTTTTTGAAATCGAATCAAATAATGATTGAGCTTGGATTAAATCATGAAAAAGTTAATGATTTGGTTTTTCTTTATGGTTTATTTATTGGTGCTATGTGTGGAGGCAGAATTGGGTACATGTTTTTTTATGGAACAGAGCAACTGATTAATAATCCGATATCCTTGTTTTATATTTGGCAAGGAGGCCTGAGTTTTCATGGAGGCTTAGCCGGGGTGGTTGTTAGTTTCTTAGTGTTTGCTATGAAAAATAATCTAAGCTTTTTAAGGCTCATGGATGGCGCGGCTCTATCAATGCCCATAGGTCTTGGTCTTGTAAGAATTGGCAATTTTCTAAATGGCGAATTGTATGGAAAAGAAACAAATGGTGATTGGGGGTTTGTTTTTCCAACGGATCCATTCGGGCTCTTGCGACACCCGTCACAGTTGTATGAAAGTTTTGGAGAAGGCCTTGTATTGTTTTTTTTATTGTACTGGATAAACAAGGTTACTAAAATTCATGGAGTTGTTTGCTCAAGCTTTTTAATTTTTTATGGATTAATAAGATTTTCTATTGAATTCTTCAGACAACCAGATTCTCATATCGGATACATCTTTTTAGACTCATTAAGTATGGGACAGATTCTTTGTGTTCCTATGATAGTAATTGGATTTATAATGTTATTTTATTCAAGGAAAAATGCATGAAGGCTTACTTAGATCTGCTGCAATATATTTTAGAGAATGGTGAAAAAAGAGATGATAGAACCAATACTGGAACTATTTCTTCTTTCGGCCATCAACTGTCATTTGATCTAGAGAAAGGTTTTCCTGCAGTAACAACAAAGTCTCTTGCTTGGAAAGGTGTAGTATCTGAGTTGATATGGTTTTTAGAAGGATCTAGCGATGAGAGAAGACTTGCTGAAATCAGATTTGGCAAGAATAGAGAAGAACTTACTGACTTAAATAAATATTCAACTATTTGGACAGATAATGCTGATAATCAGGGTAAAGATTTAGGATATGAGAATAATGAATTAAAGAAGGAGCTTGGGCCAGTATATGGTGTCCAATGGAGAGATTGGGACGGTATTGATCAGATTAAAGATTTAATGAATAACCTCGAGAATAATCCTGATAGCAGAAGACATATTTTATCAGCATGGAATGTTGGGAAAATTGATAAGATGGCGTTGCCCCCATGTCATGTAATGTCGCAATTTTATATCAGCAATGGAACCATAAGCTGTCACATGTATCAGAGAAGTGCAGACATGTTTCTAGGTGTTCCATTTAATATAGCAAGTTACTCACTTTTATTAAGTATATTTGGAGAAATATTAAATCTTAGGCCCAAAAAATTTGTTCATTCATTTGGAGATGCTCACATATATTTAAACTCTGTAAATCAAGTCAAAGAACAAATATCAAGGAAACCATTTGATGCACCCAAATTAATTATACCAACACTTAATTCACTCGAAGATTTATCATCCTGTTCTATAGATGACTTTAAACTAGAGGGCTATAAGCATCATCCTGCTATAAAAGCAAAAATGGCTGTATAAAAATGAAAATTATTTCGCATCTCGTTGCCGTATCAAATGACCTTGTAATTGGAGTGGATAATGATTTGCCATGGAATTTAAAAGATGACCTTGCCCATTTTAAAAAATATACGCTCAATAAAATAATTATCATGGGAAGAAAGACATTTGAATCAATTGGGAGACCCCTTCCCAAAAGAATAAATTACGTTATATCTAGGACAGTAAAGGAAATAGAAGGTGCTCATGTATTTGATAATTTAGAAGATGCCATGTTGGCTGCAGAAAAATATAATCATGAAATGGGTGTAATTAATGAGATAGTAATTATTGGTGGTGGTTATTTGTTTAAAGAAACCTTACCTATTATGAATAAACTAGTTATTACAAAAGTAGACTGCAATGTTTTGGGAGATATTTACTATCCAAAGGTTGAAATGGAAAACTGGAAGCTAGTAAATTCTGAGGCATATACAAAAAACTCAGACAACGACTATGATTTTACGATAGAAGAATACGAAAAGTTATGATTGGCTTTGAATGTAGTCTCTTCTTAGAGCCAAATTCTTAACTCTAATTTCTTCATTTTCTGTATATTTAATCCAATTATTTGCTGTGGTTTTAACTTTCTTATCTTTATCACGAGCAGCAGTCCTAAACTCCTTCTTTGCATCTTCAAATCTTTGCAATTCAAAGTATGCTTGACCAAGGGTTAGATGGACTTGAGAGATCTTATCGATTTTGCCCTTCTTTAATCCTTTTTTTATAGAATCAACAGCTTGCTCTAATTTGTCCTCTGCAAGATATAAATTTCCTAGCAATACATAAGATTTTCCATCTTTTGATAATTGAGCAGCTTTCTCTAAAACCGGAATAGCTTTTTCTATCTCTTGAGCCATTCTCCATGAATCAGCTAGAAGTTTAAGATTTTTTTCGTTATCTCTGACTACAGGACCAGTTTTCTCTACTTTAACCTCTTCTCCAGTTGTCTTGTCTTTTACTGTTTCTGTGTATGTAGTAATTTTCTTCTGTCCAGACACTAACACTTGTGCAGCCCAATATGGATTCTGATTTAATAGTAACAATTGTGCTAGAGCAAGATATTCGGATTCTTTATCTAAGAAATCTTTTGCATGCGCAGCTTTAAGGGTAATCATATAGTCTTTCTCTCTTCCGAGTTGGCCATAAATTCCACCAAGCTGAACAAAATATATCTTTTTAGGATATAGATTGACCAAGATTTCATATATATCTCGTTGTTGAAGTAGAGCCTTTTTTTCACCTATTTCTTTTTTTAGTTCACTAATACATGCAGCCAGTAGAACATACCAGTTTTCTTTAGGTTTATAGCCCTCTTCTTCTGACATTGATATAGCATTTTTCATTGAGGACATTGATTTTCTATAATTACCTTGTTGGAAATATGCTTGACCTAAGAGATACCAAGATTGAGCTGTTACTGTTTCGACTTGATCCATCCATTGAAGAATTAACTCGATCCCTTTTGCATAGTTTTGTTTAACTAAATTTAATTGAGCTAAAGTTAAAAGAGCAGAATTTCTGATAGGCAGAGTTACTTCTGGCTCATTAATTACATTTTCATAAGCTTGCATTGCTTGTTCATATTTTTCATCGGAAAAATAAACATAGCCCCAAGAATTCCACATAACAGAGCGGTCATAACTTTTAAGCTCGCTTTGATTGTTTCTTAATTCTGTAAGAATTTCTATAACTGTCTCCATGTCTGGAGCAGGTTCACCTTTATCATCTACCACTTCAAGAGCTTCATAAACTTTAGCCATTTTTTTTGCAGTTTTACTCTGCAGCGCTCTTGCTTTTTTATATTTAGTTTGTGTTTTAGGTTTGTCGGCTGATTGAGCTTCTACATATGTGGCAGGATAGGAAAATGCAAATGCTAACAAGGCAAATATATATATTATTTTTGATTTCTTAAAAAAATTATTCATCATCTGCCATTATAAATGTAAATCTATGAAAAACACCCTCAACAGGAGTTGCCTTTCCATCAACAATTTTAGGTTTATACTTTAATTTAAGAGCTGCTCTTGTGGAGGCGCTATTAAATAAAGTACATGGTCTCATTTCTTCTTGAGGTCCTTCAGGATCACCACAATATCCTTCAAGAGGCTTTGCATCTTCAACCGAACCTGATTCTGTTATGGTAAACGAAACTATAGCGTAGCCCTCCGTACCTCTTTCTTGAGCTCTTCTAGGATAAATAGGTTGAACTTTAAATAATGGTATATATTCACCGTCTCTAAAGAAAGATCCACCAGCCTTAAAATTAGCTTTAGGTTTCGCAATTGAAACATCTATACCTGTAAGAGGCTGAAGATCAAGATCTGGTTGAGCAATATCCTCTGGCTGTTCGTCTGGTTGCTCAGGCTTTTCAACCTCAGTCATAAAAGTATCAATTTGTCTTTCAGGCATAACAACATCAGCCAGCTTTACTGATGTGTCCTCTTTCATGCCGCTATCTCCAAGAGAGATCAATATAACCATTACGAAAAATAAGGCCGTTGTTATAAGAACTGATAAACCAACACCAGCTACATATTTATTTGCATCAAATGCTTTATTATATAAAGCTTGAATAGGCTTTAATGCAGATTTTATAGCTGTTGTAACTTGATCCATATTAAATTATTTTGGTTCAGACGCTAATGATATTGCACTCACTCCAGCTTCTCTTGCTCCATCCATAACTTGGATAATAGTATCTGCCATTGCTTTTTCATCAGCCTGGATAACAACTGAGCCCTGTGGATTATCTGCCAATAATTTAACAACGTTTGCTTTTACTTGACGCACGTCAATTCTTCTGCCGTCCATCCATACTTCTCCAGTGGGACCAACAGCAATCAGAATAGCAGCATTTTCTTGAGTTTCAGCTGTATCAGAATCCGGTCTATTAATTTCAAGTCCAGGTTCTTTTATGAAATTGGCAGTCACAATGAAAAATATAAGCATGATGAAAACCACATCAAGCATAGGAGTTAAATTAATTTCATCATTTTCTTCTTGAACTGCGCTTGTTATTGCATTTCTTCTCATAATAACCCTCTTCTAATCTATTTCTCGTTTAATAATATCGTTAAGCTCAGATTCATGTCTCTTGCTCGTACTTGTTAAATAAATAGCTGCAAATGAGCCAGATAAAGCAGTCACCATACCTGCCATAGTAGGTAATGTTGCCTTAGAAACTCCACCTGCCATAGCTCTAGCGTCGCCGCCACCATTGAACGCCATAACTTGGAATACCTCGATCATTCCAGTTACAGTTCCTAACAGGCCCAGTAATGGAGCCAGCACAATACATGTTTGAATGATGCTTATGTTTTTATTTATTTCCATCTTGGCTTGAGACATCATCTTCTCTCTTATTTGAAGAGCATACCAAGATTTCTTATCTTTTCTAGAATTCCATTTTTTAGCCAGACCGGCAACATACTCTTGATGTGCATGAGAAAGGTACCATATTCTTTCAAAGATCATACCCCACATAAAAAACACAAGAATTGCTATAAGCCAAAGCACATTTCCGCCTTGCTCCATAAAATCTCTTATGGACGACAAGGCTTCTGTGATTGCAAATAGCATTTACTATTACCTACTTCTCAGCTTTTTCAGCAAGAATACCAGTGCTCTGTTCTTCAAGAATACTTATAATTCCTCTAGCTGAAGACTGTGTAAAGGAATGAAGCAAGCTTGTTGGAATAGCCACCAATAAACCTAATACAGTTGTAACAAGAGCTTGTGAAATACCACCAGCCATAAGCTTAGGATCTCCTGTTCCATACAAAGTAATCATTTGGAATGTTACAATCATACCTGTGACAGTTCCTAAAAGACCTGCTAAAGGTGCAATGACTGAAATAATCTTTATAAATCCAATACCTTGTTCAATTGCTGGTCTTTCTGCCATTATTGCTTCAGCAAGCTTTAACTCCAATGTATCAATATCTTTATCAAAGTTATCTTTACCAACTTTAAGGACTCTTCCTAATGGATTTGCTGAATCAGCTGCATCTTGACCGGCCTGTTTTCTGACAGCGGTGCCAATCATGTACAGACTGTATAATTTATAGAAAGCAAACAGAACGGCAATGATACCAACAGCGATAATTGCGTAACCAACTTCCCTACCCTGTTGAGCTCTTTCCATTAAAGATGGGGTTTGAATTAGATTGGCTAGTAGGCTACCCCCAGTAGGGCCTGTTGGATCTACGCCAAACTTAACTTGGTCACCAGCTTCAGCATCACCTATTTTGCTTGCTGTTTTAGTGTATCTGCCTGCAGGCTGTCTAGGTAAAAAAGCATACTGTCCTTTAGAGGTTGCATATTCTAGGTATTTACCATCACAAACAGCATTAAATAAGCCCACTCTAGTAACGTTACACTCAGAAGTTTCA
>CACPON010000006.1 GCA_902635645.1 uncultured SAR86 cluster bacterium
AATGATAAATATTGCTCTGTTTCAGTTGATACCAAATTTATAAACAATTTAATTCAAAATATGACTTTAGAACAGAAGGTTGGGCAAATTATCATGCCTGATATTGATGAAGTTACGCCTGAGGACGCAAAGAAATATCAATTAGGAACCTTTTTAAATGGTGGTGGTAAATTTCCCAACAAAAATAAAAATAGTTCTGTTGAGGATTGGAAAAAGTTAAGTGAAGATTTTTATAACGCATCTCCAGTTGTTAACGGTATTCTTATACCAATTCTATGGGGGACTGATGCTGTTCATGGACATAATAATGTAATTGGAGCAACGATCTTTCCCCACAATATTGGTCTTGGATCAACTATGAATCCAGATTTAATTGAGAGGATTGGTGAGGCTGTTGCAAAAGAAGTGCTTTCAACAGGTATACCATGGACTTTTGCACCAACCATTGCTGTTCCACAAAATGATTTATGGGGAAGAACGTATGAGGGTTATTCTGAAAATCCCGAATTAGTTTCTTTGCTTGGAGAGGCAATGATTCTTGGTCTTCAGGGTGAGGGTGATAGCTTCTTGGATGACAACCATGTCTTAGCCACTGCAAAACATTTTCTTGGAGATGGCGGCACCAAAGACGGTATCGATCAGGGAAATACAATCATAAGCGAACAAGAACTAAGAGATATTCATGGAGAACCTTACTTTGCTGCAATAGGTTCATGTATTCAAACTGTAATGGCAAGTTTTAATTCATGGAATGGAGAGAAAGCTCATGGTAGTGATTATCTTTTACAGAATATTTTAAGAGAACAAATGGGTTTTGATGGATTGGTTGTTGGTGACTGGAACGGTCATGGACAAGTTCCAGGTTGTTCAAAAGAAAACTGCCCTCAATCATTTAATGCAGGTGTTGATATTTTTATGGCACCAGATGAATGGAAACCTTTATATGAAAATACTCTAGATCAGGCAAGAAATGGAGAAATATCCATCAAGAGGCTTGATGAGGCTGTAAAAAATATATTGTCAGTTAAATATTTATTAGGCATGTTTGATGGAAGAAAGCCTCACCTGTATCCACACAACCATATCGGAGATAAAAAACACAGAGCAATTGCAAGACAAGCTGTAAGAGAATCAATAGTCCTTCTTAAAAATAATAACAACACACTTCCTATTAAATCTGAAAAACATATTCTTGTTATTGGGGATTCCGCTAATAAAATTACAAAACATATGGGTGGGTGGACCATTACTTGGCAGGGGAGAGAAAATCAAAATAGTGAATTTCCAAATTCTAAAAGTATTTATGAGGCTATCAAATTAAAGGCAGAAAATAATGGTGGCAGTGCTGAATTCTCAAACTCTTCTGACTATGAAAAAAAACCTGACGTAGTTATTTTTGTTTATGGTGAAGACCCTTATGCTGAAGGTGATGGGGATAGAAAGCATATATTTTATGAAAATCAGGATAAAAGATTCTTAAAATATATGAGAGAAATTGCAGATAAAAAAATTCCATCTGTTTCTTTATTTATCTCAGGAAGACCGCTGATTGTAAAATCTATTCCATTTAAATCAATAGCCTTAGCCTGTACTTGATATCCTTGAATTAAGGCTGTCATGAAACATGCAAATCCAGAGATAAAGAAAACTATTCCCATTCTATGTATGAATGGTAATTCAGGATAAACAAAACTTAACACTATTGATAATATTAAAGAAGATATTGCTGCTACCAATGTAGACAGAGTTGTAGCTTTATTCCAAAACAACGCAACTAAAAATATTACAACTATTCCTGGTGTGAAATATCCAGTAAAGTTTTGAATATGCTGAAAAATAGACTCAACGCTTCCTAGTAAAGGTTTTGCAACTATTACAGCTATTAATAATGAAAAGATAACTGTATTTCTGCCAATACTAATTAACTTAGATTCTGAAATATTATTTCTTGAAAATTTTCTATATATATCCATGGTAAAAATAGTGCTTATGCTATTTGTCATTGAGGCAAGTGATGACACAATTGCAGCAATAAGGGCTGCAAAAGTTAAACCCAATAATCCATTAGGTAGTAAAGACATCATGGTTGGATATGCTTGATCAGATTTCTCAATAACTGGGAAAAGGACTGCTGCACAAATACCAGGAAGAACTATAACAAAAGGCATTAATAGTTTTAGGTAAGCGGCAAACATAACGCCTTTCTGTGCTTCATTAACTGATTTTGCTGCAAGTGCTCTTTGGGTTATGTACTGACTAAATCCCCAATAAGAAATGTGGCCAATCCAAACCCCGGCACCAAGTAATATCCATATGCCAGGAAGATTTTCATATGAAGGATTATCTGGTGAAAGAATCATATCAAATTTTTCTGGGAGCTCTTGATAAACAATAGTCAAACCACTGAGAACACCTGCATCATTAGAGATTGTATTCAATGCAATATAAGAAACTGCGAGACCTCCAAATATCAAAAGAACAACTTGGACAATGTCAGTCATTGCAACAGCCTTAAGACCTCCAGACAAAGAGTATGCAAGCGATAATAGTGCTAATAAGATTAGACCATTTATTAAAGATAAGCCTGTCAGAGTATTTATAGCTAATGAACCAAGCCATAAGACTGTTGTTAAATTAATAAAAATATATAAAGTTAGCCAAAATAAAGATAAGGTTAGACTTACTCTTCTATCAAATCTTTCCTCTAAAAACTGAGGCATGGTATAAATCTTTTTTTCTAAGAATAAAGGAATAAAGAATTTAGCTACTATTATTAAAGCAACGGCTGCAGTTAGTTCCCAAACTGCAATTGCCATTCCAACTACAAAGCCTTGTCCGGACATACCAATGATTTGTTCAGCTGAAATATTTGCTGCTATTAAAGATGCACCAATAGCCCACCATGGAAGAGAGCGACCTGCTAAAAAATAATCCTCTGCAGTCCTTTCTTTGCCTATGGATGTTCTTGAAACATATGTTGCGAGAGAGATAATACCAATACAATAAAGACCTACAATAATCCAATCTAATGTGTTAAACATTACCCTCTCCTTAGGTTAACTTTTAGTAATTAATTCTTTTGATTCTTTTAAATTATTTTTAATCTCAGACCATGATTTTGAATTAATCAAATCAGGTGATATTAAAGCTGATGCTCCAACAGCGATTACATTATCTAAAGCCAAATAACTTAATGCATTTCCATTTGTAATTCCACCTGTTGGAATAAATTTTATATCAGAAAATACTGATTTATAGGCTTTAAGTCTATCCACACCTCCTGAGAGCTCAGCTGGAAAAAATTTAAGAGTACTCAGACCGGCTTCATTAGCTTTCATAATTTCTGATGATGTCTGAACACCAGGTATTAAAGGGATATTCTTTTGTTTTGCGTAATTTAAAAGATTTTCAGAATAGCCAGGAGTAATTAAGAATGAAGCGCTTGCATTAACTGCAAGATCAATATGTGATTTAGATCTTATGGTGCCTACTCCTAAATAAACTTCAGGAAATTTATTAAATTCATCAATTATATCTAGAGTTCTCTTGTCTCTTAATGTAATTTCTATAAGCGGAATTGAAGCTTCAACCAAAACCTCACACAAGGGTTCCACATCCTCTCTTGAAGTTATAGTTGTTAAAGGAATTAACTTAGTTTCATCAATAACATTGAATATACTCATGAGAAAATAGATGCTCCAGTTTCTACAGAACCAACTTTCTCCCTAAATGATTTAAAGAGCTCTCTGCCAATCCCTTGATGGCTATGATTAATTTCTGTATGAGTTCTTTTCTCAAGAATATTATTCTCAACTAATAGCTTAAAGGTTCCTTTTTTAATATCTAATTCAATTAAATCGTCATTATGTATAAGACCAATAGCACCCAAGTTTTTTGCTTCTGGAGTAATATGAATCACAGCCGGGACACTTCCAGAGGCACCTGACATTCTTCCATCAGTAATAATAGCTATATCAAAGCCCTTTGATTGAAGAACATTTAATGGTGAGGTCAGCTTGTGAAGCTCTGGCATACCATTTGCTGATGGACCCTGGCCTCTTACTACAATTATTAAATCTTTATTTAATTCACCTTCATTAAATGATTTTAAAACGTCTTCCTGATCATCAAATACAACTGCAGGAGCTTTAATAACCTTATCAGGATTTTTTAATGCAGAGGTTTTAATGACTCCCTTGCCAATGTTTCCATTTATTAATTTCAGTCCACCAGTTTGTCTGAAAGGATTATTAATATCTCTAATAATACTTTGATCTAGAATTATTGATTTATCTTTCCATATTAGACTTTCATCTTGAATCTCTAATTTATTTCTATATACACCCAACCCATAACCAAGAAGAGTTTGAACATCATCAAATAAATAACCACCATCAAGAAGAGAACCAATGAATGCTGCAACACCTCCTGAGTTATGGAATTCATTTACATCAGCTGTTCCATTGGGATATACATTTGCAATTATTGGTGTGATAGATGCTATCTCATCAATATCTTCTATAGTTATTTTGAAACCACCAGCCTCAGCCATAGCTATTATGTGAATTGCTAAATTTGTTGACCCGCCGCTAGCAATTAAACCAACAATAGCATTGACCCAACTCTTTGAATCAAGCATTTCACCCATTTTTATATCTTTTTCTTTTAGGTCTAAAATGCATTCAACAGTTTTATCTATTAATAATTCTCTCTCTTTAGTGTTAGGTTGAAAAAATGATGCACTTGGTAGTTGAAGACCCATTACTTCCATTATTAACTGATTGGTATTAGCAGTTCCATAGAAGGTACAAGTGCCTGAACTATGATATGCAGATTGTTCAGATGATATCAATGCAGACCTATCTATTTCTCCACTTGCATACTTTTTTCTGTTAGCTGATTTTTCTTCATTTGAAATTCCAGTAGGCATAGGTCCAGCAGGAAGCATGGCTATTGGAAAGTGTCCAAATGATAGAGCACCTATAACTAATCCAGGTACAATTTTGTCACACACACCTAGACATATACCAGCATCAAAAACATTATGTGAAAAAGCTACAGCAGTAGACAAGGCAATAACATCTCTGCTAAATAATGAAAGCTCCATCCCAGGCTCACCCTGAGTAATTCCATCGCACATTGCAGGAACACCACCAGCAACTCTTGCAATAGCATTTCTTTTTTCAGATGAATTTTTAATCACATCTGGATAGTCCTTTAAGGGAGCATGAGCTGAAAGCATATCATTATATGCAGAAACTATGCCGATGACTGTACCACCATTAGCTCCTTGATCTTGTTGTGCTTTATCGCATGAAGCAAAGGCATGAGCGATATTACTACATCCCATATTATCTCTTGCAGATTTTGATTGCTCTGAAGAGAATTTTATTTTTTCTAAATAACTAGACCTTAAATCTTTACTTCTTTCTTCGATTCGATCTTTAATATTTATTAATTGTTTATTCATTTTGATTTTTTTGATGATCCGTTTTTCCAAGATCTAAAATCTCTTTTTAGAAGTAAATCTGCATTTGATGGACCCCAACCTCCCGATATGTACTCTTCCATAGGGACATCTTGCGATTTCCATAGATTAATAATGTTATCTATCCACTTCCATGATGCTTCAATTTCATCACGTCTTACAAACAATGATGGATTACCTCTGATAACATCTAAAAGCAATCTTTCATAACAATCCTGATGACCTAATTCATGATAGTCATGTAGATTTAAATCCAATGGAAGTTCTTCTAAATCATATCCAGATACTCCAGGTTGTTTGGTATTAAGCTTTAAATCAATTCCTTCATCAGGGTGAATTCTTAAAACAAGCTGGTCTGGTTTTAATGCAGCTTCTTTTGAAAAAATATTATGAGGTACAGATTTATACCTCACAACTATCTCAGATGATTTTGAGTTCATCCTTTTTCCTGTTCTTAAATAAAAAGGAACGCCTGACCATCTCCAATTATTAATTTCTAGTTTGAGAGCAACAAAGGTTTCAGTATTATTTTTTGGATCAACACCATTCTCATCTAAATAGGCACATGCTGGCTCACCTTTTGAGATACCATCAAGATACTGTGCTCTAACTGAATTTAAAGCAATTGTCTCTTCTGTAAAAGGTGCTAAAGACTTAAGAACTTTTAGCTTCTCATCCCTTACTGATTCACTTTGAATCGATACAGGTGGTTCCATCGCAATTAAGCATAAAATCTGTAGTAAATGGTTTTGTACCATATCCCTTAAGGCACCAGTTTCATCATAATAGCCACCGCGATCTTCAACACCCAAATCTTCTGCGACAGTAATTTGAATATGGTCTATAGCTGAATTTGACCAACTTTTTTCAAAAATAGTATTTGCAAATCTTAGCGCTAAAAGATTTTGCACCGCTTCTTTACCTAGGTAATGATCTATTCTATAGATTTGGGTTTCATTAAAACCAGCTGACAGTGAATTATTTATATCCTCTGCTGATTCGAGGTCTGTTCCAATAGGTTTTTCAACTACAACACGGCAATTATCTTGAATTAAGTTATTTTCTTTTAAACAGGTTGCTATTTGCTTATATAAATTTGGGGGAGTAGCCAAATAATATACAACAGCTTTATTAGTTGGAATATTGTTAATATTTTTCCAATCTTCTTTTGAATTTATATCAATTTTTATATAACTCAATCTTTTAGAAAACCTTTTCCAAGCATCATCATTTTCATTAAATCCTGGAAAGTGCTTTATTAATGATTCTTGAACCATAGAAGTATAGTCATCAACTGATATATCTCTTGATCCAAGACCTATAATTTCACTATCATTATTTATATTTCCAAGCGTTTCTTGTCTGAACATAGCAGGTATCAATTTTCTATTGGATAAATCTCCAGTTCCACCAAAAAGATATAAATTAAATGTATTAAGATCCATTGAAAGATTCCTCTAAAGATTGAATTTGATTTAACTGTTTAGATAGCTCTGAAACAAATCTTGCTGCATATGCTCCATTGATCACCCTGTGATCATAGGATAGTGAAACTGGTAAAAGCTTTTTATTAACGACTTTCTTATTATCTAAATAAAGGTTATCAAAGGGTTTTGATAAACCCAATATTGCAACTTCAGGTGGATTAATAATCGGTGTGAAGTATTTTCCACCAATGCCACTTAATGAGGATATTGTAAATGTTGCGCCTTTGAGCTGATCTACTTTAAGCTTTCTTTCTTTAGCCAGGTTAGCTAAGCTCATTACGTTGTCAGAAATCTCCAATATAGTCTTTTTATCAGCATCTTTGATATTTGGAACGATTAATCCTTCAGGAGTATCTACAGCAACACCAATATTAAAATAATCCTTTAAAACCACTGTATCTAAATTTTTATTTAAGGATGTGTTCATCAAAGGATACAGTTTTAAGGTTTCTACTGTAGCTTTGATAATGTATGCTAATGGAGAAACTTTTGTTTTATGTTGCTTATTAAGATCTGCGCGCAATGCTAATAAATCTGTTATGTCAGCATCGTCGTGTTGAGTAACGTGAGGAATATTTACCCATGAGGTATGCAGATTTTTCGATGCTGTCTTTTGAAATTTTGAAAGTTTTTCAAAACTAACGCTTCCCCATTTTGAAAAATCTATATCTGGTTGAGAATGTTGAAAACCGACCTGAGTTGAACCACTATTTAATCTTTGTGAAACAAATGCGTGAAGATCTTCTTTTAAGATTCTGCCTTTTGGACCAGAGCCTTTAACCTCTAATAAGTTTATTCCGAACTCTCTAGCAAGTTTTCTAGTTGCTGGTCCTGAATGAACTGATGAATTTTTATAGTTTATTGGTTGGATATTTTGGTTTACTTTTTGAGGTGTTTCTTCGACTTTATCTGATTTAGTCACATCAGTTTTAGTAACAATATTTTCAATTTTGTTAGTTTTTTTAGAAGCTTTTTTTATAGTTTCAATTTCTACGAAAGGCATTCCTTGTTTAACCATATCACCAACATTAATGAGGATATTTTTAACCTCTCCGTTAACCGAAGCAGGTATTTCCATAGCTGCTTTGTCAGTTTCAAGAATCATAATTGAATCTTCAGACTCAACTTTTTGACCCACCTCTACGCAAACTTCAATTACCTCTACCTCATCAACATCACCAAGGTCAGGAATCAAAGGTTTAGCTAAAGTTAGCTCATCACCAGAAGTATCATTTGTTATTTCTTCATTTGATTCAGTTAGATTATCTTCATCCTCATCTTCAGAAGTATCTATTTCCTCTGTTGATGTTTCAAAAACCTCTATCTCTACGAAAGGCATTCCTTGTTTAACCATATCACCAACATTAATGAGGATATTTTTAACCTCTCCGTTAACCGAAGCAGGTATTTCCATAGCTGCTTTGTCAGTTTCAAGAATCATAATTGAATCTTCAGACTCAACTTTTTGACCCACCTCTACGCAAACTTCAATTACCTCTACCTCATCAACATCACCAAGGTCAGGAATATTAATTTGGCTAATAGTGGACATTAAACTTCCCAAGGATTTGGCTTTAATGGGTCAACCTCAATATCATCATAAATCTTCTTAAGTTGTGTTTTATCCATTATTTTATTTTTGTGAAGGGTATATGCAGCTGCTCGAACTATGCTATTCGCATCAATCTCAAAAAACTCTCTTAAGCTTTCTCGTGAATCACTTCTACCAAAACCATCTGTACCTAAAACTGTGAAATCAGACTTAACATATGGTCGAATTTGTTCTGCATATGATCTCATATAGTCAGTTGATGCAACAACAGGTATTGGATTATCTTCAAAACACTCTTCAACATATGTTTTTTGTTCTTTTTTGGTTGGATTTAACTGATTGACTCTTTCAATCTCCATTCCATTTTTACGAAGTAAGTTAAAACTTGTAACACTCCACACTTCAGATTCAATGCCGTAAGTACTTAGCAACTCTTTAGCTTTAATAGACTCATTAAGGATAGAACCTGAACCAAGAAGTCTTATAACTGGTTTTTTTGAAGGCAATAATTTATACATACCTTTAATTATTCCTTCTTCAGCTCCCTTTGGCATTGGCGGATGCTCATAGTTTTCATTCATTGTTGTGATGTAATAAAAATAATTTTTTTGTTCAACATACATTTTTTGAATACCATCTTTAATAATCACTGCGATTTCGTATGAAAAAGTAGGATCATAAGATAAACAATTAGGAATAGTTGATGAAAGGATATGACTATGTCCATCCTGGTGTTGAAGTCCTTCACCATTAAGTGTTGTTCTACCAGATGTTGCGCCAATTAAGAAACCTTTTGCCTGAGAATCTCCAGCTGCCCATGCCAAATCATGAATTCTTTGAAATCCAAACATTGAATAAAATAAATAAAATGGAATCATTGGAAAGTCATAATTTGTGTATGCTGTTGCCAAAGCAGTCCATGCAGAAAAGGCTCCAGCTTCAGTAATACCCTCCTCAAGCATCACGCCTTCTTTAGATTCCTTATACCACATGACCTTATCTGCATCTTCAGGCTCATAATTTTGACCAGCAGACGAATAAATACCTACTTGTCTGAATAATGCCTCCATACCAAAAGTTCTAGCTTCATCAGGAACAATTGGGACGATTCTTTTACCTAATTCTTTATCTTTTAATAAATCTGTTATAACTCTGACAGTCGCCATTGTAGTTGAAATAGTTCTTCCTTCTGAACCCTGATAAAGTTTTGAAAATGACTTGTCATCTGGCATTTTTAAAACTTTAGAGTCTTTCCTTCTTCTAGGAATAGGTCCGCCAAGCTTAGCTCTAGTTTTCTTAAGATACTGCATTTCAGGTGAGTCTTCAGGCGGTCTTACATATGGTATTTGTTCAATATCCTCATCTGTAACAGGTATATTAAATTTATCTCTGAATGCTTTGATATTATCCAATGATAATTTTTTAACTTGATGAGTTGTATTGTCTGCCTCTCTTGAACCAACTCCATAACCTTTTGTTGTAAGAGCTAAAATTACTGTTGGAGCTCCTGATGAATTTACAGCTTTATGATATGCAGCATAAACTTTATAAGGATCATGACCACCTCTATTTAGCCTGTATATATCTTCATCAGTTAAATCTTCAACAATTTTTAAGACATCAGGGTCTTTAGCAAAGAAATTTTCTCTAGTGTATGCCCCACCTTTTGCCTTAAAGTTTTGCATTTCTCCATCAAGTACTGCATCCATAATATCTTGAAGCTTACCTTCTTTATCTTTAGCCATTATTGGGTCCCATTTTCTTCCCCAAACAACTTTAATTACATTCCATCCGGCACCCCTAAATGATCCTTCTAATTCTTGAATAATTTTTCCATTTCCTCTTACAGGTCCATCAAGCCTCTGCAGATTACAATTAATAACAAATATTAAATTCTCAAGACTTTCCCTTCCTGCAAGCGCAATTGCACCTTTTGACTCCGGCTCATCCATTTCACCATCACCACAAAAGACCCATACTTTTCTATCATTTCTTGGTACAAGACCTCTTGCTGACATATATCTCATGATATGAGCTTGATAAATACCCATAATTGGGCCTAAACCCATTGATACTGTCGGGAATTGCCAATATTCTGGCATCAACCATGGATGAGGATATGAAGAAAGTCCTGGTTTTTTTACTTCTCTTCTAAAATTATCTAGATCCTCTTCATGCAAATAACCCTCAAGAAAGGATCTTGCATATATACCGGGAGAAGAATGTCCTTGGTAATATATTAAATCTTCAAGCTGACCTTCAGATCCTCTAAAAAAGTAATTAAAACCTACATCATATAAAGTAGCAGCAGACGAAAATGTTGAAATATGACCGCCTAAATCATCATCATTTTTATTTGCTCTTAAGACTAGAGCCAATGCGTTCCACCTTATAAGAGACCTAATTCTTCTTTCCATAAACAAATCACCAGGCATTTGAGCCTCATCTTTTACAGGAATAGAGTTTCTAAATGGTGTTGTTAAGTTATATGTTGGTATTGCGCCTTCTTCATTCAATCTTTTTGCTAGCTTTGTCATGAGGAAGGATGCTCTCTCAACCCCCTCCTCTTCAATTACGCTATTAATTGCTTCTAACCATTCACTCGTTTCTATTGGATCTTTGTCTTCTGGATTCATATATATACTTTAAAATGTAAGCATAATTTTACGATAGATTATGTTAAAAATATACAATATCGTGCATTTATCTTAAATATTGTAAATAAATTACAAATCTATATAATTGTCAGAATGATTCTAGACACATTAATAAATGGAGAAGTTAAGTTAAGTAAATCTGAAAAATGGATAGCATTATCTGTTTTGAATAATCCAACTAAAGTAATTAATCAATCAATTACATCGCTTGCTGAAGAGGCTGGCGTAAGTTTACCTACTGTTAACAGGTTTTGTAAGAAATTGGGTTTTGATGGTTACCCTGCTTTCAAAATACAAATAGCCCAAGAAATTACTAATACAAATGAACTTCTTGATAGATTTAATGTGGATAAGGATACTCCAGAAGTAGTAAAAAGAGTAATGTCTGATATTCAATCTACGATAGTTAATGTTGGTCAAAACTTAAACGCTGAATCAATAGATAAAGCTACTGATTTATTAGCAAATGCAAAAAGTATTACCTTCTTTGGATTGGGTGGATCTGGGCCTGTTGCATTAGATGCTCAGCATAAATTTTTCAGATTCGGTGTGCCTGTAGTTGCTCATACTGACTATATTAATCAAAGAATGATAGTCTCAATGATGAAAGAAGGAGACGTATTAGTACTTATTTCTTTCACAGGAAGAACTACTGAAATTGTTGAGACTGCCAAAATAGCTAAGAAAAATGGTGTAAAAACTATAGCACTAACTTCTGAAGACTCCCCTCTTGCTAGACTTTCCAATGTAGTACTTCATATTCATACTCATCTAGAAAATAACCTTCACATACCTATGACATCAAGATTGGCTCATTTGGCTATTATTGATATTCTATCTGCTACTGTTCAAGCAAGGTTTGGTAAAGTTTTTGATAGCAGAAAGGATGAAGTTATTAAAAATATCGAAAAAACTAGAGTTTAATTTAATTATCTATTTAAGTTTTTAAGTAAAAGTGTTCTTAACTCTTTTGCTAAATCATCATTTATTTCCTTATGTGAACCATTTAATTCCGCAGGTATATGATCAAAATTTTTATTATCAAAATTAAAGACATAGTGATTAAACATATTTATCCAATTTTGTTTTTGATGTTCAGGCAAGTCTCTCAATGAAATAATAGAATGCATTAGTGCATCCATTGGGTTGCCCATATAACTTGGTATATCTCTCCACCAATAATTAATAAGAATATTTAAATCACCAAAACTTTCTACCTGATGCCACCATAAACTTGGAATAAAAATACCATCTCCAGGCTCAAGAATAGCTTGCATTCCATGAGACTCGGCTTCTTTAAATTTTGGATATTTTTCATAGTCAGGGTTTTCAATATCTACAAGACTAATAGGCTGTCCTGCTGGAGTGAGTTCTAAAGGTCCTATATACATATTTTTGAGTTGTGATGGAGGAAAAAGTGTAAATTTTCTTTTTCCTGAACATACAAAAGCAATATTATCTGGCACATCAAAATGTGGAGGAACAATAGTTTTATTACCAACCCAAATGCTTTTAAGCGGATTTACGTCTCCTATAAAAAAATTATTATCTTGATCAAATCCAGGCAATACATAGTCCAAAGTCGTTGAACCCATGTATATAGTTCCAGGGTTATTTATTTTTTGAGATTCTGATATTGTTTCTAAAACTAAATCTAGCGTGCTTTCTAGTTGTTCAAAACTCATTTGATTTTGATTATTGCCGTATGTAAACTTGTTACCCTTTTCTGGTTTGCTGGCAAAGGCAATAATTCTGTCACTTTCATAAAAATATAAAAGATATTCACAAATCTTTTCGATTGTATCATTAGATTTCTTTACGATTGGCCAATCAGATACTATCCCTCTTATAACAACTGGATTTTCTGATTGAAGAATGTCGAGAGAAAAATTACTAGCATTTATTTCATTTAAATTTTTATATTCCATTAGGTTATTTACTTCTTTTAAGAGATATTAATTTATTAACATTTCCAATTGAGGCTCCAATCATATAAATATGTTGTAAGTATTGATGAATATGCAGTTTGTATAAGTTTTCTTTATCTAGATTTTTAAGTTTTTCTTCATCAATAACATATAGACCTTTTAGCTCATGAGATTCATTTTCATTAAAATCTATTTTTATGTCAGCAAGCTTTAGTAAATCAAGATTTGAGATTTCTTTGCAAAAAATATCTACAGCATTTGCTTCTTTATGAATTGTTGAAAGAATATTATTGATGTAATTTAAATATTCAGAATTTCCTCCATGCTCAAGGAATATTTCATTTCCTTCAGATTCATTTATTCCAGGATGATCTAAGTCAATATGCAAGATTTTATTTTCACTCGGTATACCATTCACAACTTCTTTTTGAGATCCAATGTAAAAAGGTAGTCTTTGAATGCTTAAAGGAACATATCTTGAGATCCAAACTCCTTTGCCTAAAAACAAATTTTCATTTTCTTTAAAACCAAGAAGAGCTATCGTTTGCCAAGTATCATTATCTTTATCTTTAGTAAAAAAAATTGGATAGTCTGATTGCAAGGAAGTGTACTCGAGCGGATATACTGGACAAAAATTATAATCAAAACCACTATCAATTTTATAAACAGAATTTACTCTTAATTTTGCATGCTGTTTATTATTTAATGCTTCTAATTTCATAACCTATTATACAAAAAAAGGCTGCTTTTAATTAATAAAAGCAGCCTTAAAAATTTAATTAAAGTGGGGAGACTCTAATTAAAATTTATACCTAGCACCTACTATGTATGTAGTTCCATACTGTCCTAGTGATGATAATTGTTCTTTATATCTAATATAAGTTCTAATTGTTTCACCAGTTAGGTTAAGGCCTTGGGCATATACTTCAAAGTTGTCATTAACATTATATGAAGCATTAAGATCCCACTGCTCATACTCTTCAGTATAAACAGGTGAAGAATGCTGATCGAATCCACCTAAGAATTCGTCTCTCCAGTTCCATGAAAGTCTGACTGAATATTTATCAGTTTCATAAAAACCTGAAAGGTTTGCAGAGTCATTCATACCAGTTAATGCAAACTGATAATCTAAAGCTTCTCTGTCAGCTTCTAAATCACCGTTAACAGTTGTGTAGTTTGCTGTAACACCAAAACCATCTCCAAAGAGATGTTGTCCAGCAAATTCAAAACCGTAAAGTAATCCAGATTCTTCATTAACAGTTCTTGATATATTAAAGATAGCTAAAGGATCATCTCCATCAGGAAGAAGGTCTGTACCACTAACTCCGCCTGAAAGACAGTTGTATACTTTTAAATCAGTATTTTCACCTGCAGCTCTACAAGCTTCAGCAGCTTGCCCAACGTATATATCACGAATACCATTTACACTTTCTTGTGTAATTCTTGTTTGAAGGAAATTGTCAACAATTTTTCTCCAATATCCAATGGCAAAGTAACTTCCATCAGCATAATAATTTTCATATGTTAAATCTAAATTATCAGCTACATATGGCATTAAACCTGGGTTACCAACAACAGCATTTCTTTGGTTAACCTGAGGATTACCAACAAAATCTGTAGTAGATCTTAGGTTTCCTATACCAGGTCTTGAGATGCTTCTGCTGTATGAAAATCTAACGACTTCATTATCAGATATGCCAATTTTAGAATCAAAGCTTGGTAAGAAGAATTTATTTGAACCAGCTCCCTCAGTGAAACCTTTTTCACCTTCTACGTAACTAAATTCATTTCCACCAACCCAAGCAATATTTGTTACTGGAGTTTCTAAACCAGAAGATGTTACATCAGTAGATTCGTATCTAAGTCCAGTAACAATATCAACAGGCATTCCATTAAATTCAGTTTCAAAATTAAACTGGACATAATATGAATTTGTTTCCTCTTTTACTCTGGCGTCAGAGTCTATTGGACCTGGATTAATATTACCTGTTCCATCTGCATTTTTGTAATCTGCTCCCCATGAAACAACATTACAACAAGATATCCAATCATCAGGACCATTATTATTAAAACCTTCATAAAAACCAATTAATTGGTTCCAAGTTGTTCCAAAATAATATGTTGGTCCTTGTCCGCTGTTTGCAGCATCACTTAGGATACTTCCAACATTTGCTCTGCTCCACATATCATCGGGAGCATAATCAGCAGAAGATAACCACCAACCAGCTGGAAGCTGACCAGAATACCTATTTTGATTTAACCAGTCTTGCTCTGCTGTTGCATAACCAAACTTGATTGATTTAAGAGCGCTGTCTTCATCTGCATTTTCCCATAAAGCTGACAAATGCATCTGACTCATATCATTTTCACTATAATAGTCTGATGAAGCACCAAACAATGTTCCAATGTCGCTAGCTTCAAATTCTTCTTTACCAGCTACGTTAAAGTTGAAAATATGAACTCCTGAACTAGGATATGTAGCAGTTTTTGTTCCAATACATGCTGTACCACCAAAACAAGTGTTACCAGTAATTAAGAATGTATCACTTCCTACTTCTGGAGCACCTTTTCCTTCAGCTGTTGAGTCGTGTGCATCAAAAGTTACAGTTAGGTTATCAGAAGCATTCCACTCTAAGTTAAATCCTAAAGAATCATTAGTGTTAATTAGACCACCTCTAGACATGTTACTAGCATAGTCACCACCAGATTCTGTTACAGTTGTAAAAGTACCATTTTCATTAGTGACAGCATTTACAACATTTCCACCACCAACAAACCATATGCCGATAGATCTTCTATCTGCAAAAAAGTCTCTCTTTGAGTGTGTGTAGTCTACTGTTGCTCTTACGTCATCGCTAGCTTGCCATTGGATAGTAACCTGAGCATTAGTTCTCTCTGTTTGGTTATCTAACCATTGATAGTCAGCATCCTGTGGATACCAAGTTGTAGACTTAGTGCTATTATTTGTCCAAACTGCTGGATCAATTCCACCAGTATTGAAGTTTGGCAACCAAGTGTTAACCCTAGCTTTCTCTTCTCTATTATGTCTTTCTTGAGAAGAAGCAGATATAGATACACCGATAGTATCATCAGCAAAAGTATTACTATAAATACCCATAATTTGAGGTGTAGTATCATCACCCATGACGCTATAAGCATCTACAAGTGAAGCATCAAGAACACCAACAAAACCAGGAGCATCAAGCGGTCTTGTAGTTACCATATTAACAGTAGAACCAATACCACCTGTTGGGATTGCAGCATTACCTGTTTTATAAACTTCAACAGCAGCAATTCCAAAAGGAGAAATATCAGCAAAATCAAAAGATCTACCGCCAACTGTTGGCATACTTCTTCCATTTAAAGTAACAAGGTTATATTCTGGTCCTAAACCACGAACAGTGACTCGAGAACCCTCTCCATTGAATCTATCGATAGATACACCAGATATTCTAGCTAAAGATTCAGCTAAGTTAGTATCAGGATATTTACCAATATCTTCTGCTGTAATAGCGTCAACGACACCATCAGCATTTCTTTTTCTATCAAGCGCAGATTTTAAACTTTGCGCATAAGAACCCAGAACAACAACTTCTTCGACAGACTCATCATCCGTTGATTGAGCTATTGCAGGGACAGAAGCTAAAGAAAGAGCTAATCCAGATAGGACTACATCTCTCCTTGAGCCTATTTTATTAGTGTACATATGTTTCCCCCATATATATTTAATGTTGTATACATTTAATTGATTTAAATGTATTGAAAATAACAATATACGATATGTAAATTAATGCAAGTTTTTTATAAAAAATATATAAGAATGTAAATAATTAACAAAATTAGAAGTATGAGTATAAAAAAAATATGTTTTAACGTGCTAAAACGTATTAAATTTACGGAATGAAAAAAGGCTTTTTATATGTAAACTAGAAATCTTTGATAATTTCTATATCAGCCTTATCTTGATTTAGAAGATAATATAGTGGTAAAGACTGATCAGATTTAGCTTGATTCAAAACTTGTAATTTTCTTTCACTAGATACGAGTAAGTAAATATTTTTTGATTCGAGAATCATTGAAAGATTCATACTTACTCTTTTGTGACATGGATTGCCCATAGGTTCTGAAAAAAAAATTTCTGCGTCTGATTCTAAGTCAAAGTATTCTGGATTGGTTTCAATTAGTCTTGGAAATAAAGATGCGAAATGCCCATCCTCCCCCATACCCAAAAGCATGACACCAAAAGGTCTTTTTAGATTAAGTAAATCCTTAGATTGTGTGCATATTGATATGAAATTAGCATCCTTTGCCGCATCTTTAATTAATAAATCATTTACTAACTTTTCATTCGAATCATCATGTTTTATATCTACAACTCTATCATCGACTAGCGATATAGTAATATCTGACCATTTGGTTTGCATCGCTGATAGGTCTTTAAATATTTGGACTGGACTGGAACCACCACTGACAATTAAAGTAGATTGTGCATTTTCATGAAGATCTTTTTCCAATTCATTAAAAATAGTTTGAGATATATTTTCCATAATTATGTTATTGATTTAAATTAAATGAGTTTATGATGCCATCTATAACAAATTCAATTGCTAGCGCTCCCAATAAAAGACCAAATATCTTTTGAACAACAGTAATGACTGTTGGACCTAACTTAGATGAAAGTTTTGCAGAAAGCCACATAGCCATTGATGCAAATAAAACAGCTATCAATATGGGTAGATAAGAAATAAATCCATCAAGAACACCTATATATGTTTCTTTTGAAATTAAAAGACTGGTTGCCATTGCTCCAGGTCCTGCTATTAATGGTATGGACAATGGAAATATTGCTATCGATTGTATAGTTTCATCATCAATAGCTGTATCTACAGTAGATTGTCTTCTTGATTGTCTTTGATCAAAAACCATTTGAAATGCAATAACAATTAAAAATAATCCTCCAATAATCCTAAAAGAATCCATACTTATATTCATAGAATCAAGGATTGCATTTCCAAACAACCAAAAAATAGAGAGAACTATTAGAGAAACAATTGATGCTCTAATATAAATAGTTTTAACTTGATGTTGGCTCAACCCAGAAGTAAGACCTGCAAAAATTGGTACTAATGAAATTGGATCAATAGCCACAAACATTAAGATTGTGCTTTCAATAAAAGTATCAAACATTTTAGAGATTAATTATTTGTATAGCTTCCGAGTGCTCTTCTGAGAAAATACTTGAGACCATTATAAATTTTAAATTTTCTTTACTATTGCCGTAGTATTTTCTGAGAATCTTTGAAACATTTATTAAAGTTTTATCATGATTAGATAAATTATATAGATAGAATGGAATGGTAGAGCCGACTAAAGAAAGTTGATTTAATGTCTTCTTATTTCCTGTGAATGTAAAAATAGGTATTCCATGCGGTTTTGAATTAGAAATATAGTTAGCTGTCTTACCTGTTCTTGTAATTGCAATAATTCCATCGGCGGCTATTGATTCAGCTAAATTTTTTGCTGCTACTCCAATATGCTGCCAATCTGAGTTGGGCATAAAGTTATTTTCATAACCTAAAGTTCTAAATTTTTCGGTTTTTTCAGCAATTGATTTAAGAAAGGTCACACATTCAAATGGATATTTTCCTATACTCGTTTCACCAGAAAGCATTATTGCATCTGCGCCCTCATATATCGCGTTGGCAATATCGGTAACTTCAGCCCTGGTTGGAGTTGGGTTTTCAATCATTGATTCAAGCAAATGAGTAGCAACAATTGATCTTCTTCCCCACTTAGCACAAGCATACATTATTCTTCTTTGTATATTAGGCAAATCAACTAGACTGGTTTCAATACCTAAATCTCCTCTGGCTACCATAACACCCCATGATGCTCTGCTGATATCATGAATATTATCTAAGCCCTCTTGATTCTCAATCTTGGCTATAATTTTTGCTTTTGATTTTTTCTTATCAAGTATTTCTTGAAGCTTTTCTAAATCTTCTGTATTTCTTACAAAAGATAAGGCAATAAAATCAACTTTGTTTTTTATTCCAAAGGCAATATCATCAAGATCTTTAGATGTTAATGATGGGAGGTTGACTCTAACACCTGGTAAATTCACATGCCTTTTTGATCCAAGCTTTCCTCCATCTAGAACCTTGCAGCGAAGCGTCTCTTCATCTTTGGATAGAACCATAAAGTTAATCAGCCCATTATCAACTGAGATTCTAGAACCCTCGCTCACACTATGAATTAAATCTTTATAATTAATTTTTATTGAAGAGGTCTCAACATCAACTTCATCACGAACTGTTAAAGTTACTTCCTCACCAACATTTAACTCTAATGGAAGCTCTGTATCACCTGTTCTAATCTCTGGGCCTTGAGTATCAAGCAGAATACCAATTTTTCCTGAGTTTAATTTTGATTCTTTATTTATTTTATTAATGCGATCAATTATTAATTGGGCTGATTTATGAGTTGCATGAGACATGTTTATTCTCGCTACATTCATGCCATTATTATGAAGTTTTCTAAGCGCAGTTAGACTTTCAGTTGCAGGACCGATTGTGCAAATAATTTTTGTTCTTGTAAATTTCATAACAGCTCTCTGAAGCAGGAAGTATATACCTTTAGAGAAACTTTATGCTGTTTCTTTAAGAGAAATAGCAGCAATTTCTTTAATATATAGCGATAATTCTATCATTCTCTTTGAGAAACCCCATTCATTATCATACCAAGCAAGAATTTTAGTTTGATTTCCTATTTGATAGAGATGATTGCTATCAAAAATAGATGATGAAGAGTTATGATTGAAATCAGTACTTACAAGAGGTAAATCGCAAACCGATAAGATTCCTTTGTATTCACCATTAGCTGCATTTCTAATTATCTCAATTAATTCATCAAGACCGAATGTTTTTTCAGTTTCAAAGGTGAAATCTAACATAGAAACATTTAATGTAGGCACTCTTGTTGCCATACCATTAAGTTTTCCATCGAGCTCAGGAATTACCAAACCAATTGCTTTTGCAGCTCCTGTTTTAGATGGAATGATTGATGCTGATGCTGCTCTTGCTCTATACAAATCAGCATGGGCTACGTCTAATAAACTCTGATCATTTGTACTCGCATGAACTGTATTAACAAGGCCACTTTTTATTATGTAATTTTCATGAATAATTTTAGCAAGTGGTGCTAAGCAGTTTGTAGTACATGAAGCATTAGAAATAATTAAATCGTCATCTGATAATTCATTATGGTTAACGCCAAATACAATGGTTTTGTCTGGATTTTGTGCAGGAGCTGAGATTAATACCTTCTTTGCTCCAGCCTTAATATGGCCTGAAGCAGCTTCTTTAGATGTAAATATTCCAGTACATTCAAAAACTATATCTATTTCAAGCTCTTCCCATGGCAAATCTGCTGGATTTCTTTCTGAGAAATATTTAATAGATGATTGATCTATTTTTATTTCATTATTTTCAGCTTTTATCTCATTGTTGATCGATCCATGAATAGAATCATATTTAAGTAAATGAGCATTTGATTCTATTTTTCCTAAGTCATTGATGGCAACTAACTCTAATTCACCACCTTGGTTTGAAAGATACCCAGCTTCAATTAGATGCCTGGTAATATTTTTACCTATTCTTCCAAAGCCGTTAATTGCAATTTTCATAATTAAAAAAGGTTATTTTATAAATGTAAATTATTTACAATATTTTAAATTAATATGATATATTGTATAATATTTTCATTAATATACAAAATTAACCTTAAATACAAAAGTAGTTTTTTTAATAATACTTAACAATCTTTATGAGCGAATTAATTTCTTCAGGAATAAATCTTATGCTTACCGGCATGATTACCGTATTTATTTTCTTGGCAATATTAATAATATTAATAAATACATCAGCCCTTCTCCTTAAAGATGATATTAAAACTGAAGAAGCAAATACCAATATGCCCTCTGGTAAAAAAACTAATGAAGTGCCTGAAGAGCATTTAAAAATAATAAATTTAATTAATAAGAGAATCTTTAATGGATAAGAAAAAAATAGGTGTCACAGAAGTAGTGCTGAGAGATGGTCATCAATCATTGTTGGCCACAAGACTTAGATATGAAGATATGGAATCTATTCTATCTCATATGGACTCAATAGGGTTTTGGTCAGTTGAATCATGGGGAGGAGCGATCTTTGACTCATGCATAAGATATCTTGGTGAAGATCCATGGGAAAGAATTAGAAATATAAAATCAAAAATGCCTAATACACCTCAGCAGATGCTTTTAAGAGGTCAAAATCTTCTTGGATACAAACATTACTCTGATGAAATTGTGTTTAAATTTATTGAAAAATCTAAAGAGAATGGTGTTGATGTTTTTAGAATTTTTGATGCCTTAAATGATACAAGAAATATGGAAACTGCAATAAAAGCTACCATTGATTTAGATGGTCATGCTCAGGGCACTATGTCCTACACAACAAGCCCAGTTCATAATATGCAAACATGGCTAGATTTAGCTAATAAGCTCCAAGATCTTGGTTGTCATACACTTGCTATAAAAGACATGGCTGGACTTCTGGACCCATATGTTGGATATGAGCTTGTTTCTAAACTTAAAGAAAGCATTGAGATTCCTATTCATCTTCATAGCCATGCAACTACTGGAATGTCTACAACAACTGCAATTAAGTGTATTGAAGCAGGATTAGATAATGTTGATACTTCAATTTCATCAATGAGTATGACCTACGGGCATTCAGCAACTGAAACAGTAGTCGGTATATTAAAAGACACACAATATGAAACAGATATTAAGATAGATAACTTAGCACCAATTGCAAAGCACTTTAGAGAAGTTAGAAAAAAATATGCTGATTTTGAAGGATCTCTTAAAGGTGTTGATGCAAGAATAATTACCTCTCAAGTTCCTGGAGGAATGCTTACAAATCTTGAAAGTCAGCTCAAAGAACAAAATGCAGTTGATAAATTTGATGAAGTTATAGATGAGATTCCTAATGTTCGCTCTGATTTAGGATACATACCGCTTGTAACTCCAACATCACAAATTGTAGGAACGCAGGCAGTAATAAATGTGCTAAATAATGAAAGATATAAGGTTATAACAAAGGAAACTCAAGCCATTCTAAAAGGTGAATATGGTAAAACTCCTGCAGATGTTGATAAAAAATTACAGGATAAAGTTCTTGGTGATGAAGATCCAATAAGATGCCGTCCTGCAGATCTTATAGATGAGAATGAGTATAAACTCACGAAAGAGAAGTATTTAAAATCACTAGAAGAAAATAATATTACCGTTGATGATACTGAAGAAAATATACTTATCTATACCCTCTTTCCTGAAATAGGATTAAAGTTCTTAGAAAATAAAGAAAACGAAGATTATTTCGAAAAATCTCCAACTCAGTTAAGTGAAGAAAAAAATGGATATTATAAAGTTGTAATAGATGAAAAAGATTATCTAGTTAAGTATTCACAAACTGATGAACCAGAAATAATAAACGGTAATTCAAATTCAGAACTTCAGTCAAATAATAATGAGCCCGTATCAGATGAAACTGGTATGGTTGTAAATGCTCCACTAGCTGGAAATATTTTTAGAATTGAAAAAAATGTTGGGGATACTGTTGGTGATGATGAAACCATTATTGTTTTAGAGGCAATGAAGATGGAGACAACAATCAAAACACCAACTAGCGGAAAAATTAAACAAATCTTCATCAAAAATGGTGACAAAGTCCAATCAGGCGATCCTTTATTTGAGGTAGTTTAATGAACTTAATTGAATTTTTTTCAACTCTTGGAATATTTAGTATAACAATAGGGCAATCTATAATGATTCTTGTTGGATTGCTTTTGATATACCTGGCAATAAACAAGAAATTTGAACCACTACTGCTACTACCAATTGGATTTGGTGCTTTATTAACAAATATTCCTGAAATTGGTTTATCTATGAGTCCAATAGAAAAACTTATTTATGCTAATAATCCCAGTGAAATAAGCACTGTTATTTCTGAACTATCTATCAGTGGATTAAATCTTTCTGAATTTTTAAAGAATGCATCATTTAGTGAACTTCAACTCTTAAATATTACTGCACAAAATTTAGGATATAGTCCTGGTATCTTGTATATATTTTATGAGACTGCTATTGGATCAGGTATAGCTCCGTTATTAATTTTTATGGGTGTTGGTGCCATGACAGATTTTGGTCCACTTCTTGCAAACCCAAAGACATTAATATTGGGGGCTGCTGCTCAGTTTGGTATTTTTGCAACAGTTATGGGCGCCCTTCTATTAGATTATTATGGACTGATAGAATTCACTTTAAAACAAGCTGCTGCAACTGGCATAATTGGTGGTGCTGATGGTCCAACTGCTATATATGTTTCATCAATCCTTGCGCCTGAATTATTAGGTCCAATTGCCGTGGCTGCATACTCATATATGGCTTTAGTTCCATTAATCCAGCCACCAATTATGAAAGCTTTAACAACAGAAAATGAGAGAACTATTTCTATGGTTCAACTAAGGAATGTATCCCAAAAAGAAAAAATAGTGTTTCCAATCATGCTTTTTTTACTTGTTGGCTTATTGTTGCCTAGTGCTGCACCGCTATTAGGTATGTTATGTCTTGGGAATCTAATGAAAGAATCTTTAGTGGTAGATAGACTAAGTGATGTTGCTCAGAATTCTTTAATTAATATAGTCACAATATTTTTAGGTTTATCTGTCGGATCAAAACTAGCAGCAGATAAATTTTTATCACCTGAAACCTTGGGTATTTTAATTCTGGGTATGGTGGCATTTGCTATTGGAACTGCAGCTGGAGTTTTAGTAGCAAAACTCATAAATGTATTTAGTAAAACTAAGATCAATCCATTAATTGGAGCAGCCGGTGTTTCAGCAGTACCGATGGCAGCAAGGGTTGTTAATAAAGTTGGACTTGAATACAACTCACAAAATCATTTACTAATGCATGCAATGGGACCAAATATAGCCGGTGTTATAGGTTCTGCAGTAGCTGCAGGTGTAATGATTAAATTCTTAAGCTAAATTCCAGGCGAAAAAAAACAGAGACTAGCTCTGTTTCTTTAAGTTCGAGATCCTTAGGGGTCCTGAGTGAGATTCTCTCTGGCTCCTTGAGTTCTTTCTCTTGAACTCTTGGTGGGTTACTAAGCTCTTTTTTATCGTCGACTCTTAGCAACGCTTTCACCCTATGGGCTCTTCCTTCTTGACCTCTCTAACTCCCGTCTGCAGTTGATTGTTAGTCGGAATCAAGTTGGTCTATTAAATATACTCTTCTTAAATTCTAAGTCAACACTTTATTTAAAAAAAATAATATTTTTTTATATTTATTTTTTAATTCTTAAAAATCAATACAATATATTTAATAATTATCAATAAAAAATATATGTTTTTACCAAAAATAGATCCATTAATTAACTATAAAACTGAATCTAAATCGCTAGAAAGAATTACAGACATTGCATACCAACTACCTAAGCTATTATTAACAGGCAGGGTTCAAAGCACGATAAATAATTTAAAAACCAATGATCTTTCAGTACTGTCATTAATAAAGAATAATGACATGCGTGAAATAAGACTGGCTATGGTTCATTTAAGTTTTATATCACATGCTTATATATGGGGTGCCTCCACTCCATCAAAAACTCTTCCAGAAGTTCTTGCAAAACCGTGGGTAATTTTATCCAAAACTTTAGGAAGACCGCCCATATTAAGTTATGCAAGTTATTGTCTTGATAATTGGTACAGGATAAATCCTAAAGAAAAAATTAGTTTAGAAAATGTTGGACTCATTACTAATTTTTTAGGAGGTGTTGATGAAGATTGGTTTGTAACAATTCATGTTTGCATAGAAAACGCTGCCACAGATGCTATTCATGCTGCATCAAAATTATCAAAATTAAATGAATCTGACCCTATTTCAATATATTCAAAATACCTTGGAAAGATAATTACATCTTTAAGAGAAGTTAACTCCATATTTTCCAGGATGCCTGAAAAATGTGATCCATATGTTTACTATCATAGAGTTAGGCCATTTATATTTGGTACAAAGGATAACCCAGATCTTAAAAAGGGATTGATATATAAAAATCAATATAACAATAAACCACAGTTTTTTAGAGGTGAAACAGGTGCGCAAAGCAGTATTATTCCATTTTTAGATGGATCTCTTGGCATCTATCATACTGAAGATCATTTAAGGCATTATTTAAATGAAATGAGAGATTATATGCCTCCACAACATAGAAAAATGATTGAGGATGTTGAATCAAGATCAAATGCTAAGTATTTCATCCATCAGTCTAAACGATTGACTAACCAATACAACAAATGTCTTGAGGAAATAAGAATATTTAGAGCACAACATTTAGAATTTGCTGCTACCTATATTCATAAACAATCTCAGATTAAAAACCCTTTTGGTAGAGGTGGTTCTACTATAACTGGAACTGGTGGTACTCCTTTTATGAAGTATCTAAAAAAACATAGGGATGAAACGCAAAAACAAAAAATTAAAAATCCTTAATACTAGTTTTCTATTTTCCAAAAAAAAGGGTTGCAAATGCAACCCTTTTTAATTCTATTTAAAGAATTATAGATCCCAACTAAATCCTAGAGTTGTTACCATTCCAAGATTGTTATGTATTAATCTATTGTACTCACCTGATGAATCAAGTGGTGGATCATTCTTCTCAAGGTTTCTAACAGTTAATGATATATTTAAACCATCAACTTGAGGAACAGAATAAACTGCTCTTAGGTTAACTTGAGTCCAATCACCAATTGAACCAATTGGCTCATATGTTGCTGAATAATCATCAGCCATAGAATCAATAAATTCATACTGTAAAGTTAAATACAACTCAGGCATAGCTTGTAAAGTATGACCTACATCCATTGTATATCTATAGTCAGGTGTTGAAGTTAATCCTACAAAGTTGTAGACAGGACCGTTATAGAAAGCTTCGCCTTCATCTTTGTCCATGTCAATCATACTAAAGTTAACATCAAAGTCTCCTACTCCAGTCTCAAAAAGACCTGAATATTTAACATCCATACCTGAAGTAAGGATTGAATTACCATTAATAGGATTGTAGAAACACTCTTCAAGTTTTGAAGATGCACCAGCATCACCTCTTGTACAATAAGCACCTTGAGATGTTAGAACTGTTGCATAACTAGCACCTAATACAGTTGAGTCAATAATATCTTGAACAGTAATTGCAGTAACAACTTTATCAATCTCTGTTTCAAAGAAATCAACTGCTATTGAATGGTTACCCCATTCATAAATGATACCAAAGTTAGTTGACTCAGACTCTTCTGGTCCTAAGTTTGGGTTAGAAGAAATATAGGTATTAACCTGCTCTTCATTACAGTCTGCTCTAGCAATTCCAACAGCATTACAGTAAACATAGTCAGTATGATATTCAGCACTAAAAGTAGTATTAGCAACCAAATCACCTAAACCAGGAGCACGGAAACCAGTTCCCATTGATGCTCTTAGTGTTAAGCCTTCCATTACTTCAACTAAACCTTTAAGTGTGTATGAAGTGTTAGTACCAAAGTCACTATAGTCGTCATGTCTAACAGCTACTTGAACTTCACCACGTCCGTCCATAACAGCAGTTTTTGTTTCAACAAACATAGCAGTATATGATCTTGAACTACCGTCAGAGTTACCTGATGAACCACCAACGTTTCCAACTTCACTTTGTTTATCAAATAAGTTTTGATATCTATATTCAGCATCTTGAATACCAGCAACAAAGTCAGTATTAGGAATCATTTTTAATGGACCGCCAATAGTATATTCAAGGTTTCTGAATTGTGTATTAGCTGTTTGTGATGGACTTGCAGTGTAGTATGCAACTACATCAGGATGGAAAAGATCTGTTTGATCTTTAAAAGTTCCTGCGCCATCAGGTGAGAAAGCTGTAGCAGCTTCTGTATATTCTGGTTTTTGAAGATAACAACACTCATATGTATCATAATCAGTTTTATTAAACTGTAATGATAAATCCCATGTGTATTCACCTAGGTTTCCTGTTAAACCAACAACAGCGTTTCCACCCCAGTCTGTTCTCCATGATGCTCTAGGTCCAATTTCAATAAATCTTTTTCTTAATTGAACAGGGACATCAAGACCATAAATTACTTGCTCAGCAGTTCCATCTGATTGAGCAGGTACTCTAACATTTGCCAATCCAGCTGGATATGGGTCGATGAAAGCAGCAGGAGGAGCATATCTACCAAATGTCTCATTTCTTGAAATAACAAATGATGTATATAGATTCATTCCGCCTTGAATATCTTTATCATAGTTTAATGTGAATGCATCAAAGTTCTTACCAGCATTTTCAGCCATGATTTGTGTATAGTCGAATGAACATACGTAGTCATTATCTAGACCACCGGCAGGAGCTGCACCCCATGTATAAGTTTTACCACCTTCTAAAAATCTCTCGTCACCTAAACATTCAGCAGCAGGCAAATATTGCCCTTTAACTAAATGAGGATATTTTGTAGATGTTTCTAATAGCTTGTAGTTCCAAGCATAAGAAGAGACGTTAAAGCCTGAGCTTAAATCTCCGTCTGTTGGAGGTGTTCCCATAGTATATGGTCTATCTGATAGATAGATGATATCTCTTTGTTGGTGCTCATAAGACCACATTATTCGAGAATCATCAGTTGATAGTCCTCCAACAATTGAGAATGATTCCTCTTCACCACCAGGTAGATCAGGAGATGAAACAGTACCACTGATAGTAAGACCGTTGAAGTCTTTCTTTGTGATAATGTTTACAACACCACCGATAGCATCAGAACCATAAACTGCAGATGCGCCATCTGCTAATATTTCAACACGCTCAATAGCAGCTGTTGGTAATAAGTTTAGGTTAGCTGATTCACCACCTGTTTTTGGGTTAGCCGGAACTCTTCTACCATCAATAAGTACTAGAGTTCTAGAAGAACCTAAGCCTCTTAATGAGATTTCAGATGTACCACCAGCAGAACTACCGGATCTTTCATAAAAAGAACCAGCTACGTTTATAGGCAACTCTCTTAAAACATCAGAGATTGTAAGCTCTGCAGTTCTTGCTATGACCTCTTGGTCAAGAACAACAACTGGCTGTGCTCCAGTAAATTCTGATGTTGCAATACGAGAACCTGTAACAACTACTTCTTCAACATCAGATTCTTCTTCTTGTGCTACAACAGATGTAGTCATAAAAGAAAAACCCATTACCAAAGCAAGTAGGTATCTTTCTGTATTTAACATAATTTCCCCTTTATATATAAAAGTAATCTAACGCACATGTAACATGTACGTCACAATTGTGTGAAGTATTGCATAAACGTATATGGATGTATATATATCTGAACAATTTATTTATTTTTATTATAGCTAATTATAAGTATTACTTATGTATACAAAAAGCTCATTTAATAAACTTTAGTATTTAACACATCATTTATCTTCTATAATGGTAAATAAGTTAAATATTTGTAATAAATAAGGAATTACAATGTTATTGAAAGATAAAAAGATACTCATCACTGGTCTGGCAAATAAATACTCTATAGCAGCTGGAATTGCATCAGCTATGCATAGAGAAGGAGCTGAATTAGCTTTTACCTATCAAAATGAAAGACTTTTAAAGAATCTTGAGCCTTTAGCAAAAGAATATGGATCAGAGATCTTAATAGAATGTGATGTTGCAAGTGATGAGTCTATAGAAAACTCATTTATAGAATTATCAAAAAAGTGGGATAAGTTTGATGGTTTTGTTCATTCAATAGGTTTTGCGCCCTCAGATCAACTAGAAGGTAATTTTGTAGATGTTACAACTCGCGAAGGCTTTAAAATTGCTCATGATATTAGTTCGTATAGCTTTACTGCGCTAGCAAAAGCATGTAAGCCTATGCTGAATGATGGGTCTGCCCTACTTACTCTTACTTACTTAGGGGCAATACAAACTTTACCAAATTACAACGTCATGGGTCTTGCAAAAGCAAGTCTTGAAGCAAACACAAGATTTCTTGCAGCATCTATGGGTTCTGACAATGTTCGGGTAAATGCTATCTCAGCAGGACCAATAAAAACTCTTGCAGCCTCTGGAGTAAAAAACTTTAGAAAAATGCTTTCTCAACATTCATCTCGAGCTCCACTTGGAAGAACTGTAACTACTGAAGAGGTAGGCAATGCGGCTGCATTTTTGTGCTCAGACTATGCCAGTGGTATAACAGGTGAGATTACCTATGTAGATGCTGGTTTTAATACTGCGGCTATGCCTCTTACTGACATTATAGATAGTTAATTTTGGATTTCTACGATAAATATATTCTTCCTAAATTTTTAAACTGTGCCTGTGGTACAAAACCTATTAATTATCAAAGAGATAAAATAGTTCCATTAGCTAAAGGAATTGTCTTAGATATTGGTATTGGGTCTGGACTCAATATACCTTTTTATAACAAATCTAATATTGATCACTTGTATGGTCTAGATCCTTCTGAGGAACTCTTAAAAATAGCCAAACCTCTAGCAAAAAAAAATGAATTAGAGATTGAATTCCTTCAATGCGGCGCAGAAGCTATTCCCTTAACTGATCAGTCAATTGATACAGTTTTGATTACATACACTATGTGCACAATTCCAGATATTAAATTATCGAATTCTGAGATAATGAGAGTGTTGAAACCTGAGGGGCAATTATTATTTTGCGAACATGGGTTGGCACCTGATAAAAATATTGCTAAGTGGCAAAGAAGAATTAACCCTATATGGAGAAAGATAGCTGGTGGTTGTAATCTGAATCGAGACATTCCTAAATTAATTACTTCATCTGGTTTTAAAATTTCAAATATGGAAGAAATGTATCTTCCAAGCACACCTAAATTTGCAGGTTACAATTACTGGGGAGTTGCTAAAAAATAAAAACATTAGGGGGAAAAATGTTTAAAAAGTTTAATTTTTTAATTTTGGTGCTTTTTTTTGGATTAGCTCAAGAAGTTCGTTCTTCGCAAATTGATCAAAGTATTAATAATCATAAAAAACAGTTTTCAGACGTGGCTCTTGAAATATGGAATCATGCTGAGATGGGCTATCAAGAAACTAAGAGCTCAAATTTACTTGCTTCTGAACTTGAAAAAGAAGGTTTTAAAATAACTAAGAATGTGGCTGATATACCCACAGCATTTATAGCTGAATACGGCTCAAGTGGTCCTGTTATTGGAATTTTAGGAGAGTTTGATGCTCTTCCAGGACTGGCACAATCAAAATCGCCTTTTAAAGAGGTTATAGATAATGGAACTGGTGCTGGTCATGCCTGTGGTCATCATTTATTTGGTGCAGCATCAGCATGGGCTGCAGTTGTAGTAAAAGAATGGCTCGAGTTTAATGGTATAAAAGGAAGAGTAAGGTTTTATGGAACTCCTGCTGAAGAAGGTGGTTCTGGAAAAGTTTATATGGTTAGAGAAGGATTGTTTAATGATGTAGATATAGTACTTCACTGGCACCCAGATGACGTTAATTCTGCAAATTCAAGAACATCAAATTCTAACAAATCAGCAAAATTTACTTTTAGTGGTATTTCTTCTCATGCAGCTGGCGCCCCTGAACAAGGCAGATCTGCATTAGATGGTGTTGAATCAATGAATATGATGGTTAATATGTTAAGAGAACATATTCCACAAGAATCTCGTATTCACTATGTAATTACTAAGGGAGGTTTAGCACCAAATGTTGTGCCAGATTTGGCTGAAGTTTATTACTATGTAAGGCATCCTGAAATGCCTATGGTTGAAGAATTATTTAATAGAGTCGTAAAAACTGCAGAAGGTGCAGCTATTGGAACAGATACTAAAATGACTTATGAGGTAATGCATGGCAATTATTCACTTCTACCAAATGATGTAATTCAGAAAATAATGCATAAAAATCTAACTTCATTTGGGGGAATACAGTATTCAGACAAAGAGAATGATTATGCAAAAACTATTTATAAAACATTCCTAGAACCAACAATGGAAATAGGCTCACAAGAATTTGTAAGTGACTATACAACTTCTCATAGTTATGGCTCTACAGATGTTGGTGACGTTAGTTGGGTAGTGCCTACTGCTGGAATAAGAACTGCGACATGGGTTCCAGGAACTGCTGCACATTCGTGGCAAGCTGTTGCAGCTGGTGGAACCAGCATTGGATTAAAAGGTACAGAATTAGCTGCTAAAACAATATCAGCAACTGCTATTGAGATTTTTAGTAATCCTGAAATTATTCAACAAGCTAAACAAGAACTTGAATCCAGAGTTGGAGAAAGTTTTAAATATAAAGCTTTATTGGGTGATAGAAAGCCGCCATTGAATTATAGAGTTAATTAGTTGTTTGCGCTGAAACAGAGGCATTAGGTCTTCTTAAATCAGCATAACCATATCTAACACCATCGACAATATGAATACTTTGTGTGCTTCCCATAGTTTTATTTGAAGATGTTTTATGCCCCATTCTGTTCAGACCTTTAACAATATCTGAACTTAAAGTTTTCTCATAATCTATGCCGGTGTATGGCCAGTCTTTATGAACTCTTGGAAGCATGGTGGCATCTCCAATTGATAAATTAAAATCAATAACTCCAGTTAATACTCTCAAAATAGCACCAGGTATATAAGAGCCTCCAGGTGAGCCAGTTATAAGTGAAAGATTATTATTTTTATCAAATACCATTACAGGTGCCATGGTGCTCATTGGTCTTTTACCAGGTTTAAATCGATTTCCAGGACTAACTCCCCTGCCCTCAATAGCAACATTGCCAGATCTATACATTAAATTATTCATCTGATTATTCATTATAATGCCTGTACCAGGAATCGTTACTCCCGAACCAAAAGATGCACCTAGTGTATAAGTATTTGACACAGCATTTCCCTCTGAATCAATTATTGAGTAATGCGTTGTATCTCTGCTCTCGTTAGTTATAGATAAAGGCTTTATTGATGAAGCTTTACTTGCTTTATTATATTTTATTGATTTAACTAATTCTTTTGTTCTCTCTTTTGAAAGAAGCTTATCTACCGGCACATCATAGTAATCAGGATCACCAACTTCTGAAGATCGATTATTATGCCCTCTTCTTAATGCTTCTGAAAATAAATGATATGTCGCAATTGAATTGCTTTTATATTTTTCTAATTCAAAAAAACTTAATATATTTAAAGCGGTTAATAACGTGATTCCACCTCCAGATGGAGGACCGGCTGTAAATACTTTGTTTCCTCTATATTCTGTTGATATTGGCGATCTAATTTCAGCTTTATACTGAGCAAAGTCTTCTAACTTCATTAAACCACCATTGTTATTCATTGCTTCTATGATCTTTTTAGCTGTCTCTCCTTTATAGAAACCATCTTTCCCATTTTTTGATATTAGGCTTAAAGTATTTGCAAGGTCTGGTAACATAAGAATAGAGTTTTCCTCTATTACTGAATCATTTTTATAATATAGGCGTCTTGACTCTAAATCATCGTAAAGTCTTGGAGTGCTTTCAATTGCCTTATGAAGGTCATAACTAACCACAATACCGTTTTTGGCTTGAGCAATAACTGGAGCAAGAACTTCACTCAACTTTAATCTACCAAAGTATGCATGAGCATCAAGTAAACCAGCAACTGTTCCTGGAACTGCAGATGCCTTATATCCTGTATCTAAAACATCAAATTTATTAGTATCAAAATTTTTAGGAACAACTTGATATTTTTTACCATCACTGCTGGAAATATTGAATATATTCTCTAAGTTAGAATTCAGAGGCGATTTGCTTCTATAGTCTATATAAAAAATTTCATCTTTTTCTTTCAAATAAACTAGCATAAAGCCACCGCCACCTAGATTTCCTGCTCTGGGCAAAGTAACTGCTAAAGAAAATCCAACAGCAACAGCTGCATCTATAGCATTTCCCCCTTTATTTAAAATCTCTATTCCTATATCTGATGATAAATAATTTTGACTAACAACCATTCCATAATTACCCACAACAGGATGATATGGGGACTCATAATCTATATAACTTCTAGAATCAATTGAGCTAGAAAATAGAATTACAAAGGTTATAAAAATTTTCTGCATCTTTAAAAAATTTGCGGAGCTAAGAAATAAGCAAATATAGTTACAACAAATATGCCAATAATATTCAGCGCAAAGCCTGCTTTCATCATTGTAGCTATTGTAAATTTACCTGAACCATAAACTATAGCATTTGGAGGTGTTGCAACAGGTAGCATAAAGGCACAGCTCGCAGCCAAACAAACTGGAACTGTAAGTGATACAGGAAGCACTCCTATACCGATAGCTACTGCACCGAATACTGGTAAAAATGTTGAAGTCGTTGCTACATTAGAAGTAACTTCTGTTAAGAAAATAATTAAGGTTGCAACTGCAAGTATTAAGAAAATTGGAGGAACTTTACTCAATACACTTAATCCTTCACCAATCCAAATACCTAGGCCGCTTGAGTTTATTTGGGCTGCTATTGATAGCCCACCTCCAAAGAGAATTAATAAACCCCATGGCAATTTATCAGATTGACTCCAGTCAAGAAGCTCGCCTTTGTTTGTACTTGAGGGAATCATAAATAATAAAATTGCTGATATTATTGCTATACCTGCATCGGTAAGACCTGAGAACATTTCAAAATTATCTAAAAAAGTTCGGAATATCCAAGCCAGAGCAGTCAAACCAAAAATTATAGAAATCTTCTTTTCATCTTTAGATAATGGGCCTTGATCTGTAAGCATATTTTTTAAATATAATTTAGTCTCATCAGACGTTATAAAAGATGTAGGGAAAACATACTTGGTCAAGATTACCCATGCCGAATAAAGCATAACAATTGCTAAAGGTACTCCAAGAGTCATCCATTGAATCATAGAAATTTCTATACCATATGTTTCTTGCATGAATGCACTAAAAACAATATTTGGAGCAGTGCCAACAAGAGTGGACATACCACCAATTGTTGCTGCATATGCAATCCCTAACATCAAAGACGTATCAAAAAATTTCTTTTCTTTATCTGTAAGACCAGGGATTGTATTAGCTACAACTGAGCAGACAGCTAGACCTATAGGTAAAAGCATTAATGTTGTAGAGGTATTCATTACAAACATGCTTATTAATGCAGCAACTGTCATAAAGCCACCAATAAGTTTAGGTCCACTAGAGCCAGCAGCGATAATCATATGCAATGCCATTCTTTTATGAAGACCTGATCTCTCAATTGCCAAGGCAAGCATAAAACCACCTAGAAATAAATATATATTTGGATTGGCATAAGGTAGTGCTGCTTCTTTAAATGAGGTCACTCCAACTAATGGGAATAAAGCTAAAGGAAGCAAAGCTGTCACTGGCACTGGTATAGCTTCAGTTGCCCACCAAATCGCCATTAATGTAACAATTGCAGCAACTGACCATCCTGTTTCACTTAGTCCTGATGGTGCAGGCAAAATCATCATACTAATAAAAACAATAAGCCCAATTAAAAAACCTTTTTTCTTATATACATTCATAAGTAATTATTTAGATTAAATCATTATTCATAAAAAAGGGAGTCGAAACTCCCTTTTAGATTTTTAGTTCAAAAAATTAAAATGACATTTTGAAATCAAGATAAGTATTTCTACCATAATCTTGGTGTGCATCAGCAAAGAATCCATAGAATCTATCAGCTAATGGAGCTCTTTCATCTTCAATGTTTTTGACAGCAAATTTAATTCTTGCTTTATTGTCACCAACATTAAATTTGTAATATACAGAAACATTCATTGTTGTCATTTCAGGTAAAACATACCTGGTACCATCAGATTTAGTTTCTTGTGAATGATAAAAATCACCCTTTGTTAAAGATGTGATTTGTACACCCCAATCACCAATCGTATAAGTACCTTTTATAGAAGTCTTCTCAACATAGTTTCCGTCCTGTTTAGCTAAGTCACCAAAGCCATTTAAAGCTATGCTAAGAGGGAAAGTTCCGCTATTTTGCGCTTCTTTTAGTTTTGTATAACCAGCAGTAGGCTCTTGAGTAAACTCATCTGTTTTAGAATAGTTTGCAGATAATCTAAATCTACCAAAGTTAGTATCTACATCATAGTAAACACCAATATCTTGTCCTGCTATTGTTCTTGTTGCAGCATTGGCATATGGATCATATACAATTTGAGCTTCACCTGCAGGGCAAATACCTGCATCTGTAAAGTTAGCTATTTCCGCATCTGTATAGCCTGGATTTTGATCTCTTAAAACATTTGGATTACTAAATAATGAACAATTATTTGGTCCATGCTCTAGTCTCAAAACAAGATCTTCAACCAATCTGTTGTTTCTTCCAAGCAGAACAATAGTGTCTTCTTTTTCTATTTCCCAGTTATCATATGTAAGCGTCAAGCCCTCAACTATAGATGGAGAATAAACAAAACCAATCGAAGTATTTGTTGATGTTTCAGGCTTTAAATTTGGGTTTAGTAACCTAAAACTCTGCATTGAATATGAATCATCTAACGGATCATTGGCACCAACATATTTACCTACCGCATCAGTATTAGAACCCTGCCTTGGAACAAATGCCTGATTCTGTTGAATTAGGTTAGGAACTCTGAAAGAAGTTGATGCTGATGCTCTGATTAAGAGATCATCACTAACATCCCAACCAACAGCAAATTTACCCACTGTTGACTCATCAGTATCGTTAGGGTTTTCATGACGGACTGCAGCCTGTGCGTTTATATTTTCTGCAAGAGGCATAAGCATCTCAACAAACATGGATAATGTTGACCTTCTTCCATATGTATCTACTGTTGGACTTGATCCCAATACATCAGATACAAAAGGAGGTCCGTATCCAGTTACTGCAGATGTGTATTGTATAGTTCCATCAAGCCTTGGATCTCTATCCTCATCGTAAGTTTCCTTTCTGTATTCAACACCAACCAACATACCGACAGGTCCTGCAGGAAGCGTCATAATCTCAGGATGACTAGCTTTAAAATCAATAGATCTTAATGTACTAGTATCATTTCTATAGACGCTGACAATAGCCGGCGCCAAAGCTGTTTTAACATCTGAAGAAAATATATTTATTGCATTTGCTGTTGAGTCGTTTAGACCAGCTTGCAATAAGGAATTTGATAATCTGTTATCAGTTACATCGTTTGTTTCAGCTTCAGAATATAGATATGCAGACTCCCAATCCCAACCTGAATCTGTAGTTCCTCTTATTCCAATAAGATATCTATATGTCTCTTTATCTACATTAATAACTCTTGGACCTATATCTGGTCTCCAGTTATCTATTCTTATTGCTTTATTTGATGAGGAATTATCAGCTGTTAGACCAATAGCATCAGAATAATAATAGTCTGGACCTAACTGTAATAATGCGACACTAAAATCACCCGCAGGCTCTTTAAGTCTTGAATAATCAGAAGTATATCTTCCAATTTCAGCAAATAATTCTTTTCCATTTGACATTTCGTGATTTACGAAGACAAACAAATTATCTCTTTCTAATTGACCTCTATAATCTCTAAATTGCCCAGGGTTTATATAATACTCCCCATTAGCCATTGATGTTGTATCAACTGCAAGACATGTTCCATAACCGGTATCTTTTGAGTCAGCTCTCGCACATCGCGGATCGCCACTTGGAATAATTTGGATTTCGCCTGCACTATCTGAGTAATAGGTCTTTCCTCTCATGTCTAATTGAGCCCATTTTCCTGAATATCTATTATTAAATGAGCTATCGTTCTCCCATAAAGATCCGGCAGGAATTAATTTTCTATGATCTGAGTCACCCCATCTTGGATCCTCACTAGCTGCAATTGCATCTCTATCATAGTAGTCATACATAACTGAAATGTTAGTTGCCCCACCATTTAGATCAACACCATATTTAAGTGATAATCTATCATCCTCTGCTCCAAAATGATCATAGCTTTGTTGTCTATACGCTACATCCAAACCTACAAAGTCTGAAGCAATAACATTATTAATAACACCAGCTACAGCATCAGCACCGTAAATAGCAGAAGCACCATCTTTTAGTAACTCAACTCTATCAAGACCCATAGTCGGGACTAAATTAGAATTAACTGACATTGTTGGCACATAGTCTCCACCAAGTAATTCAGTCTGGTAGCCAGCATTAGTTACAAGTCTTCTACCATTTAAAAGCGTAAGAGTATTACCAACACCCATATTTCTGATGTTATAAGCTCCAACGTCTCCTCTCGCAGAGTTTACACCCCCAGAATCTGATTCAGCCTCTGTAAAATAATTTAGTCCTTGTTCTGCAAGGTTTTCTAGTAACTCAGTTCCATCTTCTACACCTAATGCGTCAATATCATCTGATGTTAATATGGATACTGGCAAAGCTCCTGATATCTTTGCACCCTTTATCTGTGAACCTACAGTCACTACCTCTTCAACATCAGCTTCTGATGAAGTATCAGTGTCTTGAGATATAAGAGTGGTAGATATAACCAATGGAAATACTAATAAAAGTTTTTTTAACATTATATAATCCCCTAATAAATTTAAAACTTCCTTCAAGTATATAGCTGTAAGACTTTTGTTGTCTACCATAAATACTATTTTTATATTAAGATAAATATAACTAATGGTTATATATAAATGTTATCAGCAAAGCAAATAGAAATTTTTTATGAGGTATATCGGCATGCGTCAATGACTGCTGCAGCTGAAAGTCTTAATATTTCTCAACCATCTATTAGCAAAACATTAAGAGTTATAGAAAAAAATCTTAATTTTAAATTGTTTTTAAGACAAGGTAAGAAACTTATTCCAACACATGAAGCCGATGATTTATTTCAACATGCCTCTGTCGTTCATAGTCAGCTTAAAAGCTTCAATGCTATAGCTAATACCTACAAAACTAGATCAATTGACTACATCAATATTGGAACTACGCCCTCTCTTGCCGAAAGCATAATTCCAGTAATTATAAAAAAATATAACGAAGTAAACCCTGAGGTTAAATTTAACCTTATCAATCTTAACAGTATTGATTTAATTGAAGATAGGTATAAGCCTGATATTGATTTAACCATATGTTTTAATTCAAAAAACCAACCAAGCTCAAGGTCAACTGTTTTAAAAGAAGGTAAACACAGTTTAGTTTCGCCAATAGCTTTTAATATTGCAGATGAAGTTTACATTGATGATATAAAGCATTACCCCTCTGTTGAAATTACGAATTTATTATCATTTTATGAAGAATCAAGTATTACTAATTATCTTAAAAATCAATCAATAGTCATGAATACAATCGTAAAGACTGATTCATACAGTTCCGCTCTCTCAATAGTAACTGATGGCATGGCTGTTTCTATTCTTGACGACAACAGCATTAAAAAGGCTGATTTAAAAAAGGTGAAAATCTCTAAAATTTTAGATAAGAAGTTCAGGTACAGAATTAGCGCTATTAAAAAAGATATAGTCAGATATGAATGTAATGAATTTTTTAATTATCTTTGTGAACAAAAGCTATAAGAGCATCCAACCTTTCTATAACTTTTTCTTTACCAAATAAGTACAGAGTCGTTCCTAAAGATGGTGAATTAGTTGATCCAGTTAAAGCTATTCTAATTGGTTGATTAACCTTTGGGATCGATAATTCTTTTTCTTCTCGATATTCTAGGAGAATATTATCAAGAGAAGATTCATCCCATGTATTCATGTCAATAATTTTTTCTTTTATATCAACCAGTACTTTGTCTGAACTCCCAATAAACTTATCAATAGCCCTTTGATCATAGTTTTCTATTTCTTTGAAATAACAGATTAGATTATTAGCTACTCCTTTAAGAGTGTTTGCTGAAGACCTCATGGATTCGATAAGAAGATCTTTTTTAGGGTGCTCATTAATGTTTATCTCAAGATTATCAAGGAATGGGTTGATAGCAATAATAAAATCATCATGTGATAAATTTGCCATATGTTGCGAATTAAGAAAATCTAATTTAGTAACATCAAAAATTGCTCCTGCCTTTTGAACCTCTGTAATATCAAAATCCTTAATTAGATCATCAAGATAAAATACCTCCTTGTCTCCTTTTGACCATCCTAATCTTGCTAAAGTATTTAAAATAGCTGAATCAAGATAACCCTCATCTTTATATTCACCTAAGCTTGTAGCAGCATGTCTTTTTGAAAGTCTTTTTTTGTCTGCTCCTAACACTAATGGTAAATGTGCATATTCAAGCTCTGGATATTCAAGAGCATTTTGAATATGTATTTGCCTAGGTGTATTACTGATGTGGTCTTCACCTCTTATGACTGTTGTAACGCCCTGTTCATAATCATCAACTACATTGCATAAATGATAGGTTGGACTTCCATCACTTCTTAGAATAATTAAATCATCAAGCTCTGAATTATTAAAAACAATATCACCACGAACGAAATCTTTAACTACTATATCCCCATCAAGCGGTGTCTTTAGTCTAAGAACTGTATCACTAGATTTTTGCAGATTAAGATTCCTACATTTGCCATCATACTGAGGCTTTTGTCCATTAGCTTGTTGTTCAGATCTCATTTTTTCTAATCTTTCAACGGAGCAATTACAATAATAGGCTTGGCCACTATCTATAATTTTTTGGGCGGCAGCCTGGTATATATCTCCTCTCTCAGATTGATTAATAGGATTCTCATCTGGTGACAGCCCAATAGAATCTAAACTATCAAGAATATTCTTCTCGAATTCTTTTGTAGATCGCTCTCTATCAGTATCTTCAATTCGAACTAGAAATTTTCCAGAATGTTTTTTAGCGTAAACATAATTAAATAAAGCTGTCCTTACTCCACCAATATGTAAGGTGCCGGTAGGACTTGGAGCAAATCTTGTTATAACTTTTTTCAATGCACTTTTCTCCAAATTGTTTCCACAGCATTTCTTTTTTCAATATCCGTTAATCTAGACTCATGTTCTTCTAAATCATTCTTATTTGCCATTATGGAAACTAATTCAATACCTTCTCTTGCCATAGTATTGTTTGAAGAAGTTTTTTCATTATCAGATAAATTTTTTGAATCGAATTCGAATTTACTCTGCCCACCTGTAAGAGACATATAAACATCTGCTAAGATATTTGCATCCAGCAAAGCTCCGTGAAATGTTCTGTCATATCCAGAGATATCAAAACGACTTGCTAATGCATCTAGTGAATTTCTTTGTCCAGGAAATTTATCTTTGGCAAGCGCTAAAGAGTCTTCTATCTCACATATATCTTCTAGCATAGGATATTTTGACGAAGCTAGTTTAAGTTCATTATTTAAAAAACCTACATCAAAAGCTGCGTTATGAATAACCAAAGTGGAACCTTCAATGAATTCTAAAAATTCTTCTGCCACCTCTTCAAAATAGGGTTTATCTAATAGATCTTCGTTCATTATTCCATGAACCTTTGATGCCTCTTCATCAATTAATCTAGAGGGGTTAAGGTAGGTATGAAAATGTTCTTCGGATTTCTTTCTATCATTAAGTAGGACCGCTCCAATTTCAATGATTCTATGGCCCTGATGAACCTCTAGGCCTGTAGTTTCTGTATCTAAAATTATAAATTTTTTAGCCATGGTTTACTTATAAGGTATCTATTCCTTTGTTTGCAAGCTGGTCAGCTATTTCATTTTGTTCATGACCAGAATGTCCTTTCACCCAAGACCATTTTACATCATGCAATTCAACATATTTATCTAACTCAACCCATAGATCTTTATTCTTGACATCTTTCTTAGATGAATTTTTCCAATTGTTTTTTTTCCAATTATCAATCCAAGACGTTATACCCTGCATTACATATTTTGAGTCTGTAGTTAACTGAACAATACATGGCTCTTTTAACGCCTTTAAGCCCTCAATAGCAGCTTTAAGTTCCATTTGATTGTTTGTTGTGTTGAGCTCTCCACCAAAATATTCTTTTCTAGTATCTCCATACTCGATAAGCACACCCCAACCGCCAATACCTGGATTTCCTCTGCAAGCACCATCTGTATAAATATTTACTGTTTTCATCAAATTAACTTAGAATTTGCATATGATTAATATAGAGCCTATTGAAGCATTTAGCGATAATTATATTTGGTTAGTAACAACTAATGAAGGGTCAATAGTAATTGATCCAGGAGAAAGTACTAATTTACTAAAAATTCTTAATCAAAGAAGTCTTAATTTAAAAGCTGTTCTAATAACTCACCACCATTTTGATCATACTGGTGGAATTGACAAAATTCTTTCTGAAAAATCTATTGATGTATATGGGCCTAATAATAATATCGATTCAATCAATATCAGAGTTAATAATGAATCTAAAATAAACTTATTAGGAATTGAATTTAAAATTATAGAAATTCCAGGTCATACACTCGATCATATCGCCTATTATTCAGAAAACAATGGTCATCCTATTTTATTCTGCGGTGATACTTTATTTGCAGGCGGATGCGGAAGAGTTTTTGAGGGTACTTTTGAGCAAATGCATGACTCATTATCAATTTTAAAAAAACTCCCTATAAATACTAAGATTTATTGTGGTCATGAATACACTGAATCTAATCTTAAGTTTGCAAAAAGCGTTGAGCCACTTAATCAAAGAATAATTTCACGATATAATGAGGTTATTGAATTAAGAAAACAAGGAATACCCTCACTCCCATCAACTATAGAACTTGAATTAGAAACAAATCCTTTTTTAAGAGTGGGTTTAAAAGAAGTTCAACAAGAAATATCAAAAAAATTTAATACATCCAATAATGATAAAGATATATTCACAGCAATGAGACAATGGAAAGACAATTTTTAATAGTATCTTTATTTTTCTTAATTGGACTTTCAAGTTGTCAATCTAATCAGACTATTGCTAGCGATATAGATTTTAAATGTGGTTCAGGATCTTTAAGCATAGGATGTATTAATGGAGTAACTCCTCCTATTGAAGTACCAGAGCCAGTTGCTGAAAATGTATGGGATTATATGATCATCAATAGTAATTATGATCATGATATAACTTTTGATGAAAAAACTCTCAGCTATATTAATAATCATTTAAAAGATGTTGATAAACTTAACGAATTCCTTAGTAAGTCATATTATTTTATTTACTATGTGATTCAAGAGCTTGAAGCTGCAGACCTACCTCCAGAACTAGCATTAATACCTTTTGTGGAAAGCAATTATGATCCTTTTTCAATATCTCCATCTGGAGCAGTTGGTCTTTGGCAATTTATGCCAAAAACCGGAAGGATGTTTAATCTTGAAAAGTCATGGTGGAGTGAAGACAGACATGATCCTTATAGATCTACGCATGCAGCTATAGGTTATTTTAAATATTTGCTTGAGAGATTTGATAACGATCTATATCTTGCATTGGCTGCATATAATGCTGGACCCACATATTTAGATAGGCAAATAAATAAAAATAAAAGAAGAAATTTAGATTATGATTTTTGGTCACTAGATTTAAATAAGCAAGTTACTGAATATATTCCAAAATATATTGCCATTAGAGAGATTGTATTTAACTCTAAAAAATATGGGATCGTTTTACCTGATATACCTCTTGAATCTGTTGTTAAAAGAATTGAAATACCTGGCCAAGTTGAAATATTAACATTAAGTGAATATTTAGAAATACCACCTGAACTTATTTATAAACTTAATGCGGGATATACTAAATGGGCTTCAGCACCAAAAGATAAAAGTATTTTCTATGTTCCAATTGAAAAGACATATCTTTTAGATAGTCCAGATAGTCCATTTGATAATGTGAATCAAATTAACTGGATTTCTCACATTGTTGAGCCTGGTGACAGCTTATGGAAGCTTGCTAATAAATACGATACTGAGGTAAAAATTATTAAAAAAATTAACTACCTTGAGTCTGATTTATTATCATTAAAAGATACGCTATTAATACCTTTAAGTAGTTCAAAATCCAATAATTTTATCCCTTACGAAATGCATATTGTGTCTGAGGGAGACACACTGTGGAGTATTTCAAGTAAATATAATATTGATATTAAAGATATAACTAGAATGAACTCGTTAAATCAGAATTCTTTATTACAATTAGGGCAACAACTGACAATTGGTAATAAGAATATTCATAGAAATATTGAATCAAAGAAAAGAACAATTTTATATTCAGTGAAGCAAGGAGATAATTTATACAAAATCTCAGATATTTTTGATGTAAGTGTTGAAAGTATTAAACAGATAAATGATTTTGAATCTTCTGATTTGATGCCTGGACAAATAATAAAAATAGCTATTAGAGCTTTTTAATTATCTGTAGTTTTTGGATCAAGAGCATCTCTTAGCCCATCACCAAAAAAATTTAAAGCAAAAAGAGTTATTGTGAAAGTAATGCCCGGGTAAATTAATAGCCAACTATACTCCTCCATAGATTCAACACCATCTTTTATTAAAGTACCCCAACTACTCATGGGAGGTTGAATACCCAAACCTAAGAAACTTAAGAAACCCTCTAAAAGCATGACCTGAGGAATTGTTAATGTTGCATAAACTGCTATTGGTCCAAGGATATTTGGCAATAAATGCTTCCTAAACATTGAGAAATTACTTACTCCCATAGCTTTTGCAGCCATAACAAATTCTTGGTTTTTAAGACCCATAACTTGTCCCCTTACAATTCTCGCCATGGTAAGCCATTCAACAGCACCAATTGCTCCAAATAAAAGCCATAGGTTCCTGCCAAAAATTACCATTAATAAAATGATAAAAATTATGAAAGGAAGTCCATATAGAACATCAACTATTCTCATCATTATTGAATCTACTTTCCCGCCAGCATAGCCAGCAATAATCCCCCACGAGACACCTATAACTAGGGCAACTCCTGTTGCAACAAAACCCACTAGCAGAGAAATTCTAGCTCCATACAATATTCTACTTAGAAGATCTCTTCCTAAAACATCAGTACCTAATATATGAGCTGCTGATGGTGGAGAAGCTCCTAATTCTAAATCTTGAAAAGAATAAGAGTAAGGTGCAATCCAAGGAGCAAGAGCTGCACATGCAATCAAAATTAATAATATAAAAGCTCCAAACATAGCAGCTTTATTTCTAGTTAATCTGTATATTGCATCAGACCATAATGTGGAACTATTACTCATGAGATATCTCTAGATCGTGGGTTTAGCCACATTGCTGCAAGGTCAGATAATAAATTAAAGAAAACTATCATTGCAGAGAAAAATATTGTTGTACCCAATATCATTGTGTAATCTCTATTAAAAGCTGCCTCAACATAAAATCTTCCAAGTCCTGGGATTTGAAAAATGGTCTCAACAACAAAAGATCCAGCCAATAAACCTGCGATTGCAGGACCTAAAAATGAAACAACAGGAATCAGGCCTCCTTGCATTGCATGCTTTATGACAACATTCCTTTCAGTCAATCCTTTAGCTCGTGCAGTTCTTATGAAATCTTGATTTAATACCTCTAACATACCTCCTCTGCTTAGTCTGGCTATATAAGCAGCGTAAGCAAAACCTAAAGTAATTGAAGGTAATATTTTATCTCCTGGAAGTTGACCCCAGCCAGAAACAGGAAGAACCTCTAAATTGATACCAAAAATTAATACTAAAAGCGGTCCCATTAAAAACGTAGGGACACAAATACCTATCATTGCTATTGCCATAGGAATAAAATCAAGATAAGTATTTCGTTTGAGAGCTGCCAATACTCCAGAAGAGACTCCAATTAACAAAGCAATTAATATTGCATAAAAAGCTAATTCAAAGGTTACTGGTAGGCCTGTTGCAATCATTTCTGAGACTGATCTTCCAGGGAATCTAAAGGAAGGACCAAAGTCACCCCTAAGAATCCCAGACATGTAATCAACATACTGCTCCCATTCAGAAGCATCTAAGTTATAAGCTTCATTTAGATTTTTTAATACTTGAGGTGAAACAGCTTTGTCAGCATCAAATGGTCCACCTGGTGCTAATTTAATTAAGAAAAAGGTCAAACTAGCTACAGCCAATAAGACTGGGATAGCAAGTAATAATCTCCTAATAAAAATATTTAACACTAAATTCTAATCTCTTTCTAAATATATAAACTTAGGATGATGGTGATCTAAAATATGAGGGTTATATCCCTTTACATCAGGAGATAATTGATATGATCTTACATAAGTATACAAAGGGATAATTGGCATATTCTCAATCAATATTTTTTCAGCCTCATCTAATAATTCATATCTCTCAGTCTGATTATTGGTTGAATTAGCTTTTGCCATTAAGGAGTCATAAGATGCATCTTCCCAACCAGTCTTATTATTTCCTCTATTAGGCCTCATTAAATCTAGAAATGTATTAGGATCTTCGTAATCACCAATCCAGCCTGCTCTTGAAACCTGAAAGTCGCCTACCATTTCGCGGCTTAAATAAACTTTCCAATCTTGATTGACTAACTCTACTTCTATACCCAAATTTTGTTGCCACATCTGTTGGATAGCTAAAGCAATTTTTCTATGGTCTTCATTAGTATTGAATAATATTTCTAACTTAGGAAACTTATTTTCTGAATTGAAGCCTGCCTCAATAAGTAATTGTTTTGCTAAGTCTGGATCAAAAGGTATTGAAGTTGTTGGCTCATAACCATTTGACCCTGGAGGTGTAAAAGAATATGCAGGTATTTGTCCACATTTTGTGACTTTTTCTACCAACAGTTTTCTGTCGATTGAATATGCCAATGCTTTTCTAACCTTAACATCACTTAAATACGGATTTGTTGTATTTAATCTATAAAAATATGTCCCCATATATGGGTCTATTCTTAAATCAGGGTTATTTTCTTCTAAATATACTGGGCATTTTTGTGATGGCAGCGTACTTGTAACATGAAGCTGGCCTGCTCTAAACATTCTGTCTTCAGTCATTACATTTGAAACAGGATAGTAATGTATTTCATTTAATTTAACTGTTGAAGCATCCCAATACATAGGATTTTTTTCTACAACAATTTTATTGTTTAATTCCCATGACTTAAGATTGAATGCCCCATTACAGACAAAATTACCAGGCCTTGTCCACTCTCCGTTTCTATCATCAATAGACCCATGTTTTAGAACAGTTTCTTTGTGAACAGGCCAAGTACTATAGTGGCTCAAAAGGCCAGTAAAAAAAGGAGTTGGAGCTTTAAGTTTAACTTCAAGGGTGTAATTATCTAAAGCTTTAACTCCAACCGAACTAAAATCATCATTTAAGCCAGTATGATATTCTTGAGCGCCTTCGAGATAATAAAGCATATCAGGGTATTGAGACCCTAAACTTGCAGTTAATATTCTTTGCCATGACCAAACAAAATCTTCAGCAGTAACTGGGTCCCCATTAGACCATTTACCATTCTTTCTTAATTTAAAAATATAGGTTTTTCCATCATCGCTAACTGACCAAGACTCTGCAGCTCCAGGTAAATTATCATCATCAAAAGCATTTGGAATAGTCAAACCCTCACATAGTGATATTAGGATGTGATGTTCTGGAACTCCAGTAACAATATGAGGATCTATGCCTTGTGGTTCTGAACCATTACCAAAATGAAATATCTGTTTATCAAGACCATCATCTACAGGCGACACATTAGATGAGCAACCAATGATTAAAAATAAAATTAAAAAAATTGAATAATGTTTCATATTAAAAAACCAAATTATTTAAGTTAACTTTAGCTGATTCAAATATTTCTTGATTAATTACAGATGAAATACTCGATGAGACTCTTTCTTCAGAAAAGTTATTGTATTGATCATAGAGCATATCAATTGATTCTGATGAAGGTTTATTAACATTAATTAAATCAACGATATAAACATCTCCTGATCTAGAATCAACAGTTATAGAATTCCCTGGTGCAATTTTAAAAACTTCTTGAATAACCTCTTGCGGCAATAGTGATGAATATCTTTTAACTTCAACAAAAGATTCTTCAGTAATAAAGTTATATGCCTCAAAAAAAGACTGCAAAGTATTTTCTGCTTTTGCCGTATCCAATTCTGCAACTAAAAGATTCTTTTTTTCAATCGTTTTAGATTCTGATAATAATTTATTAGCTTCACCAGATACGTCTTTATAATCTTGAAGCGTAGGCTCTTTAATTGAAGTAAGTGATATTACTATTATTGAATCATCTAGATTGATGACTACTGGGGCAGCAATTTCAGAGTCAGGTGAAAAAATAAAATCTTTTACCCTAGAGTCATCAATAGAAAAATTAAAGTTAGTTTCTTTTTTTCCGGTAACTTCAATTATTGGTTTAGATAATGATTCGCCTATGGATTCAATTGTCTCTTTAGAGAAAATCATTTCATCGATTAAATCATATTCATCATTCATTAGTGCAAGTGATTCTGATGAAACTAAATTATCAATAATGCCATCTTGCATTTCTTCAATACTCATTACTTCAGCTTCATTAAACTCTGTCATCTTTAAAATATGGAATGTTTCCTCAAGCTCTACAATACTGCTTACCTCATTAACACTTATGTCATCTAAGGCAATACCGAATTCTTCAGGAAATATATCTGCATCAAAGTATTCCAAATCTCCGCCGCTATCTTTAGAAACAATATCGTCACTATAGACCATAACCATTTCTTCAAAACTTGCCCCATTGCTCAATTCATCAGCAACTTTAGTAATTCTTTGAAATGCTTTCTCGGGTGAGTCGTAGTTAGCTTTTTCAATCATGATGTGAGAAAAACGAATTTCCGTTCTTTCATTAGTTCTTGATAAATAATCGTTATAAGCACTTTCAACGTAACCTTCTGGAATAATTACTGAATTTTTGTAATCTTCAGGCTTTAAAACTAAATATTTAAAAGACCTTTCTTCTTCAGAGTAAAAGAGAATTTGATTACTATCATAATAATCTTTAATTTCTTCTTCTGAATTTTCTATTTGTTGCTTGAGTATTTCTGAGTCTAATTTTATGAAATTAATATCAACTGATTGTTCTAAGATTTGTGCAAGTTCTTTTACTTCAGTTTCAGTAACAAAGGTTGATGAGGCTAAAGCAATTCTGTAAAGCTCTGATGCCATGATGTCAGTCATCATATCTATATATGAATCCTTAGTATAACCAGCAGCATTTACTTGAGCTCCATAGACACCTTCATCAAAAACTCCATCAACCTGAAAAGCAGGATTTCTTATAATAGATTTTTTTGCTTGTTTGATAGTATCTTGATTAATAAAGCCTAACGATCTGGCTTCTGATAATAAAACTTTTTGAGATATTAATTCTTGTTTTATTGCGTCAAGCTGAATTGCTTCATCGAGTTCATTAAAATCAAAATCATCACCATAAATATTTTTAAACTTTTGAATGGTTATATTAGATGCGGCCTGCATATCTGCTTCTGAGATATTTTCTCCATTTATAGAGCCAAAAGAGGTCTGAAATGTAGAGCCAAGTGAAGATGTACCTAAGAAAACAAATGGCAATGCGCATGCTGCAATTACAATAAATAGCCTAGGCCCAGTTAAAAAATTTCGAAGTGATTCCATAATGATGACATTATAAATAAAAAAAGGGTGCGGAAGCACCCTTTTTTAAAGTTAATAAAAGTTAGCCGTTTTTAACCTTATCTTTAAGGCCTTTACCAGCTTTAAAACCTGGAACTTTAGAAGCAGCAATATGCATTGATGCACCAGTTTGAGGATTTCTACCCTCTCTAGCAGCTCTGTGCCTTACTGAAAATGTTCCAAAACCTACTAGTGATACAGAATCACCTTTACCTAAAGCATCACCAATTCCACCTAGAACTGCATCAACTGCTCTGCCAGCTGAAGCTTTAGAAATATCTGCGTCACTTGCGACCGCATCAATCAAATCTGATTTATTCATATTAAATACTCCTCTGTGTAAATTTATTTATATAAATACTCCTCTATGAAAAGCTTTTTGGCCCTAAAAGTCAAGTAAATAAAGGGTTTTAATGAGCCTGCTTATTTTCTGCTTTACCCTTTCTAGTCTTTTGTGTTTTTGTTTTTACTGAAGTTGAGGGCTTGTTCAAAGGAGTTGGCTCTTTAATTAAAGCATGAGAGATTACCTCATCAACCCATTCAACTGGAATAATATTAAGCGATTTAAGAATTTGTTCCGGTATCTCTTGCAGGTCAGGTTCATTTTCTTTTGGAATAATTACATTCTCAATACCACCACGCTTAGCTGCTAATAGTTTTTCTTTTAAGCCACCAATTTTTAATATTTGACCTCTAAGGGTAATTTCACCAGTCATAGCAGTATCAGCTCTTACGGGTATTCCAGTAAAAATTGATATTAAAGAAATTGCCATTGCACCACCAGCGCTTGGACCATCTTTGGGTGTAGCACCCTCTGGTACGTGAATATGAACATCATATTTTTCATAAAAATTAGGTTTTATACCTAATGAATCTGCTCTTGATCTAACTACAGTGAATGCAGCCTGAATTGATTCCTGCAT
>CACPON010000007.1 GCA_902635645.1 uncultured SAR86 cluster bacterium
AAATCAAGCGCCTACATGGTGTTCTGTTGATCTTAGAGATGGCAATCAGGCATTGATTGAGCCAATGGGCTCTGAAAGAAAAGACAGAATGTTTACTTTGCTATGCAAATTAGGGTTTAAAGAAATTGAAGTTGGCTTTCCTTCTGCATCACAAACTGACTTTGATTTTGTAAGATCTCTGATAGAGGATAAAAAAATTCCCTCTCATGTAAACATACAGGTTCTAACCCAGTCTAGGAATGAATTAATTGAAAGAACTTTTGAATCTCTTAAAGGCATTCCAAGAGCTATTGTTCATTTTTATAATTCGACATCTACCCTTCAGAGAAAAGTTGTTTTTAATCAAGATAAAGAAGGTATTAAAGAGATTGCAATTAATGGTGCATTGAAAATAAAGGAATTGGCTTTAGCAAATCCTGATACCGACTGGAGTTTTGAATATTCACCTGAAAGCTTTACTGGAACCGAACTAGATTATGCCGCAGAGGTCTGTGATGCAGTTGTAGATATTCTAAAAGAGGTTTCAAAACATAAGATCATAATAAACCTTCCTGCAACTGTAGAAATGTCTACACCAAATATATACGGTGATCAGATTGAATGGATGGATAAGAACCTAAAAAATCGTAAAGATATCTCTCTAAGTCTCCATCCTCATAATGATAGAGGTACAGCTGTTGCAGCATCTGAGTTTGGACTCATGGCTGGTGCGGATAGGGTTGAAGGCACTTTGTTTGGAAATGGTGAAAGAACTGGAAATGTAGACATAGTCACTATAGCTTTGAATATGCTTACTCAAGGAATTGATCCGCAGCTAGACTTTTCGAACATAAATTCAGTTATGAGAGAGGTTGAGTATTGTAATCAGCTGCCAGTGCATCCAAGACATCCATACGCAGGAGACCTAGTTTTTACTGCATTTTCAGGATCCCATCAGGATGCAATAAAAAAGGGTTTCCAAGCTATGAAACAAAGCAATGATCCTGAGTGGGCTGTCCCATATTTGCCAATTGATCCAGCTGACCTAGGAAGAAGTTATGAGGCTGTTGTTCGTATCAACTCTCAATCTGGAAAAGGTGGTGTTGCATTTCTTTTAGAAAAAGATCACGGGGTATCTCTTCCAAGAAGACTTCAAATTAGCATGAGTCAAAAAATACAAAAACTTGCAGATGAAACAGGTAAAGAAATTAGTAGTCCTGAAATATGGGAAATATTTGAGACAAACTTTTTAAAACCAAAAAATAATTTTGCATATCAAAGTCATACTTCATCAACCAAAGATGATGTTAACGAGTTAGAAGTAAAGATGATTATGAATACAGAAGAGGTCACTGTATCTGGAACTGGGAATGGGCCAATAGATTCATTTGTTAATGGTCTGTCCAAGGAATTAGGAATCAATATAAAAATTTCTGACTATCATCAATCCGCAATCTCATCAGGTTCTGATGCTCAGGCTGCAGCATACATTGAGCTTGAGAAAGATGGACAGACAAGATGGGGAGTTGGAATAAATCCAAATACTACACGAGCTTCATTTGAAGCTATTATCGTAGGGCTAAGTAAAATCCTATAAAAACTAATCGAAATTTGGTTCGCGTTTCTCGAAAAAAGCTATTACAGCCTCCTCATTTTGAGGACTTCTAGTCAAGCTATTTTGAATTTCAGCTTCGCTTTGATATGTGTCCCAATATGAATTAGATAATGATTCACGCATTAATATTTTGGTGTTCGCAAGGGCTTGTGGTGATCTTTTAGCAAGTCTAGCAGCCCACTCTAATGTATCTTCTTTTAGCTTATCAACCGTTGTTACTTTATTAGCCAAACCAAACTGCAAACATTCTTTTGCATCAATTTTTTTTGCTTCTATTGCATATTCATATGCTTTTGAGTAACCAAGATATTTTGGTAATAGCCATGAAAGTCCTCCATCAGGTATTAAAGCAATATTACTAAATACTGAGAGAATATAGGCATCATCAGACATAACTCTTAAATCACATGCCATAGCAAATGCAGCTCCTATTCCAGCTGCTGGACCTTGTATAGAAGCTATAACAGGCTTAGGCATAGAAATTATATTTTCAAATGAGGGCTTAAAGCCTCTTAACAAAGCATCCTTTGATCCATCCCAATTAGCATCAGCTTCAGATAAGTCAGCACCAGAAGAAAAAGCTCTTCCTGATCCAGAAAGCACCACGACCCTTATATTGTCATCATCTTTCACTAATTTAGTTGCTTCTTGTAAATCCCAAATTAATTGAGAATTAAAAGCATTCAATACATCTGGTCTATTTATTTCTATTGAAGCAACTTTATTTTCTGTATTTATTTTTACCGTCTTAAAATCCATAATTTAAATCTCCTAGAGTTTCATGCCTAAACACTATTTCTTAGAAATAATGATACACCCATCTTTATAACAAATTTCTCCGCCTGCTTGATCCTTGTCAGCTCTTGTCCACGAAACTAAAGATTTAGGCCCAGGATTTGATTGTATAAAAGTTTTTATAACTTCTTCAATTACCTTTTTGCTTGGCATAGCTATGCTCTGTTTTCTTATTGAGTGTCTAATAATATCAATAACAAATGGTTCATCTATTTTTCTTAGATCTTTAACTTTAATTTTTTTATCAATTAAATGTTGAAATTTTTCTTCTAAAAGAATTTCATATGATTGATTTTTAATCCTTATAAACTCTGAAGTATTTGAAATTCTAGATGATGCCTTCATCCATCTCTGCTCAATAGAAGGAATAATATTATTTCTTATGTAATTTCTATCTTGCTCCTGCCCATCATTAGACTCATCATTGATATAACTGATGTTGTTGTCTCTGAGGTACATCATAATATTTTCTTTGGTTAGATTAATTAAAGGTCTTACGAGATAACCATCTCCTACGCCTCTTTTTACATTAAGGCTTTCAAGACCATCAACTCCTGTGCCTCTAAATAGTCTTAATAAAAAAGTTTCAGCTACATCATTAGAATGATGACCAAGTAAAATCTGGTCTCCCTCTTTGAGGTATTTTGTAAATATCTTGTATCTAGCTTTTCTAGCAGCTGATTCCAGACCATCCCCATCAATTTTAATTTCAACAGACTCAACATGGCATGGTATACCTAATTTCTTAGAAGTCTGTTTACAATGGTCTTCCCATTTTGCTGAATTGCTTGAAAGATTATGATTGATATGGATTGCTTCTATGTTAGAAATATCATTTGAACAAAGCAAATGCAATAATGCTGTGGAGTCAGGCCCCCCACTATATCCAACATAGATTTTTTTATCTAAATCTAAGTGATAAGTTAAATCATTAAAATTAATCAAAATCTAAATGCCAATTTCTACTAATCTTTTGTATCTTCTGTCCAGCAGTTGTTCCATAGACATACTATTTAGAGCAGATAAATTTTTAATTAGGGAATCTTTTATGCTTGATGAAATTAGATCATAGTCCCTGTGAGCACCACCCAAAGGCTCTTCAATAATTTCATCAATAATTTTTAATTTTTTTAGTTCATTTGCTGAAACCTTCATCGCCTCAGCAGCATCTGAAGCCTTGTCAGCTGTTCTCCATATTATTGAAGCACAAGCTTCTGGAGAGGCTACAGAATAGGTAGCATATTGAAGCATTGCAATATTATCACCAACACTTATAGCTAGTGCTCCTCCAGAACCACCCTCACCAGTAACTACAACTAAAATTGGAGTTTTTAGTTCTGACATTACTGCTAAATTTCTAGCAATTGCCTCACTCTGGCCCCTTTCTTCACCCTCTATACCTGGATATGCTCCGGCCGTATCAATAAAAGTTATAACTGGCATGGTAAATTGTTCAGCTAACTCCATCAGTCTCTTAGCTTTTCTATAGCCTTCAGGCTGTGGCATTCCAAAATTCCTTCTAACTTTTTCTTCGGTATCTCTTCCTTTCTCATGTCCAATAATCATGACCGGCATATTTTCAAGATATGCTATGCCTCCAATAATTGAAGCATCATCACCAAATTGTCTGTCACCATGTAATTCATCAAAATCATCAAAAATTCTTTCTATAAAATCTAATGTATGAGGTCTTTGAGGATGTCTAGCAACTTGAACTGTCTGCCAAATAGAAAGCTTTGAATATATTTTTTTTGTTTCCACATCCCTTTCTTTTCGAAGAGTATTAATCTGATTGTTTAACTCTGAAGAATCTATAGCTGAATTTTTTAGAGCAGTGATTTTCTCAGATATATCCTGAATTGTTTTCTCAAAATCTAAAAATTTATAATCTTCTGAAATCTCAGGGATGTTCTTTGGATCAATTTCTTTATTTGTCATTTTTATTCGGTGCAAAAATTATATTTCTAGAGCATTTTTTCCAAAAGTTTCATCTAACAAACTTAAATTTGATAATGTCGGCTCAAATTTAAATTTGTCACCCATGTCTATTATAGCCTCTGAATCATTTGTTATTACTTTTACATTTAAATTACATCCTGAAGATTTCCACAAATCTTTATTTAACTTCTCTAATTTTTCAGAAAGCTCCTCAAGTGAAAATAGGTCAGATTTTTCTAGATTTAAGGTAACTTCCTGAATCTTTTTTAAGAGCTCTTGGTCTAATGACTTAACTTCTTTAACTCTCATCCTAAACATTGCATCACCAATTTCTTTAGATCTGTAGTCATCTATTTCAACAGTACCCTTTACAACAAGAATTTTTCCATCTTTTAAAATTTCATGACATTCTTCAAGAACTTCACTTGGGACCACTCCATCCATAACTCCAGTACCATCATCAAAATTTATAAATGTTAAAGGTTTTCCTTTTTTGTCTTTTATTTGTCTAACACTGTTTATTAAGACTACCAAAGAAGCTTTTTTTGTATCATGGTTGAGTTTCTGTATTTGCGTTGATCTAAGTCGATTTACTTTTGTCTCAATTGCATTGACAGGATGTCCAGATAAATAATATCCAAGTGATTTTTTTTCAAGCGCTAACAACTCGCTTAAATTCATGTCTTGAGTATTTTTATATTTTTCATATGGGTCAAAACTATCATCTAGTGATGAGAATAAATCTCCTGACATTCCAACTTGCTTAGATATATTTTTTGATCCGTCTTTCAACATATCCTCAACACATGAAATTGCTATGCTTCTTGAGGGAGCAATGCTATCAAATGCACCAGATTGAGATAAAGCCTCTAAGGATTTCTTGCCCCCAAGTTTTATGTCAACTTTCTTTGAAAAATCCCATAAATCATTAAATGTATTGGTTTCTCTTATTTGACACACGTGTTTTATAAATGTATCAGCCACACCTTTTATGGCTCCTAAACCATATTCGATATCTCCATCTTCATTTACCAAAAACATTTTGCTACTGGATAAAATATTTGGTTTTAGGACATTGATATTCATTCGCTTACATTCCTGAATTAATGCATGAATTTTATCTGTATTTCCTAGCTCAGTTGAAAGTACAGCAGCCATAAAATGCTCAGGATAATAAGTTTTAAGATATGCTGTTTGATAAGAAATTACTGCATAAGCAGCTGAGTGGGATTTATTAAAGCCGTACTCTGCAAATTGCTCTATAAGCTCAAATATTTTTTCTGCTGTTTTTGCTGGTATAGAATTTTTATCGCAGCCCTTAACAAAAATTTCTCGTTGCTCTTCCATTTCTTCAACTTTTTTCTTACCCATCACTCTTCGAAGTATGTCTGCTTGACCCATAGAATAACCAGCAAGAACTCGAGCAGCTTCCATGACCTGTTCTTGGTAGACAATAACTCCATAAGTTTCAGATAGAACTGGCTCAAGTAATTCATGCGGATAGGTAACCTGACTTCTGCCATGTTTTCTATCTACAAAAGTTGTATGCATTCCTGAATTAAGGGGTCCAGGTCTGTATAGAGCTAAAAGAGCTGTTATTTCTTCAAATTTTGTAGGTTTGAGTTTTTTAATTAAATCTCTCATCCCTGTTGATTCCAATTGAAAGACTGCCATTGTTTTACCAGATGACAATAATTCAAATACCTTCGAATCATTTAATGGAATACTATCTAAATTTAATTGCTCTTCGCCATTTTGAAAGGATTTGTTGATAGATTTTACGGCTTTATCAATAACGGTTAGTGTTCTTAATCCTAAGAAATCAAATTTTACTAATCCAATTTTTTCTACATCATCTTTATCATACTGAGTCATGATTGAAGATGACTGTCGATCATTATATATGGGACAAAAATCTGACAAGCTTCCTGGAGCAATAACAACTCCACCAGCATGTTTACCTACATTTCTTGCTATGCCTTCTAATTTATATGCTAAATCCACAACTTCTCTAACTTCAGAATCATTTTTTGCAGCTTGAGCAAAAACTGGTTGTTCTTCTTTTGCTCTATCAAGTGTCATTCCTGGTGCAAACGGAATCATTTTTGAAATTCTATCTCCCAATGCATAAGGCTTGCCCATTGCCCGAGCAACATCTCTTACAACAGCTCTTGCAGCCATTGTTCCAAAAGTAGCTATTTGTGAAACAGCTTCACTGCCATATTTTTTGCTTACATAATCAATAACGCTATCTCTTTTTTCCATACAAAAATCTATATCGAAATCAGGCATAGATATCCTTTCAGGATTAAGAAAACGTTCAAATAGCAAACCATGAGCTATTGGATCAAGTGTGGTTATACCAAGTGAATATGCAACTAATGAACCAGCTCCTGAGCCCCTGCCAGGACCTACCGGAACATCATTATCTTTAGACCACTGAATGAAATCATAGACAATTAAAAAGTAACTTGAGAAGCCCATTTTTTTTATTTGATTTAATTCGTAATCAAGTCTTTGCTTGTATTCTTCTTGCTTTTTATCATCAAAATTTATAATTATTTGATTTAACTTTTTGTGTGAAAGTTCAGCAATATATGAATCAAAGTCATGTTCATCTGGAACAGGATATTCAGGAAGAAAATACCCCTCAGTATGCAGAGATACATTACATTTTTTTGCAACTTCATTTGTATTTTTTATGAGCTCATCAAAGTCTAGGAATAAATTACTCATTTCATCAGGAGACTTAAAATACTGCTCACTAGAAAAAGGTTTTTCTCTATTTGGATCATTCAAAGTTCTTCCTGTATTAATACATACTTTAGTTTCATGAGTCTCATAATCATTTTTTTCTGAAAAAAGAACATCGTTTGTAGCAATTAAAGGAACACCTTTTGAATTAGAAATTGGGAGTATATTTGTAAAAAATTCCTGCTCATCTGGTCTATTAGTTTTTTGGATTTCTATAAAGAAATCTTCTTTAAATACTTCTAGAAATTTATCGATACGACTGGCTGCCTCATCAAATTTCTTCCTTTTTATTAGCTCGAATATGTGACTATCTTTTCCGCCAGAAATTACTATTACATCATTTCTAAATTCCTCGAGATCATTGAAATTAAGTATTGGAGTTTGATATGAATAATTATTGTGAGCTTTAGAGATCGCTCTCATTAAATTTTTATGTCCATTATTGTTTTTAGCCAAACACAAAAGTTCATGCGATGAATCATCACCATCAAATATAACTCTTATTGATGATCCAGATATTGGCTTGATGCCTGCACTTTCGCATTTATTAAAAAATTTAACCATTGCAAACATATTAGATTTATCAGTTAAAGCAAGAGATGGGACAGAATGCTTTTTTGCACAATCGACTAACTGATTAATTGTTAATAGCCCTTGAGTAATACTATATTCTGATGAAACTCTTAAATGAGAAAATGTTTTTTCCATTGTACTAAGCGATAACTCCTTTAAATGTTTTTCTGTGAATTGGTGTTATGCCATGTTTTTTTATTACAGCTTTATGCAAATTGGTGCCATAGCCCTTATGACTCGAAAAATAAAAATCTGGATATTTTTTATCAAATTGCATCATTAAATTATCCCTATAAACTTTTGCAATAATTGAGGCAGCGCTTATTTCATCTACAACTGCATCACCACCAATTATTGTTTGAGTATCTATATCTAAATCAGGCTTATGCGTTCCATCAACAAGAATTTTACCTGGTTCAACAGATAGGTTTAGTATAGCCCTTTTCATTGCTAATAAAGAAGCTTGTAGAATATTAATACTATCTATTTCTTCAACAGATGCGGATCCGAAAGAAAAATAAGAATTTTGCATTATGGTTGAAGATAACTCTTCTCTTTTCTTCTTTGAAAGCTTTTTTGAATCTGCAAGACCAGGTATGTTGGTTTTTAGAACTACAGCTGCTGCAATTACTGGGCCAGCCAAACAACCTCTTCCAACCTCATCAACTCCAGCAATAAAATTCAAAGCTTTAAAATTGCATTTGTGTGCTCGGTTTCCTCTGAGCCAATTAATAAGGTTCTCAATTGTTCTGAAAGTGAGTTTAAATGATGAAAATCATTAGATTCAATAGCCTTTAGTATTTCTTGTGGGGTACATTTTTTTTGAATTAGTTCAGGAAATTTTCTTGAGCCTAGTAATAAATTTGGAAGGCCGACATCATCAATCTTAAGCATTCTTGAAATAATAAAATAATTAATTGGATTTGTTCTATAACAAATAATTGGAGATGCGCCCAATATTGCAGCTTCAAGAGTTGCAGTCCCAGAGGTTACTACGGAGCAATCAGAAATTGATAAGAAATCTTTTGCAGAGTCTATGCTTATCTTAACTGGCAATGATTTTGGAACAAGATTATCAATTGTTTCAAAAATCTTTTGATCAGATGCAGGAATTAGGTACACATAATCCTCATTTTTATTTGCATGAATATTAATAAACTCTATATAAGTAGGGAGTAAATTTTCAATTTCAGAGACCCTGCTCCCTGGAAGTATTGAAATATATCTTTTTGAAGAATCTAATTGATATTTTTTATATACAAGTTGTGAATCTTGTTTAAATAATTTACTAAATGGATGTCCTATATGGATACTTGGTAAATTCTTATTTCTATAATAATCATGCTCAAAATTAAATAAGCACATTGTTAAATCTATATAACGTTTAATATTTTTAATTCTACCCTCTCTCCATCCCCAAACTGATGGGCTAACAAGTTGAATATTTTTGCTTATTTCTTTTTGCTTGAGTATTTTGTGAATGCTTATATTAAAATCTGGGGAATCAATGCCTATGAAATAATCTATATCATTCTCAATGAATAAATTTATTAATTTTTTTTGTAGTTGTCTGAGTTGCCTATATTTAATAAGAGGTTCTATTAAGCCCATTACATGCAACTTACTAAAATCAAAAATTGAACTGAGTCCTTCTTGAATGATTTTAGGTCCACCAACTCCATATAATTCGACATGATGGGTTTTTTTAAGTCCTGAAATTATTTTTGCTCCAAGTCTGTCACCGGAGTATTCGCCTGCAACAACCCCAACTTTAATAATTGGCTTTTGCAAGCTCACTTACCTTAAAATGCCACGAGATGAAGCTTTAATAGACTGAGAAAAAATATCTAGATAGGTATCATTCGTTTCAGCCAAAAGAATATCTATTTCATTTAAGGAATCTTCAAGCTTTAATCCCTTTTTATAGATAATTTTAAAAGCTTTCTTAATAAGACTTATGGATTCTGATGGAATATTATTTCTAGTCATTCCTACTGAATTAAGACCGATTACTCTTGCTGGGTTAGAGGCTACCTTAGTATAAGCTGGAACATCCATAGTTATTGATGTATTCATACCAGCAAAAGAATAATCTCCTAAACTACAAAATTGATGTACAGCTGAATATCCTCCTATAACAACATAATTACCAACAGAAACATGACCTGCAATACCAGCATTATTTGCAAAGATATTGTTATCTCCAACCAAACAATCATGAGCGATATGTGTGTACGCCATCAAAAGATTACCGTTTCCAATTTTGGTAACTCCTTTGTCTTGAATAGTTCCTCGATGAACAGTAACACCTTCTCTAAAAATATTATCATCACCAATAATTAATTTAGTATCTTCGCCCTTAAATTTTTTGTCGGGGGTATCTTCTCCAATAGATGAAAATTGATAAATAGTATTATTTTTACCTATTTTAGTTGGGCCTTTAATAACAGCATGACTCAGAACTCTAGTGCCCTCCTCTATTTCTACATCATCACCAATAATACAAAAAGGTCCAATATTTACGCTTGGGTGAATTTTTGTTTTATTACTTATAATTGATGAGGAATCTATAGTCATTAAACTTTCCTATCTGCACAAAGTATTGAAGCCGAGCATACAACTTTATTATCAACTTCAGCTCTAGTCTCAAACTTCCAAATACCTTTTTTTTCACTGACAACTTTGCTGTATAAATGAACTTTATCATTTGGTCCAACGCGTGATCTAAACCTAGCTTTGTCTATACCTGCAAATACATAGATTGAGCCCTCTTCCGGTGTCTTATCCATTGTTTTGAAACCCAAAATTCCAGATGCCTGAGCAAGTGCTTCAATTAATAATACGCCAGGAAAAACTGGATTACCTGGAAAATGACCTTTATAGAAATCATCATCGGCTGAATTTTTTAAAATACAATGAATGCTTTTACCCAATTCAACTTCAACAATTTCTTCAATGAAAAGAAATGGTTCTCTGTGAGGAAGAAAGTTTTTTACTTCATCAAAGTGTTTTAACATTATTTGCCTCTTTTTTTGATATAAACAGAAGATTTTGCCCAATCCTTCTGTTCCTGCGCGGGCATTATACCAACATAATTTCCAGACTCTTTGATATCTTTTGTAATTAAAGTATGTGCTCCAACAGTAACATTGTCACATATATTTAAATGCCCAAGTACACCTGACAAACCACCCATTTGGAAGTTCTTACCAATAATAGTTGAGCCTGCAACAGCACAAGAAGCTGCAATCGCTGAATTTTTTCCTATAACTACATTATGTGCAATGTGTATTTGATTATCTAACTTTACCCCTTCATGTATTTCTGTGTCCAAAATGGCGCCTCTATCAATTGTACAATTCGCTCCAATTTCTACATTTTTTTCAATAACCAATTTACCAATTTGCTCAATCTTCACATAGCCCTCTTTGGTTGGTGCATATCCGAAGCCATCTGATCCTAATACTGTTCCGTTATGAATAATCGAGTTTTCTCCTATTTTTACATCTTGAACAATTGAACAATTAGATTTTATTGCGACATTATTACCAATTTCGCAATTTGGACCTATTACAGAATTAGCACCAATTGATACATTTTTTCCTATAATTGAATCATTTGATATAGATGCAGTTGGGTGGATGGATGCATTATCAAGTTCAAAATTATGTTTTTTAAATAAAGAGCTTGCTTTTGCGTATGCCAAATAAGGGTCAGAGCTAATTATATAATTCCTATCGTCTTTTATTTCAAAAGAGTCATGAACAATGATTGCCTGTGCTTTGGAGGCGCTGGTAAATTTGCTATATTTTGGGTTTGATAAAAAAGAGAGCGAATTGGATGAAGCAGTCTCTAAGGTTGATAAATTATTGACGATAGCCATGCTATCGCCAACAACTTTAGAATTTGTATGCTTTGCTATTTCAGCTAATGTATATTCTTTATTTTCAGACACTACTCGGATTGAGTATTAGCCTCTGAAGCCGCAACATCAAGCATTGATGTAACATCATCAGTTAAATCCATTGCTGGATCACTAAAAAGAATAGTTTCGTTCTTCTGTAAAAGTACTTTGATTTGCTTAGCTTGTATTAACTCACCAATAATTTTTTGCATCGCTGCACCATTCTCTGAAAAAACTCTTTGGGCAGTTTCTTCCTGTGCTTGTTGAATCTTGCCAGCTAGAAACTCAAGATCTTTACCTTTATCTTGAATATCTTTTTGCATTTGTGCAATTTGTTCTTGCGATAAAGTTTCCAGTTCTTTTTGTAATTTTTCTGCAATGGCTTGTCTTTCAGCTTGAAGCGACTGAGCTTCTTCTAAGTTAGACGCATAATCAGCATCTTCTTCAAGAGCTTTAAAAGCGTCTGCAGCTGCTTGAGTAGAAAGAACAGCAGTTCTCATATCAATTACAGCCATACCATCAACAGCAAAAGCTGGGATAGAAAGCATCAAAGCTGCTAATAAATTAAGTTTTAATAGATTTTTCATAATTACCCCTTATTGGTGTGTGATATTTTATCTCAATTAGAATACATTGCCTACAGTGAATTGAAATTCCTTGGTCTCTTCATATTGACCAGCGTTTGTGGGCTTGGATATAGCAAAGCTCATTGGACCAAAGCCAGTTATCCAAGTTATACCAACTCCATATGAATATCTTAAGTCATCCACTGAAGGTTTATAACAATTAATTTGATAGTCTTTACAGTTATCAGAAAACACATTTCCAAAATCAAAAAAGAAAGCTGATCTCATTGATCTTTGATCTTCAATAAAAGGTAATCTAAAAATTAATTGTAGACTTCCTTCAACTTTTACATTACCACCGATTGAAACTCTTTTGTTATATTCAGAATTTGCGTATGGATTATAATATGGCTGATCTAATTCTCCATCACCATCAGTATCTATCAAATTTGGACATGTGCCTTCTGAATAATTAAATTCATAACATGGAGCCTCTGTGCTTCTTGGTCCTAGAGTGTTTGATTCAAATCCTCTTAATGAACGAGGTCCACCTGCATAAAAGTTTTGAAAGAAAGGTGTCTCATTTGTATCACCAAATGGAGCTAAATAACCTAGCTCAATGTTAAAGCCAAATACAAGATCTTTTGGTAAGGGTTGGTAATATTTTTGTCTAATGTTAAACCTAGCATAATCAATATCTCCGCCAGGCACAGTAGAAGATAGACTTAAAACAGTTGAAGAGCCATCCGTCGGGAATATACCTCTATTAAGAGTCACTCTTTGCCATGATATTTGAGCAGTTAAAGTTTCAAATATATTACCCTCAGCATTAATAAAATCCCAAATCTCTCTAGCTGGCATTGTGCCAATGTCTATATCTGTTTTGTCATAAGTTAATCCAAAATTAATTCTTTGTGTATCAGTGATTGGGTATCCATACTGAACACCAAAACCCATCGAATCACTCAAGTAATTGGCAACATTAAACTCGCCATAGTCAGTTTTTCTGAAATAAAGATTGTATCCTTGACTGACTCCATCCTTTGTTGCGTATGGGTTTAAATAAGAAAGGTTATAGTTTTCTGAATAAATATTCTTGCTAATACCTATTCCTACTGTGTTACCAGAACCAAAAAAATTCTGCTCCTGAAGATTAAACCCCAGCATTAAACCAAAATCACTATAGCCAATATTACCTCCAACAGAACCAGTTGTTTCTTCTTCAACTGAATACATAACATCGATCTGATCGTCTGTATTTGGTACAGGAATCGTTTCAACTTCAACTTCCTTGAAATAACCCAACCTTTCTAGCCTAACTTTTCCAGCTTCAATACTATTGTTTGAAGACCAAGCTCCCTCAAACTGTCTCATCTCTCTTCTTAAAACGTGATCTTGAGTAATATTATTACCAGTAAATAAAATTTTTCTTGTGTAAGTTCTTTTTCCAGGAACTACAGTAAATATTATCTTAACTTCATTAGTAGCATCATCTATTTCAGGATCTCCACTTACCTCGGCAAAAGCGAAGCCCCTATTGCCTAATACATTGGTAAAAAACTCTTCTATAGATGTTATTTGAGCCTGGGAATATGTAAGCCCTTTTAATGAATCAATGATTGAAGAATAAACCTCTTCTTCAATTGGGACATCGCCAACCACCTCTGCCTCAGAGATTGAGTACTTTTTGCCTTCAAAAACATTAAAGTTAATAAATATACTTTTCATATCTCTTGAAAGACTTATTTGAGAAGATTCTATTGAAAACTTTAGATATCCCCTGTCTTTATAAAAAGATTCTAATGTTTCAATATCTCCTTTTAGTTTTTCTCTTGAATAAGCATTGTCGTTATTTAAAAATGAAAAAAATGACCCTTCTGATAATTCAAAACCTTTCAACAGCTCTTCATTATCAAACACTTCATTACCAATAATATTAATTTTCTCTATTTTTGCGCTCTTTCCTTCATCAACTGTGATATTAATATCAATTCTATTTCTAGGTTTTTTAACTTCATCTATCTCAACCCCAGCACCATATCTTCCATTAGATGCATATGAGCGAACTAACTCAGATTTTACTTTTTCTAAAGTTGATCTTTTATAAACTTCTCCCTCTTTGATGCCCACTCCATCCAAGCTTTCAATTAATTGTTCTGTCTTAAGCGCTTTATTACCTGAAATATCAATTGCTGATATTGATGGCCTTTCAACAACACTAATAATCAAAGTATTTCCATCTTTTGCTATTTGAATATCATCAAACTGTTCTGTAGAAAAAAGAGACCTTGTTATATCTGATGATTTTCTTAAATCAATCTTGTCTCCAACACTAATAGGAATAACATTAAATATGCTTCCGGTTGATACCCTTTGAAGACCAATTATTCTAATATCGCTAACTAAAAACTCATCAAAAGCATTAAGACTTGAAATGAACAAAAAGCTTAAAAAATATAATTTATGAATTTTCAATTGCTTTAAACCTATAAAAAACGGGCAACATCATTAAATATTGCAAAAATCATTAATGCTCCAACCATTAACGCTCCACCTGTATATATAAAGTTTTCTGTTTTTTCAGTTAAAGGCTTGCCTCTTAATGCCTCTATTCCCAGAAGTGTAAGTTGACCCCCATCTAAAACTGGAATAGGTAAGAGATTTAAAACCCCTAAACTTATACTTAATAATGCCATTAAGTACATAAATGGAAGGAAACCTGCTTGAGCTGTATTGCCAGCCATCTGAGCAATACCAATTGGGCCACTAAGATTTTCTGTACCCATATTACCAGTGATCATTTTGCCAATAAACTGAAGTGTTTTGACACTTAGGTTGTATGTCTCATATACACCTTTAGACAGAGACTGATAGAAGGAACGACTTGTTCCAAAAGAGACTCCAATAATACCAATCTGGTTTCCATCAATATCTTCAGATGAACCTACTCTGACAGGAAATTGAAGCAAATCGCCATCTCTATAAACATCTATTAATACATTTTGATTTGGAACAGAAGATATTGCATTTCTAATATCACTTGCGTAACTTATCTTTGTATTTCCAATTTTAGCAATCACATCATTTGCTTTTAAATTCGATTTATCAGCGGGGCCATTTTTTATAATCGAACCAATTACAGGTTTCATTTTATATTCAACCTCAACTCCTAAATCATTTAATGGGTTTGCTTGTGATTCTGCGGTTGGTAAAAAATCATCAACTAAAATACCAACATTTATAAAATCGTCTATGTCTGATCTTTTTAATGTTAAGTTAATTGTTCCGGTATAACCAGCATAAGATAGAAGTTCTAAGTTAATGTCCTTAGAATCTAAAATTATAGTTGAGTTAATGGCTACTATTTGATCACCAGGTAGAATAAATTCATTGGGAGAATTCATATTTACTGAGTTTTCTACACCTTTAATAACTGCTGTGGTTTGAGGATCTGGTGTATTTAAAAAAATCAAAGAAAAAATAAAAATTGATAATAAGAAGTTTGCAAGTGGTCCTGCAAACATAATTAGAGCTCTTTGCCATTTAGGCTTAGAGTCAAAGGTATTCTTAATCTGCTCTTCGGTTAATTGTTCTTTTACTTCCGGCTCATGTTCTATTAATTTATTTGTAATCATGGAAACATAGCCACCAAGCGGAAGCGCAGATATTGCAAACTCTGTTCCATATTTGTCCAATCTTTTATATATAACTGGCCCCATTCCTATGGAAAACCTTTGAACATGAACTTTAAAAATTCTAGCAAAAATAAAGTGACCATATTCATGAATAGTAACCAATACTCCGAGGAGTGCTATAAATGATCCAATATATATAAGTGTTGTTGTCATAATTTAAGAGATGGATTTTACCACCTTCTTGGCCTCTATGCGTGTTTGATTGTCGGTTTCATAAACAGTATTTATATCTATATTTTTAGACATTGGAATAGCATCAAAAGTTCTATAAATCACCTCATATATTTTATCGAAGGTTATCTGCTCTTCTAAAAAACTCTGCACTGCAATTTCATTAGCAGCATTAAAAATTGCTCCTGATGAGCCTCCTAAATTGCATATATCTCTGGCAATATTAACCAATTCTGATCTGTCTTCAGGAATGTCTTGAAATGTTAGTTTTAGCGACGAAAAATCTATTTCAGAAAAATTTAGACTTAAACGTTTGTCGTGAAGAGATAAAGCATGTGCTATTGGAACTCTCATATCTGGATTACTCATCTGACATATACTTGAGCCATCTGTGTATGTAACTATAGAGTGTATAATGCTTTGTGGATGAACAACTAGATCAAAAAAATCTTCATTTAGATTAAATAAGTATTTTGCTTCAATTAATTCAAGACACTTGTTAACAAGTGAAGCAGAATCAATTGTTATTTTTGCACCCATTTCCCAGTTTGGATGATTTAGCGCCTCCTTTTTTGTAACCTTTGAGAGTTGAGAAATCTTTTTATTTAGGAAAGGTCCCCCAGAAGCAGTAATTATAATTTTTGATACATCTTCTGTGTTTTTATCCGAATCCAAACATTGAAAAATAGCGTTATGTTCGCTATCAATAGGTATTATCTGAGTACTATGCTCATTAGCCAAAGGAAGGACAATATCTCCTGCAACTACAATACTTTCTTTATTAGCTAGCAAAATTGTTTTTCCAGTTTTTGCTGCCATTATCGTGCTTTCAAGACCAGCAAAGCCTGAAACTGCAGATACTATGATGTCTACGTCATTTTTATTAAGCAATTCCTCTAGTTCAGCTTTATCTCTTAGAATATTTAATTCATAATTATCTTTAAATGTATGCTTAAGAGATATATGGCTTTCATCAGATTCTGAATATACATTTTTTAATTTAAACTCATTAATAATATCTTTTGCTTTAGATATATTTGAGTTAAACGTTATCCCTAAAAGGTTTAATTTATTTTTATTTTGTTTAATTACGCTAAGTACGCTATCTCCAATACTGCCAGTAGCACCCAATACAATAATATTTTTCATAAGATAACAATCAAAATAAAAAATAACAGAGTTATAGGTGTTGCTAATAAATGAGAGTCTATTCTGTCTAGGACTCCACCGTGTCCAGGAAGAATATTGCCAGTATCTTTTATTGATTTATCTCTCTTAAGAAAACTTATAAGAAGATCTCCATAAAAAGCTAATATTCCACCAAAAAAACATATTAAAACAGACCAATAACTAATATTAAGTGAATAACTTATCACAAAGCCAAACAGCATACTCCCAATCAACCCCCCTATTAGCCCCTCTAAAGTTTTATTTGGACTTATATTTGGAGAAATATGAATTTTTCCAAAGTTCGATCCAACAAAATAAGCACAAATATCAAAAAGAGCTGTGTTGACTATTATTATAAGAATAATTTGGTAAACGGAGACTGTGCTTAGCTCATGTAAATCATAAAACTCTTTTAAAGCAAAAGAAGGTTCAGACAAAAGTCCAACCAATAGACAAATTGAAAGCCAAAAATATATAAAAATTAAATTAAAACCCCATACAATTGGTCGTATGAAACTATTTTTAATCCACTCATAAAATCCTGCTATTGAAAAAATTGAAATTACAGATAAAAAAATCCAATAGTTTTCTACAATTATTATAAAGATTAAAGGCAAGGCAATTGCTAGCCCTGTAATAGTTCGTCTTAATAAATTTGAATTATATTCTTTTACCAAATCTTCTACTCACTGTCTTAAAACTATCTAAGCATTCTATAAAATCTTCTTTTGTAAAATCTGGCCAGTATTTATTTACAAATGATATTTCAGTATAGGCTATTTGATATAGTAAAAAATTACTTATTCTTTTATCTCCGCCAGTTCTAATTAATAAATCTACATCTGCAACAGGAGAGGATGAAAACTCAGAAATCATTTTCTCATTTATTTGCTCTAATGTTATTAGGCCATCTTTTACTTTTGATGAAATTTTTTTGGTCAAGTTAACTATGTCCTGTCTACCTCCATACCCAAGAGCAACATTTAAATTCAGCACTGGTTCATATTCGTTAGTTGCAGTTTCTGCTTCATCAATCTTAGATAAAATTTTTGAACCAAAATCTTCAATTTCACCAAAAAACTTAAGTTTAACTTTTTGCTTCTTTAAATCTGGCACTTGTTCATTAATAGCCTTTACCACAAGTTTCTTTATTGCATCTATTTCAGGCTTTGGTCTTGACCAATTTTCAGAACTAAAGGCATATAAGGTTAATGATGATATATTTTGTTTAACTGATTCTTCTACTATATCTCTGACAATTTCAACACCTTTGCTGTGTCCTTTGCTTATATTTAGAGAGTTTGATATAGCCCATCTACCATTACCGTCCATAATAATAGCAATATGTTTGGCGATGTTTTTCTGCTTATCTTTTGATGAGTTAGCCATGAGGCTTATTTTAAATTTCTAAAAGGTCAGATTCTTTTGCTTTTAATTCTGAATCAACAAGCCCGATATATTTATCCGTTTCTTTTTGTATTAAATCTTCAATTCTTCTTAAATCGTCTTCTGATATTTCTCCTGAGGACTGTAGCTCTTTACTTGCTTGATTCGCATCTCTTCTGATATTTCTTATAGATACTCTAGAATTTTCAGCCTCAGCTCTGGCCTGTTTGATGTAATCTTGTCTAGTTTCTTCAGTTAATGCAGGCATTGTAATTCTAATTAAATCAGATGACGTACTTGGATTTAATCCCAAATTTGAATTGGATATTGCTTTTTCTATTTCAGGTATGAGGCTTTTATCCCAAGGTGAAATGACTAAAGATCTCCCATCTTCAACGCTTATGCTTGCAGTCTGATTTAAGACTGTCAAATTGCCATAATAGTCAACTTTGATATCATCTAAAATAGCAGGATTTGCCCTTCCAGTTCTAATCTTATTAAATGCCTGGCCTAAGGATGCAATAGATTTGTCCATTCTTGAGGTTGCATTGTTTAATATTTCATTCATTTTATGATATTAACGTACCTATTTTTTCACCGCAAATAATATCTTTTAATGCATTTTGAGTATTTACATTAAAAACTGTTATAGGAAGATTGTGGTCTCTAGCTAAGGTTAGTGCTGTAGCATCCATTACTTTTAAATTTTTTGTAATTGCATCATTAAAAGATAGTTCTGGAAAAAATTCTGCATTTTCATTAATCTCAGGATCTGAATCATAAACTCCATCAACTCGTGTAGCTTTTAACATTAAATTTGATTGAGTTTCTATTGCTCTGAGGCATCCGGCGGTATCAGTCGTAAAAAATGGGTTACCGGTTCCTGCTGTAAAGATTACAACATATCCATCATCTAATAGTTGAATTGCAAGCCTTCTGTCGTAATGTTCAACTATTCCTGACATTGAAATAGCAGACATTACCCTAGTCTTAATACCAGCTCTTTCCAGGGCATCTCTAAATGCAATTCCATTCATTACAGTAGCCAGCATACCCATATGGTCGCCTGCAACTCTATCCATTCCTGCTTTATTTAGCTTCTCACCTCTAAAAAGATTACCGCCACCTATGACAATTCCTATTTGGGCACCTAATTCTTTGCATGACGCAACTGAAGATGCCATTTGATCTAGAATTTTAGGATCTATACCATGTTCATCATCACCGGCAACAGACTCTCCACTAAATTTAACGAGAATACGCTGGTGTTTTAGATTTGACATAAATTTATTTTAACTGCTCAGCAACCTCATCAGCAAAGTTTTTAGTTTCAACCTCAATGCCTTCACCGACTTTTAATCTTGTATAAGATTCAATTTTTGCATTATTTGAATCTAAAAGATTTTGAATTGTAACTTCAGGATCTTTGACAAAATTTTGTGATAATAAAGAAACCTCAGAAAGAAATCTTTTTAGCTTACCTTCTATCATTTTTTCCATAATCTCTTGAGGTTTTCCTGATTCTTCAGCTTGAACCATGTAAATTGCCTTTTCTCTTTCAAGAATTTCTGGATCAATATCAGCCTCTGATAAACATAAGGGATTGAATGCAGCAACATGCATTGCAATATCTTTTGCTAAAGTTTCATCGCCACCAGAAATTACCACAATAGAACCAAGCTTTGAGTCTGAGTGGACATAAGAGCTAGTATTCATTTCGGAGCTATATTCAACTGTCTCCAGTCTTCTTAATTGGATGTTTTCTCCAATTGTTTGAACAAGTGCTTTTCTTTTATCTTCAACCTCAGATGCTTGAATATCAGCAATATCGGTTAATTTATTTTCTGAAATAAATTTCTGTACATCATCAGCAAACTTAATGAAGTTTTCATCCTTTGCTGCAAAATCTGTTTCTGAATTAATTTCAATTAATGTTGAGTAGTCATCACCAACATGAACTCTCAGCACTCCATCAGCAGCAACTCTGGCCGCTTTCTTCTCTGCTTTTAACGCGCTATTTGATCTGAGCAAATCAAGAGCCTTTTCAATATCTCCACTGCATTCAACAAGTGCTTTTTTGCACTCCATCATTGCAACACCTGTCATGTCTCTTAATTCTTTTACTTGAGATGCCTTAATTTCCATTTTATTTTTCTTCCTCTTTAGAGTCATCATTATCAACTTGTTCATCATCTGTAGCTTTTTCTTCAACTGATTCAGGTGCTTCGGATTGATTTTCGTCTTCAGATGTTTCTTGCTTTAATACATCAGCCAATGGTTCTTCTATGGCCTCTTCATTCTTATCAACTTCTACTTCAACTGGCTCTTCCTTTTTAATCGTTTGAATAACTGGAGCTTCAGAGTCTGATTTAGGCATATAGCCTTTTGAAGACTCTAAGCCTCTTGCACAAGAGTCAGCAATTATTTTTGTTATAAGTCTTATCGATCTAATTGCATCATCATTTCCAGGAATAACCATATCAATTCCGTCTGGATCAGAATTAGTATCTACAAGTGCAATTACGGGTATTCCCATTTTTTTTGCTTCTAGGACTGCAATTTTTTCATATTTAACATCAATAACAAATATTGCATCGGGTAAACCTTTCATGTCTTTAATGCCACCAACACTAGCTTCAAGTTTTGTATATTCCTTTTGAATTTCTACTGCTTCTTTTTTAATAAGTTTTTCAATTCTTCCAGAAGATATCATTTCCTCAATATCTTGAAGTCTTCTAATTGAGCCTCTTATTGTTTTCCAATTAGTTAGTGTTCCACCCAACCATCTTTTATTAACATAAGGAAGGCCAATTGCTGATGCTTCTTCTTTGATTGTCTTACTAGCTGATCTTTTTGTACCTACAAATAAAACTTTATTACCTTTTGAACATATATCTTCAACTTTTGATGCAGCAGCGCTAAGATGCTCCTGAGTCATGTCTAAATTTATTATGCTTATTTGTTTTCTGGTATCAAAAATAAACTTCTCCATTTTAGGATTCCAGAATCTTTGTTGATGACCGAAATGAACGCCTGCATGTAACAGGTCTTTAACTGAAACTATACTCAATTTAATTCTCCTTGGGGTTATTCTCCAATCCCTATAAAGCTGACTCTGTATTGAGCACCCCAACTTTAAATAACTAGGATTTTCGTGTTAAAAAGTTGTTGTATTCTATAGGCAAAGTAGACAAATTTAAAGTAATTTCTACCTAAAAAAATCTTGAGTTGTGTACATTCCTGGGGGAATTCCAATCATTGATTTTGCAATTGATATAGCACCGTCCGCAAATATTTTTCTTGATAAAGCTTCGTGCTTAAAACTTATATGATTATTATCGTTAAAGAAGGTAACTTCATGGATTCCAAAAACATCTAATATTCTTTTAGATTCTATTTCAATTGAGGATATATATTTTTCATTATTGTTTAACTCAATAAACTTTTTTAGCTCGATAGCAGTTCCAGATGGTGCGTCAACCTTTTGGGTGTGATGTGTTTCAGAAATTAAGCATTTCATAGAATCTGAGTTATCTTTTAAAAATTGTTTAATGTTTTTTTTAAAATAAAAGATGCCTTTACTCATATTAAAGGAGAGCATGATTGGAATTTCATTTGCAGCTTCTTCTATTTGTTTGAGTTCAATATCCGTAAAACCTGTTGTACCTATAATTAATGGCTTTTTATACTCCTTAGCTTCTTGAACAAGAGATATTGTTGATTCAGGTCTTGAAAAATCTATTACTACATCTGAATCAATAATTGTTTTTACAATTTCAAAATTTTCATCATCTAGAATTAAATTGTTTATAGTTTTACCCATCTTTCCAGAAAAACCATTAATAAAAATAGTTTTCATTAACTAATCCTTAATTTCGTTACAGGCTTGATTAAATGCATCTGTTCCAGGAAAGTTCTTTGATTCAGATAATGAATCGGTAAATGATTTCAGAAGTTTTAGTTGTTTTCTGTCTAAATTTGATGGGGTTTCAACTACAACTCTGCAAAGAATGTCACCTCGTCTGCTATTTCTAACCACTGTGGCGCCTTTCCCTCTTATTCTAAATACCTTTCCTGTTTGTGTTTGTGCTGGAATTTTTAATGAAATTGAGCCCTCTAAAGTTGGTATTTGTATTGATCCGCCTAAAATTGACACTTCAAACGGGATTGGAGATTCAATATATAAATCTTTACCATCTCTTTCAAATAAGGGGTTTTCTAAAACTCTTATTGCAACGTATAGATCTCCTGATTGACCACCTTTTTGCCATTCACCCTCCCCACTTAGTCTAACTTTATCCCCATTATCAACCCCTGCTGGAATGTTAACTGATAAAGTTTTATTCTCTTTGGTAGCACCCATGCCTCCACAAGTTCTGCACTTATCTTTAATTACTTGACCTGTACCAGAGCAAACTGAGCATGTTTGTTGAACTGAAAAAAATCCCTGTTGCATTCTAACTTGGCCTGCTCCATTACAATTTGAACAAGTTACAGGACTTGTTCCTTTTGCAGCACCACTTCCATTGCAATCATGACACTCTTTGTGAGATGGTATCTTAATTTTCTTTTGGGTACCAAGAACTGCTTCTTTAAGGGAGAGATCTAAATTGTATTGAAGATCAGATCCTCTCCTTTGCCTTCTTGATGATGATCTGGTTCCAAAAACATCTCCAAATATGTCACCAAAAATATCATTGATATTTATGTCATTAAAATTAGGGCCTCCGCCACCCATGCCTTGCACTCCTTGATGGCCAAACTGATCATAAGCTGATTTTTTTTGAGGATCTGATAGAACATCATATGCCTCTGCTGCTTCTTTAAATTTTTCAGCAGCTTCAGGATTATCTGGGTTTCTATCTGGATGAAATTTCATTGCCTTCTTTTTGAAGGCTTTTTTTAACTCAGCGGCAGAAGCGTCTCGAGAGACTTCTAAAGTTTCATAATAGTCTCTCTTAGACATTTTTGATTTATTTATCTTCTTCTTTTACTTCTTCAAATTCAGCATCAACTGTATTGTCAGAGTTTTCAGCAGAACTCTCGTCTTGAGGTTGAGCATCTCCTTCTGGCGTATATAGTTTTTGCGTCAAGGGTGTCAGAACATCATTTACACCCTTAGTTGCAGCTTCAATAGATTCAATATTTTCTGACGTTATAGCTTTCTCCAACTCTACAACAGCATTTTCTACTTGTGATTTTTCATCATCAGTTAACTTGTCACCTGACTCTTCAATAGTTTTTCTTGTAGCGTGCACTAGCATATCAGCATTATTTTTTGTTTTTACTAGCTCTTCGAATTTTTTATCATCCTCTGCGTTAGCTTCTGCATCTTTAACCATCTTTTCAATATCTTCATCTGAAAGTCCACTTGATGCCTTAATAACGATTGATTGCTCTTTGCCAGTATTCTTATCTTTTGCTGATACATTTAAAATACCATTAGCATCTAGATCAAACGACACCTCAATTTGTGGAACACCTCTTGTTGCAGGAGGAATATCTGTAAGATTGAACTGCCCTAGTGACTTATTTTGAGCTGCCTGAGTTCTTTCACCCTGGATAACATGAACAGTAACGGCGGTCTGATTATCCTCAGCAGTTGAGAATACCTGTGATTTTTGAGTTGGAATAGTAGTATTCTTCTCAATAAGCGGTGTTGCAACGCCACCCAGTGTCTCTATCCCAAGAGTTAAAGGCGTAACATCTAATAATAGAACATCAGTAGTGTCTCCTGAGAGAACAGAACCCTGAATTGCAGCACCGACGGCTACAGCTTCATCTGGATTGAGGTCTTTTCTTGGATCTTTACCAAAAAACTCTGAAACCTTCTTTTGTACTAGTGGCATTCTTGTCTGTCCACCAACAAGAAGAATTTCAGATATCTCATCTTTAGAAATCTTTGCATCTTTAAGTGCAAGTTTTAATGGCTCTAAACTTTTATCAACCAGATCTTCAACCAATGATTCTAATTTTGCTCTAGTAATTTTATGAACAAAATGTTTTGGTCCTGAACTGTCAGCAGTTATATATGGAAGATTAACCTCTGTTTGCTCTGAAGAAGATAATTCAATTTTAGCTTTTTCAGCAGCCTCTTTAAGTCTTTGCAAAGCAAGAGGATCGCTTTTCAAGTCAAAGCCTGATTCATTCTTGAATTGTTCTACAAAATAATCAATTAATCTTAAATCAAAATCTTCACCACCTAAGAATGTATCTCCATTAGTTGATAAAACTTCAAACTGGTGTTCGCCATCAACATCAGATATTTCTATGATTGAGATATCAAATGTACCACCACCAAGATCATAAACAGCAACTGTTGAATCACCCTTGTGTTTATCAAGGCCATAGGCAAGTGCAGCGGCAGTTGGTTCATTTATTATTCTTTTCACATCTAGGCCAGCAATCTTTCCTGCGTCTTTAGTTGCTTGTCTTTGTGAGTCATTAAAATATGCAGGTACAGTAATAACAGCCTCTTTTACCTCATGTCCAAGGTAATCCTCTGCAGTTTTTTTCATTTTCTTTAAAACTTCAGCAGCTACTTGAGGTGGAGCTAATTTTTTATCAGATGCTTCTACCCAAGCATCACCATTATCCGCTTTAATAATTTTATAGGGGACCATATCAGCATCTTTACTTACGACTTCATCATCAAAAGTTCTACCAATAAGTCTTTTAATGGCATATAAGGTATTTTCCGGATTTGTAACCGCTTGTCTTTTTGCTGGTAAACCAACTAAAACTTCATCATTGTCAGTATAAGCAATTACTGATGGTGTGGTTCTTCCACCTTCAGCATTTTCAATAACTTTTTGTTGTTGTCCTTCAATGACGGCAACACAACTATTTGTGGTACCTAAATCAATTCCTATTATTTTTGACATAATATTTTCCTCTAATTTTTAATTACTGTAACTCTAGCTGGCCTTACTATCCTTGAATGTAGTTCCCAACCTCTTTGAAATACATTTCCAATAGAACCATTTTCTTTATCTTTATCTTGCTCCATGGTTACAGCCTCATGCTTTTCTGGATTAAATTCCTCATTAACAGGGTAAATGGGTATCATTCCAAATTTATCAAGGGCAGACTCAAAAGACTTTAAAGTTAATTCAATGCCTTCTTTGTCTTCTTTAGTAGCGTTTTCAGATAGGTTGTTTAGAGCATGTTCTAGATTATCAATCACTGGTAATAGCTCAACAAGAAGCTTTTCAACACCATATTTATGCGCTTTTTCTACTTCATTAACAGTTCTTTTTAATGCATTATCTAAGTCAGCATTAGCCCTTAAGACTGATTTTTCTAACTCTTCGTTAATATCTACAAGCTCTTCATAAGTTGGAGAACCTAAATCATCCTTGGTTGTCTCATCAGTTTCAACTGCAGATTCCTCAGAATTTAATGCATCATTTTCGATATCATTTTTTTTAACTTTCTTTTCTTTTGGCATATTTAAATCCTATTTGAAACATATATTGGGATTTAAATTTTCAGTTCAAGAGCTGAACTTGATTTAAGATTCTATTTTTCTAACGTGAAGCACCATGCTGTGATCAACTAACTCATAGCCTTTTTTGTTTGCTATTTCATGTTGCAGTTTTTCTAATTCTTCATCATGAAATTCCATAACTTTGCCAGTATCAACATCAACCATGTGATCATGGTGTTCATCAGAATTAATTTCGTATACTGCTTTACTATTTTCAAAATGATGTTTTGTTACCATTCCAGCAGCTTCAAATTGAGTAAGAACTCTATATATGGTTGCTAAGCCAATATCCTCATCTTTAGATATTAGCTCTTTATATATATCTTCAGCACTAAAATGAGCTTCTTCTTGAATAGCTGTAGAGGCAAGAACTTCCATAATTTTTATTCTTGGTAGCGTAGCCTTTAAACCAGCTTTTTTTAATTCTTCATTTTGATTGGACATGCTTTGCAATTTTTTTAAAATTTTATTGTCATATTCATTTGTGTGAACAGACTTTAAAGTTATTACAAAGTATAATCCAAATTAATTATGAAACAACTAACCACAACTTTCTTTATAGCAATTTTTATAATATCTACTAGCTCCTGCTCTTCTCTTAGTCCATATAAGGTTCCTATCTTACAAGGAAACATTTATGAGGATGAAGATCTTGAAAAATTACAAGAAGGTTTAACAAAAGAGCAAGTTCAATATATTTTTGGTACAGCTTTAATCCAAGATCCTTTTAGGGACTCAAGATGGGATTATTTTAATTCTGTAAGAGTTGGTGAAAAAGTAATTACTGAAAATAAGCTTACTATTTACTTTAATGATAATGGCTTAGTGGAAAGCTGGATAGTTGAAGAATCAACACCCGAGATAAACTAAACTTTTTTTAGCCTTCTTTCTTTTGGGTCTTGGTGAAGAGGCCTAAGTAACTCAACCCTTTCTCCTTCTTTAAGTCTGTATTTATTTGGAAGAGGTTTAAAATTACCATCAAGTAATTCACTGTTTACAGCAATTACTAGCTCATGGTCTAGGTTTGAAATAATTTGATTTATCTCATCATATTTTATTAACTCAGCTACAGTGAGACTTGATGAAACATCGAATTCATAAAAATGTTTTTTATCTATTCCTTGATAGGTAAAGAATACTTTCATGAGACTCTTTCAATAAACGAATCAATAATATTCTTAGAAAAGTTTTTTGCTAAATGCTCTGGAGTTATTGCATTTAATAAAAAAGGTAATTCATAGGTTGCGTCAAAATCTATTTGACATAAGTTTTTATCTATATGGGCAACTGACCACCTGCCCTCAAATTTTTCAAAAGGGCCTTTGAGTTGTCTAATAGTGATAGAACTATCATCCAGTGTATTTTCAGATTCAATAAAATATTCTTTGCCCAATACATTGAACTCAAGCCTGCCAATCTCAATGGGAAGTTCTCTTGAAATTAAAGTTGCCCTTGTGCATCCAGGTATAAAATTAGAGTAATCATTGAAATTTGTAATAACTTCTAAAGCCTTTCTTGAGTCAACGTTCAAAACTTTTTGAAAACTAATTTTTCTAGCCATCAAAGATTAAAAAAGCTGTCTGTAAAAAATATATCCAACGCACAAAGGTGCGACAAACTTAACAAAGAATCTCCACATTAAATATAATGTGGTATTGATGTCGCCTATTTCGCTCTTGATTAGGGACTCTTTCATAAACCAACCAACAAATATCGCAATCAACATACCTCCAAGGGGAAGCAAGATTTGATTAGCAATAAAATCCATAGAATCTAAAAAGTTTTTTCCAGAGATAATATCTACGTCCGACCAGATGTTGAAACTCAAAGCGGATCCAATTCCAAGCACCCATATAAAAAACGAAATTATTTCGGCTGATCGTTTTCTAGATAAAATTCCTTCCTCTGAAAGATATGCTACACCAGGTTCAAGCAAAGAAATTGAAGAGCTCAAAGCAGCAACTGATAGCAGAATAAAGAACAATGGGCCAATAAATTGACCAAACTGCATCTGGTTAAATGCAGAAAGCATTGAAACAAATACCAGTCCTGGCCCACTGTTAGGCTCAAGATTAAATGCAAAAATAATAGGAAAAATTGCAAGGCCGGCCAACATTGCTATTAAAGTATCTAGCGAGGCAACTGTAAATGATGAACCTACTACCTTTTGATCTTTTGGCATATATGCGCCGTAAGCCATAATTGATCCCATACCAAGACTTAAACTAAAAAATGCTTGTCCCATTGCTTGCAATAAGGTTTCTGATGTAACGTTGGAAAAATCTGGGGCAAATAAGAATGATAATGCTTTGGTGAAGTCTCCATTAATCATGGAATAAATAACCATAAATATCATTAAAAAACCAAGCATAGGCATCAAAATTTTTACCATTCTTCCAATACCATCCTTGATTCCTGCAGATACTATTAATGCTGTCATCACCATAAAAACCGTATGCCACATAATTAGATTAGCTGGTGATGATATAACACTTGAAAATTGATCAGGAGAACTAATAGCTCCGCTTGAAGTTGCTGAAATAAAAATGTAGTTCAAACATATTCCAGCAATAACACTGTAAAAAGATAAAATCAGAATTCCAGCAAATATGCCACTCCAACCCACAACTTGCCACATGCTGCTCTTTTTAGATTCTAAAGCAACATTTTTCATAGCATTAATGGGACTGTTGCCTGCTTTTCTTCCAATGATAATCTCACTTATCATGATTGGCAGCCCTATTATTAATATGCATCCCAAATAAATTAATACAAATGCTCCACCACCATTTGTACCTGCTTTATATGGAAATCCCCAAATATTACCTAGACCTACTGCAGATCCAGTTGCTGCTAAAATAAAGGTCCATTTTCCAATCCATGCGCCATGAGATTTAAGTTGTTTTTGTATTTCCATATTGTTACTAATTAAGTGGGTTGCTATAAGGATTAATCCAATAAGCTGTTGATATTAAGAAACTTATTGCAACTAGTAAAGAAAGCATTCTTCTGAATTTCTGATAGTCTTCATGTTTGTATTTAAAATCATACGTTGATTTTTCAAAGTAATAGAAAGATTGGAAACTTATTACTGATATTAATAAAGCAAATAGAATCATATTTAAATAAATTAAAACCAACATCAAGCAAGCAATGAGGCTATAAATAATGCCAATTGAAAGATTTTTCTTTTGCTGCGGTTGATCGTCACGCCAACCCCATGAGATACCACCTAAAAAAGTTAAGATTATTGAGCCATAAGCTATTTGAAAAATAATAGCTATTTCCCCTATATAGCCACCTGTTATCCATGGAGTAATTGAAAATAAAGCAAATGGAGTAAACCCAAGGTAGCCATAAGTTGATTTAATAGTATTAATGTTCAATGTTATTTATAAGTTTTTCTTGCACTAGACGTATCTAGAGACATAATAAAGACATGTCCAAAGATAAGCCTGCATTAATTGTAAGGAATAAAACTGCAACAAGAAACTATAAACTTGGAGAATCTTTTCAGGCAGGAATAGTTTTAGAAGGTTGGGAAGTCAAATCATTAAGAAATGGAAAAGTAGATATTAAAGATTCTTATGTGACATTTAAAAATAATGAGGCATGGCTTATTGGAACTAAAATAGATCCGCCAGCTTCACTTAAGAATTTTGATGCCGATCCCACTAGATCAAGAAAGCTTCTATTACACAAAAAAGAAATATCTCAACTGCAAAAATTGAAAGGAGAAAAAGGATTAACAGTTGTTCTTACTTCAGTATATTGGAAAGAAAATCATATCAAATGCGATATTGCTACTGGTAAAGGTAAAAAACTTTATGATCAAAGGCAAGATATTAAAAAAAGGGATTGGGAACGAGATCAAGGAAGAATTCTCAAAAATTCTAGAAAGTAACAATAATAATGTATAATTCTGCTCCCCATGGGGGCGAACAGGGTTCGACATTTCTACTGGACTCCGAAGCGCATGCCAAGATTGTGGTAACTCTTGTAAAACATACTACAAAAAATTTAGTTGCAAATAACGACAACTACGCTTTAGCAGCTTAATGCTAACCGATGCAAGAATTGACTATGGTTTGAAGCATCGGCAAAACACATAGTCTAGCCAAGCTGTGTTGCTTGGACGCAGGTTGGTTAAACTTAATCAAGCTCGCTTTTATACCCTGCTCTTCGGGTCATAAAAGTCAAAAGCTAATAGAATGAGCTATGCATGTAGAAGTTAGGCTGAAGGATTAATGGACGCGGGTTCAATTCCCGCCGCCTCCACCATTGACTTAATTGGTGGTAAAGCTAGAATTGCTTCATGAAAAAATTTATATTTCTATCAATATTCACTATAAACCTTGAGTTAAGCGGATTTGAGTGTTATTCAAAAGATCCTGAATTGAGTGATTCTTCTTATTGGGCTTCTTCAGCAATTGATTTATTTGCTAATCAAAAATATCGGGAGTCTATCGATGTTGTTGACGCATGCTTTGATACTTTTTCTTCTGAAGCAGTAATAATGCAGAATAATTTTAATAAAAATAATATAAAACAGCCGCCCGAAGGAAGGGTTTCAAGAAAAATAAGAGAAGAAATTCATAAAAACTGGGCTGTTAATGATGTTTCAGTTGCCTTATGGTCAAAGGCCAGATCACTTGAAGAGATTGGCATGATTGATCAAGCAAAAAATACATATGCAAAATGTATCTTTTTAATACATGGCAGAGCATGGGATCCTAAAGGTTGGTTTTGGTCACCTGCTTTAGATTGTGTCAAGAGAGGCAAAAAATTAATTAAATAATTTGTATAGCAAAATCTAGACATATGATTGATACATCATTAAACTACGATCCTAATTTTTTATAATCTAATATGGCTAATTCAAAACAGGCAATTAAAAGAGCAAAACAAAATGCTGAAACTTATAAGTTAAGGCATGCTCAAAGATCAATGGTGAGAACAGCGGTAAAAGCTGTACGCGCTAGCATCGAAGCTAATGATGCTGTAAAAGCTAAAGAACTTCTTACTAATGCAGAAAAAGTATTAGACTCTTCTGCTTCAAAAAAAGTAATTCATAAAAATGCAGCTGCTAGAACTAAAAGCAGACTTTCAAAAGCTGTAAAAGCTCTAAGTTAAATCTAACTTATTTTTTGATATGGCTTCTTCAAGAGCGTTTAAAAGCTCTTGAGTCCCTTGTCCAGTTGCAGCTGAAATAAAAAAAACATCTTTTTCAGGTATTTTTAATTCTTTTTGAATAGATTTTGAAAATCCAGACAGATCTTCAGATTCCAATAAATCAATCTTATTACATACAACCCAGGAAACTTTTTGTGTTAAGTCATCTTTATATGCTGCTAATTCATTTTTTAAAAGTCTAACTTGTTCAACTGGCATAAGCTCATCTGATGGAAACAAATCAACAAAGATTAGCAAAAGACCTGTCCTTGAAATATGCTGCAAAAATTTTATACCAAGGCCAGCTCCCTCTGATGCGCCTTCTATAAGACCGGGTATATCTGCAATTACAAAGCTTGAATCGTTTCCTTGAATTGTTCCAAGATGTGGTCTTAGAGTAGTAAATGGATAGCTACCAATTTTAGGTTTAGCAGATGATACTTTGTTTAAAAAAGTTGATTTCCCTGCATTTGGAAAACCAACTAAACCTACATCAGCAAGAGATTTTAATTCCAGTCTTATAAATCTAATCTCACCCTCAAAGCCTAGAGTAAATTTTCTTGGTGCTTGGTTAGTACTTGATTTGAATCGGGCATTGCCCTGACCTCCATCACCACCTTTTGCTATAACGTATGTGGCATTGTCATCACAGCAATCTAATAACTCATCATTAGAGATATCATCATAAACTACCGTTCCTTTTGGAATGTCTAGTATAAGGTCCTCAGCAGCAGATCCTGATTTATTTTTACCTGCTCCTGGCCTTCCATTTTTTGCTATGAAAACCCTTTTATTTTGAAAGTCAATTAAGGTATTTTTATTTTGATTAACTCTAAAGATGATATCGCCACCTTTACCTCCATCTCCACCGTCGGGACCACCGAATGGAATATATTTTTCTCTTCTAAAACTTGAAGCACCGGCACCACCATTCCCTGCCCTAACTTCGAGAAAGGCCTCGTCAATAAAATTCATGGAATTAAGGAAATGTTATTGTGGAATAACGTTTGCAGTTTTTCTGCTTTTTGGTCCTTTGTAAGTGAATTGAACAACACCAGCTGCTTTTGCAAAAAGAGTATCGTCTTTACCAATGCCGACGTTGATTCCAGGATGTGTGTTGGTACCTCTTTGACGTATTAATATCTCACCAGCTTTTACAACCTGACCACCAAATCTTTTAACGCCTAGTCTCTTGGCGTTGGAATCTCTACCGTTCTTACTGGAACCACCTGCTTTCTTATGTGCCATTATTTACTCTCTAACTTAATATCCTTTATTTCAACTTGAGAATGTCTAGCTCTATGACCAGTTTTTGTCATGCTATGCTTCCTTCTTCTGAAACGTAAAATAGATATTTTATCTGATTTAACTACGTCAACTACCTCAGCGGTAACCTTTACATTAGATAAATAAGGTTGACCAATCTCAACATTATCATCATCAACATATAGCAAAACATTATCAAATGTTATTTTTGTTCCAGGTTCATCCTTTAACAAATCTACAGGCAAAGTCATGCCTTTCTCAACTTTATGTTGTTTGCCACCTGATTCTATTACTGCGTACATATTAATATTCCTAAAGGTGGCAAAATATACGCTTTAATGAGGAATTTATCAATAGTTATGTATAATTTTGCGTAAAATATTAAGCCATCATGAAAAATATCAATTCATTACAAAAAGAGTTGGCTCTTGTAAAAAAGCTTATCAAAGATGAAATCATTGAAGAGAAGACTATTTCTGATCTTTACAAATATATTTTCAAATCTGATGGTAAAAGACTAAGAGCTAAATTAAGCCTTATAACATCCTCAATAAATAAGAGAAAAAATAAAAAAAGACTAAAACTTGCTGCGATCATTGAACTTCTTCATACAGCAACTTTAGTTCATGATGATGTGGTTGATGAATCACATACCAGGAGAGGAGTTAAATCAGTAAATAGTCTTTGGTCTAATGCTCATGGCGTTTTAATTGGAGATTATATATATAGTAAGGCATTTATCCTCATGGTAGAGATTGGAGAATCTAAAATACTTCATGAACTTGCGAATGCAACTAATGACATATCAAAGGGTGAATTAATTCAACTCGATGCTCTCCAAAATCTTTCAATAAACTTAAAACAACTTGAAACCATAAGCTACTTTAAAACAGGCAGGCTTTTTGAAGCTTCTGCAAGAACAGGTGCAATACTAGCTGGAGGTGAGACAAGTTTTATAAATAATGTTTCTAAATGTGCTAAATATTTGGGAGTTCTTTTTCAGGTAAAAGATGATCTTCTTGATTACTCTCTTAAAGAAGAAGTTATTGGAAAACCTGTCTTTCAAGATATGAGAGAGGGAAAGGTTACTTATCCATTTTATTTTGCATACAAGAATGCTGATAAAAATGATAAAGCAAAATTAAAAGCATATTTAGGTAAAAATAAATTTAATATCGAGAAAGCCTACAATTTAATAGATCAATTAAACGGCATCAAAGAGACTGAACTATTAGCTTCTAAGTATTTAAATAAAGCAGTAACTGCTGCAAATTCAATAAAAAATAAACATATAAAGGAAGAAATGTTAAAATTAATTAATTCTGCACTTTATAGGAAAAAATGAGCTTTGTACCAAAGTCTAGTTACAGCAAAAATGAACTAATAGACTGCTCTAACGGAAAACTCTTCACTAAACCCGGGGACGGCAGGCTGCCGTCAGATAACATGTTAATGTTTGATGAAATAGTTGATATTAATGATAGCGGTGGAGAGTTCAATAAAGGCATTGTTGTTGCTAATTTGAATATCAATCCTGATCTTTGGTTTTTTGATTGTCATTTTAAAGAAGATCCTGTCATGCCAGGATGTCTTGGTTTAGATGCTATGTGGCAATTATTGGGCTTTTATCTTTTATGGTCTGGCTTGCCAGGAATTGGCAGAGCTTTAGGTGCTGAAAAAGTAAAGTTTTTTGGGCAAGTTCTCCCTAACGCAAAATTAGTTCGGTATGAATTAGATATTAAAAGAGTTATTAATAGAGGGGCTGTGTTAGGTTTAGCAAATGGTAAAATGTTTGTAGATGATAGGCAGATTTATAGTGCTGAAAAACTTAAGGTTGGTTTATTTGATGACCCAAGTAATTTTTAAAAAATGAGAAACGTTGTTATAACTGGTGTTGGTATTAAATCTTGTATTGGTAATACATACCAAGAGGTTTTAGATAGTCTTAAAAATGGAAAATCTGGTATCACAGCCAATGAAACATATAAAGAAATGGGTTTTAGGAGTCAGGTATCGGGTAATGTTGACTTAAATTTTGCAGAATTAATTGATAGGAAGCTCTACAGGTTTATGGGCGAAGCTTCTGCATATGCATATTTAGCAGCTCAAGATGCCATTGAAATGGCCGGCATTTCTGAGAATCATTTAAATTCTGAAAAAACTGGAATTGTTGCTGGATCCGGAGGCTCATCTACAAGGGTAATGGTATCAACTGCAGATATAACTAGAGAAAAAGGCCCTAAAAGAATTGGCCCGTATGCAGTAACAAAATCAATGGGTAGCTCCATATCTGCTATTTTAGGAACTGCATATAAACTAAAAGGCATCAATTATTCAATTTCATCAGCATGTGCAACAAGTGCTCACTGCATTGGCCATGGTGCAGATTTAATTAAGTCTGGGCAGCAAGATATCATAATAGCTGGTGGCGGTGAAGATCTTCACTGGAGTTCTTCTAATTTATTTGACGCAATGGGAGCCTTATCATCAAATTTTAATGATAACCCCTCTTCTGCCTCAAGAGCTTATGATAAAAATAGAGATGGCTTTGTAATTTCAGGCGGTTCAGGAATGGTAATTCTTGAAGAAGAAGAGCATGCAAAAAAAAGGAATGCAAATATCTTAGCTAAGCTAACGGGGTATTATGCAACTTCTGATGGTTATGACATGGTAGCACCGTCTGGTGAAGGCGCTCTGAGGTGTATGAAAGGTGCAATGCAAAATCATGGATCGGAAGTAGACTATATCAATACTCATGGTACAAGTACTCCTGTTGGTGACGTTGCTGAATTAAAAGCAATAAAAGAACTTTTTAAAAACGATATACCAGTAATAAGTTCAACCAAATCAATGACAGGCCATTCACTTGGAGCAACCGGAGTTCAAGAAGCAATATATTCAATAATGATGTTAAAAGAAAAATTTATTGCTCCGTCAATTAATATTGATGAATTGTGTGATGAAGCTGAAGGAGTAAATATTGCTACAGAGACTATTGAAAAAGACGTTAATTCTGTTCTCAGTAACTCTTTTGGTTTTGGTGGTACAAACGCTAGCTTGGTAATATCAAATTATAAATAAGTTTTAAAAGACTGATTAAATCTTAAGCTATCTTATTCTTCATCGAACTTATTCTTAGTCCAAGGAAAAACAAAGGGCATATCTGCAGATATTTTATTAGGGAAATGTGCTTTTCTTTTTTCCAGGAATGACATTACTCCTTCTACAGCATCATCTGATGAGCCTCTAGATTGAATAACCTGGCTATCAATTTCATGAGCATCATATGGAGATGAAGATGATGAAAGTGTCCACATCATTTGTCTTGTAAGTGCAACTGACACCTGTGAAGACTCATCAATCAGTTTGTGGGCTAATTTAATAGTTTCCCTCAACATATCCTCTGGTTTAAAAAGATATGTGATTAATCTAGATTCTTTTGCCACAGATGCATCGAAAATTTCACCAGAGTATGACCATTCTAGGGCCTTTGATATGCCAACAATTTTTGGAAGAAACCAGCTTGAGCATGCATCAGGAGCAATTCCTCTTTTGGTGAACGGAAATGAAAACCTAGCATTAGTTGATGCTGTTCTTATGTCAGCGGCTAGTTGAAGCGTTGCCCCAACTCCTACAGCAACTCCGTTGCATGCTGTAAGAATTGGTTTAAGGCATTTATACATTCTTAAAACAAGTATCCCACCAGAGTCTCTATTAAAACCATGATTAGATTTATCTAAATTATTGAACTCATACTTGAAGGTTTCTTTGCCCGAAGATAAATCAGCTCCTGCACAGAAGGCGTTTCCAGAACCTGTAATAATTAAAGCTTTAATATTGTCTTTTTTATCAACTGTATCTAATACATCTAAAAGATCATGGAGCATTTGCTGATTAAATGCATTGAGTTTATCCGGTCTATTTAAGTGAACAATCGCTAAGGAATCACGCTCTTCGAATAAAATAGTTTTGTAGGCCAAAAGAAATAATTAAATCCTAAAAAGGTATATCGTCATCTGTTAACCCTTCTCCGGAATTATCTTCAGGAAATGGTGATTCAGATTGATCAGAAGCCATTGAATTATTGGAACCCGAAGCCCTTGAACCAAGCATTGTTAATTCACTTCCAACTATTTCTGTTGTCCATCTATCTGCGCCATTTTTATCTTGCCATTTTCTAGTTTGCAATTTTCCTTCAACATAAACGCTAGAGCCTTTATCAAGATATTTTTCAACAATTTCAGCAAGTTTTCCAAAATAGACTACTCTATGCCATTCTGTTTTATCTCTCATTTCACCACTTTCTTTATCTTTCCAAGACTCAGTAGTTGCAATTGAAAGATTGGCGACAGCAGACTGAGTTGCTGTATATCTCATTTCTGGCTTTTGACCTAAATTACCCACTAAAATTACTTTATTTACGCCTCTACTCATAATTACCTCTTATAATAATCTTAGAAGTTTAACCTAATTTAATTTTTTCATCACGGTATTTTAATTTAAATGGATAGTATTTTTATCAAAGGAGCTCGCACTCATAATCTTAAGAATATAAGTATTGAAATACCTAGAAATAAAATTATTGTGATTACAGGCTTGTCAGGTTCAGGCAAGTCTTCTTTAGCATTTGATACCCTTTATGCCGAAGGTCAAAGAAGGTATGTTGAATCCCTTTCAGCATATGCTAGACAATTTTTATCTATGATGGAAAAACCTGATGTAGATCAAATTGAAGGCCTTTCACCAGCAATTTCTATTGAGCAAAAAGCAACATCTCATAATCCAAGATCAACTGTTGGAACTGTTACTGAGATATATGATTATTTAAGGTTACTTTATTCAAGGATTGGAACACCTATATGCCCTGATCATAATGAAGAATTAAGAGCAAAGACAGTATCAGAAATATGTGACGAAATTTCTAAATTAAAAGATAGTTCAAAAATTATGATTCTATCTCCAATTGTTAGAGGTAAAAAAGGTGAACATCTGGCAGTTTACGAAGACTTAAGAAAAAGTGGTTATGTTAGGGTTAAGGTAAATGGTGTTATATACCCAATTGAAGAATTTCCTGAATTAGATAAGAATAAAAAACATGATATTTCAGCTGTAGTTGATCGTTTGGTGATTAAAAACTCAGAAGAAGATAGGTCTAGACTTGCAGAGTCAATTGAAACTTCTCTATATCTTTCTGATGGGCTGGTTGAAATTGAAGAGATTGATGAAAAGGTTTCTACACTTCATTCATCTAATTTTTCTTGCTCACAATGTGGATATGCTGTTGCTGAGCTAGAGCCTAGAATGTTTTCTTTCAATAATCCATACGGAGCATGTACTAGATGTGACGGTCTTGGTGTTATTCAATATTTTAATGAAAAAAGATTAATTCAAGATGAAGATGTTTCAATATCAAATGGTGCTATTAAGGGTTGGACAAGAAGGAATAGATTCTATTTTTATCAACTAAAATGTCTGGCCGCTCATTATGATTTCAGTCTGACAACTAAATGGAAAGATTATAGTCAGGAGATAAAAGATATTATTCTTTGGGGATCAAAAGATAAAGTTGATTTTTCTCATAGATTTCGAAGTGGCAGCAGGATAGTTAGAAAACATAAATTTGAAGGGATTATCCCAAGTACTGAGAGGCGCTTTAAAGAAACAGATTCTGATTTTATTAGAGACGAATTGTCTAAATTAATGTCAAAAAGCACTTGTGATGAATGTGATGGATCAAGATTAAACACTCAATCAAGAAATGTTTTCATCAATAGTACACCAATACATTCAATAACAAGTATGAGAATTAATGAAGCCTTAGGCTTTATAAAAGCCATGAAGTTAGATGGTGCAAAAGAAAAAATTGCCGAAAAGATTTTAAAAGAAATTAGAGAACGTCTAACTTTTTTAGAAGATGTTGGATTGAATTACTTAACTCTTGATAGAAGTGCCGAAACATTATCTGGTGGTGAAGCTCAAAGAATTAGATTAGCAAGTCAAATAGGGTCAGGTCTAGTTGGAGTGACATATGTGCTTGATGAGCCATCAATCGGTCTTCATCAGCGGGACAATGAAAAACTTATTAAAACCCTTAAGAATCTTAAAGATCTAGGAAATACAGTAATTGTAGTTGAGCATGATGAAGAGGCTATCAGGTGTGCTGATTTTATTATTGATATTGGTCCAGGTGCTGGTGTTCATGGAGGTGAGATATGTGCTAAAGGTTCTCTTGAAGATATATTAAAAAATAAGAAATCAATCACAGCAAAGTATCTATCTGGAAAAAAACAGATTAAGGCACCTAAAAAACGACTTACGCCAAATGAAAATAAGATAAGAATAATTAATGCGCATGAAAATAATTTAAAAAATATCTCTGCTGAAATACCTGTAGGTTTGTTTACCTGTATTACTGGTGTTTCAGGATCGGGTAAATCTTCCTTGATAAATCAAACACTCTTGCCATTAAGTTCTTTTATCTTAAATAAATCTAAATTATCAAAAGAAATTAAATGTGAAAAAATTGAGGGTCTAGAAAATCTTGATAAGGTTATTAGTATTGATCAATCTCCAATCGGAAGAACTCCAAGATCCAATCCTGCTACTTATACCGGCTTATTTTCATATATAAGAGATTTGCTTTCAGAAACTATAGAAGCTAAATCCAGAGGCTATAAGCCTGGAAGATTTAGTTTTAATGTTAAAGGCGGAAGATGTGAAGCCTGCCAAGGTGATGGAATGATAAAAGTGGAAATGCATTTCCTTGCTGATGTATATGTTAAATGTGATGTTTGTGATGGTCATAGATACAATGAACAAACACTAGAAGTTAAATATAAAGAAAAAAATATTAGCGACATATTAAACATGACAGTTGAAGAAGCATTAATATTTTTTGATGCTATCCCATCAATAAAAAAGAAATTAATAACTTTGAATGATGTCGGACTTGGATATATAACTTTAGGGCAATCAGCCACCACCCTATCTGGAGGTGAAGCACAAAGAATTAAACTTGCTAAAGAGTTATCAAAAAGAAGTACAGGAAAGACACTATTTGTACTTGATGAGCCAACAACAGGACTGCATTTTGCTGATATTGAATTACTACTAAATGTTTTGAATCGCTTAAAAGATCAAGGCAATACAATTGTGGTGATCGAACATAATTTAGATGTTGTGAAAACTGCTGATTGGATTATAGATTTAGGCCCAGAAGGTGGAAGTGACGGAGGTAGTATTGTTGCATCAGGAACACCAGAGGAAATCGCAAAGATTACTCAATCCTTTACGGGGCAATTTTTAAAGAAAATGTTATAAATTAGGCAGCAGAATCTTCTTTTAATTCTGGAGCTTCTGTTGAATCTATATCATCAAGATTTCTATCAACTAATTCTATATATGCCATATCAGCTTTATCACCCGGTCTGAATCCGGCCTTAATTATTCTTGTATAACCACCTTTTCTTTCTTTTGAATTAACAGCAATTTCTGTAAAAAGTTTTGCTACAGCTGCATCAGACCTAAGCTTATTAAAAGCAAGCCTTCTATTGGCAACAGTATCTTCTTTTCCAAGAGTAATTAGCGGCTCAATAACCTTTCTTAACTCTTTTGCTTTAGGCAAAGTAGTTTTGATAATATCTTGTTCTATCAAAGCTATAGCTAGATTTTTAAGAAGCGCCTTTCTATGTGAAGAATTTCTATTTAACTTTCTTCCTGCTTTTCTATGTCTCATTTTTTATCCTACTGGTGGCCAGTTTTCTACATTCATACCCAAAGAAAGATCTTTAGATGCCAATACATCTTTAATTTCATTTAAAGATTTTTTACCAAGGTTTGGAGTCTTTAATAGGTCAAACTCAGATCTATGGATTAAGTCTCCAATTAAGAAAATACTCTCAGCCTTTAGACAGTTTGTTGATCTAACTGTTAACTCAAGCTCTTCAATAGATCTTAATAATATAGGATCGAAGTCATTTTGATCCTTTTTAGCTTCTTGTTCAGCAATAGCATCTAAATCAACAAAAGCGCTAAGTTGTTGCTGAAGAATTGTAGCAGAATGCTCTATAGCTAGTTTTGGATCAAGAGTTCCGTCAGTTTCTAACTCAATTACTAATTTATCTAAGTCAGTTCTTTTTTCAAACCTTGCATTATCAACAGTATAAGAAACTCTTCTTACAGGGCTGTATGAAGCATCTACTTTTAAAGCTCCAACAACTCTATCTTCATCGTCTCTTAAATCAGCTGGCTCATACCCTCTTCCAGTTCTAACAGTAAGAGTCATCTTTAAATTAACCTTATCTACTATAGTCGCAATATGAAAATCTGGATTAACTAATTCGACAGTTCCAGGAACTTCAAATGAAGATGCAAGCACATCACATGGCCCAGTAACATCTAATGTTATCTCTGCATGATTGCCTTCTATTATATTAACTGGCATATCTTTGATATTTAGTAAAATATCTATAACATCCTCTCTGACGCCCTCTATTGTACTGTATTCATGAGAAATACCATCTATAGCTACGTCTGTAACTGCAGCACCAGGCATTGAGGATAATAAAATTCTTCTTAGGGCATTCCCTAGCGTATGACCAAAACCTCTTTCCAGTGGCTCTAAAGTAATCTTTGACAGATTTGGTGTTACGTCATCAACTTGAATTTCAGTTGGGACTAAAAGATCTATAACTGATATTTGCATAATTTTCTCCGTCTTTAATATTTTATTTTGAGTAAAGCTCAACAATAAGGTTTTCGTTAATTTCTGTACTTAGATCAGTTCTATCTGGTACTGATTTATATACACCTTTTAGGTTTGGCTCATCTACTTCAATCCAATCGCATTCCTCACGGGTTGCAGCAATTTTTAATGCAGCAGCAATCCTAAGCTGACCTTTTTTTCTATCTCTAACTTGGATCTCATCACCAGGTTGAATTTGATAAGAAGGAATGTTTACAACTGAGCCATTTACTTTGAAAGCTTTGTGAGAAACCATTTGTCTTGCTTCTGCCCTTGTTGATCCAAAACCCATTCTATAGACAACGTTATCCATTCTAGATTCAAGCAGACTTAATAAGTTCTCTCCAGTATTACCTTTTGATGAGGCAGCTTTTTTATAATAATTTCTAAATTGTTTCTCTAAGACACCGTACATACGTCTAACTTTCTGCTTTTCTCTTAACTGTAATCCGTAATCTGAAAGCCTACCTCTTCTTGCTCCGCCTGCAGCACCTGGAGGAGAATCCATATTACATTTTGATTCAATGGCTCTAATACCACTTTTTAAATATAAATCTGTTCCTTCTCTTCTAGAAAGTCTTAATCTTGGTCCTGTATATCTAGCCATTTAATACTCCGTTAAACTCTTCTTTTCTTCGATGGGCGACATCCGTTGTGAGGAAGTGGCGTTACATCAGTAATGCTCTTAATTTTTAATCCGCATGCATTTAAAGCTCTTATGGCAGACTCTCTTCCACCACCTGGTCCTTTTACTTTGACGTCTAAATTTATCATCCCAAACTCTTTTGCAGCATTTCCAGCTTTATCTGCTGCAATTTGAGCAGCAAACGGTGTACTTTTTCTTGAGCCTTTAAAACCAGATCCACCTGAAGTAGCCCAACATACTGTATTACCTTGTTTGTCAGTAATCGTGATAATTGTATTATTAAATGAGGAGTGAACATGAGCTACTCCGTCAGTAACAATTTTTTTACCTTTTTTTCCTTTTACTGCCATTTATCTATCCTCTCATTGGCTTTTTAGGGCCTTTTCTTGTTCTTGCATTATTTTTAGTATTTTGACCTCTTGTAGGCAACTTCCTTCTGTGTCTAATACCTCTATAACTGCCAAGATCCATTAATCTTTTAATATTTGTGCTTATATTTCTTCTTAAATCGCCCTCAACAACAATGCTTCCAATAGCAGATCTTAAGCTTTCTATTTCTTCTTCTGATAAATCAGAAATTTTTCTTGTGTAATCAATTTTTAATTCAGTACAAATATTTTGCGCTGTCTTCCTACCAATTCCAAAAATATGTGTAAGTGATATTTCAACGTGCTTGTTTTCTGGAATATTTACTCCTGCGATTCTAGCCATAAATTAACCTTGCCTCTGCTTATGTTTTTGATCTGTTTTGCAGATAACAAATAAGACCCCATTACGTCTTACAATTTTGCAATTTCTGCATATTTTTTTTACTGATGCTTTAACTTTCATATTACCTTTTATAATTTTTTAAATTAGCTTTTTTCATTAATGACGCATATTGCGATGACATCATATGAGACTGTACTTGTGCCATGAAGTCCATTAAGACAACTACAATAATTAAAACGGATGTTCCACCAACAGAAATAGTTGGCGATATTCCCGCAAAATTAATCAATGCCAAAGGAAGTAAACATATTAATGTTAAATAAATTGCCCCAAAAACAGTCAATCTTGCTAGAACAGAATCTATATAGTTCGCAGTCTGTTCACCAGGTCTAATTCCTGCTATATAAGCACCTGAACGTTTTAAGTTATCTGAAACCTCTCTAGTATTGAATGTGAGGGCAAGCCATATAAAACAGAAACTTATAATTAATCCAGCAAAAACAAGAATATATAGTGGTTGTCCCGGATTTAATGCTAATGAGAAACTCTGTAGAAATCCAAATGATTCACTTTGTCCAAACCATGTTGATAAAGAAGCTGGAAATAACAAAAAGGTACTTGCAAAAATTGCAGGAATAACTCCTGCCATGTTAACTTTGAAAGGTAGATGACTTGTCTGAGCTTGCATAAGCTTTCTACCCTGTTGTCTTTGAGCATAATTTACAGTTATTCTTCTCTGTCCTCTCTCAATAAATACAACAACCGCAATAACAGCCATTGATAAAAGACCTATAGCGATTAAAAGTAGTACACTAAGATCCCCTTGTCTTGATTGCTCAAGCGCCTGTCCTATTGCTCCCGGTATAGTTGTTAAAATACTTGTTGCAATAATTATAGAAATACCATTACCTATGCCTCTTTCAGATACTTGCTCTCCAAGCCACATTAAGAACATGGTTCCTGCTACAACAGAAAATACTGCTGATACAAAAAATGATGGGCCTGGTGTATATGCTAAACCACTAGCTGAAAGGGTTACGGCTAATGCTGAAGCTTGTATAAAAGCTAATACTGCTGTTCCATATCTTGTGTACTGAGTTATGGTATTTCTTCCAGCCTGACCATCTTTTTTAAGTTCTTGTAAATAGGGAATAGAATTAGAAAATAACTGCATAATAATTGCAGAAGATATATATGGCACAACATTAAGTGCAAAAATACTCATTCTTTCTAAAGCACCACCAGAGAAAAGATTAAACATCTCGATGATTGTGCCTTGGTTTTGATCAAATAAAGCGGCTAATCTATCAGGATCTATGCCAGGAATAGGTATATGAGTTCCAATTCTGTAGACTAGAATTGCAACAAATACAAAGCGAAGTCTTTTCCAAAGATCGCTCATTCCTTTGCCCTGATCACTCATTTACTTTTCAGACTCCTTTTTTACATCATTTGAGTCGATATTCTTTTCAACTTCAACAACAGTGCCGCCAGCTTTTTCAATAGACGCTTTAGCTCCCTTGGTAACCTTTATACCTTCAACTGTTAATTTTGATTCAAGATCGAAAGTGCCAAATATTTTCACCTTTTTTACAGAATTGGGGATTATTTTGCTTTCTTTAAGAGTTGCTAAACTAACAACACCCATGCCATTTAAGTTTTTAATATTAACTTCTTTCAAATAATTATTTTTTCTTGATGAAAAACCAAATTTTGGTAATCTCATCTGTAAAGGCATTTGCCCACCTTCAAAACCAAGTCTTACACCTCCACCAGATCTAGACTTTTGGCCTTTATGTCCTCTGCCTGCTGTCTTACCATTTCCTGAACCCATGCCTCGACCTACTCTTTTTCTATTCTGAGCAGTACCTTTGTTAGACAAAGAGTTTAAGGACATTGTATTTGCTTCACTTTCACTCATTTTAACTTTCCTGAATTTCAATCATGTCAGCTATCTTATTAACCAACCCACGATTACTTGGAGTATCTAAAACTGTTACGGTTTGGTTTAGTTTTTTAAAACCTAAGCCTTTAATACATAATTTATGCTTCTTCATTCGGCCTATTCCGCTCTTTACAAGTTTAATAGTCATTGTTTTTTCTTTACTCATGATGCTTGCTCTACTTTTTTGCCTCTTCTTGCAGAAACTGTATCAGGAGACTCCATTGCACTTAGTGCGTTAATGGTAGCTCTAACAACATTTACTGGATTAGTTGATCCATAACATTTAGCAAGAACATTTTGGACTCCAGCTAATTCTAAAACCGCTCTCATGGCTCCACCAGCGATGATTCCCGTTCCTTCAGACGCTGGTTGCATATATACATTCGCAGAACCATGCTTAGCTTTAACTGGATACCACAAAGTTGTATTATTTAATTCAACTTCGACCATGCTTCTTCTAGCATTTTCCATAGCTTTTTGAATTGCAATTGGCACCTCTTTAGCCTTACCTCTTCCAAAACCAACTCTTCCGTTTCCATCACCAACAACAGTAAGAGCTGTAAAGCCAAAAATTCTTCCACCTTTAACAACTTTTGCTACTCTATTAACTTGAACTAACTTTTCTTCAAGAGCATCAACTTGTTGATTATTTGCTACATTGTTATCTTTCATAATTTAATTAAAACTCCAGTCCAGCTTGTCTAGCAGAATCAGCTAAAGCTTTTATTCGGCCATGATATTTATATCCAGATCTATCAAAAACAACTTTTTTAATCCCATTTTCAATTGCTCTTTCAGCAACCTTCTTACCAACAGCTTCAGCACCAGCAACGTTATTTGCTTGCTTATCCATATCTTTTTCAGCTGTTGATGCAGATGCAATAACAGTTGTGCCTAGGCTATCAAAGACTTGTGCATAGAAATGCTTAGATGATCTGTAAACACTTAATCTTGGAGTCTCTTGACTCTTAATGTTCATTCGAGTTTTTTTAGCTCGTCTTAATCTAGATGTATTTTTAATACTCATTTTTTATGCTCCAGCAGCTTTTTTAGCTTCTTTTCTTCTTACATTTTCATCAGAGTATCTAACTCCCTTACCTTTGTATGGCTCAGGTGGTCTAAAGGCTCTAATTTCAGCAGCAGCTTGACCTAGTATTTGTTTGTTGTGGCTCTTTAAAACAACTTCTGTTTGAGACGGTGTTTCAACTTGTACCTCATCAGGAAGTTGATATTTAACAGGATGTGAAAAGCCGAGAGTCAGCTCAAGCAATTTTCCAGATGCCTTTGCTCTGTAACCAACACCTTTTAATTCAAGTTTCTTTTCAAAACCTTGAGATACACCAATAATCATATTATTAACCAGTGCTCTGGTGGTTCCTGCTAGTGCTACTGACTGTTGATTGTTTTCATCATATTTAACAGTTATTACATTATCTGCTATATCCAATGAAACAGTTTCAGGAAGATCAAATTTTAATTCGCCGACCTTTCCTTTAACATCTAAACAACCATCATTAAAATTAACAGTTACACCGTCTGCAATTTCAATTGGGTTTTTTGCTACTCTAGACATTATTAAAATACCTCACAAAGAATTTCACCACCAACGTTCTTGGACTTGGCATCTGCATCAGTCATAAGACCTTGGTTGGTTGAAACAATATATGAACCTAAACCATTTTTTACAGATTTAAGTTCATTAGAAGCAGAATACTTGCGTAAACTTGGCTTGCTTATTCTTTTTAAAGTTTTAATGACTGGAGAGGAGTTATGATATTTAAGAACTACTTTTAAAGATGGTTTACCATCAATCTCATCTTTGCTACAGCTTTTAATATATCCTTCTGTAACTAAAACATTAACAAGTTCATGCTTTAATTTTGAATATGGGACATCCACATCAACCTTACCTCGCATTAAACCATTACGAATTCTTGTTAAACAATCTGCTATAGGATCTTGAAAACTCATATTATTACCAACTTGATTTAACTAAACCTGGAATATCGCCTCTCATTGCAGCTTCTCTTAATTTGATTCTGCTTAAACCAAATTTTCTATAAACAGCATGAGGCCTCCCAGTGACCTGACATCTTCTTACAACTCTTGATGGACTAGAATTTCTTGGAAGTTTTTGAAACTTTATAGAAGCTTCATATCTTTCTTCACTACTAGCATTTTGATCATTCATAATTGCCTTTAACGCAGCTCTTTTTTCAGCATACTTTGCAACCATTTTTATTCTCTTGTGCTCTCTAGCTATCATTGATTTCTTTGCCATACTTTTTTACCTACTTTTTAAATGGGAACTCTAAAACCTCTAATAAAGCTTTAGCGCCCTCTTTATCTGATGCAGAGGTGTTAATACATACATCCATACCTCTAATAGTGTCTACATTATCAAACTTAATTTCTGGGAAAATTATTTGTTCTTTAATTCCAAAATTATAGTTACCCTGTCCATCAAAAGATTTAGGATTCATACCTCTAAAATCTCTTTCTCTAGGAATTGCAATATTTATTAACCTTTCCATAAATTCATACATTTTTTCGCCACGTAATGTAACTTTACATCCAAGAGGCCAACCTTCTCTGATCTTAAAGCTAGCTACTGATTTCCTAGCCTTTGTAATGACTGGTTTTTGACCAGCTATAGCTGTTAAGTTTTGAACAGCTGATTCTAGATGCTTCTTATCATTAGCAGCCTCTCCAACACCCATGTTGATCACAACTTTTGTTAACTTTGGAACAGCCATAACATTCTTAATTCCTAACTTCTCTTGAAGTACAGCCTTAAGCTCAGTATTATATTTTTCTCTTAAATTTGACATTTACTTTATCTCTTTACTATCAGACTTAAATAATCTTATTTTCTTTCCATCTTTGTTAGTTGAATAAGAAATCTTATCTTTTGACTTTTTACTAGGATTCCATATAGCTAAGTTAGAAAGTGCAATAGCAGCCTCTTGTTCAACCACACCACCTGTAACACCCATTTCAGGATTAGGTTTGGTATGTTTTTTAACCATATTAATTCCAGTTACAATCCCCTTATTTTTGGACTTTATAATTTTTCTTAAAGTACCTTTTTTTCCAAGGTCTTTACCGGCAACAACAATAACCTCATCGCCAGTTCTCAATTTAGTTGGAGTAATCATTTTTAGAGAACCTCCGGTGCTAAAGATAATATTTTCATGTGCTTTCCATCTCTAAGCTCTCTAGTTACTGGCCCAAATACACGAGTTCCTATTGGAGCTTTTTGATTATTAATTAGCACAGCTGCATTTTCATCAAATTTAATCAAAGATCCGTCTCTTCGTCTTACACCTTTTTTTGTTCTTACAATTAATGCGTCTACTACTTGTCCTTTTTTAACTTTTCCAGTTGGTATAGCCTCTCTGACAGCAACTTTTATAATATCGCCAATATTTGCATATCTTCTCTTTGATCCACCCAGGACCTTAATACACATAACACTTCTTGCTCCGCTGTTATCAGCAATTTTTAAAAGCGATTGCATCTGAATCATTACTCACTCTCCTCAGATTTTGTTTCTTCAATTGAAGGATTGTTTTCTACAAGCACCCAAGTCTTGCTTTTTGAAATTGGTCTACACTCTTTTACAGTTACAACATCGCCTATTGATGCAGAATTGTTTTCATCGTGAGCATGAACTTTTGTAGCCCTTTTCATAACTTTCCCATAAAGAGGATG
>CACPON010000008.1 GCA_902635645.1 uncultured SAR86 cluster bacterium
AAAGCTTGGAAAGAAAAATACATGGATGCTGTCCATGACTTTATTATTCATAGGATTTTGTATATTTTATCTTTATCCAATTGCAGAGCTTAATGAGCTCTTATTTATTTTGTCTTTTATTGGTTTTGCAAATGGTGCTACTGGCGTTTTGTTTTGGTCAATGCTACCAGATACTATTGAATATGGTGAATGGAAGACTGGCATTAGAACTGAATCCTCATTGTATGGTTTTATGACTTTTGCTCAGAAAGGAGCAATAGCATTCGCTGCAGTAATTTTAGGAATGATACTAACGAACATCGGTTTTGAGCCTAATGAAGTTCAGACTGAGCAAACCTTAGAATCCTTAAAAAATTTAATGTCACTTATTCCTCTTATTGGAGTTTTTATAAGTTTTGTTTTGGTATATTTTTACCCAATTGATAGAGAATTCCACAAAAAACTGATTGATGAGATTAATTTAAGAAAGCTAAAAAATGTCTAAGGTTAGATGGGGTATTATTGGAACTGGCTCAATAGCGAACGCTTTTGCGCATTCAATAAAGCATTGCAATCATTCAGAGTTGATTGCTGTTTTTGGAAGAAATAAAGAGACACTTCAAATATTCTCTCAAAAATTCGATGTTGCCGGTATAAATGAGATTGATGAACTGGTTGCATCAAACGTAATAGATGCAATTTATATTGCAACACCTCACAGTTCACATTTTGAATATGCATTGCAAGCAATAAAGAACAACAAACATGTCCTATGTGAAAAGCCAATTGCAATGAACCATATTGAAAGTATGGTCCTATTTGGACTGGCTAAAGATCATGGAGTTTTCTTAATGGAAGCATATATGTACAGAACACACCCACAAACTTTTAATATTCTTAAAAATATTGAAAGCCTGTGTGACACTAATGAAAAAGTAGAAATTAATGCCTCATTTGGATTTCATGCAGAAATACCTAAAGACCATAGACTAAGAAACCCTATGTTAGGAGGCGGAGCTATTATGGATGTAGGCTGTTATCCCTTATCAATGAGTAAATTATTAGCAGGACATATATTAAAAAAACCGTATGCGGACCCAATAAGCATTGAAGCTAGTGGTAACTTGGATGAGACTGGTGTTGATAGCAATTCAAAAGCTCGTATTGTGTTTTCAGAAAATATTGAGGCTAATATCTCATGTGCCATTAATGAGGTATATGAAAATAACTTAGAAATTATTAGTGGCGACTATAAGTTAAGTATTAGCCAACCATGGCACTGTGGTCAATTTCAAGACGGACATTCTTCAATAAAGGTTTATTCCAAAAATAAACTTGTTGATGAAATTTCTTACAAAGATGAGGTTGGGCTCTTTACAAGAGAAATCGATCACGCTTCTGAATGTATTCTCAACAATAAATTGGAATCTGATTTAATATCTCATGCTGATTCTCAAAGCATAATGTTGTGGCTTGATAAATGGAGAAAAGAGCTCGGTATTAAATGCCCTCACGAATCAAAAGAGACTTCTCAACTTATTAAATCAAAGTTTTTTTCTACCCAAAATAAAAAACTTGAAGGAATCAAAATCGATGGATTTGATAAAGATTTTTCTAGGTTAGTTCTTGGTTGCGACAATCAAACTTCAGACATTCATGCTTTTGCTATGTTTGATTATTTTTACGGAGCAGGGGGAAGAGTTTTTGATACAGCATATATTTATAACAATGGCATGGGTGATAAATATTTAGGAAATTGGATTAATTCTAGAGGCCTTCAAGAAGAGGTTATAGTCTTGGGCAAGGGGGCGCATACACCTGATTGCAGACCGGAATGTATTAAACCGCAAATCATCGAATCATTAGAAAGATTAAATCTTGATAAAATTGATATTTATTGTCTCCACAGGGACAACAACGATATACCAGTATCTGAATTTATTGATGCTCTTGATGAAATAAAAGCCGAAGGTTTTATTCATAAAATTGGTGCCTCTAATTGGAAGTTGGAAAGGTTTAAACAAGCCAGAGATTTTGCACTTAAAGAAAATAAGGAACCTTTCACTATATTAAGTAACAACTTTAGTCTTGCAGAAATGATTGATCCTGTGTGGCCTGGTTGTGTGGCTATTGATAATAATTTTTTAGATTATATTGATCAAAACAATATCATATTGTTTCCATGGTCTAGCACTGCAAGAGGCTTTTTTATTAAGAAAAAAGAAATAGCTACAAGTGATCATTTTTCAAATCCATCCATGGATGAAGAAAAAAGAGTTTGGCATAGTGAAAGTAATCTAAAAAAAAGGGAGATTTGTTTTAACATAGCAGCAGAAAGGAGTGTTGAACCAATAGAGATCGCTCTTGCGTATGTAATGCAATCTTCAAAGACAATATTCCCTCTTATTGGACCAAGAACTATTAACGAATTAAATAGCTCTATTTTTGCTACAAGTCTTAATTTAACAAATACAGAAATTGAACAATTAACTATAAATTAATTCTTTCAATCAGTTTAATATCCCTTGACGAAGATCCTATCAAAATATCATATACTTTATATTTAATATCCCAGTCGTTCTTTGATAAATCCCATGAGGAGAAATTTCTTTTACTTAATTCAATCTCAATTTCTTTAGACTCACCTGGATTCAAAAATGTTTTATCGAAACCCTGAAGTGTTTTAATTGGTTCATTGTTGTCACTTTCATTTGGCTGCACATAACATTGTGAAATCTCAGAACCAGAAGTATCTCCGGTATTTTTGATCGTATATGAACAAATAAAACTATCATTCATACTTTTTTTAATTTTTAATTCGGAATATTCAAATTCTGTATAAGATAAACCGTGGCCAAATGGGAAAAGAGGCTCAATTAAATTCTTGTCATACCATTTATAGCCCACCAATAATTTTTCAACATAATCCATTTGTAAATTTTTACCGGGATAGGATTCAAAAGCAGGAGTGTCTGAGAGGTTTACTGGAAATGTTGTCGGTAACTTTCCAGATGGGTTTGTGGCCCCAGTTAAAACATCAACAAGAGCATTGCCATATTCTTGACCGGCATACCATGATTGAATAACAGCTTTCGCTTTGTTAATCCATGGCATATTTATTGGTGAACCAGTATTTAAAACAACTATTGTATTAGGATTTATTTCTAATACTTTTTCAATAAGTTCATTTTGCTTACCAGGGAGATTAAAATCTACTCTGTCATTCCCCTCAGTTTCCCAGTCTGAATTGGTACCTACCATTAATACTACTTGCTCAACTTCTTTTGCGATGTTGAGTGCTTCGTCCATTAAATCAATTTTATCTGGTGGCTGACATCCTATGTAAATAGCAGGAAAATTACCTTCAAATTTATATTGAATCTCAATCTTATAACTTTTATTTTTCTTAAGTACTTTGCCACCTCTTTTTGACGCAGTTCCATGAGCAAAAAATGCATCTCCTGGAGAAGCATTAGTCCAGTTGTCTATTATTTCAGTCTCATCGATTAGTAATTTACTTTTTCCTATCGCAAAAATTTCAAAGTTATGTTCTCCAGTAATGTTTGGAGTATAAGTACAAGAAAATTTAACAAGAATATCGGGCTTTTCATCACCTCCAATAATATCCTTTGCAAAACCCTCAAATATCCAAAACTTACTTCCGGTTAAAACCTTGCTAGAAATGAAATCATTCCCATCCTCAGTGACATTATAGTATTCAACTAAAAACCCATCTTCTTTTGTAAGTGATTTATTTATTTCAGGAAGGTATCTATAGGTATGGCATCCTTTTGAGGATCGAATTAAAGTATTGTCATTCAAAGAGCTTTTAAAAGCTTCAATTGGGTGTGATTCATAGTAGGGCACAAGAGTTGCGCTCCCACCACCAATTATCTGGGCTTTAGTTCCGTTTGGCCCAATAATGCCAATTGAAGAAATATCTTTTTTCATTGGAAGGATATTTTCATTCTTCAATAGAACCATCCCTTCTTGAGCAGCTCTTTTTAAAAGTTGTTGCTGTGAACTTGAATTAACAACGCCTTCTGATTGGTTGTCTAGATTTTCATATCTTTTAGAGAAATTTAATACATTCAATATTCTTTTTACTTTGTCATCAATCATCTTAATTGATATTTTTTTTTCATTAACCGCTTTGAGTAAATTTTCTCCCCATGTTTTAGCAGGGCCAGGCATTTCTAAATCAAGTCCGCCTAATGCATTTTCAATAGTTTCAGTTGCAGCACCCCAATCACTGACAACATAACCATCAAAACCCCATTCATTTTTTAAAATATTGATAAGGAGGTTTTCATCCGAGCTACAATAAATATTATTTAGTTTGTTGTAAGCACTCATAACAACTTGAGCATTGGCTTCTTTTATAGCCATTTCAAAAGGAAGAAGATAAATTTCTCTTAATGTCTTTTCATCAATATTTGAGCTGACTGTGTACCTTTCAAACTCTGTATCATTACCAACAAAATGTTTTAAGCATGCAGCCACATCTCTTGATTGAACGCCGTCTACATAATCAATAGCTATTTTCCCCGTTAAAAAAGGATCTTCAGAAAAACATTCAAAGTGTCTTCCCCCTAAAGGGTGTCTGTGGATATTAATAGTCGGACCTAAAAGAACATCTACACCTTTTGCTTTTGCCTCATTTCCTAATTCTTGTCCAAGTTCGTTAACAAGTTCCATATTCCATGTTGATGCAACAGATATAGCACATGGAAAACATGCAGATGACTTACCTGATTTTCCATCACCCCTAACACCATTAGGTCCATCAGACATTTTGAGGCTTGGGATGTTTAATCTTTCAATTTTATGGGTATACCAAGCATCATAACCACTTAAAATTTGAATCTTTTCTTTAAGCGTTAGTTCTTTTAGGAGTTTTTCGGGGTTGAGCATCTTGCCATATTAAATGGTTATTTAACTATCTTCAATTATGTTTTTTTTGTTATAGTTTGAATAATATGATTGAACAAATTAAAAAATCAGTAATGCTCTTTAATGCACCAATTCAAAGAGTGTATCAAGCTAATCGCGGAACTATCATAAGAACAATCATATATACAATTGGCCATTTTGTTATTGCAGCCTCATGCGTGATGTATTTTACTGGTGCTAGCTTCTCTGCAGCTATAACGGATGCAATTGTAGAGCCTTTATTAAACAGTGTTTGGTATTTTGTATTAGACAAGTACTGGGCAAGCAAATACCCAAGTTAAAAAAGTTATATAAAATCTTTACATTATCAATATTTATAAGTTAAATATGTGTATAAATAAATCGTGATTTGATCCTATTGCTGCGATTTAAAAAAAAATTGCTAAAACGGAAATTTTTCCCAGGATTTAACAAAATAATTTCTTCTAAATTTTAGAGGAAGTACTTACATATGGAGAGAAAATAATGAAAAGACAACTAATTGAGAGATTAAACGCCGGGCCTGTGATTTGTGCAGAGGGGTTCTTATTTGAGGTTGAAAAAAGAGGTTATCTTGCTGCTGGAGAATTTGTTCCAATGGTTGCATTAGAGCATCCAGAGGCTCTTGAAAACCTTCATAAAGATTTTCAGCATGCTGGATCAGATATTGTTCAGGCATTTACTTACAATGGCCATAGAGAAAAAATGCGAGTAATTGGCAAAGAAGAGTTACTAGAACCACTCAATAGAGCTGCATTAAAAATAGCAAAAAAAATTGCTGACAACCCAATTGATGGCGGTGAGCCAAATTTAATGTCAGGTAATATTTCAAACTCAAATATCTGGGAAGAAAATGATAAAGCTTCTCATCTTGAAGTTGAAAGAATGTTTAATGAAATGGTCGGTTGGGCTGTTGATGAAGGTGCTGATTTAATAATGGGTGAAACATTTTATTATGCTGAAGAAGCATACAAAGCACTTGAGATTATGAAGCAATCAGGATTGCCAGCAGTTGTAAATATAGCACCAATGGGTGAAAACATAATGCGTGATGGAGTTTCTGTTGAAGATACCTGCAAAGAGTTAGAACAAAGAGGGGCAGATGTTGTAGGCATGAATTGTTTTAGAGGTCCTGCAACAATGCTTCCTTATTTAAAAGAAATTAGAAAAGCTATCAAATGTCATATGGCGGCTCTTCCGTTGCCTTTTAGAACAACTGAAGAAAACCCAACTTTCTTTAACTTGCCTGACAATAATGGATGTACATGTGAGGCGCCTCACGGAAGAACTTTCCCAACTGCATTAGATCCCCTTTACTGCAACAGATATGAAATGAGAGCTTTCTTTAAAGAAGTTCATGAATTAGGTATTAATTTACTAGGTGTTTGTTGTGGAGCAACACCAATGCATCAAAGGGAAGTTGCTGAGGCAGTGGGCAAAACAGTACCAGCATCTAAGTATAGAGAAAAGATGGAAAATCATTTTATGTATGGAACTAATGAAAGAACTGCAAAGCATATGCAGGATTATGGTGACAAAGCATAAATAATATATAGATAGAGCATAATTTTTTTCTTTTGCCATTCTAATATTGTGGCTGTAGTTTTAATTTATATGATGAATTAAAATAAAATTATGCGATATCTTCTTCTAGTTTTATTCTCTTTCTCCATTTATGGAGAGACTAGTAAAATTTTGTGTGAATTAGATGGAACTTATTCAGTAACCTACAAAGATATTAAGAAAACATACCTTTCTGAAGGTATAGAACTCTTCAAAAATTTAGCTAGACAGACACAACAATCTTTATTTTTGCTTCAAAGAGCAAAAACAAACTTTGCTGAAGAAGATTGGCAAAAAGATAAAATCTACATCGTTCAGTACTGGGAAGTTGATTCGGAAAAAGAAACTTTTAAATCACTTACTCATACATTAGAGCCTTCTCCAATATGGATTAATCCAGATGCTGAGTGGAAAGCTACAAAATCTAAAACTGGTATTACAGTAGAACATTCTATGAATTCTGGTGAAACTCATAGTATTTTTCCAGATTACGAAGTTGGTGCCTATAGAGTTTCAAATACTTTTAACTGGTATACAGGCAAGGGTCAGATGTCAGGAGATATTTGGCTTAATAAGAAAGATGGTTCAAAAAATAAGAATCCAAAAATTGAAATTTTTGCTTCAGGTAAATGTGAAACTCAAAAAAAGAAATTTTAGGCCTAAGCAACGCTAGCAATAAACAAGCAAAGTACAACAATAATTAAAACAATATACTTATCTACTTTTTCTAAAATTTTATCTATCATTTTTAAATTATATAAACCCCTATTACTTTTATATTAAAAGTACAATCCGAATACTATGTTCAAAGACTTACTTTATTTTTTTCGAGCTTTTCGTAATTCTCTATAAAGCTTATTGAGTCTCTTTTTCTTAATTTCTCTTACAGCTTTTCTCTTTGAACTAGCAATTGCTGATTTCCTTGCTCTTTCTCCTTTATCTATAAAATAATCTCCTAAAAGAATTTTTAATGATATCAATTTAATAGTAACAAATTTTTATAAAATCTCTACAATATTCTTAAATATATGATTATTGAACAAACTCAAATTTCAAAAACATTAATAATCTTTCTTGAAGTTGAATCTCTTAAAACTGGCCATGAACTTGAAAATGATTTTGAAGAATTTCAGGAATTGGTGAATTCCGCTGGAGCTGAAATAGTTGATAAAAGCTTCAGCAAACAAAGCAAACCTTCTATTAGCCACTTTATTAATAAAGGAAAGCTTGAAGAAATTAAAAATAAAGTTGAGCAAACTAAAGCAGACTTAGCAATTGTTAATCACCAGCTCTCTGCATCTCAAGCAAGGAACCTTGAGCTATATTTAAAAATTAGAGTCATCGATAAAACAGAGCTCATTCTTGATATCTTTGCTTCAAGAGCTACCACTCATATTGGTAAGCTTCAGGTCGAATTAGCACAACTAAACCACTTGTCTACCAGGCTTATAAGAGGGTGGACTCACTTAGAAAGACAAAAAGGGGGTATAGGGCTAAGAGGTCCTGGTGAAACTCAGCTTGAAACTGATAGAAGATTGATTGGTCACAGAATTAAGAGGCTTAAATCAAGATTAGATAAAGCACATAAACAAAAACAACTTAACAGTTATTCAAGAAAAAAAAGTAGAAATAAACTAGTTGCTCTTGTTGGTTATACGAATGCTGGTAAGACAACTCTCTTCAATTCTCTTACAAATAGTAAACAGCAAGCAGAAGATAAGCTATTTGCAACTTTAGATTCGGTAACAAGAAAAAATATAGATCCAGAACTTGGGCCAATACTATTTTCTGATACTGTAGGTTTTATATCTCAACTGCCAACTCAGCTCGTAGAATCTTTTAAGGCCACGTTAGATGAGCTTAAATCAGCAGATTTGTTGCTCCATGTTGTAGACGCTTCAGATGTTGATAAGAAACAAAAAGAAGTAGAAGTAAATAAGATACTAACTGATCTAGATTTAGAAAAAATTCCACAAATAAGAATCAATAATAAATGCGATCTTGTAGAAAGATTTTGCAATAAAGATTCAATAAATAAAACATCGAAAGAGGTTTGGATATCAGCTGAAAAAAATATTGGTATAGCAGAGCTAAGGGATTTAATAAATGAAGAGCTTTTTAATGGCATATACAAAGGATGGGTTTCATTAGAATCATCCTTAGGAAAAATTAGATCAAAGCTATTTATGATGGGCTGTATAAATGAAGAAAAAATATCATCTACCGGTCAAATATATGCTCATATTGATATAGGCAGGGATGAGCTAGATCGTTTCATCGGTGTGAATGGCTTTGCTCTTTGTGAGGACAAGGATATACTTTTAGAGAATTAGGAGTAAATATGAAAAAAATTAACACAAGACTAGACTCTGTCATGAGCCCATTAAATAGTATCGCTCCTTGGTTTTTTAGAATCGCACTTGGTATTGCATTTTTCTTACACGGCTATAAAAAACTACCAGCACCTTTCATGATGGAGGAGCAACATAGAATGGTAACTTGGTTTGAAAGCATCTTCATACCAATGCCTGAAGTGTTTGTTTCTATAGTAATCTTAGTTGAAATTCTTGGTGGGGTAGGAATTATATTAGGTGGATTAATTGGATTGTTTGCATCACAGGTAGGACATTTTATTACTAGGATTTCTGCCTTGTTTCTTGTAATTTTAATGTTTAATGTTTTTTATATAGGACATCCGGACTGGTTTGTTTGGCCTCCAATGAAGCTCTTAACAAGCGAACAGATGTTTTTATTTGTTCTTAGCGTCTATTTCCTGATCCGCGGAAATAAATAAAGTTCATTCATATATATAAGAACTGAATTCTAAAAAAAGCGAAAATTTCTTTAATTTCTACTTGCAAATGAGAATCATTCTCATTATCATTTACATCTCTTAAAGGTCGCCAGCTTTATAGTCCCCTTAAGAGTGTGCTTTTTTTGTAAATTAAAAGTTTTAATTATCAAAAATATCTGGAGAGGTCAGCGGCTTTTAAGAACCAATAATTGATTAATGGAAAAATTATGATGACAAAAATGTATACAAAGTTAATTGAGAATATATCTCCATTACTATTCATAAGTATTTTATTTGTAGCATCTTTTGCAATAACTGCTGATGATTCAGAAAATGTTGAAGAGATTGTTGTTAAAGGAAATGTTTTATATGCCGATCAGGTTACTGCTTTAAAAACTCCAGTCCCAGTATTAGATGTCCCACAAACGGTTTCTATTGTCACAGATGATGACATACGCAAACAAGGTTTTAGAGCAATTGGAGATATTATTAGATATGTTCCAGGTGTTAATACTTCTCAAGGAGAAGGTCATCGTGATGCAGTAGTTTTCAGAGGAGTTAGGTCAACAGCAGACTTTTTTCAAGATGGTATTAGAGACGATGTTCAATATTACCGTTCTTTATATAATGTGGAACAAGTTGAAATTCTTAGAGGGCCAAATGCTTTACTTTTTGGAAGAGGTGGAACAGGTGGTGTTGTTAACAGAGTTTCAAAAAAAGCAGTTCTTAATGACAAGTTTGGGGCTGTAGATTTTGGTGTAGATTCCTTTGGTGCAAATGATTTGACCTTAGACTATAACGTTCAAAGCGGAGATAATTCAGCAATGCGTTTTATGATGCATAGTGATGCGCTGGAAAATCATAGAGATAATTACGATGGGCAAAGAACTGGCATTAATCCTACATTAAAATTAAAAGTTACCGACAAAACTACTTTAGACCTTTCATATGAGTATGCTGATCATGAAAGATTTATAGATAGAGGTGTCCCGACAGAAAACGGTAAGCCTGTTAAAAGATTTGAAAAGATCACATTTGGTGATAAAGATGTAAACCTGACAACGCTTGAAGCTTCTATCTTCAGAGCAACATTGAGTACTGAGTTTTCTGATACTAGCAAGGGAAATCTTTCCATTGTTTCAAGTGAATTTGAAAAGATGTACAAGAATTATTATGCATCTGGTTATAACGCAGGTGAGACTGTTGTAACTATGGATGGTTATCTTGATCCAACTGAAAGAGAAAATACTGTTTTAACCGGTAATTTAGTAAATGAAATTCAAATTGGAAGTTCTACTCACACGCTTTTGTTTGGTGGGGAGATTATAGATACATCCAATGACAATCATAGATATGATACTTTTTGGTCTACAACAAGTGATGATAATGAGATTTTTAATATAACCAGACCAATGAACTTTTCAGTGAATTCTTCAGGCGTTGCTACAAGCAACGACTTTACAGCAAAACTTAAAAGTAAAACAAGATCTGATATTGAAGTTTCATCTATTTATTTTCAGGATCAAATAGATGTTTCGGATAGATTGAAATTAATGATTGGCGGCCGTCACGATACTTTTGATATAACAGTAGCTGATATTAAATCAGGAACTTCACAATCTAGAGAAGATAAAGAATTTTCTCCTAGAGCTGGCGTAATCTTTAAGCCAAGTGAAAATGTGTCTTGGTACTACAGCTATAGCGAAAGCTTTTTACCAAGATCTGGTGAGCAATATAAAAAATTAACTGCTTCAGCTGCAGCTTTAGATCCAGACGTATACGAAAGTAGTGAATTTGGAGTAAAAATTGCAATCTCTGAACGTCTAAGTTTTGCAGCAGCTTATTTTGACAGCGAACAAACCACAGCAACAAGAGATGCAAGCGGTGAGGGTGCAGAGATTGTTGGACTCCAGGTAGATGGTTTGGAGCTCGAATTAAAAGGAAAAGTGAATGACAAGATGAACCTTGTTGTTGGATATAGCTCAATGGATGGCAAAACAAGTTCTGGCGGTGAGCTGAGAGAGATTCCGGAACATACGCTGTCTTTATTTGCTACATATGAAGTTTCAGATAAGTTTGGGTGGGCTTTTGGTATGACTCAACAAGGTGAATCTAACATTAGTAATAATAAGTCAGGACTAATATTGCCAGAATATACAAGGATTGATTTTGGAGCATATTATAAAATTGCTGATGATTTAAGCATTCAAATGAATGTAGAAAATCTTACAGATGAGTTATATTTCCCACATTCACACAGCACTCATCAGGCATCTGTTGGCGAGCCATTTAATGCAAGGATCTCAATAAGAAAAACATTCTAATGAGACTTATAGTTTGAGAGCGCTTTAACTTTCAAGAATTGGGGTGGCATTGTTCACCCCTTTTCTTTGAATTAGTGTACAAAATTAAAATTTTTAAAGTACAATACAGCTTTTGAAAATGGGGCTATAGCTCAGCTGGGAGAGCACCTGCTTTGCAAGCAGGGGGTCCGCGGTTCGATCCCGCGTAGCTCCACCATTTCTTTATTGAATATTTTCTGAATATTTACCCAATTCATTTTTAAAAATATCAATTAATAGCATTACGTTTTCAATATCTGCATAAGTTTGCCTAACTACTATTGCAAGCTCTCGATGGGGACCAGGCTCGTTTAAGATTGACTTTTTTATCATCGAATTAGCATTAATCAAATGTTTAATAGACATGTGGGGAACAAGAGTTGAACCCATATTATTAGCTACTAATTGAATCAAGGTAGTAAGACTAGATGCTTCCATTGAAAATTGCTGATTATCATTAATTTTACATGCAGCTAGCACATGATTTTTTAAACAATGGCCATCATCGAGCAACATTAATTCTGAAAAATTTATATCTTTTGCTTTTAATGCTTTTTTGTATTCATTGTTTTTGTGGCTTACATAATAAAAGTTTTCTTCCCAAAATTTAAAGGATAGTAATCCTCCTAAGTTGTATGGAAGAGCAAGAATAGCCATATCTAAGTCTCCATCATTCACTTTTTGTACTAATGAGCTAGATTTACCCTCTAAAATTTTTAAGTTTAGATTTGGATGATATTTTTTTAATCTTGGTAGGACTAGAGGGAGTAAATAAGGACCTATGGTTGGGATAATTCCAATGGTTAATGAAGAGCTTAATGGAGCTTTTTGTTTTTCACCAAGGTTTTTTATATCTTCAATATGAAGCTGAACTGTTTCAGCCTTTTTAAGAAGTTCAAGCCCAAGTTTGGTGATTATGACTTTTTTATTTGTTCTTTCAAAAATTTGAAAACCAATTTGATTTTCAAGTTCTGTAATTGCATTACTTAGAGTTGATGGAGATACAAAACAATCATCTGCTGCTTTTTTAAAGTGCAATCTCTTGGCAACTGCAAGCGCATAATTTAATTGCTTTATAGAGATCATTTATATACATTTTAATCGAACATAAAGTACATTAATAGTATATTTATCAATATATAAAAATTAGTTAAAGTATTAATTAACTCAAATTTAAGCACAATTCTTTGGAGGAAAAATGAGTAACGAAACACAAGGTAAATGCCCTGTAATGCATGGGGCTGCAGCTACCAACAGTAGTGAGAATAGCACATCGGTAAGAGATTGGTGGCCAAATAATCTAAACTTAAATATTTTGCATCAACATGATAGCAAGTCCGATCCATTGGAAGACGGGTTTGATTATGTAGAAGAGTTTTCAAAGCTTGATTATGATGCTCTTAAAAAAGATCTTAATGATTTAATGACTGACTCGCAAGATTGGTGGCCAGCAGATTATGGTCATTATGGACCGTTTTTTATTAGAATGACTTGGCATGCAGCTGGTACATATAGAAGTACAGATGGACGTGGAGGCGGCGGAACTGGAGCGCAACGATTTGCCCCTCTCAATAGCTGGCCAGATAATGGCAATCTTGATAAAGCTAGAAGATTGTTATGGCCAATTAAACAAAAATATGGTCAAAAAATTAGCTGGGCAGATTTATTAATCCTTGCCGGTAATGTAGCTATTGAATCAATGGGTGGAAAAACTTTTGGTTTTAGTGGAGGACGTCCAGATATTTGGGCTCCTGAAGATGATATTCATTGGGGTTTAGAAAAAGAATGGCTTGAGAATGAACGCTATGAAAATAATGACGTAAGAGAATCTTTGGACATGCCACTTGGTGCGGTTCAAATGGGATTAATCTATGTTAACCCTCAGGGACCAGATGGTAATCCTGATCCTTTGGCAAGTGCTCATGATATAAGAACCACATTTGGAAGAATGGCAATGAATGATTATGAAACTGTTGCATTAGTCGCAGGTGGTCATACTTTTGGAAAAGGGCATGGTGCAGGACCAGATACCAATGTTGGAGTTGAGCCTGAAGGTGCTAATTTAGAAGAAATGGGATTTGGTTGGACTAGTTCATATGCTTCCGGTAAAGGTAGAGATACTATTACTAGTGGTTTTGAAGGAGCATGGACTGCAAACCCTACACAATGGGACAACGGATACTTTGATCTCTTATTTGGCTATGAATGGGAATTAGTTGATACTCCAGCAGGCGCAAAGGTGTGGCATGCAATAAATCCTAAAGATGAAGATTTAGCACCAGACGCAGAGGATCCGTCTATCAAAGTACCAACAATGATGACGACTGCTGATATGGCTTTGCGTGAAGATCCAGAATATAGAAAAATTTCAAAACATTTTCATGAGAATCCTGATGAATTTGCAGATGCTTTTGCTGAAGCTTGGTTTAAACTTCTTCATAGAGATATGGGACCTAAGACGAGATACGTAGGTCCTGAAGTTCCAAGCGAAGAAAGAATTTGGATGGATCCTGTACCTGCTGGTAATACTGAATATGATATTAGTTCTGTTTCAGAAAAAATTAAAAACAGCGGTCTCTCTATTCAAGAAATGGTAGAAACAGCTTGGGCAAGTGCATCAACATATAGAAACTCAGATATGAGAGGTGGCGCTAATGGTGCAAGAATTAGACTAGCTCCTCAAAAAGATTGGGAAGTAAATAAACCGGAACAACTTCAAAAGGTTTTAGGTATTTATGAAACTATTTCAAATGAGACTGGAGCCTCAGTCGCTGATGTGATTGTATTGGCTGGTAATATTGGTATTGAGATGGCAACTGGGTCTAAGGTTCCATTTACTCCAGGCAGAGGAGATGCGACTGAAGATCAGACAGATGCTGCATCTTTTGATGTTTTAGAGCCACATTCAGATGGCTTTAGAAATTTCCATAAGCCTGGTATTAATGTAACTCCTGAAGAAATGATGCTAGATAAAGCTCAATTGTTAAATTTAACAGCTCCAGAAATGACAGTATTACTTGGTGGTATGAGATCTCTAGGAATCAGCTCAAGTGGCCATGGTGTTTTCACAGATGATGCGAACACAATGACAAATGATTACTTTGATACCTTGCTAGATATGTCTGTTCAATGGAAACCAAATGGAACTGGTAATTCATATGAGGCTTTTGATAGATCAACAGGAGACAAGGTTAGAACTGCTACAAGGTCTGATTTAGTCTTTGGATCAAATTCACAATTAAGAGCAATAGCAGAAGTTTATGCATCCAGTGATGCTGGTGATAAATTTGTTAGTGACTTTATTCTAGCTTGGAATAAAGTCATGAATGCCGATCGATTTGACGTTCAATAAATAATAACTCAGGTGTCATAAAGGCACCTGAGCTTTTATATTATCTCAATATGCTTATAATCCTTTTCATATGGATATAGATTTATGGACCAAAATTCAAAATGAGATCAAGTTGAGGGTTGAAGCTGAGCCATCTCTTGGCTCTTTTTTATATTCACTTGTTCTATCTCAAAAAGATTTAATTGGAGCTGTAGCATCGATTTTAGCTTCGAAATTACATAGCGATGCCTTGTCCGCAATGGATATTAAGAAATTTATCTTAGAGGTATACAGAGATTGCGAAGATATTGAAAAACACCTTGAAGAAGATATAAAGTTTTTCAAAGATCATGATCCTGCATGTAAATACTTTTCTACACCATTACTCTTTTATAAAGGATTTCTAGGTTTAGCTACTTATAGAGCAGCACATTGTCTGTGGAACAATGAAAGGCACACAATGGCATTATTTTTTCAAAATAGAGCTTCAGAAGTATTTGGTGTTGATATTCACCCCGCTGCTAAAATTGCCGGAGCTGTAATGATCGATCATGCTACTGGTGTTGTAATTGGTGAAACATCTGAAATTGAATCTGAAGTATCAATTTTCCAAGGTGTAACGTTAGGTGGCAAGGGTTTTGAATCAGGAAAAAGACACCCAAATATAAAGAAAGGAGCATCAATCTTTGCAGCAAGCACTGTTTTGGGTGATATTACAATAGGAGAGGGCGCAATCGTAGCAGCAGGAAGTCTTGTTCTAAAAGATGTACCGGATAATACTACCGTCGCAGGAGTGCCTGCTAAAATAAGGTCTTAATTATCTAGCTCTAGCTGCTGAAAAGCCTTGGTAGCTTTGATAAATATATATTAGACATACTAAAAGAATATTTACGTATAACTGGCTACTTAAGAGAGTTGTTGAAAGAACGTTAATATTTAGCGCTCCAAATAATTCAATAGCTAAAATACCTGCAACTGAAAACATTAATATTACAAAATACATATATCTTTTGCCCTCTAAAAGCAGGCCTGTCATCGAGCTTAAAATAGTTATAGCAACTGCATATATAAAAATTTCGTTGTAAGTAATCTGAGATAGGAAAAATAACACTGAAGTAGAAACAATGCCGGTAAACATGAGTTGCAAGAAACTAAAAACTTTAATATCTGTTGATATTACAGGGTCATATTTAATATAAAAATCTTTAGGATCTTTTTCTTCTATGCAATCATCTGGTCTCCAATAAGTTTTCGAAAACCATACTTTTATCTTGTCACTAAACTTTTTGGTTTTCATAGAGTCTTTAAGCATGGTTGTAAAAATTTGAAAATTGGCCCAAATAGGATTCCAACTTTTTAGTGCACTCACAGTTCCATACACAGGTGTAATTTCAGGATTTCTAGCAATATAAGTTCCAAACATACGATCCCATATTATGAAGACTCCACCGTAATTAGCATCTATATACTCTTTATTTTTAGCGTGATGGATACCATGGTTCATTGGAGTGATAAATATCTTTTCTAAAAAACCTAGATGGCCTATATGTTCTGTGTGAACCCAAAACTGATAGACTAAATTAATACCAGCTACAGTAACGAAAACTTCGCCCGGTACTCCAAGAAATACCATTGGTAGATAAAATACCCATTTCCATAACCATCCTGTGCTTGTTTGTCTGAGAGCAGTGGACAGGTTGAATTCCTCGCCATGATGATGGACGCTATGAGTTGCCCATAAAATTTTTATCTCATGATGCATTCTATGCATCCAGTAATAAGAAAGATCATAGAGAAGAAAAGCCACAATCCAAGTTATAGGATTTTTAATTGATAACAAACCAACATTAAAATATTTACTTATATATACAAAGATAAGACTTTGTAGACCAAGATTAAGCATAGTTGGATATCTGCTAATCATTCCAATCGATAGGCTCGTAAAAGTATCATTCAATCTGTAATTGCTTTTACCTTTATAGACTCCATAACAATACTCAATAAGAATCAACAGCATGAAAACTGGTATTGCAAAGGTAATGATTGATGATTTGTCTGTAACTATCATTGGAATATATCGTTAATTATTTACATTTTAGGTATTGGCATTTAAATATGCAATAGCGCCAATCACATTTGCAAATTCTTGTTTTTCTGTGTAATTGCCTGATATTCCAGCTAAATTCAACCTTTTTTCTATCCCATTTCTAACGGTACTCATCTTAGAAACCCTTCCAATAAAATAGACATTACTTACACCGAGTAATAATGCATTTAGATAAGCTACAGTCCCAATTACCTCTCCAACCATATTTGATATGGAGGATGCTATATCTTTATTATTAAAGTTGTTCATATTTCTTGCTTTGGAAAAATTAGAAGCTGTTATATCTGGATTAAGGGAACCAATATTATTTACAACCTCACCAATTAATGCGTCTAGATTCTTTTTATTACCTATTCTAGATAATTCTTCAATCTCATCTGCTTTATTAATATCAATAGTCAAATTAGATAAACCTTGTAAAGTTCCGCCCCCAACAGATATGCCACCTAAATGGTGAAATTTATTATCCATATAAGCAACGCAAGCGGTGCCTGTTCCAGTACTAACAGTCATGAACTTTTGATCTTTTATTTGATATAACTCTTTAGCACCATGACCCACAGCCTCAACTTCATTAATTTTAATTATTGGTATACCATCTAAAGCATCTTGAAGGTCGCTAGATTTGCCTCCTGTAACAGCAATTTTGGTGATAAGTTTTATATCTAGATTTATTTCAGAGAGAATTTCTAAAATAAAAGCTAGCTCAACTTTTTTTGAAGAAAATGTATAAAAAGTTAGTTCTTGCTTATATTGAACTGCTACATCTGTATTGGTTATTCCAAAGTCAAAAGCAATTTCCATAATAACTAATTATTTTTTATTTACTTGCACCGCTTTCTGGCCAGGCCATTGGTATTTGTTGTTGCGGGTTGAAAACCATAGGTCCATTAATCGGATATGCACCAGCGGCTTGTTCAATTTCTTTTACAGTCAGATACTCACTTGGAGTCAGTTTGAAAACATCTAAACCTCTAGTTATTTCAGTACCATAAATATATCCATCATAATAATACGCTGACCAGTAACCTCCAGTTACTAAAATTTCATCATTAATAGGCCCTCTATCAAAATAAGCTATTTCTTTAGGATTGGCTGAATCAGTAAAATCCATAATTGATATTCCGCCTTGATACCAAGCTTGAACAAAAATATCGCGACCTGGAACAGGTATTATAGATCCGTTATGAGCAACACAATTTTCTGTTTCAACTTGTGGTGCAGGCATTTTATAATGGCTCCTAAACTCTAATTTATTATCAACTATGTCATAGATGGCATCTGCTCCCCAATCTAATGGATCCCATGCTCTACATCTTGGACGGCCACCGCCACCCCATTCATCAGTAAATATAACTTTCGTTCCGTCATTGTTAAATGTTGCTGAATGCCAATAGGCGAAACCAATATCAGTAACAACATCAAGTCTTTTGGGATTATATGGATCGCTTATATCAAACAAAATACCATTTCCAGAACAAGCTCCTGCTGCAATGTTAGCTGATGGGAATACGGTAATATCATGACACTGATCAGTTCTTTTGGTTTCTTGTGTATCGTCTCCATGATCGCCCCCAACCCATAAGCCACCAAGAGCACCAGTCTCTGGGTCTGCAAAGACAGTTGGACTGCTCACAATTTTAGATTTTGAAGGGTCAGAAACTGGAATTTCTATAACATCAATTCTGAATAAAGCTGTTCTATTATCTCCAGGTATGTCTCCAATGCATTGCTCCATTTCTTCTTCATCTCTAACGCTAGAAGTTCCTGAATTATAAACAATAATTTTTCCATCATCAGATGGTCCTGAAACAACTGAATGAGTATGAGATCCTCGGCAAGTTTGAACTGCACCCACTTGTTTAGGATTTGTTAAATCTGAGATATCAAAAATCCTAATCCCTCTAAACCTATCAGAACTTGCATCTCTTCCAACGCCATTAGACCCACAGTCTACTCTGCTTCTAATTTGCTCAACTGACATAATTAAAAGATTTCCTACAATTGAGACATCGCCTTGGCCACCAGGACAAACTATTGACGAAACAAGACTCGGAATCCCATCTTTATTAATTTTATACATGTTAAAACCATGATAATTTCCAGCGACAAGCAGATCATCCCTGAAAGCCATATCAGTATTTGCAAAGCTTAAAATAGGAGATTTTCTTGCTCTTGATTTCTCAAGAGTTGATAATTCTCTATCTTCATCAAGATCTCTTGTGAGGTCTTCTTTACCTTTTGCCTCAGGATCGTCTGGATCATAAAATCCAACAGGTTTTCGAAGAGAAGCAATTAGCTCCAAATTAAGAATCGCCTCGTCTGCAATAAAAAGACCAGCAGTTAAGCCAGATCTCGGATCATCTGAAAGATTGACCGCAATGATATTCATTCTTTCAATTTCAACACCTTGATCATTTACTAAATCAGCAACAAATTCATTTAAGAGTGGTTCATTTGCTGATCCTGGATATTTTTTTAGTTCTTTAACCATTTCAAGCGCACCATCATGGTGGGCTATCATTAACTGAAGAAACAATCTATCAAAATCGGTGCTCTTAGAATTTTCAAGTTCGATAAGTTGTTTTGGAGATGCCATTCCTACCATTTCCATATGCATATGATGGCTATGAGAATCATTTGTTTTAATTTCTTTTCTAGACTTTAACCAGCTTTCCATGAAATTAATTTCGTCTTCTTGAGAAACGTCAATTCTGTTAGCTAAATCAAGAATTTTTTTGTTGTTAGTTCTTTTTTTTGCAAGTTTGGACATCACTATTGCTTGTCTATGATGTGTAATCATTCCTTTTAAAAATTTAACATCAGCTTCAACGTAACTTGCTCCAGCTATATTCGATGCTAGGGCTGGATCAAGTATCTTTGAATTTTCACCAGGAGCACCAGGTTGAATAATTGGAGCATTATTAGCAAAAGATTGATTTGGTATCAAAATTATGAGCGCAACAAAAAGAATATTTTTATGAATTTTTTTGATCATCGTCTTCATTTATTTCCTCTGCTTCACCATCAATAATATTGTTATTATCTTGTTGTGAGCCAAATCTATTTACTCTGTTATTTCTATTTAATTGTTTAGATGAAGCCTTCATTTTTCCAAGATTAAAAAAAATGAAAAGGGAAATTATGGCTAAACTCCCAAAAATCAAAACATTCAAAATATTACCTACTTCTTAATTTTGATAGCAGTCTTAATATTTCTAAATACAACCATACTAAAGTAACCATGAGTGAAAAAGCTCCATACCATTCCATGTATTTTGGCATTCCTTTTTCAGCTCCTTCTTCAATGAAATCAAAATCTAAAACTAAGTTTAAAGCTGCAATAGATACAACAAACAATGAAAATCCAATTCCAAAAAGACCACTTGAGTGAATCAATGGTATTCCACTGCCACCAAACAGGCTCATAATAATGCTTACAAAATAAAGCAAAGCAATACCCATAGTTGCTGAAAAAATCATTAACCTAAAGTTTTCGGTCGGCTTTATCAAACCGCTTTTATAACAGAACAATAATGAAGCTAGAATTCCAAATGTTAAACCAATGGCTTGTATACCAATACCTGGATACTGAGCTTCAAAAAAAAGGGTTGCGCCGCCTAAGAAAATTCCTTGAGACAATGCATAAAGAGGTGCGGTAGAGCCTGCTTTTGCTGGACTTCTAAAGATTGTAACAAATCCTAATATCATTCCTATTATCCATGCAGGAATAAAAAGTGCTGGTATATTCCATCCAACGAAAGCCCCTGCAAAACATAAACTAAGCAAAATACCAGTTTTGTTAACAGCTCCATCAAGTGTCATTCTCTGATCTAATGGAAGATCATACGTTGATCCGCCAAAATTTTTAGTAAATGCGGGGTTGCCTGATCTGCCAAATGTATTTAACGCAGAATGTTTTGACATACTAATACTCCTAAAAGTTATATATTAAATAGGTATGGTCGCTAATACAAATTTAAACCCAATTATAGGTTTTTAATCCATTTATTGATAAGCTCAACTGCCTCTGTGTGTTCTAAAAATCTACCCGACTCAGGCATCATTATTCCAGGGTCAAGAGATTGCATTCTGTATAACAAAATAGATTCATCGGGCTTTCCTGGAACAATTGAGTACCTTAAATTATTACTAGCTCTACCTGTAGCAACAGGTTTTTTATAGATTCCTAAATTTATTTTTTTACTTTCAAGATAGTCGAGAATAAGACCACTAGTATCTGCTGATCCTCCATCTATATGGCAATGAGCACAGTTGATATCTAAATAAGATCTTGCTCTATCATTTAAATCTTTTGATTCATCTTGCCAATCTACCATTGATTTTATATTGAGATTGTTTTCAACCCATCCCATTTGGTGCCATTTCACAAGTTGATTTTTTGAACCTTCAAAATAATTAAAGCTTTTATTTAAATTCCTAGCTTTTGGCCCAATAGGAGTTATTTTTTTATTTGAGGTATGGCATTCTTTGCACTGATTAATATTCGGAACCCTGTATCGAACATCTACTAAATTTCCATATTCATTGATAAATTTAGTTGAAATAGTTTTTCCAGCAATACTTAAAAAAGCTTCATTTTGATCCTCGTTCCAAATATAACTAACGTTAACCCATTCATTATTTTTCTTTATCAATAGTCGAGTTTCAAGAAGTTGCTTAGAAATATTTGAGTTTTGATAATTATTTAGATATGCAAAAGTCTTTATTAATGCAGTTCCATTTGGAAAATCGAATACTTTGTTGTGTCTATAGGCCGCTGTTTTATTTTCTGGAATATATATGAATCTTAATTTATCTGCATAATCTGAAAATAGGGGGCTAGTTAAGTCATAGGGTAGAACTCCATCAGATGGTATTTGATTATTCATATCTTGAAAAAAACCATATTCTGATAGTTTTTTCGGTGGTTTATCTTGATATATGAGATCCTCTTTTACGTATACAGAAGAGTCTAAATGACTAAAAAAGAGAAAGCATAACAAGAGTTTTATACTACTTTTAGTCACTGAATTTTACTTCCGGAAGAGGGGTAATTGTACCTCTGTAATTATCATAATTTCTCTCAACAGGATTAAAGATTGGCAGCATATATTTAATTGGATTAATAGTTAGAAATGTAGCAGAGCCATTATCTCCAAGAATTAATTTTTCATTATCTGGTTGTCCAAAGATTATTTGTTTCATTGGCATTATTCCATCCCAAAAAATATCAGGCATATTTTTATCTGATAACTCATACAGAATTTTTGCTAACTCTCCGGTCTCTAAATCTGGGTTATTTCCTGACTTTGTAAATCTATTATTGTGAATCTGGATTGCTCTAGGGTGAGGATAATAATTTTCATCTTCAGTTTCATATCCATAGGTGACTATCGCAATATTAACGGTATCATTTCCACCTATATCATTTTCAAATATCTCTACATGAGAGTTTGCTTGAATAATGATTCCAGTTCCTCTTGGCACTTCTCCAACTATATTTCCTTCAGGAGCAAAATTATCAGTATTATTATTAATAGATTTATTTCTAAAAACTCTTACATGATGGCCGCCTTGTTGGGGAATATCAGGAAGATCAAATACAAGAATCCCACCAGTATTATTTTCTGCATGGTTATCAAAAACATCAGCATAATATGAGTTTTCGATCTCAATACCAGCTACATTAAATTCTGCTCTACTATTTTTTACAATAATATTTTCAGATTGCCCAACATATATCCCAGCATCAGAGGCTCCAATTGCTACACATGAATCTATTAATACATTTTTTGATTCTACGGGATATAACCCATAAGCCCCATTAAGCTGATCTGGTCCATTTGTCCACTCGGTTCTTACTCTTATAAAGCTAATACCATGAACACCCTTAACCTTAATGGCATCTCCTTTTGCATCTTCAACTGCAAAGTCTTGGAGTGTAACTCCATCAGATGTTACTGAAAGACCTTGAGCTCCTGACATTTGATCTTTAAAAGACAAAATAGTCTTGTTAATGCCATCTCCTTGAAGCGTTAAATTATCTATATCAATTGACAGGCTATCTTCAAGTTTATAAAAGCCTTCAGATATGTGAACGATATCTCCAGGATTAGCTAGAATCAAAGCTTCTTGAATTTCAGTGTAAGGATCAGCTGACGGATAAATGGTTATAGTCTTGCTATAACTAAAAAAGCTTATAAAAATTAAAAAAGAAAAATTAAATAGCTTCAGGAATTTTATCAAAGCTTTCTAATGGTTTTTTTAATTCACTCCAATCGCACTCAAAGTCATCGGGTGCATGCTCATATTCAAGCAAACCTAATGCTTCAAATTTTGGGCGAACTTTATCAGTCAAAAGCCCAATTCTTGAAAGATTTGGTATGACTCTAGAAAATAAAAAGTTTCTGAACATATCAAAGGTTGCAGTATTTAACTGAAATTCTCTAGCTTCCTCAGCAGACATGCCTAGGAATTTTTGTTCTGATTTAGTATTGATAAGTCTTTCTCTTGAAATGACACAAGCTTCATAGGCAAACTCAGCTCTATCTTCTATTTCTTCTGGAGAGAGAGTTTTAATATAGTCTTCAAGATAATTAATCCCAAAAGTTACATGTCTAGCTTCATCTCTTACAACATAATGCAGTAATTGTTTTAATAGGGGGTCTTTGGTTATTGTTTTGAGCATTTGGAAAGCAGCCAGAGCTAAACCTTCAATAATGATTTGCATGCCAATAAATTTTAAATCCCAGCGTTCATCGGTCAGAATTTTATCTAAAAGAGTTTTTAAAGCTGGATTTATTGGATAATGAATACCTATTTTTTCTTGAAGGTATCTATTGAATACCTCAACATGTCTAGCTTCATCAAAAGTTTGTGATGCTGCATAAAGCTTTGCATTGTATGTAGGAGCACAAGAGGCTAGTTGGGATGCAACAAGAAGAGCACCTTGCTCACCATGAAGAAACTGACTCATCAATTCAGCTGTTGAATGCCTATCAAAGAGAATTTTTTCTTCCTCGGTAAGATTTTCATAGGCTTCAAGTGTTTCGTGGGGGAGTTGCTCATCAGGTTCAACAAGCTTTTCATCAGCGGGATGGGTATAGTCCCATTGTAGGTCTATTGAACCATTCCAATTTAGCTCTTTTCCAAGTTCATAAAGTTTCTTTATTCTATTATCTGCTATTGTATAGTCCCAGTTATAAGAACCTGTTAATGGCGTGTTAAATATCTCAACCACATCTTCAACCTGAAGAGGTGTTAAGTTAACTTCATCATCAAAATATAATAGATCTTCTGGTGGACCTGCTTGTTTATTAATTTTCATTTTTACTCCCAACTAATGTTTACAGTGTAAACATTAATTAATTGTAATATAGAAACTAATTCTTGAAAAGTTTTGTTAACTGTTCGAGGAGCACTTCACCGAGTTCTTCGGCTCTGTTTATAGTTATGGCATTTTTATAGTATTTAGTAACGTCATGACCAATTCCAATTGCTTGTAATTCAACTGAACTATCATTTTCTATTTCAAATATGATTTTTTTAAGATGATTGTCTAAATACTCTTCATTGTTCGCAGATAAAGTGCTGTCATCAACGGGAGCTCCATCTGATATGACAATAAGTATCTTTCTATCTTCATTTCTTCTAATCAGTCTGTCATGAGACCAAACTAAAGCTTCACCATCAATATTTTCTTTTAATAAACCCTCTCTTAGCATTGCACCAAAATGTTTTCTTGATCTTCTCCAGCTATTATCAGCACTTTTATATACTATATGCCGAATGTCATTTAATCGGCCTGGATTCATTTGGCTACCTTGCTTCATCCACTGTTGTTTTGAATCTCCGCCTTTCCAGTTTTTAGTAGTAAAACCTAAAATTTCTGTTTTAATTTGACATCGCTCTAAAGTGCTGCCAATTATATCTGTACAAATTGCAGCGAGACTGATTGATCTTCCCCTCATTGAACCTGAATTATCTATAAGAAGGGTAACAATAGTATCCTTAAAATTATTTTCTGTTTCTTGTTTAAAGCTAAGAGGATAACCAGGTTTAGCAACTACTCTATGAAGTCTGGCAGTATCAAGCATCCCTTCTTCAAGATTATAATTCCAGCTAGTATTTTGTTGAGCTAACAATAGTCTTTGTAATCTATTTGCTAATTTTCCTATAGTAGTTTGATGAGGCTTTATTAAATTATCTAATTGTGTCCTTAATCTGATAGCTTCATCAGGAGTTATAAGGTCTTTTGCATCAATAATTTCGTCATACTCTTTTGTAAAGATAGAATAATTATTATTGGCCAATGTATAGTCATTATTTGGATATGCTAATACATCAATCTCTTCATCAATTGCAGTACCGTCTGCCATTTCTGGAGTTTGCTCAATATTTTCAAAATCTATATTTAAATCATCCAGTGATGCTTCAGCATCACCTGATTCACTGTCACTAGTATTCTCAATTTCATCTTCAATATCATCTGTACTACCTGGAGAGTCAAAAGGTTCTTCTTCATCTTCAATATTGTCATCTTTGATTGATTTAAGGAGTCTGATTGTTTTCAAAAAATCTAAGGAAGCTTTTTGAAATTTATCTTGATCATCTATGGAAGAAATTAAGCTATTTTTAATATCATCTAATGCGTTGTTAGCTGCATATGTTTCATTAAATTCTTTTAAAAGCTGCTTTAATGATGTAGACAAATTAATACCACTTGCATCCTTAAGCCAAAGATTTGTGCACAAAGCTAGATAATGTGGTGATTTTTTATCATCTACATTTATTGATTTGAGATACTCGGTAATGTTTGTTTTCGAACCTTTGTAATAATTAGACCCCAAAATTTCAACACGTGACATTTCCAGTTCGTTGAAAACAACTCTTGCAGGAACACTGAGTTCTACTTCGGGTTTAATTTTATGGAATAAATACCAAAAAGCCTGAAAGTCTGCCTCTCCTCTCCATGATGGTAAATCTTTTGAAGAGCGAGGAGCTGATGTTAATGTTGCTAGATTTTGAGCTGGAGGTCTTTGAGGAATACCATTTTTAGACGTAATAGTCTTTATTTTTGAAATCGATTTTACAGATGATAATGCAGCTTCATGAAGTTTATCTCTGTGTTTAACCCAGCTCATAAAGTTTTATGAGGTCTCATTAAGATCAATATCGAAACATCTCTGAAAATATTCATTAATAATTGGCTTTTCCAAATCGTCACATTTATTCAAGAATGTTAATTTAAAGGAATCACCGATATCTTTAAAAATTTTAAAGTTCTGAGCCCATGATATGACTGTTCTAGGCGACATAAGAATGGATATATCTCCATTGGCAAAGCCATTTCTTGTCAAATTGGCAAGCTTAATCATATTTTTAACAATTTCTTGATTTTTAGTTGTTTTTAATTCTCCAACCTTGGATAAAACTACTTTTAGTTCTTGATTAACATCAAGATAATTTAAGGTAGATAAAATATGCCATCTATCCATTTGGCCCTGATTAATTTGCTGAGTTCCATGATACAAACCAGTTACATCACCAAGACCTACCGTGTTTGTTGTAGCAAATAATCTAAAAGATGGGTGTGGTTCGATAACTTTATTTTGATCAAGTAGAGTTAATTTGCCCTCTACTTCAAGAATTCTTTGTATAACGAACATAACATCTGGTCTTCCAGCATCATATTCATCAAAGACAAGTGCTACAGGGTTTTGTATAGACCATGGAAGCAATCCTTCTTGAAATTCAGTTATTTGTTTTCCATCTTTAAGTTTAATAGCATCTTTTCCAAGCAAATCTATTCTGCTTATGTGACTATCCAAATTAATTCTTACACATGGCCAATTTAAGCGAGCTGCAATTTGCTCTATATGAGTGGATTTACCCGTTCCGTGAAAACCTTGAACCATAACTCGTCTGTTATGATTAAATCCTGCAAGTATTGATAATGTTGTTTCCTTATCGAAGATATATCCCTCATCAATTTCTGGGACCCATTCTGTTTTTTCTTTGAAGCCTTTAACAGACATTTTTGAATCTATTTTAAAGATATCAGAAACTTCTAATTTTTCGTTAGGTTTGGTAGGTAATTCAATACTTTTATTAATGGTCATTATTCATACTTTAGTAAATTAGGTTGACATCATACTTTTTGGTATATGAAAGTTCTAGTTTTTTTACAAACCATGTAAGATGAGTATCTATAATTAAAACACTAATCGAAATAATTTTATACCTGGAAAAGCATAATGACTGAAAGACGAAACCTTCTTGAAAAATCTCTTAATCTCTTTAGTTTAAACAGAGTTGATAGGGATATTTATAGTTGGACCGGTAAAAATGTAGGATGGAAAAGGGTCTTTGGAGGTCAAGTAATGGCCCAAACTTTGATAGCTGCATATAAAACGATTGATGTTGAACATTATGCCCATTCTTTTCATTCTTATTTCTTAAGACCGGGTGATATGGATAAGCCGATAATTTTTACTGTCGATAGAATTAGAAATGGTAAAAGTTTTACAACAAGAAATGTTAAAGCTTTGCAAGATGGAGAGGCTATATTTAGTTGCTCCATCTCGTTTCAAAAAGATGAAGACAGTTTAGAGCATGAAATTTCAATTCCAGATGTTCCTGCTCCTGAGGATCTTAAAGATGAGATAGAGATTAGAGAAATATTACTTAAAAAGCTCAATATTGATAGCAAAGATATGCCTATGTTTTTGAGGCAAAGAGAAATTGAAATGAGGCCAGTTGAGATTCAAGACTACTTTGAGCCTAAAAGAATGCCACCATATAAAAATACATGGATAAAACCTAACGGGGTTATCCCAGACGACCAAGTTATTCAACAAGCATTTCTTCTATATATATCTGATATGGGTTTATTGGCTGCAGCTAATAACTCTGTAGGTGTGAATTTCCTAACTAAAAATCTGCAAAATGCTAGCCTTGATCATGCAATTTGGTTTCATAAAAAACTTGATTTAAACGATTGGTTTTTGTACTCAATAGATAGTCCTATAACTAAAAATGCTAGAGGGTTTTCAAGGGGTTCTATATTTTCTAAGTCAGGTGAGCTTATTGCCTCTTGTGCCCAAGAAGGCTTAATTAGACTTTGGCCTGAAAAAAAGTAAATTTTTATTTAGACCTTATTAATTCAGTTAAAAATTTAATTTTATCTGGATTAATATCAGGCGTGATCCCGTGACCTAAATTAAATATATAACCTGGATATTTTGAAAACATATCAAGCACTTTGTTTAACTCAGCCTCAATTAAATCATTATCTTCAAGAAGAACTTTTGGATTAAGATTGCCCTGAAGAGCTACTTTTCCCTGAAGAAATGATGTATCTATTTTGTCTATGTTCCAGAAAAGGCTAAGACAGTCTGCATTTGATTCGGCCATTTTGTTTGTATTAAAACTTGGATCCCTTGCAAATAAAATTATGGGTGCATTTGATGTTTGCTCATCTTCTTTCAAAAGTGCAATGAGCTTTTTAACATACCCCATTGAGTAAGCCTCGTATTGATCTGCATTTAATAAATTGGCCCACGAATCAAATATTTGTATTACATCAGCACCTGCTTGCACTTGTTGTTTTAAGTAAAGAAAACAAGCATTTGTTAATTTTTCTAAAAAAAGATGCGCGCTATCATTATTTTGATTAATAAAGTCTTTAGTATAATTAAAGTCCTTGGATGATCTTCCCTCTATTGAGTATGCCGCCAAAGTCCATGGGCTTCCACAAAATCCTATAAGAGGGATATTTTTTGGTAAAGCTCTTTTAATGTTTGAGACAGCTTTATATACATAAGATAAGTCATCTGAATTAAATTCAGGCAAGCTAGAAATATCCTTAGGAGTTTTGATTGGGTTTTTAAAAACTGGTCCTTCGCCTTCTAAGAACTCAACCCCCAAACCAAAAGCATCTGGTATTGTTAATATGTCAGAAAATAAAATTGAAGCATCCAAATTAAATGCATTTATTGGTTGAAGCGCGAGTTCACAACATACCTCAGGGTTTTTACACATATCCAAGAAATTTTTGAATTTTTTTCTGACAGCCCTATATTCAGGCATATATCTGCCTGCTTGTCGCATGTACCAAATTGGAGGTATTTCTAAAGATTCCTTGTTAAGAGCCCTTAAAAAAATTGAATCTGAGGTTTTCATGAAACATATTCTATTATACTTTTTGCCGCTTCACGTCCTTCCCAAATTGCTGTGACAACTAAATCAGAACCTCTTACCATATCTCCACCAGAAAAAATCTTTTTATTTGATGTTTGAAATTTATATTCTTGATGCTCTTCAGCGATAACAAGTCCATTTTTTTGAGTATTAATATTAAAGTCACCAAACCAATCCGACGGACTTGCCCTGAAGCCAAATGCAACTACAACAGCATCTGCTTCATAAATAGTTTCTGAGCCTGGAATTGGTATTGGGACTCTTCTTCCATTTTGATCTGGCTCACCTAATTGTGTTTTAACAATTTTGACACCTTCAACCTTATCATCTCCAACAATATCAATTGGCTGGATATTAAATTCAAACTCAACACCTTCTTCTTTTGCATTTTGAACTTCTCTTCTAGAACCAGGCATATTTGATTCATCTCTTCTGTATAAACATTTAACAGATTTAGCGCCTTGTCTTATTGCAGTTCTATTACAGTCCATAGCTGTGTCGCCACCACCAAGAACGATAACGTTTTTACCTTTTAGATCAATGAAATCTTTTTCTTTTTGTTTAAGTCCGAGTAAATTTTTTGTATTTGAAATTAAATAATCAATTGCTTTATATACTTGGGGTAATTTTTCTCCATTAAAACCTCCTTGAAGTGAAGTATATGTACCCATAGCTAAAAATACCGCATCGTAATTATCATATATTTTTTTGAAAGGTATATCGTTTCCAATTTCTTTGCCAAGGTTGAACTTAACACCCATTTCTTCAAGGATTTTTCTTCTTCTCTTAACTACAGATTTTTCTAATTTGAATTCAGGAATTCCAAATGTAAGAAGGCCACCAATTTCTTCATTTTTATCAAAAACATGACTATGAACTCCTGATCTTGTTAATACATCTGCACAAGCAATCCCTGCAGGACCGGCTCCAATTATTGCAACTTTTTTATCAGTCCATTTTCTATGAGACATATCTGGCTTCCATCCCATTTCAAAAGCTTTTTCGGTAATATACTTTTCTGTTGATCCAATTGTCACAGCGCCAAAACCATCATTTAATGTGCATGCACCTTCACACAACCTGTCTTGTGGACATACTCTTCCACAAACTTCAGGCAAGCTATTGGTTGAATGGCATAACTCAGCTGCCTCAATAATATTTCCTTCATTAACCAACTTTAACCAATCAGGAATAAAATTATGAACAGGGCACTTCCATTCGCAGTATGGATTGCCGCAATCTAAGCATCTATGTGCCTGATTTGAAGCCTGCACTTGATTATATTCTCCATAAATTTCAACAAAACTAATTTTTCTTTCTTCGGCTGTTTTTTTCGCAGGGTCATATCTACCAACTTCAAGAAACTGAAAATCATTATCAAGTTTTTCATGAGATAAATATTCATCTCTATAGTTTGTGTTTTTAGAAGAGGAGCCAATATTGAAGTTATTTTTGTTTTCTCCAAATATTTCTTCCCTCCATTTATATAACATCTCTAACGCAGCATCGTAATCTTCAACAGGAGCAAATGATTTTGTAATATACCTACCATTTACTCTTAACTTGCCATAAAAATATGGAGATCTCGGTTGAGTAAATAACAAAACTCCTTTCTCAATCTTATATTGCTTATTTTTATTATTCATATTAAATTGTGTGCTGTGTATGACGAAGTATGACACTTTTTATAATTAAATGAAATATCTTTGTGATATAATTTACTAAACACACTCAAAAATATGCCCGGATTAATTAAAAAAGAAGAATTTAAAGATAACTGTGGATTTGGCTTAATTGCAAATATTAACGGGGTAAAATCACATAAAGTTATTATTAATTCTATTGATGCTTTGATAAGCATGACACATAGAGGCGGGGTAGGCTCTGATGGTAAGACAGGTGATGGGTGTGGCCTTCTTTTTGACATTGATCATAAATTTTTTGCAGACACTGTTCTAAAAGAACAAAACATAGAAATTGGTGAACATTTTGCAATTGGCCAAATTTTTTACAATCAAGATATTGCAAAACTATTACCTAAAATAAAAAAAATCCTTAAGTCTGAAAACCTAGCTCTTGCTGCTTATCGGAGGGTTCCAGTTGATGAAACAATCTTAGGAGAAATTGCTTATAGTTGTTTGCCTGAGATATTTCAATTATTTATCAAACCAACTGAAAAAGATTTTAATCAAGAAGTTTTTGAAACCGGTTTAATCCAGGCTAGAAAGTATATTGAAGAAATATATATGGATGACGAAAAATTATATGTTTGCAGCATGTCATCAAAAACATTAGTTTATAAAGGTTTAATGTTACCTAATGCTATTAAAGAATTTTATTTAGATCTCAACCAGGAAAACTTTCGTGCTTCAACATGTGTTTTTCACCAAAGATTTTCTACTAATACAAGTCCAAGATGGCATCTAGCTCAACCATTTAGATTATTAGCACATAATGGCGAAATAAATGCTATTCGAGGAAATAGAAATTGGGTAAAAGCCAGATCTTCAAAATTTAAAACACCTCTCATACCAAAAATTCAGAAATTTAAACAGCTTGTTAATGAGACTGGTTCTGATTCTTCCTCACTAGACAACATGATTGAGCTTTTAGTAAAAGGCGGAGTTGATATTTTTAGAGCAATCAGAATGGTGCTTCCTCCTGCATGGCAAAATATTCAAACTTTGGATCCAGATGTAAGAGGGTTTCATGAATATAACTCTATGCATATGGAGCCATGGGATGGGCCAGCAGGTATTGTTATGGCAGATGGAAAATGGGCATTATGTGTTCTTGATAGAAATGGACTGAGACCTGCAAGATTCCAATTAGATAAAGACAATATAATTACAATTGCATCTGAAACGGGTGTAAATCCTGTCAACGAATCTAATATTGTCCAAAAAGGTAGAGTTGCACCTGGGGGAATGCTTGCCATAGATACCTCTAAGGGGAGAATTTATGACGAATCTGCCATTGATGATGAGTTAAAACAAAAATATCCGTATAGAAAGTGGCTTAAGGAGAATGCAATCTATATTGAATCTAGACTAGATTCGTACGAAGGTCCTGGCCTGAAAAAATTTGAAGCATCTAAGTTTCTTCAATCTTCAAAGCTATTTTTATTGTTTAAAGAAGAACGAACATCAGTTATCAAGCCCTTAGCTGTTGATTCTCAAGAGGGCACTGGTTCTATGGGTGACGATACTGCTCTTGCAGTAATGAGCAAAATGCATAGACAGCTTTATGATTTTTTTAGACAGCAGTTTGCCCAAGTTACAAATCCTCCAATTGATTCTTTAAGAGAAGCAGCAGTAATGACCTTAGAGACATGTTATGGACCCGAGCTAAACATATACGAAGAGACACCAGAGCATGCAAAAAGATTGGTTACAACATCACCAGTATTGTCTTATAGAAAACTTAACTCAATTACAAACAACCCCTATTTCAAGTCAGCTGAAATTAATTTAGTCTTTGCTGAAAGCACAAATCTTAAATCTGCAATTAAAAAACTCCAGAAGGATGTTGAAAAGGCTGTTAAATCTGGATCTTCAATAATTCATTTAATTGAAGATTTACCAGAAGAAGGTTTCTTACCAATAAATGCTTTATTGGCCGTTGGTGCAGCTCATCAACACTTAGTTAAGCTTGGATTAAGATCTGATGCAAACATTATAGTTACAACCTCCTCTGCAAGAGATACTCATCAAATAGCATGTTTAATTGGTTTTGGAGCAACAGCTGTATATCCAACTTTGGCATATCAAACCATACTTGATCTTACATATAAAAATGAACTAAAAGGTGATGCTCATGAAAATTGCTCTCGTTATCGCAAGGGAGTAAATAAAGGACTATTAAAAATTATTTCAAAAATGGGCATATCAACCATATCAAGTTATAGAGGATCTCAACTCTTTGAAATAGTTGGCTTAGACGAAGATGTTGTGAATTTATGTTTTACAAATACAGAGAGTAGAGTAAAGGGCAAGACGCTAAAAAACTTAGATCATGAACTTAGATCTTTAAATGAATATGCAAGATCTAACTTAGCTGATATAAATGTTGGAGGGCTTTTAAAATATATTCATGGTGGGGAATACCATACTTATAATCCTGAAATAGTTAAAAAACTTCAAGAGGCTGTTGCATCAAGCTCATATAAAACTTATCAGGAATATGCAGATTTAGTTGATAAAAGACCTCCTGCAATGCTTAGAGATCTTTTAGAAATTAATACCCAAAAATCAAAAATTGATATAAAGAAAGTCGAATCTGAAAAGAAAATCCTAAATAGATTTGATTCCGCTGGTATGAGTTTGGGTGCATTATCACCCAAAGCACATGAAACACTCGCTGAAGCAATGAATTCTTTAGGTGGTCGCTCAAACTCAGGTGAAGGAGGCGAGGCTGTAGAAAGATATGGAACACCAAAGATGTCAAAAATCAAACAAATTGCATCAGGAAGATTTGGTGTTACCCCTCATTATTTAGTCAACGCAGAAGTTCTTCAAATAAAAATTGCACAAGGTGCTAAACCAGGTGAGGGTGGCCAACTTCCAGGAGGTAAAGTTAATAAGCTGATCGCTAAACTAAGATATTCCACCCCTGGCGTCACTCTTATTTCACCACCGCCTCATCATGATATATATTCTATTGAAGATTTAGCTCAGTTAATTTACGACCTCAAAGAAGTTAATCCTAAGGCATTAGTTTCAGTTAAGTTAGTCTCTGAACCTGGAGTGGGAACAATTGCTTCTGGAGTTGCTAAAGCTTATGCAGATTTGATTACCATCTCTGGACATGACGGTGGAACAGGAGCTAGTCCTTTAACATCAATAAGATATGCTGGTTCTCCATGGGAGCTTGGTCTAGCTGAAGCTCATCAAAGTTTGAGAGATAGCGGATTAAGACATAAGGTCCGTCTTCAGGCAGACGGGGGAATGAAAACAGGTCTCGATGTTATTAAGGCAGCAATTCTTGGAGCAGAGTCCTTTGGGTTTGGAACTGGCCCAATGATAGCCATGGGATGCAAGTATCTAAGAATTTGCCATCTAAACAATTGCGCAACTGGAGTTGCTACACAAAGAGATGATTTGATTAATCATCATTTTGTTGGTGAAAAAGAGCGTGTAATGAATTATTTTCAATATATTGCTGAAGATGTTAGACATCATTTGAGCAATATGGGAGTTAGCAGACTTGAAGATATTATTGGGCAAACCCAATATCTCGAAATGATTAAAGACATAGATGAACAGTATAAATCAATAGATTTGAGTGACCTTTTATATAAAGATGAGTCTATACATGAATCATTTTTCTGTACTGAAAAAAAGAATCAACCATGGGATAGGGGTAGTTTAGCTAGAAAAATTTTAAGGAAAGCTAAAAAGTCTATAGATGTAAATACATCAATTTCTTTAGATACAAAAATATCTAATACAGATAGGTCATTTGGTGCTCTGATATCAGGTTATATTGCTGATAAGTATGGAGAAGCTGGCCTTCGCAAGCCAATTATAATTAATCTTGAAGGATCTGCAGGTCAAAGTTTTGGGTGCTGGAATGCAAATGGACTAGTTTTAAACATAAATGGTGACGCCAATGATTATGTGGGCAAAGGAATGAATGGAGGAAGAATTGTTGTAAGGAATAATCATTCGTACGCTTCCTCAGAAAATAACCCATCTCTTGTAGGAAACACCTGCTTATATGGTGCAACAGGTGGTGAATTATATGTATCAGGAAGAGCTGGCGAAAGATTTGCTGTAAGAAATTCAGGTGCAAAAGCTGTTATAGAGGGTGCCGGTGATCACTGTTGTGAATATATGACCGGAGGGCATGTAACTGTTCTTGGTTCTGTTGGTGCAAACTTTGGAGCTGGTATGACCGGTGGTTTTGCATACGTTCTGGATGAAGATAGAACATTTTTTGATAATTGTAATAGAGGGCTTGTTAATCTTGAAAGAATTACTACTGAAGATATGCAATCCCATAGAAAACATTTAAAAGAAATAATCTCAAGACATTACAAATACACAAATAGTCAGAAAGCTAAAGAACTTGTTGATGATTTTGACAGATTTGAGCCTTATTTTTGGTTGGTGCTTCCTGCAGCATCTAATATCCACGATTTACTCAAGGCAACTACCGCAAATGCTGCTTAGCTAAGCGCCTTTTTTAGATTTTTTGAATTATATTTATCAGTCTTAAAAGCTATACCCTTCTCATTAATTAAGATAAGGTTCAATTTACCCTTAGAAACTTTTTTGTCATTAAGAATATAATTTTTTAGATTCTCGTAAGAATACTTTGAGTAATCTGTTCTTAATTCTAAAGATTCCAAGAGGTTAACCAAGTCATCAAGTTGATGAGATTTAATATGACCTTCATATAAAGATATTTTTGCAGCAATCACCATACCAAGTGTTACTGCTGCACCATGAGTGATACCTTTATATTTTTTATATGCTTCTATTGCATGACCGAATGTATGTCCAAAATTAAGAATAGCTCTTAATCCTTTTTCTTTTTCATCTGCAGTAACAATCTTTGCTTTTGATTTAATCGATTCCTCGATAATAGTTTCAAGTGCTTGCGGCTTTTTTAATTTAATTAAATCTGAATTTTCTTGCATGTATTTATAAAGTTTTTTATTACCAATAAATGCATACTTTGCAACTTCTCCAAGACCAGATTTGTACTCGTCATCAGATAATGTTTCGAGATATTTTGTACTAATAAGTACAAGACGAGGATTATAGAAAGCACCAACTAGATTTTTTCCTTGCTCAATATTTATTGCTGTCTTACCCCCAACAGATGAATCAACCTGAGATAATAAAGTTGTAGGTATCTGAATAAAATCTATGCCTCTTAAGAAGGTTGCTGCACAAAAACCAGTAATATCGCCAACAACACCTCCACCAAATGCAATTAAAGCATCAGACCTATCAAATTTTAAATCAGCAAGTTTAGATAAAATTTTTGAATATGTTGAAAAAGATTTAGATTTCTCTCCCTTTTTTATTTCATAAAAATATACCTTCTTTTTGCTTTTTTTAAGGATATTTTTAAGATCATTAATAAATGATTTAGGTAAACCAGAATCGGTTATAACTAAAATTTTATTTTTAGCTTTGAGCCCAGCCATAAGATTTTTTTGTGTTATGGCATTCTTGGATATTACTACGTTATATTTTGATAAGCTTTTTCCAACTGCAATTATCTTAGCCATAGTTTTTTACCAATTTAATGATTTCTGTTGAAACCTCTTGGCTAGATTTACCCTCTGTATTTACTATGTAATCAGCAACTTCTTCATAAAGACTTTCTCTAGCGACATGGAGTTCCTCAAGTATTTTTCCTGGATCACCGTTTTTAAGCAAGGGCCTGTCTTTATCTTTTGAGGTTCTTTCAAGTTGAACCTCTATAGGAGTTGCTAGATAAAACACAGTCCCTCTAGAAGATAGAAGTTCTCTATTGGATTCAGATAAAATTATTCCACCGCCTGTAGATAAGACAATCGAATTTTGCTGCACCATTTCTTCAAGGATATTACTTTCTCTTTTTCTAAATCCTTCTTCTCCTTCAAGATCAAATATCCAGTCGATTGATGCGCCAGTTCTGGTTTCAATTTCTTCATCAGTATCAAAGAAATTTAAAAATAACTCACTAGAAATTATTTTGCCAACTGTTGATTTTCCTGATCCCATAGGACCAACTATAAATATATTCATATAATTTTAGTTTTAATGGCCGAGATTTTAACATCTAACTGAATAAAATAGCTTTATTGAGACAAAAAGTTGCACTTTAAAGTGATAAAATTAATCAAACATCTATGTTAAAACTAATTAAATTTCTATTTTGGACAGGTATAAGCTGTTGTTTGCTAGCTATATTTGTAGTGCTTGGATCATATTTGTCTCTTAGACCCTCATTGCCTGAAATTAGCTTAGTTGATGAAGCGCAATTACAAATGCCCCTTAAAGTCTTTACTGAAGATGGTGTATTGATTGGAGAGTTTGGTGAAATTAAGAGAAGGCCTCTTAATTTTGAAGACATACCACCAAATATTAAGAATGCTTTTTTAGCAGCAGAAGATGATCAATTTTTTAATCATCAAGGAATTAGTTACAAAGGGTTATTAAGGTCTGTGGTTAGATGCCTTAGCCCAAATGGATGCTATGGAGGAGGCGGAACAATTTCAATGCAGGTTGTTAGGGGTTATCTTTTAACAAGAGAAGTAACAGTTACCAGAAAGGCTAAAGAAATTTTCTTAGCACTCCAGCTTGAAGGAGAGATTAGCAAGGAAGAAATCTTCGAGTTATACATCAATAGAAATTTCTTTGGTAATAGATCATATGGCATTGAAGCTGCTTCAAATACATATTTTAATAAAAGTACACTTGAATTATCACTAAGCGAAGCTGCAACTATTGCTGCCATGGCTCAGTCACCATCTAGAATAAATGCAATAAAAGCTCCAAAAAGGACTGAACAAAGAAGGAATTGGATTCTATCTAGAATGTTAAAACTTCGAATGATTTCTAAAAATGATTACGAAAATTCTATCAACACTCCACTTGCAGTAGTAAAAAATATTGATCTCTATGAAGTTGATGGAAGATATTTAGCTGAAAAGGCAAGGCAGGATATTATTGCTAGATATGGATTGGCTGCATATAAAAATGGTTGGTCCGTTTATACAACCCTAAATTCAAATCTTCAAACTAGTGCTAATCAACACTCATTTGAAGAGTTGTTAGACTATGACAAGAGGCATGGATGGAATAAGACCAATAACTACGCATACCTCTTTAATGATCAGCAAATTTTATCTTTTTCTGATTTAGATATTAATTTTTTACAAGGAGACGTATCTTCAAATGTTTTCTATGACGACAGCGCCAGCCTAACAAACCAAATCAGTATTATTTTTGAAAATTTCCCATATTATAAAACTCATAAAAAAGGTCTTGTTATAAGCTTTAAAGATGAGAAATTACACTTTATTGATGAAAATCTAGAAATTTTTTCAATTGTTTGGTCTGAAGAATATGAGTGGGCAAGAGAAAGAATCTCAATTAATCAGAGAGGGAAAAAACCAAAATCTTTTAGTGATTTTCTTAAATTTGGTGATTTTATTTATTTGAGAAAAGAGGATGAATTTCTTTTTTTAGATCAAATTCCGCAAGCTGAAACTTCATTAATTTCCATTCATCCCAGGAGCGGAGCTGTAAAAGCATATGTAGGAGGATCTAATTTTAGTAAAAGTAATTTTGACAGAGTGACTCTTTCATATCCACAATCTGGATCTAGTTTTAAACCATTCATTTATGCGGCAGCCCTAGCAAATGAATACAACCTTTTTTCCTTAATAAATGATGCGCCAATAGCTTTTGAAGATAAGAATTTAGAAAGTGTTTGGAGGCCAGAAAACTATACTGGCAAATTTTATGGCCCAACATCAATAAGAGATGCATTAATAAGATCTATCAATATTGTATCAATAAAACTTTTGAGAGAAGTTGGAATAAATAACACTCAAAACTATATCCAAAAATTTGGTTATGAGAAATCCAGACTTCCAACAGATTTATCTTTAGCTCTTGGATCTGGAAATTTTTCACCGGCAGAGATGGCACGAGCTTTTGGCGTCATAGCAAATGGAGGGTATTTAGTTGATCCATACTATATTTCAAAAATTGAGGATAGAAATGGAAACATTATTTATTCTCATAATGATTATTTAAATCTTGTTGGTATCAAAGAAGTAACAGCTTTTCCATGGCTTGATACTATGGAAATGAATATTAAAAAACCTTACTTTTTAATTGAACCTGAATTTAAAGAAGATAATGTTATAGATGAAAGAATAGCATTTCTTGTTAAAGACACCCTTCAAGAATTTATGACTAGAGGTACAGCTGGAAGAAAAGCTTCAGTTTTGGGCAGAAAAGATATTGGGGGAAAAACTGGTACAACAAATGACGCAGTTAGTACCTGGTTTTCTGGCTTCCATGAAGATTTAGTTACTACTGTATGGGTTGGAACGGATGACTTTACTTCACTTGGTGAAAATGAATATGGATCTACAATAGCTTTACCTATATGGATAGATTACATGCAAGATGCTTTAAAAAACCTTGAGGTTAAAGAGAAAAATATTCCTGAGGGCATATCTTTTGTGAAGGTAAATAAAAAAACGGGAGTGATTGATAATTCATTAGATTCTCAAACTTATTTTGAATTAATTTTGGATGAGAATTTAGAGGACTAATTATTTTTTAAATATATTCACAGAAAGAAGTTCCCAAACATTTTCAATATAGTTGCTTGGTGAGTCTTTAAACTTAGATCTAATATATCTTCCAACATTACCTTCAAGGCAGGTAACTATAAGTTGTGCTGATATTCCTGGCTGCGCAATTAAATTATTCGAGTCTTCAGCTAGCATTTGCTTGATAGATAGCTCTAATCTTTCAAAGAATTGATTAACTGCATCTGAGACATTTTGCTCATCTGTTGACAAAGCTTCTCTTGAAACTAGCCTTGCAAACCCTTTGTTTTTTTCGATAAAAATCATAAAAAAAAGAAAAGTATTCTTAACTTTATCTCTTGAGCTTAAATCTGATTTTTTTAATTCAGCACATTTATTAAAGATGGCGTTATCACAAAAAGAAAAAAGCTCGGCATAGATAGCTCTTTTACTCGGGAAATGCCTATAAAGTGCAGCTTCAGTAATTTCAGATTTTTCAGCAAGAAGAGCAGTAGTAACTTTGGACAGGTTTCTTTCTTCAAGAAGACTCGCTAAAGATTGTAAAATAATATTTTTTCTATCATTTTTCATTAGTTAATCTAAATTTATATCAATCTCAGGACAAATGCGAGATAGTTCTGCAATAAATTCATTTTGTATTCTATTCATTGACTCTTCAGTATCACCTTCAAATCTTAGAACAAGCTTTGGAGTGGTATTAGATGCTCTTAAAAGCCCCCATCCGTCATCAAAGTTTACTCTTAATCCATCAATTAAGATTTTATCTCCATCAATATTCGAATTAGCCATAAATCTATCAATAATTTCAAATTTATTTTCATCAGTAACCGTTATATTTAGCTCAGGTGTCGAGAAAGATTCTGGAAAATCTCCAAAAATTTCTGCAATTGATCTATTTGATTTTGCAAGAATTTCCGCAGCTCTAACAGCGGCATATGGACCATCATCAAACCCATACCATTTATCATTAAAGAAGATATGGCCACTCATTTCACCACCTAACAAGGCATTATTTTTTTTAATTGCTTTTTTAATATGAAAATGACCAGTAGGTGCCATTATTGGAGTTCCGCCATTTTTTAAAATTAAGTTACTTAAATGATTAGAACATTTAACATCAAAAACAATTGGACCTTTCTTGTTCTTTAAAATATCTTCTGAAAATAACATCATTTGTTTATCAGGAAATATCATGTCACCTAAATTAGTTATAAGACCAACTCTGTCGCCATCTCCATCAAATGCGAAACCAATATCAGCATTTTTGTTTTTAACTTCAGAGATAATATCTTCTAGATTCTCTAATTTACCAGGGTCTGGATGATGATTAGGAAAATTTCCATCCACTTCACTATAGAGCTCAATTACATCACAACCCAATCTCTTAAATAGCTCGGGGGCAATAAAACCGGCCGCACCATTACCACTATCAATTACTACTTTAAGTTCACTTATATCTGTATCGATATTTTTAAGGATTTCAGAAATATATATTTCTTTTATATCACTATAAATAATATTCCCTACAGATGAATCATTTAAAGTTTGATCATTTTTAATTAGACTCAAGATTTCACTTCCAGAAACGGAATTGTCATTAATCACCATCTTAATTCCATTGTAGTTTTTAGGATTATGGCTACCTGTTATCATGACACCACTTTTTGAATTTTCTTTTTTTGCTGCGAAATAAAGCATTGGACTAGTGGCTAGACCAATGTTGTTAACATCTATTCCATATTGAGCAATGGCATTACAAAAAGTTGTTAACAAAGATTCCCCTGATAATCTTCCATCCCTAGCAACAACAATAGAGGAAATATCTTCTTGAAAACATTTTTTTGCAATCCCCTTTGCAATTTCTTTTATAGCTGATTCATTTAATTCTTCTGGGTAAACTCCTCTAATATCATTTTCACGAAATATAGACTCTGAGATCATGATTCTTTCCTTTAGTTATGTTGTTTAGTTTGTCATAATAACGAGTCGTTATTATATCTTGTAAATATGTTTGTAAATACAGATTTAAAATATATATGGAAAAATGGTTCCTATGAAAAATGGGACGAAAGTTCTGTGCATATTCTTTCTCATACAGTCCATTATGGCACTGGAGTTTTTGAGGGTGTAAGAGCTTATAAAACAGACGATGGACCAGCAATTTTTAGGCTAAATGAACATACTGAAAGACTTTTTTCAGCTGCAGAGAAGATTGGTATAAAAATACCTTATTCAGTTGAAGAACTTAACGAAGTCCAGAAAGATATTTTTATAAAGAATCAGCTTGATGAAGGGTACTTAAGACCAATTGTTTTTTTAGGAAGTGAGTCTTTGGGTATTAGAGCAACTGAATTATCCGTTAATGTTGCAGTGGCAGCATGGGAGTGGCCTTCATATATGAGTCCTGAGGCAAAAAAAAACGGAATATCTATTATTAAATCTTCGTATGAACAATACAGCAATCCTCTTCATTCAGGATATAAGATTATAGGAACTTATATAAACTCAACCATGGCACTTCATGAGGCACTTGCTAAAGGCGCTGATGAAGCTTTGCTCTTAGATAAAAATGGTTATATTTCTGAGGGCAGCGGAGAAAATATTTTTATCGTTAAAGATAATAAGATTAACACCCCTAAAACAGATCATTGTTTAAATGGAATTACTAGACAGTCTGTAATAAAAATTGCAGAAGATTTTGATTTTGAAGTTACTGAAAAAGATATAACTTATGAAGAATTAGTAAGTAGTGATGAAGTATTTTTTACTGGAACTGCTGTTGAAATCACTCCTATCTCTAAAGTTGATGAAATTTTAATTGGATCAGGATCAATTGGCCCAATAACAGAGAAGCTCCAAACTACTTATGGAGATATTGTAAGTGGAAAAAATAATCTCTATAAAAATTGGCTTAGTCTAGTATCTGATTAATTATTTTGAAAAAACTTAATATAGCAATACTAAGTTATAGAAGTGCACCTTTTGGTGGAGGTCAAGGCATATATATCCATGATATATCTAAAGCACTTTCATTGATGGGACATCGAGTTGATGTGATATCGGGTCCGCCATATCCAAATCTATATGAAAAAGTAAATTTAATAAAATTGCCAGGTTTAGACTTATTTCAAACCTTTTCCTTCAAAGACCGATTAAAGATTTTTATCAAGAAAAAAAATAAAAGAGCTATAGATTTCTATGAATTCTTTTCAACTTTTTTTGGAGGATTCCCTGAAATGAGAACTTTTGGTGAAAGAGCCAAAGAATTTTTAGATACGAATTATAATTACGATATTGTTATTGATAATCAATCCCTGAGTTATGGATTACTTCAAATTCAAAAAAAATTCCCCTTACTCGAAATTATTCATCATCCAATAACAAAAGATTATAAATTTGAGCTGGAGTCTAATAGTGGTTTTATGTACAGACTATCTAGACATAGATGGTATTCATTCTTAAAAATGCAAAAAAGAGTAGCTCCGCAATTAAAAACAATAGTTACGCCTTCAATGAATTCTCTTAAAGATATTGCAAGTGACTTTAATGTAAACAAAGAAATTATCAATGTTATTAATAACGGTTTAGATATTGATATTTTTATTCCTTATAAAGAAATCGAAAGAAATCCGACCAAACTTATAACAACGGCAAGTGCTGATGTAGCTCTTAAAGGCTTAGATTATTCATTAAAATCACTTGCAAGTTTAGTTAATGATTTTCCTGAAATCTCACTCTTGGTCATTGGAAAGATGAAAAAGGATGGACATACATCAAGATTAATTGATGAATTAGGCATAAAAGATAAAGTGTCTTTTAAGACTGATTTAACAAAAGAAGAAATAGCTAAAGAGTATGCATCTAGCTCAATAGCAATTGTGAGCTCGCTATATGAGGGTTTTGGATATCCTGTTATAGAAGCAATGAGTTGTGAGATTCCTCTAATTGCTACCAATGTATCTTCAATTCCAGAATTGGTTGGTGATTATGCAAAGTTAATTCCAGCAAAAAATGCGAATGAATTATCAAACGCAATTAGAAATATTTTGCATGATTATTCACATTATAAAAACATTGCTGTGAGAGGAAGAGAGCATATAGTTGATAATTTTAATTGGTTAAAAATTACAGAAGAATATGAGAATATAATTATTAAAACTATCAATGATTTCAATAAATGCTAACCTTTGATTTGTCAAAAATACAATTACCTGATCATGGCTTAATGCTTGATTTAGGCTGCGGTGAAGGTAGGCATGTATTTGCGGTCATGGAGGCGTTTCCAAATATTCAATGTGTAGGTCTTGATCCTCATTTGGAATCTTTGGATAAATCATTAGAAGGATTAGAGTATTTTGAATCAATTTCTAATAATCAAACATCTTTTTTGAGCGGTTCAGCCTATGAGTTGCCTTTTAACGATAGTACATTTGATTTAATAATATGTTCTGAGGTATTAGAACATCTTCACGAATATAGACATGCTATAGATGAGATTTTTCGGGTTTTAAAACCTGGAGGAAAGTTTCTTGCAAGTGTTCCAGCAGAATTCCCAGAAAAAATTTGTTGGATGTTGTCTAAAGAATATCAGAATCAACCTGGAGGACACTTAAGAATCTTCAAAAAGAAATCACTAATTAAAGATATTACAGAAAAGGGTTTTATTTTCGATGCATCTGAAAGATTCCATTCTATTCATTCTGCATACTGGTGGTTGAGATGTTTGTTCTGGAAAAGCCAAGATTCAAATTTTTTAGTAAGCTGGTATAAAAAATTCCTTGAATTACATATTCTTAAAAAACCTACATGGATAGATTTTATTGATAGATTGCTAAATCCAATTTTAGGTAAAAGCATTTCTTTTTATTTTACAAAAAAATGAATTGGCTAGATTATAAAAAAAAATTTGAGCCATCCAAAAATTGGATTATTTCAAACCAATCATCAAGTGGTGCAATTTTTTGGGATGAAAAGGGTAAATGTGACCCTTGGGATCATTGTGAGTGTTTAATAGCATTAGCAATATATGAAGAATGGGAATATTTTTGGAAAGGAGTAAATTGGTTTTTTACTAATCTTAACGAAGATGGACTAATTTATGCTGAATTTCAAAATGAAAAACCATCAAAACTTCACTATGAAAGCCATCATGCTCCATACATCATTATGCCGCTTATACAAGCGAGCTTGATCGATAAAGAGCAAGATTACAAAAAAATTCTTACTAATGAACAACTTCTAAAGCTTGAAAATATTTTTGAAGTCCTTGATGATTTTAAAGATGAGGACGGTTATTTTTATTGGGCAAAAGATAGCAATGGGTATTCTGATAATTCATTAATTACTGCTTCAATGTCCATCTTCTTATCATTGGTTGCAAAAGATAAAAGCTTTCCTAAATTTAACACCGAGATGTGGCAAGAAAAATTTAATAGAGATGGTGTTGATAGATCTAGATTCTCGATGGACTTTTATTATCCTTTTTTAGCTGGCATCAAAAATAATAAGAAAGAATTCTTAGACTTATTAGATAATTATTATGTAAAAGGACTTGGAGTTAAGTGTGTTGCTGAAGAGCCTTGGGTAACAATAGCAGAGAGTTCTGAATGTGTAATATCAGCATTAATTCATGACAATGAAAACATTGCAAAACAGATATTTAATGATATTCAGCAATTTCAAAATAAAGATGGAATTTTTCCAACAGGATATCAATATGATATGGAAATCTTTTGGCCAGAAGAGAATTCAACCTGGACCAATGCTGCGGTAATTATTGCAGCTCATGCTTTATCTTTCTATGATTTAGGTTCTAATGACTCCTCTGTTAATGTCTTTCTAGAATTAAGAAATTTTTTCAATAGCAACTAAACTTTTAACTCTCTTTACAAGTTTAAAATTTTCTCCTAGTGCTTTTTCATATATTTCTCTTGGAGCCTGGCCACCTTCAAATTCTGAGTCATAGATATCATGAATTGTAAGAATACCTCCAACCCTAATTTTTTCTTTCCATGATTCATAATCGGCTCTTGCTGACTCAAAAGTATGGCTACCATCAATGAATAAAAAATCTATTTCATTCTTTATTTTTTCTGATGCAGATTTAGAGGTCTCAACCATCACCTTGATATATTCATCTAATTGAAACCTAGATATATTTTTTAATAAGCTAGGCAAAGTATCGACTCTTTCATTTTCATAATCATATTCCTCTGGATCAAAATATTCTTCTCCATACTGTTGCTCTTCAGATCCTCTATGATGATCAATTGTTACAAGATGGGTCTTATTTTCTTTGCATGCCTCAGCGATGTAGCAGGCTGATTTTCCACAGTAAGATCCAATTTCAACTGCAAAAGTTTTAATACAATATTTTTTAGCCATTTGATATAAAAGAATGCCTTCTTCGTGATCTAAAAAACCTTTAATAGAATTGAAATCTTTTAAATTTTCATGCATAAAAGTCTTTCTTACCAAGTGTTGATTTAAATCTTCGGTGTTGCCACAAATACTCATCAGGGTTTTTTCTAATTTTTTTCTCCATAAAATCATTTAAGCTTTGAGAAAAACTTAATCCATTTAGATGGCTTAGTTTCAGCTCCTCTATATCAAGAATGTATTTACCTGAATCAATATAAGAATTCATAAAATATGTTTTACAATCTGTCGAATTAATTATTTTTGAAGGCGCTGATATTGTTGCAGCAGGTTGGCCAAAAAAATTAATAATATCTGACTGATTTAACCCATAATCTTGATCTGTTGCATAAAGAACAGTTTTACCTTTTTTAAGCCATCTTATAAATTTAATAGGATTATTTCTGTCACATGTATCTTTAACACTTTTCAATCTTCCTGTTTTTTGAACAGAATCAAATAAGTCTGAATTATGAACC
>CACPON010000009.1 GCA_902635645.1 uncultured SAR86 cluster bacterium
GTATTCTGCATGCTCGCCTCTCCAAACGGGCCCAGTACCAAATACTTTAGAATAATTATTTTCAGCCTCATCAATATCTGAAACAGCAACAATTAAATGGTCTAGTTTTTCAATCATTTTGGCAGATCTATAAGCTGCACATAAAAAATGCAGCTTATAGGTTTATAGAATAGATATTATTTAACAGGATATATATCTAAATTAATATTGCCAGTCAGGACATCCATAGTGCCCTGAACATAATTGATGCCATCAGTCACACTATCCACTGACTTCATATTGAAAACGCTTCCGTCTCGTGTCCATACACCCATTAAAATACCAGCTTGAAGCTGCCCATCAGGACTCATGCCCCTGCCATGTCCTTTCCAGGTACCTGAATTTGGAATATATGGATTTTGTGTAAATGTGTAAGAAACATAAACCTTGCCATACTGTCCTACATCTGCTGCAGCACTTGATGCATTAACAGTTACTTCATTTTCACCAACAGTCATCGAGTCAATTTTAAATTTGCCCTCAAAATGATTGCCGCTTACTTCAAATGCATGAGCTCCAACTGACAAGAATAAAGCTAAAGCAAAAAAATATTTTTTCATTTTCTTCTCCCAAGAATTTGTTTAAATTAAATTATATAGGGCAAAAAAAATATATGTGTTTTTGTAAGAAGAATTATCTACAAATAATATAACTATTTTGTTTTAAATATTTTTAATCTTCTTCTTTATTTTCTTTATTAATTTCGATTTTTATTTGAACATCTACATCTTCTAAAGCTTCTATGGCTTCTTCTAAACCTTCTTCTAAGCCATCCAAGACTTCTGAGCTCACACCCTCTAAATCTAAGTCTTTAATAATATCCATGTTTTGTAAAACATCTATACCATGAATATCTTTTACATCAGGCAGGTCGCCTTCTTTAAAATCTGACTTTATAATCATATGTTTTTTCATAGTCTTTTCTTTTGTTGGTTTGACATAATCATCAAAAAGAATAGCGCCCCCAATTAAAGATCCTAAAATTAAAGCTTGTATATATTTCTCGTTCATAATTTCTTATCTCCTTCTTAAATTACTAGACAACGAAGACACAAAGAAGTTCCTAATATCTGCTAAAGATTATTTAAACTTTTAACTAATTCCCGATTTTCAAATTCTTTTAAGCAATCTAATGACTTAAGATTGTCCTCTAATTGCTTGATGTTTGATGCGCCTAGAATTACCGTTGAAACATTTTTATTTAACAGGCACCAAGCTATGGCAAGTTTTACAGGATCTAAATCATGGTCTTTAGCAATACCAATATATTTAGAAACCTTTTGCATTCTTTCTTGACCTCTATCTGATTCAATCATATGTCTTCTTAGCCATTCATAGCCTTTAAGTGAGGCTCTCGAACCTTCCGGCACACCCTCTAAATACTTTCCGGTTAAAGCACCTGATGCAAGAGGAGACCAAGTTGTTGTCCCCATTTTATATTTCTCAAAAATAGTTTTATATTCAACTTCGAATCTTTCCCGATCCAATAAATTGTACTGAGGCTGCTCCATTGTTGGGGGCGTGAGATTGTTTCCTATTGCAAATTCATAGGCATAGTTAATCTCTTCTGCTGTCCATTCAGATGTTCCCCAGTATAAAATTTTTCCTTGAGTTATTAAGTTGTGCATAGCCCAAACAGTTTCTTCAATTGGGGTATCGGGGTCTGCTCTGTGGCAAAAATATAAATCTAAATAATCAACCTGAAGTCTTTTAAGAGCCTGGTTGCATGCTTCTGTTACATGTTTTCTACTTAAGCCCATTTGGGTTGGAAGTGGGTTTTCATGAGCTCCAAAGAAAACTTTTGAACTTACACAATAAGAGTCTCTTGGTCTATCAAGGCTTTTAAGAGCCTCTCCCATTACAATTTCTGACATGCCTCTTTCATAACCTTCTGCATTGTCAAAAAAATTAACTCCAGCATCTAAGCACATTCCAAACATTCTTTCTGCAAGCTTAGAATCTACTTGCTTGTGAAAAGTTACCCAAGAACCAAATGAAAGAGCAGAAACTTTTAGGCCTGACTTTCCAAGATTTCTATATTGCATATCAATACCTATGGCTTTTTAAATAAAAGGGTCATTCTGTCACTTTCACCTATTGATAAATATTTGTTCCTATCAACATCTTTAAGTCTAAGGTTTGGGGGCAATGTCCAGACACCTCTTGGATGATCTTTGGTATCTTTTGGGTTAGCATTTATTTCTGATTTTGCTACAAGGACAAATCCATGTTTTTTAGCAATCGTAATCGCATGCTCTTCAGTAACATAGCCACTTTTTTTCATATCATCTATAGATGTTCCTGGATCAGCTCTATGCTCTACAACTCCAAAAACACCCCCGGGCTTTAGGGCCTTGAAACTATTAGCAAATATAGAATCCATTTGTGGGCCTAACCAATTATGAAGGTTTCTAAAAGTTATAACTGCGTCTACAGAATTTTCTTTAGCAAGATTTGAGCTTAAGTCTACTATTTCAACATTTGAATACATTGGACTAGATGCTATTTTCTTTTCAAAGTTTGCTCTACCTCTTTTGAAATAGCCAACCTCAGAATCTTTATCAAAATGTGCAGCAATCAATATTCCTGGTTCGTGCAGATAATTGGCTAAAATTTCTGTATACCAGCCTCCTCCAGGAGATAGCTCTACAACCCTCATATCAGGCTTTATTTGAAAAAAAGTTAATGTTTCTTCAGGATTCCTAAATTCATCACGTAAAACATTTTTGGGGCTTCTGTCCTCGCTTTGAATTGCAGCCACAAGATCATGAGCTGAACTAAAAGACGAAAAAGAAAATAAAAAACTTAAAGACAACAAACTTATTAATTTACTCATTCTTTAATTCTAAACTTAATTTAGAATTTTTGAAAAATAATTCATTGTAACCTTTACTTCTCATAAAAAAGATGATAAGTTTGCGTTACATTTTTGGAGAAATATATGATAAGTCAAAAAAATAACTTAGTTATGAATTTGGGTTTGGGAATAACTTTTGTTGGCATTGCTTTGTATGACTCATTGGGATTGATATTTACAGGCATGGGATTGATATTTGTTGGATTTGGTTTAACTTTCATATATTTTGGCTACAGGCAATTGAATGAAGTTGAGATAATTAACAGAACTGTTGAAAGCTTCGAAAAAAATAGGAGAAAGTAATGAGTCCAGAAATAGTAATACCATCATTGGGAATAATGACAGGAATAATAGTACCGCTTGCAGTTTTTGTTTGGTTGTATTTAGAAAGCAAAGATAAGAATAAAACAATTTTAGAGATATCTAAAAACATAGATGATCCATCAAAGCTTGAAGATTTGGTAGGCTTGCTTGATGAAAGAAAAAAACAACCGATAGACTATAGAAGAAGTGGCGTTGTAACATTATTTGTTGGGATTGGTCTTTTCCTTTTTGGTGTGTTCTTTTTGGGTAACATCTTAAAGGGTGTTGGAGCTTTAGTTGGCACTATAGGCATTGGTCAAATTATTGCTGGCTACCTCTATCCTAATACAAGTGAAGAATTAACAAGCGCCGTTGAAGATTTTGAAAAGAAATAGTTTTGGGAAAAAATCACAAAAAACTTATTAATAATCTTGAGCAGCTGAGAAAAAAAGCTGGATTAACTCAAAGTGATTTATCTGAGAGCGCAGAGGTTTCAAGAAAAAGTATCAATGCCATAGAAAATGGAATCTATGTACCCTCCACTGTTCTTGCATTAAAGATTGCAAAAACCTTAAAGTGCAAAGTAGAAGACATTTTTAAATTACCATAAGGTTTAATATTAAGAGGGTAACATGAAATTTATTAATAAAAATTCAGGTAACTGGATTGGTATTGGCGTTGCTCTTGGCGCTGTCTTTTTTGCTTTGACTAGAGAGCCTGTCTGGATAGCGGTCGGAGTAGCTATTGGTGCTGCAATTGATTGGACTTATAGAAAAAAATAATCGATACCCATTTATGCTGAGCAGACCGGAAGCAGATTTGGCAGCTGGTAATTATGTTTTTCTGAATCTGAGATATCTTGCATATCGATAGTTAAATTAAATTTTTCATCAAATGAGCCTGGCTCATAAACGGTTACTTCAGAAAAAACTTCCCTATAGCGATCAAAATAGTCTATTCCAGTCTCGCGTATTATTCTTTTATTTAGCGGTCTTTCTTCAAAATCAATAGTTTTATCATGGAGCATAGGGACAGGTAAAAATGCTAGGCCTCCTGGCCTAAGTACTCTTTTTATTTCTTGTATGGCTTGCCTATCATCTTTTACATACTCTAAAACATGTGAGGCAAAAACCAGATCAAAAGAATTATCAGGATAAGGTATGCTTTGAATATCAAACTGCTGATCTACATCCTCCCGATATAAATCAGAAGAAATATAGCTCTTATATTTTTCTTTAAAAATCTTTCTTAAAAAGTTTTCAGGAGAAACGTGAAGGACATCTGTTTCAGATGCTTTTTTAGCATCATATATTTGATTAACCACCAACATTGCCATTCGCGCCCTTTCAAGCTCACCACATTTTGGGCATTTGGCTCTAAGGCGATTGTTCTTATCCATAAAAGGTCCGTGATAACCACAGATTGGACAATCATATTTATGTTTGGATTTATGATTTAGTAATTTAAATATTGGGGCTCGAAGGCCTTTAAGAAAATACTCTACTTCCTTAAACTTGCCTTTATTGTATCCGTCGTCTTTTCTTTTTTTACCCATGGAAGATTTGAGTTTTATATAGAACTATAAAACTTTTTAATTTTGAAAAAAGATTTTAATTTCTACTGTTTATTTGGCGCAACAAGTGCACTCGCAGCAACTACAACAATCACACATAACCTGAGTATAAACCATATCTTTGGCAATCGCACATCTCAAAAATGCTTTCAGTTTAATAAGTTTTATATCCATTGATTATCATCTGATGTTAAATCACTAACGATATCGCCAGTGTTTCGAACTCCTTTGGGTTCTATGAGCATAATCTTTGCTTCTTCATCTGCATACGGTCTGTGTTTTTTTCCCTTAGGCACAACAATCATCTCTCCCTCAGAAAGCTCAACAGTCTCATCTTCAAACTCAATATAGATTTTTCCTTCAATCACAATAAAAGTTTCGTCAGTGTCTTCATGGCTGTGCCATATAAAATCATTATTTACTTTTGCTAACTTAAATTGATAGTCGTTCATTTCAGCTACTACCTTTGGAGACCAATGCTCAGTAATTTTTTTATATTTCGAAGCCAGATTAATCTTTTTCATCAGTCTTTTTTGAAAATATCTTTATCGTTTTTAAATGATTTAAATTCTAGGGCATTGCCAAAAGGATCTTTGAAGAACATTGTCTTTTGTTCTCCAGGCAATCCTTCGAATCTAAGGTAAGGTTCAATGATAAATTGAATGTCGTTTTCTTTGAGTGTATTTGAAAAATTATCAAACTCATCCCATCCCAGCAAAATTCCAAAATGAGGAACTGGCACATCTTTACCATCAACTTCATTAGTAAAGCTATTTGATTCACCAATGTGGCAAACCAATTGATGACCAAAAAAATTATAATCCACCCAGTGATCATCAGATCTGCCCTCTGCAAATCCTAGCTTGGAGCCATAAAATTCCTTAGCTGTTTCAATGTCATCAACGGGAATTGCTAAATGGAAAGGCCTTAGATTCATATACTATTACTCCGATTTATCAGGCTGTTCCATATTAACAGCCGCTAAAAGCAAAAGGCCTGCAAAAATACCTAAGTTTTTATAAAAGTTTTGTAGCTCACGATCAGGATTAACACCTTCATAGGTGTTCCAGAAGTCATGTAAGTTAAAATTAATTAATAAGGTCATCACAGCAAATCCAAGCGCACATATCACAACATGCCTGTTTAATAATAAACTGATGCTCCCAACCACCTGCGCTATGCCAGCAATTGTTAATAAAGCTGGAATCATTTTCATGTTATGGGCCCCCATTAATGCAACACTTGTATTCCATGACAGAAATTTACTTATTCCTGGTATTAAAAAGTAAAGTGCAAGAAATATTCTTCCAACATGCATTAATATTAATTTCATATGCTTATTATGTTATCAACTTGGGTATTATTCCTAGTTGAGCAAAAATACCAAAGATAATTAGCAATATAATGCTGGAGATTATTTTAAGATTCTTCTTTTGAATCCATTCAAACAAGTTGTCTATTAATTTCCTTATCCATATGTCTGCTTTGTCCACCCATTTAATAGCTTTTCTTGTCCATGTATCAGTCACATCAATCAATGTAAGAAAAATTACTGCAATAACAAGCCATACAAAACCATTAAGTATCATGTCTATAATCCAACCTACTGCGATCCAGTTTATTTCCATTATGATTAATTCAACATTAACTGAGTGTTCTTATCCCGCCCTAATTTGTTATGAGATAATATTATCATGTCGTCAGCAACAATAATCGTTACCTTTAAAGTTATCAATGGCAAAGAAGGTTTAGTTAAACAACTTCTAGAAAACACTCTCAACGAAACCAGGGGTTTTGATGGTTGTTTGTCATTAGAAGTATTCTATGAGAAGAAAACTAACTCATATCTAGCAATAGAAAAATGGGAATCAGTATCACACTACAACAGATATCTAGAGTGGAGAATACAGACAGGAATTGAAAAAGTCTTAAATCCTTTACTTGATGGTGGTTGGAAAAATGTTCTGGACAATATTAAAAAGTTTGAGGGTCCTGAGCAGGTTTAATTACTCCACCGTGGTGGATTTATTTTGTATGTAACAATTTTTATATTCATTATTTTTTTAGTCTTTGATACAAAGAAATTGAACCATTTAAAAACCAAACAACAACCAAACCCCACCAAATAACAAAGAACCAGTCATTCTTATTTGTACCATTCCATTCCAACCACTCAAATACAAAACCTTCTACAAATAAATCAAATGATAGGAGAACAAAAAAACCAAAAACCCAAATTAAAAAGAAATTGAGATTGGTTAATTTATTCATTAACTGTTACATACAAAATTATTCGACCGTTACAGAGTGTATTTGAACAGAGAATAAGATTTTCGTCATTTTTAAACTTTTTGTGAAATGTTTTGTAAAACTTAATGTATTTTTGTTCCATTATTATCCAAATAATATGTGATGAAAAAGTCTTCCTGGCATCAAAGTAAATGCACCAGCAATTAAAAGTGCCCCAACGTAGACACCAATCATCGAATACATATGTGAGTATTTGTATCTTTCTATTTTTGTTTTTTTATATTTCTTAATGTTCCAAATTGAATAAATCAAAGAAACCAAAGTGAAGGGTATCAAAAGATGAATCCATGAATATTGTCCAGGGTTAATTGTTTGAATAAATATTGCTGTCAAAGAAACTATTATTAAAAAAGTTACCCAGATTCGTCCGAGCATTTTATGTTGCTTTGTGCCCTTTTTGGTTAGGAAGATGTAAAGACCAAGTGGAACTGCAAGCAATGCTAACGTTGCATGAGCATAAATTATCTGCATATTTTATATTTTAATTCTCTGTTCAAACTTACTCCACCGTGACTGACTTGAATGAAACAGAGAATTAGTTTTTTTATTCTGAAATCCTTTGTGGAAATTCTGATAAAACTTTATATATTTTTCTTCCATACTTATAAAAGTAGCATTATCGATGTCCTGATGAGACCCAAGAAACCAACAAAAGTTAGTGCCATACCACCAATTCTTAAAAACATATTTGGATTCAAAAATGAAAAAACTATTCCGTGCATCAACCTCCCGACCGTAAATGCTACTCCAGAGAAATAAAGTTGAGTTTGAGGTGCACCTGATAATTCAAGAATAAACATTAAAATTAAGAATAGTGGAGCATATTCAACTAGGTTTCCGTGCCCTCTGATGGACCTTTGAAGAGTTTCGTCATCAACAATCCTGTTGGGTTTGTGAAGAAATTTTGTAACGGGACTTCCTCTGAGGTCGAGAACCCTAAAAGATAGAATTATCATAAATGATGAAAGTATCGTGGCAAATACTAGTGTAACTTCTGGCATGTTTATAAATTCATAATTCTCTGTTTTGTTCTACTCGACCGTAACCGAGTGTTCTTAACCCACCCAACTAACCTAAATTCATAGTTTGTTAATTTTTTCATTGAGTATCTCTCTGTCCAGTTTCAGAGACTTAGCATTAAAAAAAATAAAATTCCAAATAAATGTCATGATACATGTTAATCCATAACCCATGATTATGAATATTGGCAAGTCGGGTGGAGGTCTAGACGATTCTTCAATAAGAACCCAAATACCTACAATTGCAAAAAAACCAAACCCGCCATAGAGAATAAGTCTGCTAATAAAATAATTAATAATAAATAATTTTTTAGATGGCGAAATAAGCTGGTATGTATATAAAAAAACTACAGCTGCAAAAATATCAATTATTACCCATGTTAATTTTTCATTAAAATAAATTGGGAAAATTGGATTAAAAAGAATGGCCAACATCATTAACAATATCCAAATGCTGTTATTTCTTTTATTTAGTTCATATGTTCCATATATAAATGACAAACAAATAACTGTTCTGGTAAATACATAAAAAGTTGCATTAAATGGAAATGCTGATATTAGTGACACGGCCATTCCAGCTAATAAAATTTTTGGATCAAGATTCATTCAACAGTGACTGATTTAGCTAGATTCCTTGGTTGATCAATATCTGTTCCTCTTAGAATAGCAACTTCGTATGAAAGAATTTGTAATGGAATGTTATAAACAATTGGTGTCATAAAGAAATCGCATTTAGGCATATGAATCAATTTTCCTGATTTAACATCCATATTTACTGAAGGATCAGCACAGACATAAAGGGTTCCGCCTCTTGCCTTTACTTCTTCTAAATTAGAAATTAGTTTTTCTGCAATTTCACTCTCTGGAGCCAATGCTATAACAGGCATATTTTCATCTATTAATGCAAGCGGGCCATGTTTTAGCTCACCGGCTGGGTAAGCTTCGGCATGAATATAAGAAATTTCTTTAAGCTTTAATGCTCCTTCTTTGGCGATGGGATAAAAAATACCTCTACCTAAAAATAAAGCATTGTCTTTATTAGCAATACTTGGAGCTATTTCAACTATCTTTTCTTTTGTGTTAAGGGCTTCTGCAATAGTCTCTGGCAGCAATCTTAATGCTTGAACAATTCTTCCCCTAAGTTTTGGGTTTAATCCTCTACTTTTTGCTAGCGACAATGCAAGCAACATTAATCCTGCAAGCTGAGTTGTAAATGCTTTGGTTGAGGCAACGCCTATTTCAGGACCAGCATTGGTAAATAATGAAAAATCTGACTCTCTAGCTAAAGAGCTGGTTGGAACGTTGCAAATAGTAAGGGTAGAAAGATAGTCTTTTTCTTTTGCATAGTTTAATGCGGCTAATGTATCAGCTGTTTCACCTGATTGAGAAATGGTAATTAATAATGAATTTTCATCTACATGAGGGTTTCTATATCTATACTCACTTGCGTAATCAATTTGACAAGGAAGTTCGGCTATTGATGAAAACCAACTGGCGGCAACTCTTCCTGCATGAAGACTTGTTCCGCAAGCAACTATTTGAATACGTTTTACTTTTGAGAATAGTTCGGTAGAGCCTAAACCGAAAATATTATCTAGAACATCTTCGCCACCTATTCTTCCGTCTATTGTTTTTGAAACAGCTTCAGGTTGCTCGTATATTTCTTTTTCCATATAGTGCCTGTAATCACCCTTTGAGGTGGCTTGGGCTGAAATATCTATATGTGTGATTTCTCTTTTGGCTTCGTTTTTGGATTCATCAAAGATTTTGTAGCTATTAGCAGAGATCTCTGCCACATCACCATCTTCTAAAAAAATAAAATCATTGGTTTGTTGGGCTATAGCAAGCGGATCTGAGGCTGCAAACATTTCATCGGTTCCAATTCCTATTAATAGAGGTGATTTGTTTCTTGCTATAACCAAATTAGTACTATCTTTTATATCAATAGCTGCTATCGCGTATGCACCCTCAAGTTTTTCTTTTGCTGAATACATTGCATCGATCATTGACTGGCCTTGGTTGATATGTTGATCAAGTAAATGAGCAATTAGCTCTGAATCTGTTTGAGATATAAATTCATAACCATCTTTCTTAAGATCTTCTCTGAGCTCAACATAATTTTCAATAATACCGTTATGAACAATATAAACCGAATCTTGAGACTTATGGGGATGAGCATTAATCTCTGATGGTTCTCCATGAGTTGCCCATCTTGTATGAGCAATGCCTAGTTTACTTTTTGGTTTTTCAGCAATCATTTTTTCTTCTAGAAGCTGAACTTTTCCAAGAGTTCGAAGGTGTGCTATGCCGTCATTTTGATGAAGAGCGATGCCTGCAGAATCATATCCTCTATATTCCATTTTATGGAGTCCTTGGACCAATAGTTTTCCGACATTTCTATTTGAAGCAGCAGCTATAATTCCGCACATGGTTAATCCTTTTTCTTAGACCAATTTTCTTTATTATTTTGTTTTGATCTTCCAACACCAAGCGCTCCGCCTGGAACATCTTTTGTTATGACAGATCCGGCGGCAACGGTTGCATTTGATCCAACTGTAACTGGGGCAACAAGTGATGTGTTGCTTCCAATAAAGCTTTCATCGCCAATGATTGTTTTGTGTTTATTGGTACCATCATAATTACAAGTAATTGTTCCAGCTCCAATGTTTGTTGATTTTCCAACTTCTGTGTCACCAAGATAGGTAAAATGATTGGCCTTTGAGCCATTTCCTAGTGTTGAATTCTTGGTTTCTACAAAATTGCCCACTTTAGCTGAATTTTCAATATTGCTTCCTTCTCTTAGTCTTGCATAAGGCCCTATCACGCAACCATCACCCACTGTGGCGCTTTCGAGATGAGAAAAAGCTTCTATTTTTGAATTATTTCCAATAGTTACGTTCTTCAAAATTGTATTAGGACCAATATGAACGTTATCACCTAAAGTGACATTGCCCTCAAGTATCACGTTGACATCAATTAGACAGTCACGACCTGCAACTACCTCTCCTCTTATATCAAGCCTCGCTGGGTCTGCAACTGTAACGCCTTTATTAATGAGCTCTTCTGATTTCATTGCCCTATATATTCCTTCTAGCTGAGCCAACTCAGCCTTACTATTTGCACCCTTAACCTCATCGTTAGATGCATTGTATGTTTTAATTTTAAACCCTTTATTGCTTATTATGGAAACTAAATCAGTTAAATAAAATTCTCCAGCAGCATTATTGTTGTTCAGTTCCGCCAATCCTTCGTCGATAAGCTCCTTTTGCCCACAAAGCACTCCGGTAAAAATTTCTTTTATATTTTTTTCATCCGCTGACGCATCCTTTTCTTCGACTATTGCTAATGCATTACCTGAATCGTCTTTTTTTACCCTGCCGTATCCATAAGGATCTTCTAGTATAGTAGTTAATATTGATAACCCCTCATCAGAGCTATTTATTAATTCTTCAAGGGTCTCTTTTTTTATGAGAGGGACATCGCCATAAAGAACTAAAACTTTTGTGCCGTCTTCAACCTTGGTGATTCCACACTTCACAGCATCTCCTGTTCCAATTGGTTTTGGTTGTTCTGCTGTTGAGATTTCAAGATTATAAGTCTTAGACTCTTTTATAACAGAATCTTTATCAAAGCCAACAACTAATGTAATTTTTGGACTTATTGATCCGGCTGTTAAACATATTTTTTCGAGCATAGATGTCCCCCCGATCCTTTGGAGGGATTTAGCTCTATTTGATTTCATTCTTGAGCCCTCTCCGGCTGCAAGAACTATAGTATGAATGTCCACAGTTATATAAGGTTAAATAGATACCTTACTGGTTTTTACGTAATTTTTGAATAGTTTTTAATCTCGCTACAGCCTCGGCTAGCTGAGCAGATGCTTTTGCATAATCAAGACTAGCGTCTTTGTTTGCTAATTCTTGTTCGGCTGCTTCTTTGGCTTTAATTGCTTCAGACTCGTCAAGACTTTCAGCCCTTTCTGCTGTATCAGACAAAACTGTTACAAGGTCTGGCTGTACTTCTAAAAAACCACCTGAGCAGAAAAATGCTTCTTCTTCAGAGCCGTTTTGTACTCTTACAGGGCCAGCAGCCAAACCGGTTAGTAAAGGTGTGTGGCCAGGAGCTATACCAAGTTCACCAAGGGTTCCGGTTGCATAAACCATTGTAGCTTCGCCGGAATATATCTCTTCACTTGAAGAAACTATGTTGATCTTGATAGTGCTCATTTTATAAAGTCTTAGCCTTTTCTACTGCCTCTTCTATGGTACCTACCATATAAAAAGCTTGTTCTGGCAAGTGATCATAGTCACCATTTAAAATACCTTTAAAAGCTTTAATAGTATCTTCTAGTGAAACATACTTTCCTGGAGTACCAGTAAAAATCTCTGCAACAAAGAATGGTTGAGATAAGAATCTTTGCGCTTTTCTTGCTCTAGCTACTAACTCTTTATCTTCTTCAGAAAGTTCATCCATACCAAGAATTGCAATAATATCTTTTAGCTCGTTATATCTTTGTAAGATTTGCTGAACCCCTTGTGCAACCTCATAATGCTCATCACCAACAACAAATGGGTCAAGCTGTCTACTAGTTGAATCCAACGGATCAACAGCGGGATAAATACCAAGCTCTGAAATTTGTCTAGATAATACAACTGTTGCATCTAAGTGAGCAAAAGTTGTTGCAGGAGAAGGGTCTGTTAAGTCATCAGCTGGAACATACACAGCTTGAATAGATGTGATAGAACCAGTTGTTGTTGAAGTGATTCTTTCTTGAAGAGCGCCCATTTCTTCTGCAAGTGTTGGCTGGTAACCTACAGCAGAAGGCATTCTTCCAAGAAGCGCTGATACCTCAACACCCGCAAGTGTGTAACGATAAATATTATCAATAAATAATAAAACGTCCTTGCCCTCGTCCCTAAAACTTTCAGCCATTGTTAAGCCAGTTAAGGCAACTCTTAATCTGTTTCCTGGAGGCTCATTCATTTGTCCATATACCATGGCAACTTTTGACTCGCCCAGGTTGTCAATATTCACAACTCCAGATTCTTGCATTTCGTAATAGAAATCATTTCCTTCTCTGGTTCTTTCACCAACACCAGCGAAAACTGAAAGACCTGAATGTTGAAGTGCAATATTATTAATAAGCTCCATCATATTCACCGTCTTACCAACACCAGCACCACCGAATAAACCAATTTTTCCACCCTTGGCAAAAGGACACATAAGATCAATAACCTTAATGCCTGTTTCAAGAACTTCATTTGATGCTGATTGATCCGTGTAGCTTGGTGGTTTTCTGTGAATAGGCATTTTTTCTTTTTCACCAATCGGTCCTTTTTCATCAATTGGATTACCAAGAACATCGACGATTCTTCCTAAAGTTTCAGGACCAACAGGCACTGAAATAGGAGCGTTTGTTCTTGATGCAGTCAAGCCTCTTTTTAAACCCTCTGTTGCACCCATTGCAATGGTTCTTACGACACCATCACCTAATTGCTGCTGCACTTCAAGTGTAGTCCCACTTTCATCTACCATTAAAGCTTCATATACCTTTGGGATATTGTCTTTGTCGAATTCGACGTCGATAACCGCTCCAATGATTTGTGTAACTATTCCGTTGCTCATATTTTTCTCCTTAAACTGCTGCTGCACCGCCAACTATCTCAGAGAGCTCTTGAGTGATAGCTGCTTGTCTAACGTTGTTATATAAAAGTTCTAATTCTTTAATTAAGTCGCCTGCATTATCTGTTGCATTTTTCATTGCAATCATTTTTGCTGCCTGTTCGCACGCATTGTTTTCAATGACCGCCTGATAAACAAGTGATTCTATGTATCTTGTTAAAAGACCGTCTAATAATTCTTTTGCCTCAGGCTCATATATATAATCCCACTGGGTTGGTAAAGATTCTTCTTTTTCTTCGGGTGTTAGTGGAATAAGTTGTTCAACATTTGGTTGTTGAGTCATAGTATTTACAAAGCCGTTTGAGCATAAGTACGCTTGATCTATATCACCGTTTTTATGCATATCTAAAACCACTTTTGTTAATCCTATTAAGTCATCTGGGTTTGGTTTGTCTCCAAGCTTTTCAGCCACAGCAATGACTTGGCCGCCTACACTTTTAAAAAAGCCGGCAGCCTTGGTTCCAATTAAAGCAAAACAGGACTCAATGCCCTGCTCGTTTAATTCTGCTGACTTAGCTATTACTTGCTTGAATAAATTGATGTTCAAACCACCACACAGCCCTTTATCAGATGAAACAACAATAAAGCATGCTTTTTTAGGAGTTCTTTCTTCATAAAAAGGATGTGGGTATTCAGAATTGGCTAAAGCAACATGGGAAATCACGTCTTTTATTTTTAAAGAGTAAGGCCTGCCTTCAAGCATAGTGTCTTGTGTTTTTTTCATCTTGCTAGCAGCAACCATTTCCATGGCCGAAGTAATTTTTTGCGTGCTTTTAATGCTCGCAATCTGCTTTCTTACTTCTTTTGTATTAGCCATTTTTTATCTTAAAAAGTTTGTGTTTTTTTAAAGTCTTCAACAAGCTCTTTGAATTGATTTTCAATATCATCATTCCAATCACCTGTCGTATTTATTTGTTGTTCAAGCTCACCTTTTTCAGATGTAAAATATCCATGAAGGGCTTCTTCGAAATCAAGAATTTTTTCTACTTCAACATCAGCCATATAACCCCTGTCAGCTGCAAACAGGCTAAGTGCTTGTTGAGCTACGCTCATTGGTGCATATTGTTTTTGCTTTAAAAGTTCAGTAAATGCTTTACCGTTAGCAAGTTGTTGTTTGGTTGCATCATCTAGGTCAGATGCGAACTGAGAGAATGCTGCTAGCTCACGGTATTGGGCTAGTGCTGTCCTAACACCACCTGCTAGTTTTTTCATAATCTTTGTTTGTGCAGAGCCGCCAACCCTTGAAACTGAAAGTCCAGGATTAATGGCTGGTCTGACACCTGAATTAAATAACTCAGTTTCTAGATATATTTGACCGTCAGTAATAGAAATCACGTTTGTTGGAACAAATGCTGATACGTCTCCAGCTAAAGTTTCAATAATTGGAAGGGCTGTTAGAGATCCTGTTTTTCCTTTAACCTTTCCACCGGTTACTTGCTCAACATAATCAGCATTAACTCTAGCTGCCCTTTCTAAAAGTCTTGAATGAAGGTAAAAAACATCACCAGGATATGCTTCTCTTCCTGGAGGCCTTTTTAAAAGAAGTGATACCTGTCTATAGGCAACAGCCTGCTTTGATAGGTCATCGTAAACAATTAAAGCATCTTCACCTTTATCTCTAAAATATTCACCCATTGTGCAGCCGGCGTATGCTGAAAGGTACTGCATGGGTGCTGGATCTGCAGCGGTTGCTGAAACTACAATTGTATGTTCCATTGCTCCATATTCTTCAAGCTTTCTTACAACGTTTGCTACAGTTGATTGTTTTTGACCTATGGCAACATAAATACATTTAATACCTGTTCCTTTTTGGTTAATAATCGCATCGACAGCTACAGCGGTTTTTCCTGTTTGTCTATCTCCAATAATTAGCTCTCTTTGACCTCTTCCGATTGGCACCATAGCATCAACTGCCTTTAAACCAATTTGAACAGGTTGATCAACTGATTGACGAGCGATAACCCCTGGGGCAACAACCTCAACTGGCATATTTTTTTCAGCTTTTATTTCACCCTTGCCATCGATTGGTGTTCCCAGAGTGTTCACAACCCTTCCAAGAAGAGCCTCGCCAACAGGAACCTCTAAGACTTTTCCAGTACAAACTGCTTTTTGTCCTTCAATAATTTCTAAGTAGTCTCCCAAAACAACAGCCCCGACTGAGTCTTGTTCAAGGTTTAAAGCCATGCCTTTTGTTCCGTTATCGAATTCAATAACCTCACCATACATAACATCGCCCATGCCGTGTATTCTGACAATACCGTCGGAAACGCTAACAACGACTCCTTCGTTTTTTCTTTCAGCGGAAAGATCAAGACCTGCGATCTTTTCTTTTAATACACTGGAAATTTCTGATGGATTTAATTGACTCATATTTTCACCTTAAAAATTTAATTGGTTTACAAGCTTATTAACCTTTCCTCTAATGGAAAGATCTAAAGTTTCGTCACCTATCTTTATTGATAGGCCGCCCATTATGTTTGGGTCTTTTGAAAAAGAAATGTTGGCATCATTGCCATAACTGGCTTTTATTTTTTCTTCTATATGTTCTTTGGTAGAGTCGCTTGGATTAACAGCGACAAAGACCTCTACAGATTTTTGTTTTTTGTGTTGTTTAAGCAGCTCTTGATAAATAAAAGAGATCGGTTCAAGAAGATTTAATCGTTTGTTTTCAGCCAATATTGAAAGAAGTTTTTTTGACGTGTCTGAAATGATGTCATCAAACAATTTAACCAAGATATCTACAACCTCATGTCTGGATAGTGTTGGGCTCTCAATAGTATTTACAACCCCATCTTCTAAAGATGCTGCAGCCATGGTGTTTAACTCAACAGCCATGTCTTCTATCGTATTAGACTCAACTGCTGAGGCAAACAATGCTTTTGCATAAGGTCTGGCTAGTGGAGTTAGTTCTGTCATCTTTTAAAGTTCCTCGGCGGCTTTCTTTAAAATAGCCTCGTGTTTCTCTTTTGAAACCTCGTCACCAAGAATTTTTTGAGTTGTTTCAATAATAATATCTGACATTTGCTGTCTCAGCTCTTCTTTTGCTTTGTTGGTCTCGTTTTCTATATTAGTTGCCGCAGCAGTCAATATTTTTTCGGCCTCGGCTTCGGCTTTTGAAGATGCGTCGTTAACTATTTGAGATGCTCTATTATTTGCCTTTTCAAGAATCTCAGCTGCGTCTGCTTTTGCTTTATCTAATTCTTTGTCAAAAGCTAATTTTGCTTCTTCTAAGGAATCGTCTGCCTTTTTTGCAGCCTCAAGACCATCAGATATCTTTTTTTCTCTTTCTTGCATTGTTGCCAATATTGGGGGGTATACATACTTCCAGCAAATGGCTACAAAAACTATCATCACGACAGCTTGTGCAAGTAAGGTAGCGTTAATATTCATATTTTTTGTTCTTTTTTATAATTAATTTAAATTGCAAATAACATATACATACCGAGACCAACCCCAATCATTGGAACCGCGTCTGTTAGGCCCATCATAAGGAAGAACTGTCCACGAAGCATTGGTATTAATTCTGGTTGTCTTGCTGCTGCTTCAATAAATTTGCTACCCAAAACACCTACACCAATACCAGCACCAATTGATGCAAGACCCATGGTAATTCCTGCTGCTAAAATACTATATTCCATTTTTTTCTCCTTTCTTTAAAGTAGAGGACTAATGTTCCTCTGTTTCATGCGCCATCGCTAGATAAGCAATGGTCAGCGCCATAAAAATAAATGCCTGCAATGCCACAATTAAAATGTGGAAAAGCGCCCAAACTAAATGCAACCCAAAACCCATAATGCCAATAGGAACACTGCTAAAAAATAACATTAATGCTATTAATATAAAAATCATTTCTCCAGCATATAAATTACCAAAAAGCCTTAGGCCTAATGAAATTGGTTTGGCAATAAAATTAACCATTTCTAAAACAAAATTTACAGGTATAAGCCACTTTCCAAAAGGATGCAGGGTTAGTTCTGCTATAAATGCTTTGGGGCCCTTAACTGTAATGCTGTAATAAATTGTAAGCACAAAAACAGCAAAAGCCATTCCAAGTGTAATGTTAGGATCTGTTGTTGGCACAACCTTAAAATAAAATGATTCTGGTCCAGTAATCCAGCTTACGCTATCGCCAGCAACAGCATAAGCAATGTGCCCAGCTAGAACTGGTAAAAAGTCTACAGGAACTAAATCCATTAAGTTCATTAATAAAATCCAGACAAAAACTGTTAAAGCCAGTGGCGCTATAAGCGTGTTTCTTACTGAGCCAAAAAGGGATTGAACATTGTCTTCAACAAACTCAATACACATTTCAACAAAATTTTGTAGTCCTGTTGGGGCAATGTTTGCCCCCTTGTTTTTAGACATCCCCTTTTTAAAGAAAAACAGAAAAATGCCACCAAGAAAAACAGACCAAAATAAAGAATCAACATGAAAGGCCCAAAAACCCATTTTATCTACCATGTATGGATCACAAGTCCAAAAAGATTTATATATACCAGCATCCTCATTTATTCCCACATGACCGCATGTGAGGTTGGTTAAGTGGTGGTCTATATATGACTCCGTTGTTAATTCTTTTGCCATTACGTTGTTGTTTGCTGGGTTTTAAAAAATATTGAAGGATTAATAGTTGTGTTGATTAATATAAATGTAAACATAATAACTATGAATATTTCTTGTATATATGTTCCAACAAAAAAAAGAGAGGCAACAAACAAGGTCCATTTTATTGACCAGTTATAGGCCACATTCATTCCAACGCCCGATATTTTTGATCCAGCATAGTAGGCTGAGCATATTAAACAAAGGTATAGAGCTGCAATCAATATAAAATATGGGCTGAAAAAGGTTCCTGTGATCCCAAGAGAGATGTATATTAGAGACGATGCTTTGTTTCTAAGTATTATGTTTTGAAGGTTTTTCAAAAGATTGTGTTGTTCTGTTATTTTATTGCGTTGAATTATAGAAATATATGGTCTTATAAACAAGTTGTTTTGTTCTTAAATTGAAAATTTTTTACAGTCAGTTTTTTAGTTTAGAAATTATAGATTCAAGTTCATCTTTGGTGTTGTAATTAATAACAACCTTGCCTGATTTTTTGTTCTTAGCCTCTATTTCAACCTTGTGGCCAAAGTTTTCAGACATTTCCTCTTCAACAATTAAAAGATCTCTATCTTTTGTCTTGGTTTGAGGTTTTTTATTGGTTTTTTTTGAAGATAACCCTGCTAAATCTTTTACTGTTAGTTTATTTTTTATAATATTGTTTGCTGCTTTTTCCGCCTCTAATGGATCCATTGATGCAAGAAGTTTTGCGTGCCCTTTTTCAATCTTCCCAGAAGAAAGCATTTCTAAAACCTTTGCGGGCAAAGACAGCAACCTCAAAGAGTTTGCAATTGTACTTCTGGCTTTACCTGTTGAGGCTGCAACCTCATCCTGGGTTAAACCAAACTCTCTTTTTAATCTGTCATAACCTCTTGCTTCTTCAACAGCGTTAAGGTCTTCTCTTTGAAGGTTTTCTATTAAAGCCGATTCTAGGGCGTCTTTGTCTTGTTTTTGATCGATTAATGTAGGAATTGTTTTAAGGCCAGCGTTTTTTGAAGCCCTCAACCTTCTTTCTCCAGCTATAACCTCATATTTGTTTAGGCCAACCTCTCTAACAAGAATTGGTGAGAGTACTCCGTGGTTTTTTATAGAGTTTGTTAACTCTAAGAGTTTTTCTTCGTCAAAATTTGTTCTTGGTTGAAATCTTCCCGGGTTAATATCTTCAACAGGCAGCTCTTTAACGCTTTTTTGGTTGTTGTTGGTGTTTTGGCCTAGTAGAGCGTCGAGCCCTTTATTTAAAATTTTGTTTTCTTCAGACATATTCCACCTTTCTGATTAACTCTCCAGCAAGTGCTAAGTAAGCCTTTGCACCATAAGAGGTTGGCATATATTTAACACCAGACACGCCGTGGCTTGGGGCCTCGGCTAGCTTTATGTTTCTGGGTATAAGGGTGTTGAAAACCAAGCTTGAAAAATGTTTTTCTAGCTCATCAGACACTTCTTTGGCAAGGTTGTTTCTCATGTCTACCATTGTTCTTATTATCCCCAAAACCCTGTTAGATGTCAGGTTTTTGTCGGAAAGGGTTTGTATTGTTTGCATTAATCCAGCAACACCCTCTAAAGAATAGTATTCGCATTGAAGGGGGATGAGGGTCCCCGATGCTGCAAACAGGGCTTCTATTGTGAGCTGGTTTAGTGTTGGCGGTGTGTCTATTATTGTATAGTCGAACTCATCCTCTATTTTTTTTAATTCTGTTGATAAAAAGTTTTGTTTGTTGTTTTCTCTTATTCCCACATCAAGCGCTATGAGGTTTTGGTCTCCTGGTAAGACCTTGTAGTTATCTGATGTGTTGTATATGCACTCATTGATGGGTGTGTTGTTGAAAAAAAGTTCGTACAAGGTGTTTGGTTTTTCTTCTTTTATTCCTGTTGCTGTTGTGGCGTTCCCTTGTGGGTCAAGGTCAATGAGTAAAACCCTTCTTTTGGTTGCAGCAAGGCTTGAGGCAAGGTTTACCGCCGTGGTTGTTTTTCCAACACCGCCTTTTTGGTTTGCTATTGCTATAACTTTATTCACTTTTTTTTATCTCTAATAAGTGTCTTTCATACTTCTTGTTTTCTAGTTTGATTATTTCATACTTATATTTGTTTGTGTCTATTGTTACTAGCTCTTCTATGATTTTTTCTTTTTTTCCTTTAAGTAACACATATTTGCCATCATCATCAAGGTTATTCTCTGTGAGTTCTAATATGTTAGTAGTAGAAGAAAACGCTCTTGCTGTTATAAGGGTGTATGAACCAAGGCTGTTGTTTTTACTAATAACTGTATTTAAAACTTTTGCGTTTTTTAACCCCAAAAGGTCGATTGTTTTATTTAAGAAGTAGCACTTTTTTTTACTTTTTTCTAAAAGATGAATTTCACACATCGGTTTAAGGATGGCTATAATTATTCCTGGAAAGCCTCCCCCAGAACCAAGATCTAATATTTTGTCTGAGTTGTTAATTTTTTGCAGAACGGGCAAACAGTCATCTACGTCTTTTTCATAAACCTCTTTGATTGATTCTCTTACAAAAATATTGTGTTTTTTGTTGAAAGCTAGGGCTTCGTTTACAAATTTTTCTAATTTTTCTGCTTCAGCTTTGTTTTTTTTCATGCATTGAGTTTTTCCAACTCTTGTTTTTTAATGCTTATCAGAATCAGGTTTATGGCGGCTGGTGTTACTCCTTCTATTTGTGAGGCTGATCCAATTGTTTCTGGTTGAGATTTTGTTAGTTTTTCTACCACCTCGTTCGAAAGTCCTGATATTTTTTTGTAATTTATTGATGGAGGTATTTTTTTGTTGTTTTGTTTTTTGTTTTTATTTATTTCTCTGGTTTGTTTTTCTATATAGCCTTTATATTTTATTTCTGTTGAGGCTCTTTTAAAAAAAGCTTCTTCTTCTTTGTTAAGTTTAATGAGGTTGTTTTCGTCAACATCTGGTCTTGCCAATATTAAAGATACGCTTCTTTTTTCATCAAGCGAAACAGTTTGTTGTTCTTTGTTTATGAAGGATGATATTTTTGTTTTGTCTAATCTGGTTTTAACGAACTCTGCGTATTGTTTTTCTTTGTTTACAAAGGATGTGTTTCTTTCTTCTGAAATAATACCAAGGTCAAAAGCTTTGCTTAGCAGCCTTTGTTCAGCGTTATTTTGTGAGAGTAAAAGCCTGTGTTCTGCCCTGCTTGTAAACATTCTATAGGGTTCTGTTATTCCATGTGTGGTTAGGTCGTCTATTAAGACCCCTATATAAGCTTCTTCTCTTTGAAGAATAAAGTCAGATTTTTTTTGAATAGCCTGAGCGGCATTTAGGCCAGCAACAAGGCCTTGGGCGGCTGCTTCCTCATACCCGGTTGTTCCGTTAATTTGTCCAGCTAAATAAAAATCATTAAAGTATTTGGTTTCAAGGGTTTTTTTGTTTGTCCTGGGGTCAACAAAATCATATTCAACAGCGTATCCAAATTCTGTAATTTCACACTGCTCCATTCCTTTTATTGTGTGGATAAAATCTTCTTGAGCCTTTTTGGGAAGGCTTGTTGATATTCCGTTTGGGTATACGAGGTCAACCCCAATACCCTCAGGCTCAATAAAAATTTGATGACTGTCTTTGTGACTAAATTTAAATACTTTATCTTCTATGGATGGGCAATACCTAGGGCCAATTCCTGAGATGTTTCCAGAATACATTGCAGACAGATGGGTGTTGTCAGATATTATCTGGTGTGTTGTTTTGTTGGTTCTTGTTATAAAACATGATAATTGTTCTTGGTGTTTTTTAACCTCGCCTGTTAATGACATAAATGGAGTGGGTGTCTCGCCCGGTTGCTCATCCATAACAGACAGGTCTAACGTAGACATTTTCACTCTTGCCGGGGTTCCTGTTTTAAGTCGTCCCATTGGAAGCTTTAACTCGTAAAGTTTCTTGGATAGAGGTATAGCAGAATCATCCCCAACTCTTCCACCAGAAGAAACTTCCGATCCTGTGTACATTAAGCCGTTCAAAAATGTGCCAGTGGTAAGAATCGTCTTCTTTCCATAAATTTTTTTATTTTTTGTTATAACCCCTTTTACTGATTCTTGTTCAACAATTAGGTCCTCAACCTCTTCTTCAAAAATATTAATGCTAGTTGAACTTAATATCTTTTGAATGGCTTTTTTATAAAGATCTCTATCACACTGGACCCTCAGGGCTTGGACAGCATCTCCCTTTCTTGTATTCAAAGTTCTGTATTGAATGCCGGACATGTCTGTTGCAATCGGCATAATACCGCCCATTGCATCAATCTCTCTAACTATATGCGATTTACCAAGACCTCCTATAGCTGGGTTGCATGACATCTGACCAATTTTACTTTTTTCAAAAGTTACAAGTGCGCAAGAAAGGCCGCTTCTGTATACAGCGTATGCAGCCTCTACTCCAGCATGACCGCCTCCAACAACTACTACATCAAACTTATCCATATAATAATAAAACCAATAATATCTATATTATATACTTACTGTTAATTCTATTAGTGCCTAAAGGATTTGTTAATAAGTACCTTTTACACCCTTATTAAAACAAAAATATGATTTAACAAACTATGTTTAACCCTGTTAAAAAACTAGAGACACATCTCTCAACAACCTGTGAATAAAAAAAAGAGTTAAAAAACATTAACAATTTAATAACAACTTATTTACCAATACAAAAAGAGCTAAAAATATCACCAAGCAAAGAGTCTGACATTTTAACACCTATTATTTCGTTTAAATCACCCCTAGCCAGCTTTAAATCTTCTGCTACAAGCTCAAGCCCACCATTCTCACTAAGTTTTAAAAGCGCATTTTCAAGATGATTAATAGAAGATTGAAAAAGCCCAATATGCCTATCTCTTACCAAATACATATAGTCTCCAGAAATATCTGACTTAAACGCTTTAGAGATAAGTTTCTTAAGGCCGTCAAAACCCTCACCGGTTTTAGCTGATACCATGCAGTCAAAAACACCCTCCCTCACAACATGACCCAAATCTGTCTTGTTATAAACTTTTAAATATTTTTTTTCTTTAGAAAGCTCAGCAAATCTATCTAATATAGACTCTTCATCAGAGTCAAAAATACCAACCACCAGATCAACATTATTTAATTGCTCTATTGCAAACTGCATTCCTTTTGACTCAACAACATCATCCGTCTCTCTTAAGCCAGCTGTATCAGATATAGAAAAAGAAGCCTCATTATAAAAAATTTCAGACTCAACAAGGTCTCTTGTTGTGCCAGGTTTCTCAGAAACAAGAGCCCTCTCAAAACCAAGCAATCTATTAAACACAGAGGATTTACCAGAGTTTACAGGACCTACAAACATAACCTTATTTTTTGCAGAGTGATTTTTTTTATTCAAACAACCTCCAACAAAAAGCTTAAAATTTTCAACAAGAAGAGATAGCTCATTTGGTAGAGATGAATCAAAAAAGCTTTCCCCTTCATCAGAAAAATCAATTTCACCCTCAACCCTAACACGAAGGTTGTTTATAACACCTGAGAAACTCAAAACCTTTTCTGTAAAATCACCTGAAAGGGTGTTTGAAGATAGAACCACCCCATCTTGATCATGACTATCAATTAAATCAACAACAGCCTCTGCTTCTGCAAGACTAATCTTGTTATTTAAAAAGGCTCTTTTGGTAAACTCGCCAGGGGGAGCCTCATCAAAACCCAAAGACTTAAAAATATCAACCAGCATAGACATAACACCCAACCCGCCATGGGCATACACCTCAAAAGAATCTTCCCCCGTATAACTATCTGGACCCTTAAAAGAAATAATGCCAACACGGTCAACAATATCACCAGACTTGTTTTTAACAGACCTTAAATAAAACTTTTTATTTTCCTCTAATGGAGAACCAGTAAGCTCAGGAATTTTTGAAAGGCAACCAGGACCAGATACCCTAAAAATACATATTGCCGATTTTGCAGGGGGCGTGGCTAGCGCAAAAACCACAGACACTAAAACTAACCTCCGGAACTGGCCTGAGTGTCACCCAAAACACCATGTTTTTTATATAAATATCTTTGTTGACCAAGAGAAACACCTGAATTTATCACAGAGTAAAGACATAGAGCGGCAGGAAAAACAAAAAAGAATATGGAGAAAACAACAGGCATGTATTTAATTACTTGTTGCTGCATTGGGTCCTGAGAAGGGGGTGCAGGACTAAGCTTTTGTGTGGAAAACATAATCAAACCGAACAAAACAGGAAGAATAAAAAGAGGGTCTGGAACAGACAAATCAGACATCCAAAAAATAGACGCATGCCTTAGCTCAACCATCTCTCTTAACGCAAAAAAGAAACCAATAAAAAAAGGCATTTGAGCTAAAATTGGTAAACAACCACCCAAAGGATTAACTTTTTCTGTTTTGTATAATTTCATCATCTCTTGTGAAAGCTTTTGCCTGTCATCACTATACCTATCTTGAAGCTCCTTCATTTTTGGGCCAACCTTTCTCATATTGCCCATAGATACAAACCCTTTTGCTGTTACAGGAAACAACACAAGCTTTAAAATAAAAGTGAAAACAATTATTGAGAGAGCCCAGTTGTCAACAAACCCATTAATTAGATCTAAAAACCAAACCATGGGCTGCGATATAAACCAAAACCAACCCATATCTATAGAGAGCTCTAAATTTTCTGCCCTCTCAGCCAAATCTTTTCTAACTTTTGGTCCAATAAAAACACGGTGAGAGTGCTTATATACAAGGTTTGAGGCCTCCCCTTTTTCAACGGTATACCCCATTCTATAAACACCAGAATCAGCGGGATGAGCAAAGAAATTATAAATATTATCTTCCGAGCCAATAAGAGCAGCAAAAAAATATTTTTGTATAAAAGAAACCCAACCAGAACGAGAAAGATAAGAGATAGATTCATCAATACTTCTCAACCTGGTTGTTTCATACGGGTCTTGATCGGTGCTAAACGCGACTCCCTGATAAGAGCTATTATTCATCATCCCACCTTGGAGCCATGATGCTTTTAAATCTAAAGACCTGCCCTCTGTTCTATAAAGAGCAGCAAAAGCCTTTCCAGAAGAACCAAGTGATGAGGTGTCAGTAATTAAAAGCTCATATGTCTCAGGCAAAAAAGTGAACTCTTTTGTTAAATCCCCGTCTTCTGTTTTCAAAACCACAGAGTTGTTGTTATAACTATGAAGTACATAATTAGGGGCCTTACCAGTAAAACCGGTTTTTAAATAATACCTAAACGGGCTTGTGTTTGATGAGCCAAAAACCCTTACCCCAGGCGAACCTTCAATATTTTCTACCCCATACTTTTTAAGCCTAGATTCAACAACAGAACCAGTGGACGTTGATATTTTTATTCTTAATTCATCATTTTCAAGATAAACAAAACTCCCATCATTTGTTACCTGGGAGGTGGCAGCCTCCATGTCTGCTACCCTAAGCTGTTCTATCTCAGAGAGTTTTTGGTTTTCAGAGTTCCACTCATAAAACAAAGCCATTGAGAGAACAACAATAACCCCTAGATAAACTTTTCTTAAATTCATTTTTTAACCTTTTTATGAATTGATGATTTTACAGCGTTAACTATCTCAACAGAAGCCTCTTTGAAACTTAATTCAGTAAAAGGCTTATAGGCAACAAACACAAAAGAACCGTTGTTAAAAAAAAGATGATTGTTTTTAAAAATTTCTTTTACCCTTCTCTTAATTTTGTTTCTCGTAACAGCAAGCTTAAAATTTTTTTTAGACACAACTATTCGCAGATCTGTTTTACCATCCTCGACAAAAAAAATTCTTAAATTTTTAGAACTATGAAAGTGTTTTGAAAGCGAAGGGGTTCGCAAGTTCTAGGCAGTTAAAACCTTGCGGCCTTTTTTTCTTCTGTTAGACAGTATTGCTCTACCTGCCTTGGTAGCCATTCTTGCTCTAAAGCCATGAGTTCTGCTTCTTTTTAAAGTGCTTGGTTGAAATGTTCTTTTCATAATTTACTACCTGTAAAAATAGTGGCGCATTATAGCCCATAAATTAAAAGATTTCATAGAATTTTAAAAAAACTAAAATAAGTTTTTTATATACAAGTTATCCACAGAAAATTCATTAACTTATCCTGTAGATATCTTGTTAGTTTTTTCGTAGACTAGTTGTCTATTAGGAGGAACTAGGATTGGAATTTTGGAATAAATGCTCAGAGAAACTTGAAAACAAGCTCTCACAAGAAGATTTTAACACCTGGATCAGACCCCTTAAAGGCAATTTAAATAAAAATACTTTAGAAATAGTTGCACCTAATGATTTTATTCTCAACTACGTAGAAACAAACCTTTCAGATGAAATCATGGAAATGATTAAATCACAATCAAAAAAAGACATAAGTCTGGTTTTTAAGACATTAACAAAGGAAACATTTGTTGATAAATATAGTAATAATAAGAAATCTGAAGACACCAAACTAGTTCCATCTTATGTTTTTGATACCTTTGTTGAGGGTAAATCAAATCATGTGGCTCTGGCAGCATCAAAACAGGTTGCCTTAAACCCAAAAGGTGATTACAACCCATTATTCATTTATGGTGGTGTTGGCCTTGGTAAGACCCACCTAATGCACGCTGTTGGAAACGAGATCCTTAAAAACGAACCAAATAAAAGAATTGTTTATGTTCACTCAGAAAAGTTTGTGTCTGATATGGTTAAAGCGCTTCAACTTGGAGCCATGAACGAATTTAAATCTTTTTATAGAAACGCTGATGCCCTTTTAATCGATGACATACAGTTTTTTGCAGGAAAAGAGCAGTCACAAGAAGAGTTCTTTCATACATTCAACGCTTTATTAGATAGAAACAATCAAATGATACTTACCTGTGACAAATACCCAAAAGAAATTGATGGTTTAGAGGAAAGACTGAAATCAAGGCTTGGTTGGGGGTTGCCTGTAATTATTGATCCACCCGAGCTAGAAACTAGAGCTGCGGTACTTCTACAAAAAGCATCTTCAATGGGTGTTTCTCTACCAAATGACTGCGCAATATATATTGCACAAAGAATAAGGTCAAACATAAGGGAGCTCGAAGGCGCTCTTAAAAGAGTTGTTGCCAATGCAAAGTTTACCAATCAGCAAATAGACCTTGCTCTTGTTAAAGATGCCCTTAAAGATCTTTTTGTAATTTCTGCAAAAATGGTGAGTATTGAAAATATACAAAAGACAGTGGCTGAGTATTACAACATCAAACTTTCAGATCTTTTATCTAAAAGAAGAAGTCGCTCTATAACAAGACCGAGACAACTTGCTATGGCTTTAACAAAAGAGCTGACAAGACACAGCCTTCCAGAAATAGGCGAAGCCTTTAATGGTAGAGACCACACCACTGTTTTGCATGCATGCAAAAAAATTGCGGAACTTAGAAAAGAAAGCCCCTCACACGAAGAGGATTACAGAAACTTAACAAGAGCACTAACCAATTAATCATGGATTTTTATATCACCAAAGAAGAGATAGTTTCATCTCTTAATGCAACACTTGGGGTTGTAGAAAAACGTCAAACCCTCCCAATTCTTGCAAACGTTCTTTTTGAGGTTGATGAATCAACCTTAAGACTCACAGCAACAGATTTAGAATCAGAAATATCAACTATTTCAACAATATGTAATTTTAAAAGTGGGGGAAGGACAACGGCTCCAGCAAAAAAACTAAGCGAGCTTTGCAGGTTGTTTAAAGAGGGAGACGAGATTCATTTTTTTCTCGATGGAGACAATCTAAAAATAGAAACAAGCTCCGGTAAATATAATTTATCTACATTGCCAAGTGAAGATTTTCCTGTTTTTGAAAAAGAAGAGGGCGGAAACACCGTAAACATTACAGGACCAAACTTAAAGGCATTGATATACAAAACATCTTTTGCCATGGGTAATCAGGACTGGAGACATTACCTAAATGGTTTGTATATTTCAGTTGAGGACAACAATATCACAAGCGTGGCAACGGATGCGCATAGATTGGCTCTAGCCACAGCACCACTAAACGAAGGGGTTTCAGAACAAATTACCGGAATCGTTCCAAGAAAATCAATTAATGAAATAGGCAAGATTGTGAGCGATAGTAGCGAAAATATTTTATTACAACTAACGCCTAACTCTATTAATGTTAATGTTGCTGGCACCACTTTTTCTAGCAAATTAATTGAAGGCAAATTCCCAGATTATGAACAAGTGATTCCAAGCGGAGAAAGCTCAACCCTCTCAATTAACAAGAAAGACCTCTCAGAAAGTCTTAGCAGAGTAAGCGTTCTTTCTAGTGAAAAGTTTAGAGGCGTAAGGATGATAACGTCAGAAAACCAAATTAACATTTCTGCTAATAACCCAGAAAAAGAACAGGCAGAAGAAAGTATTAATTGTTCTTACGCTGGCGAAAGTATTGATATAGCATTTAATGTTAATTATATCCAAGAAATTTTATCTTCAATTGATGGTGAAAGTGTTGAGGTGCATTTTTTTGGTTCTGATAAGAGCTGCCTTATCACAAACCCAGGATCAGATGACTTTAAATATGTTGTGATGCCTTTATTAATTTAATTGCTATAAATTAAATTTCTAGTTTTAATAAACTCAAATGATTAGCGAATTAAAACTGAATAATTTTAGGTGCTTTGAAACATCAACAATAAATTTATCTCCTGGAATTAATTTTTTTTATGGGCCAAATGGTTCTGGCAAAACCTCTATATTAGAGGCCATATATATGTGCTCAAGCGGTAAATCGTTTAAAAGCAGTAATATAAAATCATTAATATCTTTTGATCAAGATTTCTTTAGTATCAATGCATATGATTCTAACAAAGGCTATACACTTAATTTAGTTAAAGGCCGCGTAAGCCCCATCTCAATAAAAATTAATAATACAAAATCCACAACTTCAGCATTATTAAAAGAATTCCCGGCAACAGCGATTCACAACAATACATTCTCATTTGCAAATGCATCACCTGACTTTAGAAGAAAGATTTTAGATAGATCACTTTTTGTATCAAGCCCAAACTTCTCTGAAACATGGTTTGGTTTTTACAGGTCACTAAAACAAAGAAACAGCTCTCTTAAAAAAGGGCTTATTGATAATATTGATGTTTGGAATCAAAAGGTTTCTGAAGAAGGGATCGCTTTAGATATAAACAGAATCACCTTCTTTGAAGACTCATTATCAGAACTAAATAATATTTTTAACAGGCTAAAACCAAGCCCAATGGTAGATAAATTAAACAAAGTCAATATTGAATTTTTTTCTGGGTGGGATAAAGAAAATCAACTATATGAGCTTTTAACTCAAAACCAGAAAAAAGATTTATTCAGCAAAACTACAACTCAAGGACCCCACAAAGCAGACATAAAAATATTAATTAACGGTATGGATGCTAAGCAAATTTTGTCACGCGGAGAACAAAAAATTCTTTCTATTTTATGGTGTTGCTCTCAAAACGAAGTGTTAAGAAAAAAATATAATATTGATGCAACATTAATCATTGACGACATAAAATCTGAGCTCGATAACGCAACATTTGAAGTGTTTTTAAACCTCTTAAATTTTTTAGATAATCAGGTTATCTTTTCCTGTATAGATGACCATTTTAGTAGTAAAATAAACCCTAATTATAAGGACTTCAAAAAGTTCCACGTGGAACAATTAAGATAGGGTATATGCCAAAAAAAGCAGAAGAACAAAGCTACGATTCCTCTAACATTCAAGTACTAAAAGGCCTAGAAGCGGTAAAGAAAAGACCGGGTATGTATATAGGTGATACAGATGATGGGTCTGGACTTCACCATATGGTTTTTGAAGTTCTTGATAATTGTATAGATGAGGCAATGGCTGGACATTGTTCTGATATAAACGTAATAGTTAATAAGGATGGATCAGTCACTGTAAAAGATAATGGAAGAGGCATTCCTGTTGATGTTCACAAGAAAGAAGGAATATCTGCAGCTGAATTAATTTTAACAACACTTCATTCTGGAGGTAAGTTTGACGACAACAGCTACAAAGTTTCTGGAGGCCTACACGGCGTAGGTGTTTCTGTTGTAAATGCTTTATCCGACAAACTTTTATTAAAAGTTTGTAGAGATGGTGGCGAATATTTTCAAGAATATAGTGGTGGAAAACCTAAGGCTAAACTTAAAAAAGTTAAAGCATCTAAAGAAAACGGGACAGAAATAACGTTCTATCCATCAGCTTCTATTTTTACTTCTATTGATTTTGACATAGATAGAATTCACAAAAGAATTCAAGAGTTATCTTTCTTAAATGCTGGCGTATCTATTAATGTTACAGACGAAAGAACAGGAAAGTCTAAAAAATTTAAAAACACAGGCGGCCTTTCTAGCTATGTTACTCACCTTAAAGGGAGAAAGCAGCAAGTGTCAGATATTTTTGAATGTTCTGCTGTAGAAAATGAGGTTGGTGTTGAAATTGCTCTGCAGTGGACAGACTCCTATTCTGAAAATGTGCTTTGCTATACCAATAACATTCCTCAAAAAGATGGTGGGACTCATTTAGCTGGGTTTAGAGGAAGCTTAACTAGAGTTTTAAAGGCCTTTATAAAAAAAGAAAATGCTAAAAAAACTCCAACAGACCTACTAGGAGAAGATGTTAGGGAGGGTATTACTGCAATTATTTCTGTAAAAGTGCCTGACCCTAAATTTTCATCACAAACAAAAGAAAAGCTTGTTTCTTCTGAAGTTGAAAGTGTTGTGAGTACTGTCTTTAGCAAATATTTCAATGAGTATCTTCTTGAAAACCCTAAGGATGCTATGGCAATTTATAGCAAAGTTGCAGAAGCTGCTCTTGCTAGAGAGGCTGCTCGTAAAGCCCGTGAAATGACAAGAAGAAAAGGTGTTCTTGAGATAGCTGGTTTGCCGGGGAAATTAGCAGACTGTCAAGAAAAAGATCCTACTCTTTCTGAAATCTATATTGTTGAGGGTGACTCAGCGGGCGGATCTGCTAAACAAGGAAGAAATAGAAAAAACCAAGCGATACTTCCTCTAAAAGGAAAAATTATTAATGTAGAGAAAGCAAGAATCGACAAAGTGTTAGGTTCACAAGAAGTTGGTACTTTGATAAAAGCCCTTGGCTGTGGAATTGGTAAAGAAGATTTTGATATCGAAAAGCTTAGATACCATAGAATTATAATTATGACCGATGCAGATGTAGACGGCTCACATATAAGAACCCTTTTATTAACTTTCTTCTATAGACAAATGTTTGAGATTGTTGATAGGGGCCATGTATATATTGCATTACCACCTCTTTATAAGATAACAAAAGGAAAAGAGTTTGTTTACGCATCAGATGAAGACGAAAAAGAAAAAGCAATTAAAGATTTATCAAAATCTGGTACAAGAGGCCTTGAAGTTCAAAGATATAAAGGTTTAGGAGAAATGAACCCTGAACAACTTTGGACTACAACAATGGATCCAGAGCATAGAAGAATGATGAGGGTTGATATAAAAGATGTTGTTGATGCCAACGAATCATTTGAAGTTCTCATGGGTGATGAAGTAGAGCCTCGAAGAGAGTTTATAGATGCAAATGCTCTTTCTGTAACCGATCTTGATATCTAAGAAATTTCTCTATAAGAATTTTTTATCCATAAATAAGCATTTTCAGTCAATTCTTTAGCATTATTGCCAGTTATAGGCGTCCCTATCTTAACTATTACTTGTCCAGGTTTTTTTATAAATCTTTTATTTTTCCAATATTTGCCTGAATTATGGCATATCGGAAGAATAGGCTTACCGCTCTTGCTAGCTAAAACTCCACAACTGTTAGCAAATGGTTGTATTCCTTTCTCTGGTGATATCCTTGTGCCTTCAGGAAAGAGAATTACTGAAAAACCATTTTTAAGCTTTAAAACTCCTTTATCAATAACTTTTTTTAAACTACTAAACTTATTAGCTCGATTTAATGTTATTGGTTTCATGCATCTTAATGCCCAACCAAAAAAAGGAATGCACAGAAGCTCTTTTTTTATAATGCTTGTTGATGGCAATAAAAGTGTTTGTAAATAGAATGACTCCCACTGTCCTTGGTGATTGGCTACTACAATACAAGGACTATCGGGTATATTTTCTTTGCCCTCAATAACCCAAGTGACACCACACATTATTCTTAACAACCACAGAACAAACCAAATCCATAATGCTCCAAAAGCCTGTAGTTTTTTAGTTGATAAAAAGAAATATAGGATAATTATCGAAATTGATACTGGAATAAGACTTAAATAAAAGACAGTATTAAATATAACACTACCTAGCAATGCCATTATCTATTCATTTATGCACTTTATTAGATATTCTGGTAAAGCATCAATAGATATTCTCTCTTGCTTCATTGTATCCCTATCTCTAACTGTAGCTGTATTGTCTTCCAAGCTCTCAAAATCTATTGTAATGCATAATGGCGTACCAATTTCATCGTGTCTTCGATAACCCTTACCTATATTACCTGTATTTTCTAAAACAACTCTTCCTATATTTAAGCTTTGCAACCTCTTTTTTAAATCAGAGGCTTTATTAACCAGCTCAGCATTATTTTTTTTCAACGGAATTACAGCGGCTTTTATTGGCGAAAGATGTGGTTTAAGCTTTAAAACAATTCTTTCTTTGCCCTCGCCCAAATCTTCAACATTATATGCTTCATTCATGATCGCCAAAACACCTCTATCTACACCAGCAGAGGGTTCTATAACATATGGAACCACCCATTTCTTTGATTCTATGTCTTGAATTGCCAATCTTGTATTTGAATTATTGTTTGGCATGACTTTGGCAGATATATTAAGTTCATCCTGGTTTTTTGTATGTGAGCCTAAGTCAAAATCTGTTCTATTCGCTATACCCTCCAATTCTTCAAGCCCATGAGGAAACTTGTACATAATATCAATTGTGCCCTTTGAATAATGTGCTAACTCATCATCAGGCACATCGTAGAGCTCTATATTATCTTTTGGTACACCTTGTTTTTCCCACCAATCAAGTCTCTTTTTAACCCATGTCTTATGCCAATCCTCATCAGTTCCTGGCTTTACAAAAAACTCTAACTCCATTTGTTCAAACTCTCTAACTCTGAAAATAAAATTTCTAGGCGTTATTTCATTCCTAAATGCTTTGCCTATTTGTGCAATGCCAAAAGGTAATGTTTTCGAAGATGAATCAACAACGTTTTTAAAATTTGTAAATATTTGTTGTGCGGTTTCAGGCCTTAAGTATGCAAATGAAGTACCATCGTCTATTGGTCCAACATTTGTTTTAAACATAAGGTTAAACTGTCGCGCTTCAGTAAAATCACATTTACCCTTGTTGCAGTTTTCAGGTAGTTGATCTTCTCTAAACCTTGATTTACATGTTTTACAATCAACCATGGGGTCTGAGAAAGTATCTTCATGACCAGAATACTTTAAAACTGTTGGGTTTGATAATATAGAGGCATCTAAACCTTCAATATTATCGTTTTCATAGACCATAGACGACCACCAAGCGCTTTTTAGGTTATTTTTTAGTTCTACACCTAAAGGGCCATAGTCATACATGCCCTGCAATCCTCCATATATTTCCCCAGATTGAAAGATAAAACCTCTTCTTTTACACAAAGATACTAAATCATCCATTGTTTTTGCAGTCAAAGCATTCTCCTAATCCATAAAATGGAACATATGTCTAATTTAATATAAATAAACTATTTATAAAAAATTAAATCTATAACTATAAAAATCAATTAAGATTATATATCAAACGCTGGATAAGTAATCACAATGAAGCCTATATTTTACATAGTATCTCTAATCCCAATATCTATAGTTAGAGCTGTTTTATCGACTATATCTAAAACTGGTTTATATAAGCTATCAAATGCTTACAAAGTAACATTGCGAAATTTAAAGATGAGTTATATTAACCTAAGCCAAAACCAGCTTGAAAAACTTGCATTAGAAAGTTTTATAGAAACATTGGTAAGTGGCTATGAAACCATTCAGTCATGGAGTAGGCCAATTCATAATTCAGGAAAAAAGATATTTAGAGTAGAGAATAATTTTCTTCTTAATAAATATATTAACGATGGGAATGGTGTTGCCGTAATTGCGATCCATAATAGAAGTGTAGATATGTTACTCAAATGGATTAATACAAAAAGTGAAACAACCACACTTTATAAAAAAGTTAAAATTAAAGCGCTTGATCGTTTTGTAAAAAAACAAAGAGAAGGGAAAAGCAACAAGGTATATGAAACCAACATGAACGGAGTAAGAAAAATATTTCAAGCATTTAAAGCTGGAAAAACCATATGCATAGCTGCTGATCAAGTTCCACAAAGAGGCATGGGTGAATATGTAAAACTTTTTAATAATGATGCCTATACAACAACGCTAGCCTCATCAATGTTATATAAAACAAAGAAACCTGGAGTATTTATTTGTCTTAACTCATTTGGCAATAATAGGCTTGGCATTACAATCAAACCCGCAAAAAATGGCATATATAAAGATAGTGAGTACAAACTATCACTTAATAAAAGTATTGAAGAATTAATTAATATAAACCCAATAGATTATTCCTGGGAATACAAACGCTATAGAAGACCTCCATCCGGAGAAGACCCATATTCAGACATCTAAATTATTTTTGCCAGAATATTGGTGTGAATAAAACAAGAAGAGTAAAAATTTCAAGTCTTCCTAGTATCATTGCAAAAGATAATATCCCCTTACCAACCGTCGAAACAGAATTATATGTTTGAGCAACCTCACCAAGACCGGGACCAAGATTATTTAAGCACGCACCAATAGCTGAAAACGCCGATTGAAAATCAAGGCCTGTAGCAACCAGCCCTAATAACAAAATAATGAAAGATATTACGTATATTGAAAAGAAACCCCATACAGATGCAGCAACATCATTTTCGACACTCTTAGTACCAATTTTCAAAGTTATAACAGCATTTGGATGAATCATTTTCTTGAGATTAATATATGCATAATTAATCATTATGAGCACTCTCCAGGATTTAATTCCTCCTCCAACGGAACCAGAACATGCTCCAATAAAAGCTCCAATCAAGAAAAGAAAACCTATTGATGGACTCCACTGGTTTGTATCACCTATTGAAAAACCTGTTGTAGTTACAATTGATACTGAGTGAAAAAGTAATTCTCTAATACTGGCCTGTTCTTGGGTTGAAATATAATTCATTAAAACAGATAGCAAGAATATGATTGCCATTATTGAGATAAAGAATCTAAGTTCTGGATCATATAAATATTTAAGAGGTTTTTTCATATAAAAAGCAAAATAATGCAATGTGAAACTAAGTGCAGACAAAAGCATAAAAAATATACAAACAGCCTCAATCATTCCATTATTAAAGTAACCAATGCTCTGGTCATATGTAGAAAAACCACCAATTGAGACCGTGCTTAAACTATGTGATATTGCATCAAATGCATTCATTCCTGCAAAGAAATAAAAAAGAGCACAACTGACAGTAAGTAAAAGATATATAAGCCACAAAGCTTGAGCTGTTTCCTTTATTCTTGGTGTTAGTTTTTGGTCATTCATGGCTCCAGGTATTTCTGTTTTATAAAGCTGACCACCTCCAATACCCAACAAAGGCATAACTGCAATAGCTAGAACTATTAAACCCATGCCGCCCATCCACTGAAGTAGCTGCCTGTAAAGCAACAATGACTCGGGAAGGGTACTCAAATTTGATATTACAGTTGCGCCAGTAGTTGTTATACCAGACATTGATTCAAAAAAAGAATCAATAAAAGTCATACCGCTTAACATAAACGGAATAGAGCCAGCAGATGACAACACAACCCAGAAAAGAGTTATTACCAAGAAACCATCTTTATGGCTCATATCTTCAACAGTATTCCTTGATATTAACCACCCAATGAAGCCAACTATAAAAACAATCAAAAATGTAATAACAAAGACTGACATGGCTCCGTCTTCATAAATTAGAGATGTAATTATTGGAAATATAAATGAAGTGCTAAAAAACATCACCAAGATGCTGAATAGCTTTAATAAAGGCTTCAGGTTCATTGGCTTATTTAAAAAGCACCTCTACTTCATTAATTTTGTTTTTATCAGATAAAAATATTACCAAGTGATCGTTAAGTGTTAATTCAACACTTGAGCTTGGCATTATAAGCTCACCATGTCTTATAATTGCTGCAATTGCTGTTCCCTCGGGCAAAGGGATGTCTTTAATAGGTTTTCCAAACAAAGGTGAGGTAAATTCATTCGCATGAACAATGCCCTCAACAGCCTCTGCGCCTGTATTTACTTTTAAAATAACGTCTTGAGCTACATCACTTTCTCTAAGATCTTGAAGAACAGATGATACGGTAAGCCTGTAAGGCGCTATGTAGACATCTATGAAGCCAGGTACAAGACCTAAATAAGATGGGTTATTCAGTATAATCATGGTTTTCTTTGCACCCATTTTTTTAGCAAGCAGCGAAGACATGACATTTGTCTCGTCATCATCAGTTAAAGCACAAAATATATCAATATTTGCAATATTTTCACTTTTTAAAAGAGATTCATCTGTTGCTGAGCCATTTAGAACTATTGTTTTTTCTAATTCTTTTGATAATACCTTGCATCGCTCATTATTAGAGTCAATTAGCTTTACGTTATAGTCTTTTTCAATATCTTTTGCTAAAGAAAAGCCTACTTTTCCACCGCCCACAATCATAATTCTGGAATATTGCTCCTCATGGTCCCTAAATTCATCAACAATTGGCCCTATATTAGATTCAGACGATATAAAGTAGACTTCGTCATTCTCTTTAATAATAGTATCTCCTGAGGGTATAAAAGGATTTCCTTTTCTGTATATGGAGGCCACAAAAGCATCAATATCTGGCATATCTTCTTTAATGCCTTTAAGCTCTCTTCCAACAAGCTTCCCTTTTTTCTTTGCCTTAACTGAAACTAGCTTGACCTTTCCATTAGCAAAACTTTCTATTTGATTTGCTCCGGGATGATCTATTAACTCTTTTAAATGAGTTGTTATTTCATCTTCAGGGCTGATAGGTATATCAATAACCCCTTCACCAAATATATCTAGTTTTCCAAAGTAAGAGTTATCTCTGAAACGACATATAGTCTTTTTAACATCAAAGGCCTTTTTTGCAATTTGACAAGCAACGATATTCACTTCGTCGTTAGATGTTACAGCAAGAACAATTGTGTCTTCATCAAGGCCAGATTTTTTTAATGTATTAAGATGAGAAGCAGACCCCTCAACAGTCATAATATCTAACTTATCTTCAAGCTCAGAT
>CACPON010000010.1 GCA_902635645.1 uncultured SAR86 cluster bacterium
TCAGACTTCAGCATTTACAGTAAATGCAACTGACCCAAATGGAGATACTCTATCATATTCATTAAGCGGTGATGACGCTAGTTTGCTTTCAATTTCTAATCAAGGTGTTGTAACTTTCAATACTGCGCCAGACTTTGAAAATCCATCTGATGCAGATACTAATAATATCTATAAAATAACAGTTACGGTTTCTGATGGATACTTAAGTGCAAATGCAAACTTTGAAATTACAGTTACCAATGATACATCTGACGATGAAACATATTCAGCTTGGGATGGAAATTTAGTTAAAGATGATACTTACAATCCTTATGATAAGCACTTGAATGCATATGGTTTAGTGGTAGCTGGTTTACCAGATGTAACAGACTCATTTATGACTAATATAGGAAATATTGCAAATCTTATGCTTGCCAAAAATGATGCTACCAATGATACAGATAGAAATTCTCTTTTAAGCAACTTTGAACAATACAAGGCTTTACAAAGAGTTGGTTCAACTTCATTCGACAGTTATAACCCGACACTAAATGAAGAAAATTATCCAGGATGGGATAATATAAATGATAATAATGCTGTTGTAGATTTTATTTGGGAGGTAACTTCTAATTCATCCACAGATGAACAAAATAATTCTTCTCAGTTGAATGGGATTATTGAGCACCTCCTTCATACCATCACACTTATTTATGATTTAACTTTTAATTCTTGGAGCTATGAGAATGATACATCCGAGCTAGTCCTTGCTATGAATGAGGCCATCAATGGAGGGTATTACGATCCTTCAGGCAACTATGGAGATCTGGCAGAATCAGATCCAACCGCTTATAAGAGAATAATTGCCCAGGAGTTTGCTTACTGGATGATACTAACTGGCTGGGATCTAAAATCTTCTTATGCTCAAGATTCATCACCTGAATGGACAATCGAGAACCCATCTCAAATGGAATCAAACACTCCACTTGCACACCAACTATTTAACGGTACTATTAATGGTGTTCTAGTTAATCCTGGTAAAGATTATCTTGACAGCCTAACATTTGAATCAATTCCAACTACACAGTTATCAGAAACTATTACAGTATCGGTTGAACCTAATGATAATGGATCAGGAAATGTTTATGTTATTGATGGTGTTCAAAAGAAATCCTTAGAGCTTAAGGTTGGAACAACATATACATTTAATCATTCAAGCTCACACCCATTTAGGTTCTCCCAAACTTCCAATGGAACCCATGATGGAGGCAACGAGTATATGAATGGAGTAACAAAATCAAGCGGTGTTACAATTATTGAAGTAACATCAAATACTCCAACAAACCTATATTATTATTGTTCTTTACATTCAGGTATGGGTGGAAGTATAACTATTACTAATTAAATTAATGGCTAAATCTTTTTAAATTTTTAGCCATTTTTTTTGCATATCTTTTAAAGATTTTTAAGGCCTTTGTTAAATCACCAGATTCTTCATTTTCTGATAAAGAATAGCCATCCCAGTAGCTGATAATATAGCCAGATTTAGTTTCAGAAAGTTCAATGTTAGCTGAATCTTGATTTTCTTCATCTAAATGCATGATTTCTACTCTGTCATCTTTTAAATCAATAGATGTGTTCTGAACCTCTGAAAACATAGATTTATAAAGATTTTCAATTCTAATATGATTAGCTTTTAAGTTTGTTTTGGTCATATGAATGATGTCTTCCAACTTCAAAATCTCTTAAACCCAAGTGTTTAGTTTTTCTTCCTCTTGCCCTCTTTCTCCAAAGAGTATAACTACCCTTTTTTAAATTTTTTCTCATTAAATCTTCAACCTGATTCTGATTAAGGCCAAAAGTAGCTTTAATAGCATCAAAAGGAGTTCTATCCTCCCATGCCATTTCAATGATTCTAGAAATCTCTTCTTCTTTTAACTTTTTAATTTAGATACCTCAGACTCTAATTCAGCAATCCTTCTTTTTAAGGGTTCGATTTCGTCTTTTTTTATAAAACCTGCTTCCTTCATAAATTTTTCTAGCGCTGGCTTCATCATCTTTTCCATATTTTTAGCATCTTTCATCATTGTAAAAGGGTTCATTTCATCTCCTTATATATATACATCAAATCTTGTTGACTTACCTTTAACTTGATAGTTTAAGTTAGTATCTATTATCTTTGATTTAATTGGTCTTTTTAAGACAATCTTTTTAAATTCTTGTTTTTTAAAGTCAAAAAATATTTGATCTTCTAGATTTTTGATTGCCTCAATTTTAAGAATACTTTTTATATCATTCATACTACCTGCTCTAGCAGTGTTTTTCTTGCTATCAGGATACATTGGGTCTAGATAAATCAGATCAATATTTCTCTTATTTTTGTATATATCGACAGCATTTCCATAAACTAAATCTAAATTTTTTAAAAAAATTAATTCCTCTCTTGCTCTATTAATAGCATCATTTAATAACATAAATAAAATACTGCTTTGCTCACAAGCAATTACTTTGTGACCTAAGGCTAGAAAAATGAGGGTATCTGATAAAAAACCTGCAGTTCCATCAAATATTGTTAAATTATCTTTTTTTTTACCTAATGCTTTCTTTAAAAGAGTTTCATGATCTGTTCTTTTCAGTCTCCACCCCATTTGCCCTTTTAAAAAATCTATATGAATTAATTTTTTTTGTGATGAGTTAATAACAAAATGTAATCCGTTTTCTTTGTATATAAAAAATGATGGTTGTTCAGGATATATATTTACTATATTTGCTTCAGGAACACCTAAAACATTAATTAAATAATCTACATAGATTTTCTTATCAATGTAAATTGGTAAATTCATATTAGAGCAAGTAACAGAACTCCCAATAAAATCCTATAAATTACAAATGGATACATGCCAACTTTTTCAACAAAAATTAGAAAATACTTAATAGTAAAAAAAGCAACAATACATGAAGTTAAAAAACCAACAACCAAAGAGATGATATTAAATTTAGTTTCATATAGAGCCACATCCCCAATTAAAAAAACTAGTGCACCAAAAATAGTTGGTATTGCCAATAAAAAAGCAAATTTTGATGAGTCTTTTAAATTTAATCCAATTAATAAAGCAGCCGTCATTGCTGTCCCTGATCTTGATGCTCCTGGTAATAAGGCAAAAACCTGAAATATACCTATAAAAATAGCACCAGCAATTGTTAGCTCAATTAAGCTTTTAGATGAAGCGCTATATTTGTATGCAAAAAGCAAAAAGCCAGCAAATAAAAGATTCATGTATGCAATGCTAGCAATACTATTTCTATTTGATTCTATAAAATCTGTCCCAAGTAGACCTGCGATGACAATTGGAATAGTTGCAATTATTAATAAATATGTAAGTTTTCTGTTGTCATTTAAATTATTATTTCTAGAAATTAAAGACTTAATCATAAGTTTAATTTCAGTTCTGAAAAAATATATTACAGCAACCAGTGTTCCAGCATGAACAGCTATATCAAATGCTAATCCAAGATCATCTGTTCCGAATAATAAGGCTGGAAATAATAAATGTGCCGAGCTTGAAATTGGTAAGAATTCTGTTAACCCTTGTATTAAACCTAAAAGAAAGCTTAGAAGAACTTCATTCATTTACTTTTTTGTATTGAGGTATTGATGAATAAATAGGGTTTGCGGTATCTGGTTTAAACGAATTTGAGTTATTTTTTGAATCTTGATACATCTCTAAAGCTTTTTTAGCTACCGCATCAGAATCTAAGTTATCAACATCATCTGAGTTGATAACAATTAGAGGTTTGCTAATAGCCGAAGTAATTCCTTTCAAATAAGCTGCAATGCTTCGTGTGGCTGTGTATGAGTTTGAATTATTTGCATATGCAAAAATATCGATCTCTTCTAGCGTAAAAAAAGAATCAAGCCCTATGCTTGAAAGCATTTCTGACCAATTTGGTCTTTCTTTTCTTTCATGTTTAATGGAATACTGAACGACATCATCTTTAATGATTGCACATAGAGAAGTTTGATTTCCAGAACTCTGTATAGCTATAACATTCATCAAGTTTATATTTGATTAGATATAAAATTAAAAACATCATTTACAGACTGTGATCCATCAACTGTAATATATTTTAAATCACTCTCAAGAGCTTGATTTGAATAAAAATCTGATAAAGGTTTTGTTTGATCATGATATACGGCTAATCTTTTAAGAACTGTTTCGGGTTTATCATCCTCTCTTTGAATTAAAGGTTCACCAGTTTCATCGTCTTTTCCTTCTATTTGTGGAGGATTAAAGTCAATATGATAGTTTTTACCTGACCCTGGATGAACTCTTCTTCCAGACATTCTTTTAACAATAACTTCATCATCTACCTGAATCTCAATCACATGTGTAAAGTTAATTCCCATATTCTTTAGCTCTGCTGCTTGACCTAAGGTCCTTGGGACTCCATCAAATAAAGAGCCATTAATACAATCAGATTGTGTTAATCGATTTTTAATTAGCTCGCCTATTATTTCATCTGAGACCAGGCCACCTGTATCAAGAATATTTGAAACTTTTTTTCCAAAATCACTCCCTGAAGCAACAGCCTCTCTCAGCATGTCGCCAGTACTAATTTTAGGAATATTGCATAGTTCACAAATTAAATCAGCTTGTGTACCCTTTCCTGCACCTGGAGGGCCTAACAAAATAATATTTTTCATAACTCTAATATAGCAAATGCTATTGCGTAATCATTTTCGTCTGCAAGACTAACATGAGACTTAGATATACCCAAGTTAATCATAGTTTTTTTTACTCCACCTAATGGATTTAATAATGGCTTACCATTTTCATCCCTTAAGATCTCAATATCCTTAAATAAGATTGGTTTTCTTATTCCAGTTCCAAAAGCTTTTGAGATAGCTTCTTTTCCTGCAAATTGTTTTGCTAGAAATTTAATTAGTTTTTCATCATTATACGATGAAGCTATCTTATGCTCTTCAGGTGATAATATTTTCTCTGTAAATCTTGATAAGGATTTCATCTCCTCAATTCTAGAAATCTTTACTATGTCTGTTCCTATACCAAAAATCATTGTTTGATTCTCCTGAAAATTTCTCTACTTGATAAATTTCTTCCGTCTAAACAAAAATGTATAGCCTCTTGAGTAATATGCTTAAGGTGTTTTTTTGAAACTTCTGAAAGGTTTCTTATACGTATGTTTATAATATCTTTTCCTGAAAAATTAGAGTTTTTTGACTCTCTAAAACCTCTTTCTGGAATAAATGAATAATTCTTATTAGCATCAATTGATTGGTTTTTATCTATTTCATTTTCAAAATCTAATCCATAGCCCAGCATTTCAAGCATATCCAATTCAAAGCTTCTTAAGGTAAGTTCGATATTTTCTCCTGAATGAATTTTTTCTAAAAAACTTTCATATAACTGAAATAAATCTTCATGCACTGCATCTTTTGGAAGAAGCCTTATTAACAACTCATTAATATAAAGAAGACTATAACTTGTTTTTGAAAGACTATTTGTTGATTCTGAAAAGTCTCTGTCTATATTTGTTAATGTTTTTAGCTCAGACCTTCCTGTGTATGTGATCTTTAATTTAGTAAATGGAGTTAAATAGCCAAAAAATTTTGACTTAGGTTTTTTAGCTCCCTTAGCAATGAATGACATTTTTCCATTTTTTTTTGTAAATACATCTACAATTAAGCTCGTCTCACCATGCGGTCTATGATGTAAAAGAAAACATTCATCCCAGTCGTTATTAGTCATAGCTACCGCCAACTCCTAGGCTATGAAGATAATCAGAATCTGTATTCCAATTCTTTTTAACCTTTACCCAGGTTTTTAAAAAAACTTTTTTATTAAAGTACTCTTCGATCTCAATTCTGGCCTGTTTCCCAATTTTTTTTAATGTATTTCCATTTTTTCCAATAACTATCTGCTTTTGGCTATTTCTAGCTACAAATATAACTGCATGAATTTTAATAAGTGCTTCCTCGTCTTCAAATAATTCAACTTGCACAAATGTATCATGAGGCAACTCGTCACCAAGCATTCTAATAATTTTTTCTCGAATAAGTTCAGAAATCATAAACATGTCTTTATGGGAGCTAGATTCTGCATTTTTATCATATAAATGTTCGTTTTCTGGGAGATATTTTTTTATAAGATTTTCTAATTCATGGATACCGTCATTATTAATTGCTGATATTGGTATGATGTCTAGAAAATTATATTCATTTGAGAGTCTATCTATAAGTGGGAGTAATTTATTTTTATCTGTAACTTGATCAACTTTGTTTACAACACATATAACTTTTGTATCAATTTGTTTAAGTTTCTTAAGTACTGATAAATCTTGCTCATCAAGCGTTAATCTCTGAATAACAAAAAGAATAATATCTGAATCTTCCATTAAACTTTCAGCAGAGCGATTTAATACCTTGTTCATAACCTTAGGTGATTTAATATGCATACCTGGAGTATCTGCATATATCATCTGCTTATTACCTTCGGTCTTAATTCCCAAAATATTATTTCTAGTAGTTTGAGATTTTCTTGAAGTAATAGATATTTTCTTTCCTAATATATGATTAAGAATTGTAGACTTTCCTACATTGGGCTTTCCAATGATAGAGATGTATCCGCAGTAGCTTTTAGGCATCATTCTGTTTTATATGTGCTAAAAGCTTCATTGCCACATTTGTTTCAGCTATTCTTTTTGATGTACCTGTAGATTCAAATACCATATCTTTGTAATTGACTGCACATGAAAATTTACCCTTACCAATGTCTTCACTGATATATTTTGGTAGATCGCTTTTTAGAGATTGAAACAATTCTTGCAATTCTGTTTTTGCATCCTTAAAAGTCATATCTTCAGATAATGCTGCTAAATTTTTATTAAAAACTTTTAAAGTAATGTCTTTCGCAGCATCCCAACCACCATCGATAAAGATTGCTCCTATAACTGCTTCAAATGCGCCTTCTAAAATTGAATTTTTTCGTTCTTTGGATAAATTTGCAGTACCCTTAGATAGTTTTACAACTTTTTCTAAAGATAGCTCCTCTGCTTTAATTGTTAAGGTTTCGGCTTTAACAAGATAGGCTCTCATTCTTGTTAACAGGCCTTCTTTTTGGTTATTAAATTTATTGAAAAGATATTCTGAAATAATAGAATTAAGAATTGAATCTCCTAAAAATTCAAGTCTTTCATTGTTTGAAATATTGCTAAAACTTTTATGTGTTAAAGCTAGTTCGATAAGTGCTTCATCCTTGAATCTATAACCCAATCGATTTTGAAGATCTTTATAAGACATTAATTAATTGTGCCAACTCTTGAGAAATATGGAAGACATGTCCAACACTCCCAAGTCATAAAAAGATAACTAGCTTCCCCAAAGAAATTTTCTCTCGGAACAAACCCAACATCTTTTGTACTATCATTTGAGTTATCTCTGTTATCTCCCATTACAAAATAATTCCCGCTAGGTACAGTCCATTCAGAGGGATACTGAATGTTTTCACCACGAATGTTTCTGGTTAAAAACTTCCTATTTCCATGTTCTTCATAATAATAATCAACAAGTACATTAGATTCTTTTGATGTAATTTTTCCTGATAGATCTCTATACCTTTTAGTGATTTGCTCTTCTTTTGTTTTGTAAAATGTTTTCTTAATTGGCTTATCGTTTACATAAACTTGTTTATTAATAATTCTAATTTTATCTCCAGGCATACCAATTAGCCTTTTTACATAAGGCACTGGATTATGTTGAGGAACAAACACCACAACATCACCATATTGTGGGTCGCTTTGAGATGATAATGGATTGCCTATTCTATTAATTTTATATCCATAAGAGTTTTTATCGACCAATAAAAAATCTCCCACTTTTAGACCAGGCATCATTGAGCCTGAGGGAATTTGATATGGTTCATAAATAAAAGTTCTCAAGATAAATATGAGAAATATGGGAATAAAATATCCTCTCGAAGAAGAAATAATTTCATTATTTTGAAGAAAAAAGCCCACTAAAAGCACTAAAAGAGAAATAACTGAACCTACTAAAAGAACAATACTTAAATCGCCTGCATTAATGAAGATGCTGTAAAGCATCATTAAGCCAAAAATTGTTGATAACATAGATGAGTTATTTGCTACAAAATTATCTTTATAGCTTTCTTTTGTTTCGCTAATAATCCATGCGACAAGCACAGCAGCCATTCCAATCATTGAAATTATAAAAATTGGGTCTGATATCAATTTATTCTCCAGATTTAAAATAATTTAAGAAGGCATCTTGTGGTATTGATACTTTGCCGAATTGTTTCATTTTTTTCTTTCCATCTTTTTGTTTTTCAAGCAGTTTCTTTTTCCTAGTAATATCGCCACCATAACATTTAGCTGTAACATTCTTTCTTAAAGCTTTTACAGTCTCTCTAGAGATAATTTTAGATCCAAGAGCTACTTGAATTGGCACATCAAACATTTGTCTTGGTATAAGCTTTTGAAGATTTGCAGCAATTTCTCTAGCTTTTTGAGTTGAAAAAGATTTATGAACAATCATAGATAAAGCATCTATTTTTTGATTATTAATCAATATGTCTATTTTGGTTAATTCTGACTTAAAAAATCCAATCAAAGAGTATTCAATTGATGCAAAGCCCTTAGTAGATGATTTTATTTGATCAAAGAAGTCCACTATCACTGATGATAAAGGCATTTCAAAAACAATAGAAACTTGATTTCCAAAATAAGTCATATCTTTTTGTACACCTCTTTTACCAGTGCAAAGAGTGATAACATTCCCAACATATTCATTGGGAGTCAAGATAGTGGTATTAACAATTGGCTCTCTAATCTCCTCAATATCATTTGGAACAGGTAGTTGAGATGGATTATCAATTTTTATAACTTCACCATCTGTTTTTAATACTTCATATTCAACAGATGGAGCAGTAGATATAAGATCTAGATCATATTCTCTTTCTAGCCTTTCTCTTATAACTTCCATATGAAGAGTTCCAAGAAAGCCACATCTAAATCCAAATCCAAGAGCATCTGAAACTTCTGGTTCATAAATAAGAGATGAGTCATTTAATATAAGTTTAGAAAGAGCATCTCTGAACCTTTCGTAATCATCAGAATTAACAGTGAACATTGATGCAAACACTTTTGGATTAACCTTTTTGAAACCAGGTAGAGGTTGAGTAATTTCGTCGCCTGCCTCAAGAATAGTATCTCCAACGGGAGCACCTTTAATATTTTTTATACCAGCAACCAAATAACCCACTTCACCAGCTGATAAAAAATCTTTTTTAATCTTTTTGGGTGAAAATATTCCTAATTCATCTACATTATGAGATTGTCCTGTTGAATGAATTTTAAATTTTTGACCAGTCTTAATTGAACCATTTTTTATTCTAATTAGTGACACAACACCTAAATAAGAATCAAACCATGAATCAACTATTAATGCTTGTAATGGCTCAGTTGAGCTTCCATCTGGTGAAGGAATATCTGTAACAAGCATATCTAGTAAATCCTCAATACCTGCTCCAGTTTTTGCACTTACAAGAGGTGCTGAGACTGCATTAATACCAATCATATCTTCAATTTCTTTTTTAACTCTCTCAGGCTCTGATTGAGGTAAATCGATTTTGTTAATAACAGGTACCACTTCTAACCCCTGATCAACTGCTGTATAACAATTTGCTAATGTTTGAGCCTCAACTCCTTGAGATCCATCTACAACAAGTAAAGCACCTTCACATGCCGATAATGATCTAGATACTTCATATGAAAAATCAACATGACCAGGAGTATCAATAAAATTTAATAAATAACTAATGTCGTCTTTTTTATATTCTAAGGTTACAGCTTGAGCCTTAATGGTGATTCCTCTTTCTCTTTCAATATCCATTGAATCAAGAATCTGTTCTGACATCTCTCTAGCTGACAGTCCCCCGCAATATTCAATCAATCTATCAGACAAGGTCGATTTACCATGATCAATATGGGCAATGACTGAGAAATTTCTAATATTTTTCATAAAGTGCTGCTATTTTACAGCCAATATTACAAATATAGGAGTATCAAGGACTTATTATCTTTTAATTAATCGTAATTGATCTAATTATCCGACTTCCATTTCTATTAAGGTGAAGAGCTATTTTATCTCCAGAAGAAAAGTTTTCTATAGATTCTTCATAAGATTCAACATCAAACACCTGATATTTGCTACCTTTGTATTGAATCATTGTTATTAAGTCACCCCTCATAACCTTGCCGGATGCAGGCGATCCTGGGTTCACTCTTGATACGACTACCCCATCAGGTAAATTTGCCATTGAAGGGTTATCTCTATCAATCTCTGCTACCTTTATTCCTATTGGATCGGCTGATCCCTGAGATTTTGCTGGTATAAATGAGTCTTGATTAACTGGTAATTCACCTAGAGTAAATTTCAGTTCAATTTCTTTGCCATCTCGAATTATTTTACCCTTTGCTTTGGATTCGGGCTGAATCTGGCCTACAACATGAGGCAAGTCAGAACTAAACTTTATTTCTTTATTATCAAACTCAATTATTACATCGCCTGGTAGTAATCCAGCATTATCTGCAGACTCACCTTCTTCAACATCATTTATGAGGGCTCCGTATGGCTTCTTCATACCAAGGGCTTCAGCTAGATCACTATCAACTTCACTCATTCTTACACCAAGGTATCCTCTTGAAACCTCACCTTTTTCAATAATTTGTTCAGCAACGTCAATTGCTACATTTATTGGAATTGCAAAAGCTAAACCTTGATACCCTCCACTTCTTGAGTAAATTTGAGAATTAATACCAACAACTTTTCCATCTAAGTCAAACAAAGGCCCGCCTGAATTACCAGGATTAATCGCAACATCTGTTTGTAAAAAAGGAACATAGTTTCCAATATTATTGTTTTGTATACTTCTACCTTTAGCACTAACAATCCCAGCGGTAACTGAAAAATCAAAACTAAAAGGTGAGCCAATTGCGACAACCCAATCACCGACTTTTAACTTATCACTATCTCCTGCAGTAACTTCTGGCAAATTTTTTCCCTCAACAGTTAATAAGGCTAAATCTGAAAGAGGATCAACGCCCACAATTTCAGCAACAAACTCTCTTCTATCTGACAATGAAACAATAACTTCAGTTGCATCCTCAACAACGTGATAATTAGTTAATATATAGTTATCTTTTAATATAAAGCCTGAGCCGTATGATGTAGCTTCCCTTTTTTCTTGAGGCATTTCACGAAACTGTCTAGGTATGCCAAATCTTTCAAGCATTTCATCTGGAATACCACCATAGCCAAATGACTGCCTTTGAGAAACTTCTTTTTTTGATGTGATATTTACTACGGCTGGGGCTGAATCTTCTACAAGTTCAGAAATATTTTCAGGCAATGCAGCAAATAAATTTGCACATATAAGAATGTTACATGTAAATAGAGTTAATAATTTATGATAGTTTTTCATGTTCGTTGTCTTTTGGTTATTTGATATTTATCGAATTAGCTATTTCTAGAGCAGATTTTTGATCAATATTTCCATACAAGGTCAAAACTCTACCATCTTGCATTGGAACAACATATATCATTTTATCTTTATGCTGCCAGTTTCTAACTTTTTTAATGCCTAAATTCTTTTTTTCAATATGTAATACAAAGTTTTTATTGCCTTTATTGTATGTTCTGCTGTTTGGGCTATTTCTTGTGTAGCCAACATTTCTTAAATCAACATTATATGATGTCATATTATCATTTTGTTGATTGTTAATTACTTGCAAAACGTGGTCTACAAGATTTTCTTCTGCTCTGCTTGCTGTGTCTTTAGCTTCTTTACTATTAACAGCAATGTTTATCTGATTTTTAGCAGATAAATCCTCTCCCATACGATTTAAATCAAATTGGTTGATGGCAAAAAAAGTAATAAGCACTGCAGCAGCAGCGGTAATTGAGTTAGAAAACCAAAAATTGAATTTTTTACTTCTCCTACTAGATGTAATTGATTGAATATTATTTTTTTGTTGCCTCATCGCAGATGACATCAATGCATATTTTGATATTTTATTTTGTAAGTTAATATCATTCCCTATCATCATCAACACTTCATCGGCTTCTGTATCGCTAAGCTCTCCATCGTATAGAGCTGATATTTTTTCTTCTATGTTATCCATCTAATAGATCCTCCGATATGTATGTAAGAATATTTTCTCGCGCTCTAAATATTCTTGATCTAACAGTTCCTATTGGTGTTTCAGTAATTGTAGATATTTCCTCATAACTCTTGCCTTCGGACTCTCTTAGTGTAAATGCAGTCTTTAGTGCTTCCGGTAATTTATCAACATATTTTTTTATTTTACCCAAGGACTCATCATGCATTAAGTCCTGTTCTGGGTTCGTATAAGAAGGAATGTCAAAATCAGTATCACTTGTTGAAATATTTATCTTATCTTTTTTATACGAGGAACTAACAAAATGATTTTTTGCTAGATTAATAGCTATTCTATAAACCCATGTAAAAAATGCGCTATCTCCTCTAAAAGTAGCAATTTGTTGCCATACTTTTATAAATGTTTGCTGAGCAAGGTCTTCTGAATCCTCTTTTGACTTGGTAAATGAATATAGAGATGCATATACTCTCGGATAATATTTAGTCATTAAAAAATTAAATGCTCCTTCGTTACCATCTTGGGCCTTTTTAATTAATAAGGAATCTTCAATAGTTGAGTCTTTTTTCATCAATTTAAGTTCCTTTTCACATCAGACAAGCAAAATAGTTAAAAGTTTCCCTGCTTATTAAATTTTTTAAGATATTTATTAATGAAATCTTCATGGGTTTCATTGCCTAGACTTTCATTTTTAAAAATATAATCAAACAGCTTTTGATCATCATAATCAAGAACTTGATCAAAAATGTTTATAGAACATTCATCAAGTGAGCTTAGCATAGTATTTGAGAACTCTCTTAGCAGTAAATCTATTTCTCGCATTCCTCTTCTGCATTTCCATGAGATTCTGTTTATTTCTGTATTCATTAGTTAAAATATTGGGTTGTTAAACAATTTTACAAGAAAATAGATATACAAAAAAAATTAATATCATTTGGCTCAATATATTTAGAAGCTATAAAAATAATTTCTGTTCATGGTGATATTGATAAAGTAGAGAATTTACTTCAAGGACAGATAACTTCTGATGTAACGCTATTGGGCAATGAAAACTACCAGCTCTCATCTATATGCAATCAAAAAGGTGAGGTAATGGCCGGATTTATTATTCATAAGTCAAAAAACTACAAAATATTAATAGATGAAACTCTTGTAAATATATTTATCGATGAGTTAAGTCCATTTGCAAAATTTTTTGGTGCTACCTTCTCTGTTGAAGATGGTTTTGTGCATGGTCATATAACACAAGATAAAAATGAAAAAGCATTTTTTTCAAATGATATATTCTCACTTTCAGTTTCATTAGAAAAAGAAATTCATGTTAATGATCAATCTCTATTGATGAATGATTGGGTTGTTGCCAATAAACTAGCACTAAATATTGATTTGAACCTTAATGATATTGGTAAGTACAGGCCCTTAGAGATAAATTATGATAAAAATAGGGTTGCTTTTGATAAAGGTTGCTTTAGAGGCCAAGAAATTATTGCTAGGATGAAATATCTTGGTGTTGATAGAAGAAAATTCGTAACCATAATTTCTACAGAAGCCATTAAAGAAAACAAAAATTTTAAAGTTATTGGTGAAATTGTAAGATATAAAGACCTTTATATTTTTAGTAGCTTAATAAAAAGAGATTTTCTTGATGAGTTTTCTTCAAACAACCCAAGCGTAGTAATTATCTAGAACTACCATAAGATAGGTTGCTTTTTATTTTTTATAAGAAGTTCATTAGTTAATGAAAAATGTTTACACCCAAAAAAACCCCTATATGAAGATAGTGGAGAAGGATGAGATGATTTGAGTATGTGATTAACATTTTTATCTATGAGTTTTTCTTTTTCTTGAGCATCTCTGCCCCACAAAAGAAAAATAACTCCCCCTTTTATATTAAGAAGATCAATAACGGAATCTACTAAAATATTCCAACCAATATTTTTATGAGACCCAGCTTCAGACTTATTTACGGTCAATGAAGAATTTAACAAAAGCACACCTTGAGCTGCCCACTGCTCAAGATTGCCTGAACTATGAATACAGTCTCCTATATCATCCTGGATTTCTTTATAAATATTTTTTAAAGAACTAGGGATTTTGTTGCCCTTGTTTACTGCAAATGCAAGACCGTTTGCTAAGCCTGGTTGGTGATATGGATCTTGCCCAAATATAACTACTTTTGTATTTGAAAAACTGCACAATTTAAAAGCCTTATAGATATCCTGTAAGGCAGGATATATTTCTTTGCCCGCTTGTTGAAATGATAAAAGTTTATTTATTGGTTCAAATAGGTTGAATGAAATTCCATTCTTTCTGAGTTCATAATCCCAATCATTTGGTATTTTATTTAGTGATTTAATTTGTTGCATTTTTATCAAAATTTTTATCCACAGAAACTGTGGATAAAGTTATGGATAACTTTATTTATACCATAACAAAGCCTTATATTTAAAGGTTTTATTAAAGTTGAACAAAATTTATACAATTATTATATAAATAACCGCATATCAGTAACTTATGAAATATTTATAAAAAATATTGTCGATGTAAAGTAAACTTATCAAGTGCCCCAATATCATTAATTTGTCTTGTTGACAAGTGTTAATATATGTTAATTGTTTACAAAAATTAAAAACGACAGAAGTTGATATTAAATTAAGTTATTTGCTCACAAATTACTACAGAGTCTAACGTTAATAACGTGGTCAATATTTTTAATATTTTCTATTAGTTCTTGTGATGGCTTATCTTCTAAATCTATTAAATTGATACCGATTGCGTCTCTACTCTTGTGTGTCATGTCAGCAATATTAATATTTTTGTAACCAATCTCATCTGTGATTTTACCAATCATTCCTGGTTCATTTTTATTAATAATGACCATTCTATATTCTGTCTTTCTTCCCAACTTTATTGATGGAAAATTTACAGAATTAACAATAACTCCATCTTTCAAAAAATTTGATATTTGTTCGGCTGCCATAACAGCACAATTAATTTCAGCTTCTTTTGTGCTTGCTCCAAGATGGGGTAATAGGATAACGTCATGAAAATCATTAGATCTTGTTACTAACTCTGGTGTAGGAAAATCTGTTACAAATTTATCAATAATTTTTGTATCAAGAGCCTCGATGATATCTTCATTGTTAACAATACCGCCTCTAGATAAATTGATTAACTTTGCTCCTTTTTTAAAATGTTTTAAAGATTTTTTTGAGATTAAATCCTTTGTTTCATCAACAAGTGGAACATGAATTGAAATATAGTCAGAATTATTTAAAAGGTATTCCATAGAATCTGCTTTTTCTACATCTTTAGGGAGTCTCCATGCTGCATCAATTGATATATATGGGTCATATCCTATTATTTTCATACCCATGACTTCAGCTGTTTGTGCAAGCAATGAACCAATTGCACCAAGTCCTATAATTCCTAGGGTTTTGCCTTTAAGCTCATTACCTTTGAAGTTCTTTTTCTGGGATTCCATAGATTTATTAAGCTCTGATGTATCTTGACCAGATAATGTCTTTGAATACAAATTACCTTGGATTATTCCTCTTGATGAGAGAAGCATTCCGCAAACTACAAGTTCTTTTACTGCATTTGCATTAGCTCCTGGTGTATTGAAAACAACTATTCCATTGTCCGTTGCAATATCAACTGGGATGTTATTTGTTCCAGCTCCAGCTCTGCCAATGCATTTTAAAGATTGGTTAAAATCAGCATCTGTAAGCAGCTGACTTCTTAATATAAGTGAATCGGGATCAATTTCATCAATATGAAAGTCATTGGCGTCGAATATATCAATGCCATCTTGAGCAATATTATTAAAAATTTTGTATGTAAACATTGAAAAAGAAAAGTTATGTTTTTAAAACACAAGATTATATATAAAAAAATTTATTTTATAAGATAATTTATTGCTTAATATTAGATATAGTTGTTTCTATATACTTTTTCCAAGACGAATAGTCGCTGTTATAAAAATCTTCAGAGCTTCCATCAGGTTTATATATATTTTCAAGTCTTGGCTTAATGTCTTCGATGGATAAACCTTCAGCTATTTGAGAGACAATACATGCTCCAAGAGCTGTTGATTCAATGTTTTCTGGTTTAGAGATATTTTTTTGAAGTGTATTGGATAATAACTGACAAAAAGTTTTATTTGCTGTCATGCCGCCATCAACTAGTAGTGAGTTTATTTTAATATTATTTTTCATAAGTAAGTCTGTTATATCTCTAGTTTGGTAACAAATAGATTTAAACGCTGCTGTTATCAAGTCATTATTATCAGAATCTTGGGTTATACCGTAAAAGCCACCTCTAATATCTGAATTCCAGTACGGAGCCCCTAATCCATTAAACGCAGGTAAGAAATGAACATTTTTAGAATTACCATCGCTGTTTAAAAAAGATTCGCTATCTCTAGCATTTGTAAAAAATTTCATTTTATCTCTAAGCCACTGAATAATATTTCCGCAGGAATAAATACTTCCTTCAATTGCATAACTAATTTCGTTATTTAATTGGTATCCAACAGTTGTTAGTAGTCCCTCATCTAGAGTTATTATATTTTTTTTGGTGTTTACCATTAAAAAACAGCCCGTTCCATAAGTAGACTTCATGTCACCGTAGGTAAAACAATTTTGTCCAACTAGTGCTGCCTGTTGATCGCCTATAACACCTTTAATGCTTATGTTTTTATTATCCACAGATAAAGTACCAAAATTTGCATTACATGATTGAACAGATGGCATCATAGAAATAGGTATATCAAATAAATCTAATAAATCTTTATCCCATTTCATCTCATTGATATTAAATAGCATGGTTCTAGATGCATTGGTTACATCTGTATAATGGTCTTTTTCTTTTGTCAGCTTATATATCAAGTAGGAGTCAATCGTACCAAACATTAACTTACCATTATTAGCAAGCTCTCTTGCGCCAGTCACATTATCAAGAATCCATTTAATTTTAGTAGCAGAAAAATATGGATCTATGACAAGCCCTGTTTTTTCTCTTACCATTTTTTCGTGGCCACTATCCTTAAGTTCTTTGCAAAACTCATGAGTACGTCTGTCTTGCCAGATTATGGCTGGATAAATTGGTTCATCTGTTTCTCGAGACCAAACAACAGTAGACTCTCTTTGATTGGTTATTCCACAAGCTGTTATAGCATTCTCTTTTTTTAGAACATCACTAATAGTATTTTTAACAGTGTTTAATATGTCAGCGGGGTCAGCTTCAACCCAACCGTCATTTGGATAAGACAAAGAGTATTCCTCTTGAGAGTCTGTAATTGCATTAAGTTGTGAATTAAAAACTATTGCTCTTGAACTTGTTGTTCCTTGGTCTATTGCTAAAAAATTACTCATAAAATATCTCCCATAACCATAATTATCCACAATTTATCAACTGATTGCCAACAGCAAAAAAACAGCTTACATACACTATATAGTGAAAAAAAATGAAATTGTCACAATATATAGTGTTTTTTTACTTGATTCTTTATCCACAACAAGTAATATTAGTGTAGCGGAACAAAAAGTTAGTGTAACTGCAGACACACAGACTTATTCCAAAAATTTATTAAAAAGAACTCTTTGTGAGTGGAAAAGATACGGCGAATAAAATAGGGAAACAGGGTTAAAGATGGAAATACAACAAGAAGCAAGTAAAACAATAGACGTCCAACAACAAGTTGAAACTAATGAGATTGAGGCAACAGCACCTGGTAAGCTCAGAGTTATAAAAAGAAATGGAAAAGTCGTTGCATTTGAAGAAGACAAGATTAAAGTTGCGATAACAAAAGCCTTCCTGGCAACAGAATCTGGAAATGCAGCTGCAAGTGAAAGAATTCATAAGAAAGTTAACGCAATCTCATCTGGAGTTCTTGAGGTATTTGAAAGAAGAATGCCCTCTGGAGGAACCCTTCACATAGAAGAAATTCAAGATCAAGTTGAACTTCAATTAATGAGAAGTGAAGAGCTAGAGGTCGCAAAAAGCTACATCCTATACAGAGCTGGTCGTACTCAAGAAAGAAAAAAAGAAACACCAGAAATTGATATACCAAATAGGCCTGATATTAATATTACAAAGGCAGATGGATCACTGGTACCACTTGATATAGATAAGCTTGCTGCATTAATTAATGATGCGTGTGACGGGCTAGAAGAAGTCTCAATGAACGAAGTTTTAGAAGAAGCATTAAAAAACTTGTATGACGGAGTTTCAATATCAGACATGAGAACAAGCTTAGTTATGTCTGCAAGAACAAAAGTGGAAAAAGAACCAAACTACTCATATGTCACTGCAAGAATTCTTATGGATCAAATTAGAAGTGAGGCACTCGGCTTCTTAAAAGTAGCTGAAGAATCAACTTATGATCAAATGAAGGAAAACTATCCAAAAGCATTTTTAGCTTATATAGATAAAGGTATTGAGCTAGATATCTTAGACCCAGAACTAAAAACATTTGATTTAGACACTTTAGGCAAAGCAATTGATCATACTAGAGATAATCAATTCACTTATTTAGGGTTGCAAACACTATACGATAGATACTTCATTCATTGTGATGATGTTAGGTACGAGCTTCCTCAGGTCTTTTTTATGAGAGTTGCAATGGGTTTAGCAGTGGAGGAAGAAAATAGAGAAGAAAGAGCTATTGAATTCTATAAGCTCCTATCAAGTTTTGATTATATGAGCTCAACTCCAACTCTATTTAACTCTGGAACAAAAAGACCTCAATTGTCTTCTTGCTACTTAACAACAATTCCAGATGATCTTGATGGTATTTTTGGAGCCATGAAAGATAATGCTCTTTTATCAAAATGGGCAGGCGGACTTGGAAACGATTGGACATCAGTTAGGGCCATGAACTCCTATATCAAAGGAACAAATGGAAAAAGCCAAGGTGTTGTTCCCTTCTTAAAAGTAGCTAATGATACAGCTGTAGCTGTAAATCAAGGAGGAAAAAGAAAAGGAGCAATGTGTGCTTATCTTGAAACATGGCACTTAGATGTTGAGGAATTCCTAGAACTAAGAAAGAACACTGGCGATGAAAGAAGAAGAACCCATGATATGAATACTGCTAATTGGGTTCCTGATTTATTTATGAAGAGAGTTGAAGAAGATAAAAACTGGACTCTTTTTTCTCCAGGTGAAACACCAGACCTTCATGACTTAATAGGCAAAGCATTCGAAGAAAAATATGAAGAATATGAAAAGAAAGCTCAAGCTGGAGAAATGGATCAATTTAAGTCCGTACCTGCAAAAGAGCTATGGAGAAAAATGCTAACAATGCTTTTCGAAACAGGTCACCCTTGGATTACTTTTAAAGATTCATGTAATTTAAGATCACCACAACAACATGCAGGCGTTGTTCATTCTTCAAACCTTTGTACTGAAATTACTCTTAATACGAGCGCAGACGAAATTGCTGTTTGTAATCTTGGTTCTGTTAATTTAGCGCAACATATGAAAGATGGAAAGTTGGATGAAGAAAAAGTAAAGCAAACTGTCTCAACAGCTATAAGAATGTTAGATAACGTAATCAATATAAATTATTACTCTGTAGACACAGCAAAAAATTCTAATTTAAAACATAGGCCAATTGGTCTTGGAATGATGGGTTTTCAAGATACTTTATACATGCAAGATATTGCATATTGCAGCGATGAGGCTGTTGAATTTGCAGACAGAAGCATGGAATTAATTAGTTATTACGCTATTCATGCTTCAACAGAACTAGCAAAAGAAAGAGGAAGTTATGAGTCCTATGAAGGTTCACTATGGAGTCAAGGCATATTGCCAAAAGACTCGCTTGAGATACTAGAAAAAAATAGAGGATCAGAGTATTTAAATGTTGATAAGTCTGAAACTCTGGATTGGGAATCTTTAAGAAAAAAAGTTATGACCGATGGAATGAGAAATTCAAATGTTATGGCTATAGCTCCTACTGCTACGATATCAAATATTACTGGTGTTACACAGTCGGTTGAACCAACTTATCAAAACTTATATGTAAAATCTAACCTTTCAGGAGAGTTTACTATTGTAAATCCGCATTTAGTTAATAAGTTGAAAGAGCTCAATCTTTGGGATGACGTCATGATTAATGACCTCAAATATTTTGAAGGTAGTCTTTCACAGATATCAAGAATACCTGATGAAATTAAAACCATATATTCAACAGCTTTTGAGGTTGAACCTAGATACATAGTTGAATCAGCTAGCAGAAGGCAAAAATGGATAGATCAAGCTCAGTCATTAAATTTATATATAGGAAATGCTGATGGTAAAAAGCTTGATATTACATACAGAATGGCATGGTATTCAGGTCTTAAAACTACCTATTACCTAAGATCAATAGCTGCAACATCAACTGAAAAATCAACAGTTGCACAAGGAAAATTAAACGCGGTTAGTGCGCAAGCAACACAAGCCGCACCACAGGAACTAGGAGCACCGGCCCCTGTTCCTACAGCATGCTCTCTGGATGATCCAGATTGTGAGGCATGTCAATAATATAGGAGAACGAAATGTTAAATTGGGATGATTATGGAAAAGAGGAAACAAACACAAGCGCAGCAGTAACTGCTAGTGCTCCTGTAGTAGAAACACCTCAAGTTGTAAAAGAACAACCTGCTCCAGTAGTAGATACAGCAGCTCCAATAAAAGAAAATACAACCAAAATAGAAGAAGGATCTCGTGCACAACTGGCAAGAGAGGCTATAAAAAATCTAGATGATGCCGCAGGCGTTGAAGAACTAGATGAAATGGCTGGCTCAAGGGTTCAGGTTGATGACAAAATGATGATTAACTGTAAAGCTGATCTTAATCAACTAGTGCCATTTAAATATGACTGGGCATGGCAAAAATATTTAGACGGAAGTGCCAACCATTGGATGCCACAAGAAATTAATATGACAAACGATATTGTATTATGGAAATCTGAAGATGGCCTTACAGAAGATGAAAGAACAATCGTAAAAAGAAACTTAGGGTTCTTCTCAACAGCTGACTCTCTTGTTGCAAATAACTTAGTATTAGCACTATACAGATTAATAACAAATCCTGAATGTAGACAATATATATTAAGACAAAGCTTAGAAGAAGCTATTCATACACATGCTTATCAATACTGTATTGAATCACTTGGTATGGATGAAGGCGAAATATTCAACATGTACCGTGAAATACCATGCGTTTCGAGAAAAGCAGCATGGGGTCTTAAATATACTCAAGAAATATCAGATCCTGAATTTAAAACAGGCACTGTGGAAACTGATAAACAGCTTCTTAAGAACTTGATTGCCTTTTATTGTGTCCTAGAAGGAATCTTCTTCTATTGTGGTTTTACTCAAATATTATCTATGGGTCGAAGAAATAAAATGACTGGAACGTCAGAACAGTTCCAATATATTTTAAGAGATGAATCTATGCATGTTAACTTTGGTATAGACGTAATCAATCAAATTAAGATTGAAAATCCTCATTTATGGGATGAAGAGATGAAGGCTGAAGCTGCTCAAATGATCCTTGAAGGAACAGAACTAGAAATTATGTATGCAAGAGATACTATGCCTAGAGGAGTTCTTGGAATGAATGCCGCAATGATGGAAGAGTATCTAAAGTTCATTGCGAATAGAAGACTGACACAAATTGGTTTAGAAGAAGAATTTAAAGGTGTTGGTAATCCATTCCCATGGATGTCAGAAATAATAGATTTAAGAAAAGAAAAGAACTTCTTTGAAACTAGAGTTACTGAGTACCAAGTTGGTGGCGCTCTAAACTGGGAATAATCTATACAGAAAAGCTAGATCTACTGGAAACCTGATTGATGTAATCATTCAGGTTTTCGTAATCGTTTATATCAAGCCTATTTAACCTAACCAAGAATTGTAATGAGGTTACCATTTGAATATCTGCATAAGTAAATCTTTCTCCTGCTATATATTCTCTACTCGCAATAATTTTGTCATAAACATCTAAAGATTTAACTGCTAGTTCTCTTTGTGCTAAGCCATATTCTTGATTTTGATTTTCCATTTGACTCATATGTGGGTGAGTGTGCCGAAAACCATGCATTAAAGGCACTGCTAACTCATAAGTCACCCTTGAGTACCACATCTCTATAGAAGCGATCTCGATAGGGTTTTCTCCAAATAAATTAGGTTCAGGATACAAAGATTCTAAATATCTGCATATAGCAGTTGTTTCTAAAATAATTGTGTCATCATCTAACTTTAAAGCAGGTACTCTAGAATTAGGAGCTATAGCTTTATACTCTGGAGTTTTATGTTCAAGTTTTCCTAGATCAAGATCAATGACCTCTACTTGGTCTAATATACCCTTTTCTTTTAAGAAAATTAAAACCTTGAGCGGACTGGGAGCAAGTTTGCTTGAATATAGCTTCAATGCTAGCCCTTATTAATTAATTCAAATATTTTTAGAGTCTGTTCACCACCGTTTTGCAGCGGCCTAGCATCGTCCATATCTGAAACCTTATCCCAATTTGCAGCTATATTTTCTGGAGTCATGTCCTCACCAGTACCAAGGTTGATACCCATGGTTTCATGTATAAATATACGAGCAAAAACTCCAGCACCAGCAGCCATAAGAACTCCATTAGGAGCATCTTTGCTAGCAAGATATAGAACAGCAGGTGTTACATGCTCTGGCTGCATATTTTTACCAAAATCTTCAGGTATTAATCCCTCTGTCATTCTTGTATAAGCTACTGGAGTAATAGAGTTAGTGAATACATTATATTTTTGTCCCTCTAATTTAAGTGTATTCATTAATCCAACCATTGCCATTTTTGCAGATCCATAGTTTGCTTGACCAAAATTACCAAAAACCCCACTAGATGAACTAGTAAAAATAATTCTTCCAAACTCTTGTTCTCGCATTATTGGGTACACAGTATGAGTACAATTCAAAGTTCCTTGAAAGTGAACATCCATAACAGTATTAAAGCTCTCAATAGTATCTTTATGAAAGCTTTTGTCCCTTAATATTCCGGCATTATTTACAAGAATATCTATTCTTCCCCATTTTTCTTTAGCTTCATTAACCATAGCTTGAACTGCTTCTAAATCAGTGACACTAGCGCCATTAGCAATTGCCTCACCACCCTCAGAGATAATTTGGTCAACAACAGCCTTTGCGGCATCACTAGCACCACTTCCATCAACACCTCCACCAAGATCGTTAACAACTACTTTAGCCCCTCTTCTTGCAAGTCCTAATGCATGCTCTTTACCTAATCCACCGCCTGCTCCAGTAACGATTGCAACCTGATCATCAAATCTAATATTCATTTATTTCACCCCTTTTTTAGAAGTCCTTCTACGTTTAAGATAAAGTTATTCTAATAAAAATTAGTCTTATTTACTATTACTGAAATGGGAGCACCCTTGATTAAAAAAGAGGCAATAACTGGATATGAAGATTTAGAAATTGACTTATATCAAGATAAAAGATTAGAAGAAAAAAAAGATTTATGGTTTGAATCATGTCTGCATGATTTAAATTGGGAAACAGGTTTTATAAAAATCTTTGGTAAAACTCATCAAATACCAAGACTTCAAGCCTGGTATGCGGACAACGAAATTGAATACACATATTCTGGAAAAAAACTTCAAAGACATAATTGGAATAACTTACTACTAGAGATTAAAGAAAAAATTGAGAATATTACATCTTTTAAATTTAATTCTGTTCTAGCTAATTTATACAGAGATGGAAATGATTCAATGGGGCTGCATTCTGATGATGAAAAAGAGCTTGGAAAAAAACCTGTGATAGCGTCTTTATCGCTTGGAGAGACAAGAGAAATATATTTTAAGCATAAAAATAAAAAATTAAACTTAATTATTCCTCAAGCAAGTGGTCAACTCATAGTAATGCATGGCAAGACTCAAGAATATTGGAAGCATGAAATAAAAAAAACAAAAAAAATTAAAAAGCCAAGAATAAATCTAACTTTTAGGAATATAATTACCAATTAAATTTCATATTAAAAGGTAAAAAATGAGTTCAAGAGTAAAAGTTGTGGTAACCGGGGCAGCAGGACAAATAGCCTACTCTCTTATCCCAAGATTGGTTGATGGAAGAACATTTGGTGACAAGATAGTTGATTTATGCCTTGTTGAAATTCCTCAAGTTGTTAGCAAACTTGAAGGCTTAGTTATGGAGCTTGAAGATTCATATTTTCCAAATATGGGTGAAGTTAAATATACAGATAATTTTGAAGAAGCATCTCATGATGCAGATTGGTTCCTTCTTGTTGGAAGTATTCCAAGAGGAATTGTTTATGAAGGAAAGAAAATTGAAGAAAGATCAGATTTACTAAAAATTAACGGTGGAATTTTTGTTAATCAGGGAGAGGCTATTGGCAAATATGGTAAAGATAATGCAAAAATACTAGTTGTAGGCAACCCTGCTAATACAAATGCGCTTATAGGTAAAAATGCTGGTAATAAGGATTCTCAACTATGGATGGCTATGACAATGCTTGATTCAAGTAGGGCCAAGTCTGTGATAAGCAAAAAAACTGGAACAAATATTGATAACGTTAAAAATATGGTTATCTGGGGCAATCATAGTCCTACGATGTACCCAGATGTTGAAAATGTTCTTATTGATGGAAGACCTGGTAGTGAAGTTATAAGTGATATGGAGTGGGTTGAAAATTCTTTTCTTCCAACTGTTCAACAAAGAGGTAAGGCTGTAATTGACTCTAGGGGAGCTTCATCAGCAACATCTGCTGCAAAAGCGGCTCTAGATACAATTGTTGCATGTGAAAATCCAACTGATGAAGGTGATTCATTTAGTGCTGCCATAGCAAGCGATGGAGCTTACGGCGTTCCTGAGGGTTTGATGTGTGGATACCCTCTCTTTACTCTACCTGATGGCACAATAGAGATTAAAAGAGATCTAGTGATGTCAGAATTTGCAAAGCAAAAGTTTCAAATATCTATAGATGAGTTAGAATCTGAAAGAGAGGCAGTAAAACATTTACTTAAATGAAACAAAGGGGAAAAATATTAAATCAATTTATATTAGACACCCTTAATAATGAAGAATGTAAAAACCTTCAAATAGTAACAAAGCAAGATATCTCAAAGCTTGTAAAAAAATTTGAAGATTCTGAAATAGCGCATCTAAGCATAGACCCAAATTTTGAGTATATAAAAGATCCAGTTGATTTATTCATTGTTTTGGATGATATAGATTTATCTCAAAGTCAGATAGGAACTATTAAGAATCTTTTGAGTCAAAAAATTATAATTTTTTCTCGACCTAAAGATGGCATCAAAGAATCCAATATGATTAAACTTGGATTTCAAGTTGAGCTTGAGGATAGCTCCAATAAGTTGCTCTGTTTTTCATATAACCTTAAAACCTATAACAATAAAAGATCTTGGAACAATTCAGAAGGATGGGCAAATCCAGAAAATTTTGATAAATATAGGTGGTAGTGTTATCTAAAGTAAGATAAGAACTTTAAAAAATTAGTATTACCACCATCAACAATAATATCTCCAGAAGCTAAAGCCATTACTGGATTTAACAACCCTGATAATGCCATTTTAAAATTAAGTTCAGAAGTTTTAACTGTAATGTCACAAGGTAAATCAACGCTGGCTGAAACTGAGGCAACTTGATTTCTTATTGTAATGGCCCTTGTTAAGCCAGATGAGAATAAGAAACATACTTTAATATTTTGATTAATGACTCTTTCAGGATTTAACCTGACAGATAAAATGCTAAAAATAGTATCAATTGAAATTTCTTTTACGCCCTCTTCTGTTCTTTCTGCAATTGGATAACCATCAAAATCATCGTCTAATTCCATAGCCGATGAAAGAAAGTAATTTCGTTTATTTGGATTGGATGAACGTAGGCCAATATAAAGTAGAGCTTTTTGTCTTAGATTGTTTACCTTGTCTACCTCAAAATCTAAGGCTATGAGCTTATCACTTAATTCAAGTGCCCATTGCATATCTTCATCAAGAACAGATTTTTCTAATGCACTCAGTAAAAATGCTTCGCCGCCGACTAATTTAGCAAACTTTTGAGCTTCTTCTTTTCGTGATAAAGGATCAAGATCAGCAGGATTTCCATTAAACCAACCTAAGTATCCGTTAAAAATGCTTTTAACCGACCACCTAACAGTACCATAAAATTCTGATAAATAAGGTGAGCTTTTTATAGAGTCTGGCAATTCTACCATTTCAACAATTTGATCAGGATAGTAGCCTTCATTCATTAATCGAATTGTTTGATCATGAACATATTGAATTGCATCTCTATAAATAGTTAATGCTTCCATGGCCTCTTCTGAGCCTATGATTGGCTTTGTGTGACTAGGGAATATATATTCTGGTTCATGAAATCGCATCTTATCTAGGCTGGAAACCCAGCCTATAACGTCTCTGTGAGTTGTTCCTCTAATCGTATAGAGATTCGGAAATGTTTTATAGATATTATCTCCAGGCATCAAAGATTTATGCTCTGGCAACCAAACAAATAGTTGATCGTTTGTTTCACCAGGAGCATGATACAGCTCAATATTAATACCAGAAATATTTATCTTTAATTCTTCTTTAAAGGTTGTATCTGGTTTGATGTATCCAAACGGTGATTTAGAAACATTAAGGCTCTTGCCAATACCTACATTTATAACCTCATCCTCTGGTAATGCTGTACCAAACATTCTGGTGCTTCTAACGCTAATAATTGGATTTATTATTCCTAGAATCCTTTGCATGTAATAGTCGGTTGATTCATGAGCTATAACCAAAGGCCTTTCTTTTTGTGTTGTTAAATAGTGTGCAGCTCCAAAAGTATGGTCTCCATGATTATGGGTATAAATTATCGCAGTGATTGGATTATCACTCAGCTTCTTAAATCTCTTATAGACCTCTGATGCTTCATAGGTGCTATCTGATGCATCAATAATAATATTACCTTCTTCTCCCTCAACCATTATTGAATTAGCAATACCAAAACCTATTGCAAAATGAACTTTTCCACCAGGCGTTTCATATGTAAGAACATTCTGCTCAAATTCGTTAGAGTGTTCTATAAGCTTTTCGACTGAAGAAATTTTTGGAATATCAAGCTTTTCTTCTTCGGGCTTACATGAAAAAAATATAATTAAAGCAAAAAAGCTTATAAGATAATTTTTTTTAAGGTTTGATTTCAATTATATTTGCACTTTAATACTATAAAAAACTGAGCATAATTTCATCAACGATTATATTTGATCCATCTTCAGAAGTTGGTGCTTTTGATGATCCATTTCTCCAAACGGTTACTACTGTCCATAAGGTTTTATCTGCAGTATTGTCTTTTAAATTAACTCTTAAGATATTTTCAGTTATTGTTCTAATATCATCACGGAAGTAGTAATTATCCCAGTAATATCTAGTGTAATAATGATTCATTCTATCTGTCTGAACTTTATCTTTTGTAGTAATAATAATCTCAAAGGTTAGTTCTGAACTTTCAGAATAAGATAATCCAGTTTCTATTAAAGAAGTTTTCAAATTATCTTTAAATCTTTCAAGATCAATTGGATTTATTTCTGCACTAATGCTTGATTCATTTATCTTTATAGAAAAATCGCTATAATTATCTAAGTTGAAAGTATCGACTGAGTCAACTTCAATGTTAGTTTGCATACTGTTACAACCTACCAGTATCAGTAGAGTGATTAATGTAGTTATTTTTTTCATAAATTTATTATAGATTTTATTATGTTTAACCTTCAAGAACAAAAAAATATTCCTTTGCTGGATGTCAATGCTCAAATATATAACGAATCAGAATTTAATTGCAAGCACATACACTTAGAGAGCGATAGCAACGAAAAAGTATTCATGGTTGCTTTTAGAACTATTCCTGAAGATTCTACTGGTGTAGCCCATATTTTAGAACATACAGCCTTATGTGGTTCCAAAAAATATCCAGTAAGAGATCCATTCTTTATGATGATTAGAAGATCTCTTAACACATTTATGAATGCTTTCACCTCAAGTGATTGGACTGCTTATCCATTTGCGACCCTGAATAAAAAAGATTTTAACAATCTTTTAGGTGTATATCTTGACTCAGCTTTTTTCCCAAATTTAGATAGTCTTGATTTTGCTCAAGAAGGTCACAGGTTAGAGTTTCAGGAAAAAAATAATCCAGAAAGTGAAATTGAAATTAAAGGTGTTGTTTATAATGAAATGAAAGGAGCTATGAGCTCAATTACAAGTCAGTTATGGCATGGAATGTCGAAACACTTATACTCTTCTTCGACTTATAAGCATAATAGTGGTGGTGATCCAGAAAACATAATAGATCTCTCACATAATGATTTGGTCAATTTTCATCAAAAACATTACCACCCATCAAATGCTACCTTCTTCACATTTGGCAATGTAGATCCACTAGAAATACAGTCATTCATTAAAGAAAATGTTTTAGATAATTTTTCACCCTCAGATGAAGTGGTAGCAGTTAAAAATGAAGACAGATTAGATTCACCAAAAGTTGTTTCTGATTTTTATAATCCCCAACCAGGAGATGAAAATAATCATCATATTGTTTTAAGCTGGCTTTTAAATGAAAGTCATAACCCAGTTAAGTTACTTGAAACATATTTAATGTCTAACATTCTTTTAGATAACTCTGCCTCTCCTCTTAGAAAGGTTTTAGAAAGTTCAAAATTGGGTAAATCCCCTTCGCCTTTAACAGGCCTTGAAGCTGATCAAAAAGAGCTTGTATTTGCAGCTGGGTTAGAAGGTGTTGATTCTAATAAATCCAAAGAAGTTGAAACTCTTATCATGGACTGTCTCAAAAAACTTGTAAAAGATGGAGTACCTAAAGATCTAATAGATTCCTCTCTTCATCAGCTAGAAATTAGACAAAGAGAAATTACTGGCTCTGGTATGCCATTCGGTTTACAAATTATGTTAACTTGCTTGCCTGCCTGTATTCATAATGACAATCCATTAAATGTATTAGATTTAGACAGCGCTTTTAATACTATAAAAAATAACCTTAAAACAGAGAATTATATCGAGAATCTTATTGATAGAAGTCTAATTAAAAATAATCACAGGTTAACCTATTCACTGATTCCTGATACTGAGTTAAATAAAAAAAATGAAGAAAAAATTCAAAATAAAGTTTTTGAAATTACAAAAAACTTTTCTTCAGATGATAAAGAAAAGCTTATAAAGCTAGCTAATGACTTAGAAAAAAGACAAAACTCTATTGATGATCCAGAGGTTTTACCAAAAGTCACAAAAGATGATATCCCTAAAACAAGAAACTATGCATCTCCAATAGCTTTTGCAAAGGATAAATCTACAGATTACTTCTATAAAAGTGGTACTAATGGCATTGTTTATCATTCAATGATTTTTCCTTGCGATGCTCTTGATGAAAATGAATTAGAAGTTGCTAGTTTGTTTTCCAATACATTAACTGATATTGGCCTTGGTAAAGATGGATATGAAGATATTCAAAAATATCAATCATCAATCACTGGGGGAATTTCAGCTTCATTTATAACTATACCTAATAAAAGTGATGATACTTTTAAGCTGGCACTAAAAGTTAGCTCAAAGAGCTTAGAAGGCAATGAATCTTATATGCAAGACCTAATATTAAGAACTGTTAAAGAGTCAAGCTTTGATGAAACTAAGAGAATTGAAGAGCTTCTAGAATTCATCTCATCTGATAATGAAAAATCAGTTATTCAAAATGGTCATATTCTCTCTATGAGTAATGCTGCTTCACAAATAAGTGACATTGCATCGACCAATGATCTTACATCAGGATTAAGATTTATTCATAATACCAATCATCTTTCAAAATTAATTGGCGAACATGATGAGCTTGCAAAATATCTAGAATTGCTGAGATCTATAAATTCTAAAATTTCTAATACACCAAGTCATTTGTTCACAGCATCAGCATTAGACAAAGCAAAGTTAAACTTAGATTTTACAATTGAAGAAAATACTCATCAGTATAAAAATCAAGGTCTTGTTGCCCTTCAATCTAATCCTATTGGTTGGATCACTGGTTCACAAGTATGTTTTTGTGCTGAAGCTTTTCCAACTGTTGATTATAAGCATGGAGATGCCCCTGCTCTAACGGTACTCGGAACGGTATTAAGGAATGGATATCTTCACTCTGCTATTAGAGAAAAAGGCGGTGCATATGGCGCTGGAGCATCTCAAGACTCAAATAACAAAGTTTTTAAATTCTTTTCCTACAGAGATCCAAAATGTACAGAGACGTTTAAGGAATTTAAAAAATCTAGAGAGTGGTCAATTAAAAATATTACAGAAGAGCAATTAGAAGAAGGGGTTCTGGGTGTTATATCAAGTATAGACAAACCATTATCTCCATTTGGCGAAGCCATGAGCGATTTTATGAGTTCATTAGATCAAAAAACTCAAGATGAACGTTTGAGCTTTAGATCAAAAGTTAAAGAATGTAGTTTAGCTGACCTCGCTATGGTAGCAGAAAAATATTTATTCAATGAATCAAAGCGTTCTGCTATAGCTGGTCAAAATTATGAAACAGAGCTAAAAGATTTAGGGTTTGAAATTAAAAATATATAAATTTAAAAAAAGAAAAATCTTTTTTTCTTTAATTCTTTGGCACATCCCCAGTATTGCTGTTGATATTTAGTTGATCTTGTTTGCACTCTATCAGCTACTTTTATTAGCCAAGGTTTTTTTCTATAAGTTTTTTTCTTAAAGCCACCATACCCTTCATGATATGCAAGATACAGCGATCTAGCATCTAACCTATCAAATCCTTGATAATAACCTTTAGATGCATACCATCCTATGAAATCTGCTGAATCCTTAAAATTCTTTCTGCTTGCTCCTGAATTTCCAGTTTCATCTTTGTAGTCTTCCCAAGTCATGTTGAGTGCCTGAGAATAACCTACAGCTGTAGATTTTCTCTTCCAGGGTATTACCCATAATAACTTCGTTCTTTCTGGTTTTGCATCTGCTTTAAAACTAGATTCTTGATAAACAAATGACATAAGAACATAAGGAGGAATTTTCCACCTCTTTTCTGATTTCATTGCAGCCTTGTACCAGCTTTTCTTTTCTTCAAATATTAAACATATGTTATCTGGATTTTGGGGTGGTGTAGTCATGCATGATTGAAGAGAGAATATCAAAACTATAAAAAACGAAGTTTTTAAAAATCTAATATTCATCAGACTTTTTCCCCTGGCTCAAAACCTCTAAATGTTTTAAAACGAGGAAATCTTAAACTGTAACTTTCACCTTCCATACTCTGTGTTACTGCATCTGCTCGAATTTCTATTAATTGTCCTATCAATGAATCTTTATGTTGCCAAAATTTTTCTCTATTTTCATCTGTCAAACCACTGCCCACATTTAATGAAAAAAATTTGCCATCGTCATTGCCCTCAACTGTAAATGCTCCTAGCTTACCAGCATGTCTTCCAGTGCCCTCGTGAACCTCAGTTACTTTTAATGTAACTTCAATAAAAGGTTTCATTTTTAGCCAAGCATGACTTCTTTTGCACTCATATAAATCATTCTCAGGTTTAATCATCAACCCTTCATAGCCTCGCTCTAATGCCTCTTTGTTCATTTGAGTATAAGTTTCTTCGCCCTGCTCTTTATCAAAATCTACAACCGTATAATCAACAATCTTAATACATGAAGGAAATTTATTAGCAAATTTCTCTAAATGATGTTTTCTTTCAAGGGTGGTAAGCTTGCTTTTGCCATCGTTAAATTCTTTAAGAGGTAAAATATCAAACAAAGCTAAATATGCATCTTCTGTTTTTGCATTGGTTTTCCTATGAACCTGTTTCATTAATGATTGAAAGTCATCACTCATAACCTCGCCATCAAAAACCATATTATTAAATTCAGGTTTGCTTAATGCTTCTTCAATATGAGGAAAATTGCTAAATATTTTTCCATTTCTGCTATAGAGGGTTGTATTATTTTTCTTAGTTATTGCGATTACTCTCACTCCATCATATTTATATTCAATTAAACAGTTACCTCTAATCTTTTTTGGATGTTTCATTCCGTCATGAGATAGCATGCATGCAAAAACAGGCACTCTAAATTGAATATCTATTTTTTTTGCGACATTGTTCACCGTCTTCTCACTTACGCCGCACCTCAAATCCTTTATTAAGATTCTTCTATACCAATCATTCCACTCTTCTGAAGTGGCTTTATCCATTAGCTCCAAAATTTCATCCCTAGCAGCATGACCAGTTTTCTCTCTTTCAATCAGAAGTAAAGCTGAGTTCTTAAAAGTACTCCAATCCAATCCATTTCCATTTTTATCAGATTTAGGAACTTGTTTAACGCCAAATGTTACTAATGCATCTAAGCACATTGATAGACCTTCTTGAAATTCCAGATCATTAATATTTTCTTCAATAACGCTTTCTTTGAATAATCTACTATTATCACTTTCAAGTTTTTGAATTATTTTCCAGGGCTTCATTAATCAGATTTTTCAGCAACTGCTAGTTGTTTTAGCCTTGCAATCTCTTGAGCTTGAGACTCAATATGAGAAATCATTTGTTTTGTTATTGGCATTCTCTCTTGGTCACAAATATTGGCATAAAACTTTTCAGTAAATTCATAAGAAAAATTTACCATATCTTTTACTGTTTTAATCGGGTCCAAGACGTTATTAAGATCAGCGGCTACAAGAATTGCAAAAGTACTAGTATCTGCTTCAAATGTTCCAGGGTTTAAAGCGTTGGCTATTCTAAAAGACTCTTTATTGTTGCTATCTTTTATAACAAAAAATCCATGAGATAGGGTTGCTCCGAGATTATTCATAAACCCATATACTTGATCAATTTCGAACATGGACTTATCAACGGATATTAAGTTTAAGACAACAAGTTTTTGTTCTTGATAATCAATGTGATCTTTATCTTCAAAATCAAAAGCTTTTTGAGACTTTATATCAATTTCATCAAACTCTTTTATTTCAAAAGTATCTGTAACAGGCTCAATTTTTACTTTGAGCTCTCCTCTATTAGAAATTTTTTTAATAAAAAGAAATGTAATTATTAAGAATACTAAAACAGAAATGCCAATTAAATATATATCTATATTGGAGTCCATCATACTTCAGCAAATTCTAGAGCTTGGTTAACATCAACAGAGACCATTCTAGAAACACCAGCTTCTTGCATTGTTACTCCCATTAAATGATCACTTTTTTCCATAGAAACTTTATTATGAGTTATAAATATGAATTGAACTGTCTTTGACATCTCCTCAACCATATTTATAAAACGCATAGTATTTAAATCGTCTAGTGGAGCATCTACTTCATCTAAAATACAAAACGGAGCAGGATTGAGCTCAAAAATTGCAAAAACAAGAGCTAAAGCAGTTAAAGCTTTTTCACCTCCTGATAGTTGAGAAATTGATGAATTTTTCTTGCCAGGAGGTCTAGCCATTATTACCACGCCCGCATTTAATGCATCGTTTTCGGTAAGAGCAAGTTCAGCAAAACCACCACCAAATAACTTTGAAAATACCTCTTTCATTCTTTTGTTTATTGAATCAAAGCTATCTTGAAATCTTGTTTTAGTTTCAAGATCAATTGTTTTTATGGCGCCTGTAAGTTTTTCAAGAGCTTCAGTAAGATCGTTGTATTGAACATCAAGCTCTTCTTTTCTTTTTGATTCTGCAGCTATTTCTTCTGGAGCTGCCAGGTTGATAGCTCCTAGACGTATGATTTTTGCCTGTATGTCTGCAAGTGAATCTTGGAGGACATTGAGCTCCATGTCTTCATATTTTGAATAATCTATATTTTCAATATTTAAACCAGCCTCTTTAATTTTGGTGTTAGCGTTATCTAAATTAATTTCATGGGTTTTTAAATCCAACCTCAGATTAGTAACTTTCTCTGTAATTGATTTGAGATCTAATTCAGCTACATTTTTTTGATTTTCAAGGTCTCTCAAGCTTTCATTAAACTGAGATTGTTTTTGCCTTATGGCTGTTAATTTAGATTCTGCTTGAGAGCTCTTTTCTACCAAGTCATCCATAATTACTTGAATTTCAGACTTCCTTATTTCAGCTTCTTCAATTAATTTTTTTAATTCGTTTTCTCTGCTCAAGTACTCCTCAGGAGCAGCTAAATTAACTGAACCTAATTGAGCAATGTTTTTTTGTATTTCATCTAAAGAGACCTCAAGCCCTTTTAAATCCATCCCCTTGTATTGTGCTGAATCAAGGTCTGAAATACTTACCTCTGCTTTCTCTAAAACCATTGAAGCATTTTCTAAATTAATTTCGTGAGTTCTTAGCTCAAGCCTTAAATCATTAATTTCTTTCTCAAGATTTCTAAGTTCATTTGATACAACAGATTTATTGCTATCCATTTCTTGCAATTGGTTATCTATATTAGTCTGAATACTAATCTGTGATTCCAGTTGATTACCAATTGAGATTCTTTGACTGTTAAGGTCTTCGAGCTTAGTTTCAGCAATTTTTTTATCTTCCTTGGCTTTGTTAATAGCCTCTTCTGCTCTATTTTTTTTATTTAAATATTCTGCAGTAAAGCTTTTTGATTGATCAGAAGCAATTTTTAATATGCTCATTAGGAGTTCTTTCAGCTCAGATAATTTTGAATTCACTTTATCTGCACTTGATCCAAATGATTTAAGTAAGTCTGTGATTGAATCTAGTAAGTGTATTGCTTTTTCTTTAGGGCTTAGATGTTCATTATTTGACTCTTTTTCAACAGCATTTTCATAATTACGTGAAGCCTCTTCAAAATCTGATTTTGCATTTTCTGCTAAATTATTAAGATTTTTTATTGAGCCTTCGATTCTTGCAATTTCAGCATCAATAGAAAATTGATTTTTTTGAATATCTTTTATCTCATTTACGATTTTGTCTTTATTAGCTTTAATACCGTCAAAAATATCCTGCTTCGAATCTAATTCATTTTGTTTGATGTTTATTTGATCTTCAAGCGGTTTAATTGATACACCGATAGTATTTTTTTTCTCAAGAGCATCAAAAGCTTTAACAATGGCAATATTTAGCTTTAATTCTTTTTCTTTTGGACTTAAGTCCTTAAATGCAGACTCTTTTTGAAGAGCATCTTTGTAACTTTTTTGAGCTCTCTCAAGAGCTTCTAAATTAGTGGCTTCAGATTTATTGATGTTATGAAGATCTGATTCATGCTTGGCTATTTCAGCACCTATTGTATAAAAATTTTTCTGAGCATCCTCATAAGCATTAATTACAGACTCATTCTGGGTTCTATAATCATCGATTTGTGCTTGTTTTGAATCTGATTCTGCCTGTTTTATTTTGAGATCTCTATTTAAGCCTTCTAAGTTCTTTTGGAGTTTGTCTTTATTGTTTTTAGCTTCAAGTGAATAAAGAATAGCTATATCAGTTTGTTTCTGATTCTCCTCTTCTTTTAACTTGTTATATTTCTCTGCAGCATTAGCTTGATTTTCAAGCCTTCTAATAAGCCTTTCTATTTCATCCTTTATATCTTTAACTCTTGATAGGTTCTCTTTTGTCTTCTTGATTCGACTCTCGGTTTCTCTTCTTCTTTCCCTATATTTAGAGACGCCTGCAGCCTCTTCAATATGAGTCCTAAGCTCCTCTGGCTTTGCACTTACAAGCCTACTGACCATTCCTTGTTCAATAATTGCATAAGAACTTGGTCCTAAACCTGTTCCTAGAAATATATCTTGAACATCTTTTCTTCTACACTTTGTACTATTTATAAAATAAGTTGACTGTGCATCTCTTGTCATTAATCTTTTGATGGAAATTTCATTATATGAAGCATATTCACCACCAATCTTTCCACTAGAATTATCAAAAAGTAATTCAATACTGCACTGTCCTGATGGCTTTCTATTTTCTGAACCATTAAAGATGACGTCTACCATAGACTCCCCACGAAGATTTTTAGCAGAGAGCTCTCCTAAAACCCATCTTACGGCATCAATTACGTTTGATTTACCACAGCCATTTGGGCCGACTACGCCTACTAAATTTGAAGGAAAAGATATCTTCGTTGGATCTACGAAACTTTTAAAACCTGCGAGTTTTATATGTTTAAGCTGCATTATTGAGAATATTTTTCTTACAGATATATTAAACTATTGTTCCCTTTTAAACCATTCATTTGCCTTAATATTATAGGAATTTACAGGCTGATTGTTATCAATTAACAAAGCGTTTTCAGAATAAAAAATAGAGGCTGTATCAGTGCAGTTTAATGATACTTTTAAATCGAGGGTTTCTTGATTTAGGTAGGCAGAAGCCAAATCAAAACCAGGAATGGAAGAATGAATATTTTCTAATTCAAATTCAAAAGAATCCGTGAATTTTTTTGAAGCTATGGGTATTTTTGGACCATTCATTATAAATACTTCTGCTGTACCAAAAAAATTAGAGCACTCTGGTGGATAGTTAAGATTTATAATTAATTTAGACTTTGCAAAATCAGGGAATTTTGCGTCTCTAAGTTTTGTGTATAAGGTATAAAAAATAAATTTTTCATCTGTAGTTTGAAAGTATTGCTCTGAGATAGAAATTAAGCTTTCAGCAGCAATAAATTTACTGTCTTCAATGGCTTTATTAATGTAACTTTGCAGCCAGTACATTTTATCTTCATTGCTAATATTGTTATTAAATTCTCTTGTAATGTTTTCAGAAATTTTACTATTAAC
>CACPON010000011.1 GCA_902635645.1 uncultured SAR86 cluster bacterium
TATTTGTTTTAATTTTTACTGACTTCATAATTGCCTTTCTGTGCTGGATGGTTTTTGGTCCTCCTGTCTCTATATTAATAGCCTCTAACTTCGATACTTCGCTAAAAGATATCATTCTCACCAATTCTATAAGTTTTTTCATACCAGCGGCATTAACTTTTACATATTTTTTGTACTCAGGATTTTACAGATCGCTAATGAAATTTTTTAATTCTAAAGATTCAATTTTCCGATCTTTAATAGGAGCAGGTATTTTTGGTTTTGCATGGGGTATGGTGTATTTGTATCAATATGAAATTATCAGAACTAATTTCTTAACTACAGTAATATTACAAGCCATATTGCTTGCAGCAGTATTTTATGCATTTATTCATATCTCGAGAGATGTAGCAAGCCTTTTGTTATATAAAGAGTCTCAAAGGACTGATGCAAAACCTGTGCTTATCTACGGAGCAGGGTCAGCAGGAAATGAGTTATATCAAGCTATAAGAGTAGATCCAAAAATTAAAGTGGTTGGTTTTTATGACAATTCATTTAAACTTCAAGGTGCTCAAATTAATGGAGTCACAATATATGGGAAAAAGAATCATATAAAAAAACTTGTGGCTGAAAATCCAGGCTTAGAAGTATATCTAGCAATACCAAGTTTAAGTACTCACCAAAGAAGAAAAATAATTAGCAGTCTTGAAGGTTATAAGATTGCGGTAAGAAGTATGCCTGCTCTTCATGACGTTGTTGCTAATGAAAAAATGATGGTCGAAATGCAGGATTTGTCTATTGATGATTTGCTCCCAAGATCAAGGGTTAGAAAATCAGATGTTTCTCATTTTAACAAGACCATCCTGATTACAGGAGCAGGCGGATCAATTGGGTCTGAAATAGCTAACCAAATAATTATTGGAAATCCAAAAAAGATAGTTCTATTTGAAATATCAGAAATTAATCTATATAACATTCAAGCTAAATTACAGGCAATAAAGCTTTCCTCTAATATTAATACAGAAATAGTCTCAATCCTTGGCGATATAAAAAATAAAAAGAGATTAGTAAATATTATTAAAAATCACGATGTTCAATACATATATCATGCTGCAGCATATAAACATGTTCCAATAGTTGAATATTTTGAAAATATTTCTGAGGGCATTAAAAATAATATTTTTGGAACAAAATCTTTGTGCGAAGCTGCTGTTGAATGCATGGTAAAAAAAGTTGTAGTAATTTCTACCGACAAAGCAGTAAGGCCAACTAATATTATGGGTGCATCAAAGAGATTTGCAGAAATGATTACTCAATCAATGGGCAAAAGAAGCTCATCAACAATATTTTGCATGGTTCGTTTTGGAAATGTGATGAATTCCTCTGGCTCAGTGATACCCCTATTTAGAAAACAGATAGCTCAGGGAGGTCCTGTTACTATTACACATAGAAATGTAACAAGATTTTTCATGACAATATCAGAAGCTTCTAGCTTAGTCATTCAGGCTGGTGAATATGCTGAAGGAGGTGATATTTTTATCTTAGACATGGGAGAGCAAGTCAAAATAATTGACTTGGCAGAAAAGCTTATCCATCTGTCTGGAAGAAACATTAAACAAGAAGAGGATGGAGAAGGAATAGAAATAAAGGAAATTGGATTGAGGCCGGGTGAGAAGTTATATGAAGAGTTACTAATTTCAGGAAAAGAAATCAAAACACCAAATAGCAAAATATTTAAATCATTAGAAGAACCGTATCCTGAAGAAGATGATTTAAATAGTATTATTAATATGCTTCAAGAGTCATCAGAAATTAATGATTATGAGAATATTATAGCAATTCTTAAAAATAATGTTGAGGGATATAAACAACATAAAAATGGCGCTAATAATTAGTAAAGAGATAAAGATTGCAAAAAAAGCTGCTTTAAAGGCTGGCAAATTACTTCTTGAACAAAAAAAAGACTTAAATAGAATATTATTTTCATCAGACAAGGACATTAAGCTAAAAGCTGATATAGATTCTGAAAACATTATTAAACAAGTTATAAGCACTGAATCAATAATTCCAATACTTGCTGAAGAGAGTGGTTTGCAAGAAGAATCTTTACCAGAAGTTTTTTGGGTTGTAGATCCGTTAGATGGCACTGCAAATTACGCACGGGATATACCAATTTGTTGTGTATCTATTGCTTTAGTTCAGGACTTAAAACCACTTTTAGGTGTAATTTATGATTTTAATAACTCTTCTCTTTTTGAAGGATCAGTGGATACACAAGCACTTTGTAACAACCAGCCCATAAAAGTTTCAAATGTATCTAATCCCTCTGAAGGTATTCTGCTTACTGGTCTACCAAATGATACAGATTACTCAGAAAAAGGCTTGAAAAAAATGATTAAAGATTTTCAAAATTGGAGAAAAATTAGGATGATTGGCTCAGCTGCAATGGCATGCACTTATATTGCATCGGGTAAAGCAGAAGCATATTCAGAATCAAAAACTTATTTATGGGATATTGCTGCAGGTGCAGCGTTGGTGAATGCAGCAGGGGGTAAAGCTGTAATAAAAAATCAAAATGATAAATTTCAAGTTGATGTTCTTTTTACAAACTCAAGCTTGAGCACATAAATATTATGAAGGCTTTGGTTTGGTTTAGAAGTGATTTGCGAACTCATGATAATCCCGCATTAAGAAAAGCCTTTAAGGAAGCAGATGGCATCGAGGCAATATTTTCATATTCAGAAAATCAATTAAACAATCACAATGAAGCGAATGTTAAAGTTGATTTTTTAATTCAACATCTATTTTCACTTGAGAAAACTTTAAGTTCTTACAATGTTTCACTGACAATTATCAAAAGCAATGGATTTGATGAAGATCCAGTTTTAATTGAGAAGTATTGTTTAGATAGATCTATTGAAAAAGTATTTTGGAATAATCAATTTGGTGAAGATGAAAGTTTGCGAGACAAAAAAGTATTAGAAACTTTAGAGTCTAAGGGAATATCTGTAGAAACTTTTCATGACCAGGTTATATATATGCCTGGTTATCTTAAGACTGGTCAGGGAAATCCATACTCAGTCTTCACACCTTTTAAGAGAAAGTGGATAGAGAATTTTCAAATGGATTTTTTAGATATTGATTTTAAATATGTAGAAAAAAATCCACAAGACATAACATCTAATGTTTCAGCATTTGATTTTAATTATTCAAGAACTCATCAAGTAGACATGAGCCTATGGGGCATAGGAGAATCTGCTGCAGAAATAAGACTAAATGATTTTTTAAATGAAAAAGTTATGAACTATTCAAAAAATAGAAATGATCCAATTCTTGAAGGCACAAGTCGTATTTCACCATATCTTGCGTTAGGAATAATTTCGCCTAAGAAGTGTATTCTTGAAGCTCTTAAAATTAATAATTTTGAATTTACTTCTGGAAATACTGGTATTACTAAATGGATTGATGAGATTGTATGGAGAGAGTTTTATAAAAATATTATGTTTTCTTTTCCAAAAGTTAGCAGAGGTCAGCCATTTCAAGATTATTCAAAAAAAATTAAATGGAGATATTCTGATGAGGAGTTTAAAGCATGGAAAGAGGGCAAGACCGGGTTCCCAATTGTTGATGCTGCCATGAGACAGATACGTAATGAGGGCTGGATGCACAATAGGCTTAGAATGGTTGTTGCTATGTTTTTTACAAAAAACATGCTTCATGATTGGAGATTGGGAGAGGCTTACTTTATGCAAAATCTAATCGACGGAGATTTTGCGTCCAATAATGGAGGATGGCAGTGGAGTAGCTCTACAGGCACAGATGCTGCTCCCTACTTTAGAATTTTTAATCCTATCACACAGTCAACAAACTTTGATAAAGAGGGATTATTCATAAAAAAATATATTCCTGAATTAAAAGATTTAGATAAATCAGTTATTCATAACCCTCCTAAAGAACATAGAAAATATTGTAATTATCCGGAACCAATCTTAGACCTTAAAGAATCGAGATTAAGAGCAATCGAAGCCTTTAAAATAGCTAAATCTTAACCTTAAATTTCATAGTTTAGTGAGTAAACTTTATGTATACTTTCACCATTAATTTATATATTTAAAATGGGGAGTATATAGATATGTACAAAACTGATTTAGAAATCGCGAATAATGCTTCAAAAAAAACATATTAAAGATATTGCCTCATCTTTAAATATTCCTGAGGAGGATTTAATTGTATATGGTAATGATAAAGCAAAAATTAATTATGATTTTTTAGACTCTTGTAAGGATAAAAAAGACGGCAAATTAATTCTGGTGACTGCTATATCGCCAACACCAGCAGGTGAAGGCAAGACAACAACAAGTGTTGGTCTTGTAGATGGACTTTGCCATATAGGAAAAAAAGCGATGGTCTGCTTAAGGGAGCCAAGCCTTGGTCCATGTTTTGGCATGAAGGGAGGAGCTGCCGGAGGTGGTTATGCTCAGGTAGTGCCAATGACAGATATAAACTTGCATTTCACTGGAGATTTTCATGCAATTGGTGCTGCCCACAACCTTTTATCAGCAATTATTGATAATCATATTCATTGGGAAAATAGTCTAAACATAGATCCTAGGAGAATAACTTGGAGACGTGTTGTTGACATGAATGATAGATCACTCAGAGATATAACATGTGGACTAGGTGGAACTGGAAATGGAATACCAAGACAAAGCGGTTTTGATATCACTGTTGCCTCAGAAATAATGGCAGTTTTTTGTTTAGCAAGTGATCTTGAGGATTTGCAGGAAAGAGTAGGGAATATTGTAGTTGGTTATACAAAAAAACAAGAACCTGTTAAAGTTTTGCAGTTAAATGCACAAGGAGCTATAACAGCTTTATTGAGAGATGCATTTCAACCAAACTTAGTTCAAACCCTTGAGAATAATCCAGCATTTATGCACGGAGGACCATTTGCAAATATTGCCCATGGCTGTAATTCAGTTATGGCAACTAAAAGCGCTCTAAAAATAGCTGATTATGTAGTTACAGAGGCTGGCTTTGGTGCAGACTTAGGGGCTGAAAAATTCTTTGATATTAAATGTAGAAAAGCAGGTTTATCGCCAGATGCAGTTGTTATTGTGGCTACCACTAAAGCATTAAAAATGCATGGCGGAGTTAAAAAAGATGATTTAAAAGATGAAAATGTTCAGGCTATTGAAGATGGTTGTAAAAATTTAGAAAGACACATAAAAAATATTGCTAAATTTGGAGTGCCAGTAACGGTTGGAATTAATGAATATTACACTGATACAAAAGAGGAGCATCAAGCAATAATTGATTTTTGTAAAAATCTTGGGGTGGCATGTAAAATATCATCTCATTGGTCAGATGGTGGAAAGGGTGCAGCAGATCTAGCATCACATGTAGCTGAATTGGCTGACAGCAATAGTGCTTCATTTAAAACTTTATACAATGATGATATGCCTTTGTGGGAAAAAACAGATCACATTGCTAAGAATATTTATGGAGCATCAGGAATTATTGCTGATAAAAAAGTTAGAAATAAATTTAAAAAATTAGAAGAGGATGGTTACGGAAACTATCCTATTTGTATGGCTAAAACCCAATATAGTTTTTCAACTGATCCATTATTAATGGGCGCACCATCAGGACATGAAGTTCCAATAAGAGAAGTGAGGTTATGCTCGGGTGCTGAGTTTATTGTCGTGATTTGTGGTGAGATAATGACTATGCCTGGCTTGCCAAGAAAACCAGCATCTGAAAACATTGGAGTAGATAAAAATAAAGACATAGAAGGCTTATTTTAAATATTTTGTATAATATTACGCTGATTTTTGAGGTTTAAAATGAAAGATAAATTACAGTTTTATATAAATGGTTCTTGGGTAGATTCAGAATCAAATGAAAGAATAGAAGTCATAAATCCTGCCAATGAGGAAATAATTGGTCATGTTACAGCCGGAACAAAGGGAGATATTGATAGAGCTGTTGCAGCAGCATTTAAAGCTTTCTCTTCTTTTCAACATACTTCAAAAGAAGAAAGAATAGAGCTACTAAATAATATTATCTCTGAGTACGAAAATAGGTATGATGATTTTGTTCAAGCCATTACTGAGGAAATGGGCGCACCCTTATGGTTATCAGAAAAAGCTCAAGCGTCAACAGGTATTAAAAATATTCATGAAACCTTAGATGCTTTAAAAAATTATCAATTTGAGAAACCTGAGGGTGACTATACTTTAATTAAGGAGCCTATTGGTGTTATTGGCATGATTACTCCATGGAATTGGCCGATGAATCAAATCACAACAAAAGTATCAGCAGCATTAGCAGCAGGCTGTACCATGGTTCTAAAACCAAGTGAAATATCACCTTATTGTGCAATGCTCTTAGCAGAAGTTTTTGACGCAGCAGGAGTTCCAGGTGGAGTATTTAACGTTGTTAATGGCTATGGACCAACTGTTGGGGCCGCATTATCTGAACATCCAGATGTTGCCATGATGTCATTTACTGGTTCAACTAGAGCTGGTATTGCAGTGGCACAAGCATCAGCAGTATCTGTAAAACGTGTACATCAAGAACTTGGCGGAAAATCTTCAAACATTATTCTTGATGATGTTGCTGATTTAGAAAAATCAGTTAAAGGTGGAGCTGGTCATTGTTTTCTCAATTCAGGACAGTCATGTAATGCTCCAACAAAAATGTTAGTTTCAGCACAAAACTATGACAAAGCAGTAGAAGTTGCAATACAGACAGCAAATAGCACTACCGTGGGAGATCCTCAGGGAGAATTTAGAATTGGACCGATAGCTAACAAAGCTCAATATGAAAAGATTCTTAGAATGATTGAAATTGGAATTGAAGAGGGAGCTAAGCTTGTTGCAGGTGGTGTTGAAAAACCAGAAGGATATGAAAAAGGTTATTATGTAAAACCTACAGTTTTTGCTGACGTTACTAATGATATGACCATTGCTAAAGAGGAAATATTTGGTCCAGTTTTATCAATCATTAAATATGACAATGACGATGAAGCTATTGAAATAGCAAATGATACTGAATATGGCCTTGCAGGCTATGTTCAAGGTGAGCCAGAACATGCTAAAGAAGTAGCTCGAAAAATAAGAGCTGGGCAAGTAATTATTAATGGAGGCGCTAGAGGAACTGGAGCACCTTTTGGTGGTTATAAATCTTCAGGTAATGGTAGAGAGCATGGTCTTCATGGTCTTGAAGAGTGCCTAGAAACTAAAGCTATAATTACACCATAAACTAGTCTAATAAATCAGGCTGCATTTTGATAATTTTATCAAACGCAGGCTGATAACTTGCCCAAGCAGCTATATCGTTTGCAATAAATTCTCTGGTTTTAATTGCTGTCTCATGAGGAACTGAGATTGGTGAGCCTGCTGATTCGGCCATTAACTGCGCCTGACAACATCTTTCCATAGACATATAGAACCATAGTGCAATGTCGACAGATGGTCCTGTAGTCAAAATGCCATGATTTTGTAATATAGCCACTTTCTTATCACCTAGAGCTTTAGCTATTTCATCTCCCTCATCTACCTCCTCAACAACACCTGAAAAATCTTTATAGATAGCTTGATTTTCATAGAATGCGCATGCATCTTGAGAGATGGGGTCAAGTAATTTTCCTAAAGTTGAAAAAGTTCTCCCATATATTGAATGAGAATGAGCAGCAGCATTTACATCAGGTCTTGCTTTGTGAAGTCTTGAATGAATTGCAAATGCAGCAACATTTACATCTTTATCCCCTTGAACAACTTTCCCGTCATGATTAACCAGTAAAAGATCTGAAACGGATATTTGAGAAAAATGAACACCAAGTGGGTTAACCCAAAAATGATCTTTAAACTCAGGATCTCTATAAGTTATGTGTCCTGCTACACCCTCATTAAATCCAAAATAGTCAAACAGCCTAAATCCGGCTGCTAATTTTTCTAGTTGATTTCGTCTTTCTTCAGCAGGACTCTCAAATTCTTGAAAAACTAAACCTTTTTCCTTTATTGGCAGTCGCCCGTCTGTAATATCTATTTTCATAGGTGTAACATTTGACATAGTTTCTATTCTCCTAAGCTCTATAATGATAAAATAGCTTATCAAATAAATAATTAAATATGAAATATAGAACTGAAAAAGATAGCTTGGGTGAAGTTAAGGTTCCAGCAAAAGCATTGTGGGGAGCTCAAACACAAAGAGCGCTAGATAATTTCACAATAAGTGGTATTAAATTTGCTTTTCCTTTTGGAAGATCTTTTATTGAAGCGCTTGGAATGATTAAATTTTCAGCTGCAGCTGCAAATAATAAGTTAAAACTCTTACCAGCTAATAAAACAGCAGCTATAAAATCGGCTTCAAAAGACGTGCTAAGTGGATTACATGATGACTCATTTCCTCTTGATGTTTTCCAAACTGGATCGGGCACAAGCACCAATATGAATGCCAATGAGGTTATTGCAAATATAGCCTCTAAAAAATCAAGAATAAAAATTAATGCAAATGATGATGTAAATATGAGCCAAAGCTCTAATGATGTTATTCCCACAGCTATATGCGTTAGTGCGCTTATAGATATGAATAGATTACTTTTACCAAACCTTGATAAATTAATAAAATCAATTGATTTAAAAATGAAGCAAGTCAAAGGAAATATTAAAACGGGTAGAACTCATTTAATGGATGCTATGCCAATAGATTTTTCACAAGAATTATCTGGATGGAAAGCTCAATTAGAGGCCAATAAGAAAACTATTATTCAAGCAACTAATAGAATGAATGAGCTTCCCCAAGGTGGAACAGCAATTGGAACTGGAATAAATGCACATAAAGATTTTTCAAAACATTTCTGTTATGAATTAAATAAGCTTTCTAAATTTAAAACCAAGCCTGCTAAGAATTTTTATCAAGGATTAAGTTCTGTTGATAACGCAGTTGAACTTTCCTCAGCATTAAAAAATTTAAGTGTAATTTTGATGAAAATATCTAATGATCTTAGATGGATGAATAGTGGACCATTGACTGGTTTGGGTGAGATAGAGTTACAGGCTTTACAGCCCGGTAGCAGTATTATGCCTGGAAAGGTTAATCCAGTGATTCCAGAAGCAGTAGCAATGGCTTGTGCTGATGTGATTGGAAATGATGTAACAGTAACCCTTGCAGGGCAAAGTGGTAACTTCCAATTAAATGTTATGTTACCTGTTGTGGCTTATAACATACTAAAAAGTATTAATTTGTTAGGAAATGCGATGCCACTTCTTGCAAATAAAGCTATTAAAACATTCAAAGTAAATTCAAAAAATATCAACGAATCTTTATCAAAAAATCCGATTCTTGTAACAGCGCTAAATAGGATAGTTGGTTACAGCAAGGCTGCTGCCATTGCAAAGAAAGCATATAAAGATAATAAATCAATTATTGAAGTTGCTCACGAAGAAACGGGTATAAATAAGTCTGAATTAAAAAAACTTCTAGACCCATCAAAGCTAACAAGAGGTGGGATTAGTGAGTGATTTAGTTTCGAGTACCTGCGAGGCTTGCATAATTGATGCACCTACAGTTTCAGATGATGAAGCCGGCTTGCTTTTAGAAGAAATAGAAGGCTGGGATTTAATTGATGATGGGATAAAAAAACTTAAAAAAGAATTCAGTTTTGCAAACTATACTGATTCAGTGAATTTTTTAAATAAAGTTGCTGATATGGCTAATCATGAAGATCATCATCCCCAAATTATTCTTGAGTGGGGTAAAGTTACAATTATTTGGTGGTCGCATAAAATTAAAGGTTTACACAAAAATGATTTTATTTGTGCAGCCAAAACAAACAATATAAATAAAAGTTAATATGGAAAAAAACGAAAAACCTTATCAATCATTAGCTTGGTTAGCTACTGGGATTCTTATAATTGCTGCAGCATTAGCTAGCTTTGTTCCTGAACTTGAGTATCATCATTGGGCTTTTATAACTGCTAATACCTTATGGGTATATGTTGGATGGCTGTGGAAAGAACAATCTTTGGTGGTATTAAATGCAGGATTGACCGCAATATACTTGTTAGGCATATTATCTTAGTAAACAATTATTTTACTATGTTCTATAATTAAAACTAATTATTACAGATAAAAAATGAAACCAACCCTAGAATTTATTAATCATGCAAGCGTTCTAATATCAAACGAAAATGTTTCTTTGCTTTCTGATCCTTGGTATCAAGGTGATGCTTTTCATAAAGGCTGGAATCTTATTCATGAACTTACTGACGACGAGATAACACATCTACTTAATAGAGTAACTCATATATGGATATCGCATGAACATCCAGATCATTTTTCTATTTCTTTTTTTATGAAATTTCAAAAAGTTATTTTAAAAAATAATATTGAAATTTTATTCCAAAAAACGAGTGATAAAAGGGTCGAATCTTTTTTAACCGCTAAAAAATTTAATTTAACCATCTTAGAGCCGGATACATGGCTAGAAATAGGCCATGACTTTAAAATTTTAAATTTTAAAGATGGTTTTTATGACTCTGGGCTAGCTATTAATACTTCTGGTGTGAGCTTTTTAAACCTGAATGATTGTGAAATAAAGTCTAGTGCTAGGTGTGACGAAATTTTTAAAATAACTGGGAAATGCGATGTATTAATATCGCAATTTAGTTATGCTGCATGGAAGGGAGGAAAAGAAAATATTTCTTGGAGAAAAAAAGCTGCTCAAGAAAAACTAGACACTTTACAGCTTCAAGTTAAAAAATTTAATCCAAGATATCTCATTCCATTTGCAAGTTTTGTAAGTTTTTCAAATGAAAGAAATTTTTATCTTAATGACAGCTCTAATACACCAATGGATGTTGTTGAAAAGTTTGAATTAATTGATGATGTTAAAACTATTGTAATGCAACCTTTTGATATATTGGACTTTAATGCTGATATTGATAATGATAACAAAAATGCCTTAGACTTTTGGAGTGAAAAGTATTTAAATTTAGAACCAAAAAACAAATTTGAAAAAAAAGAAATTCACGAACTCAATGAAATTTTTATGCAGTACAAGGAAAGAATTTTCAATAATAATTCAAAAATCTTTATAAAGATTGCAAGACTTTTTTCACCTATACCAGTATTTAAACCTTTAAATATTTACTTAGATGACATCAAATCTAATATTAAATTCGATATTTTTTCAGAAAAATTGGAGCTTTCACATAACTCACCAGATATAGAAATGTCGTCTGAATCTTTATACTTCATCATGCAAAATACATTTGGTTTTGATACTTTGACGGTTAATGGTTGTTTTGAAGAAAGAAAAAACAAAGGTTTTTCAAAGATGGCTAAATCTCTTGCCATAGAAAACTTAAATAATATTGGCATCAAGTTTAATTTATACATAATACTTAATTTTAAATTAATCTCCCTTTTTCTTAATAGATTAAAAGTTGCATCAAAAAAAATAAGCGATACTTAATATTCTTATGATCGAAGACTTTAGAGAAGCCTTAAAAAGATTAGTATATCCCGTAGCAATAATCTCAGGCTTAGATTCTTCAAATCATACTTCTGCAATTACTGTTTCATCATTAACATCTATTTCTTTTGAGCCCCCATCTCTTTTGGTTTGCATCAACAAGGAATCATCATTTGCATGCGCAATAAAAAAAAATTGTTATGTAAATATAAATCTACTTCAAGGATCTCAAAAAGATATCTCTGTAAAATGTAGTAAGCCTGAATTAAAAAAAGAAAGATTTGATGATAAATCTTGGTCATATGATGAAAACAATGTTCCATATTTAAAGACATCACAATCAGTTCTATTTGCTAGCATTGAAAGCTATAGCACTTTTGGAACGCATTATATTGTAATTATGAAGGTATTTAAGGTGCTAAATATGAATTGTAATTCAAGTCCTTTGTTGTATGGCAACCAGAAGTATATAGACTATATAAAATTAGATTAATACAGTATTTTAGCATCTAATCTTTTTTTTCATTATTGTCTTGGTTATAATCCACCATGGAAAAAGTAAAACAAAAAGCATTAACGTTTGACGATGTTCTTCTTTTACCAAGGTATAGCGACTTTATACCTAACGAAGCTTCGACTCAAACTAAACTTACAAAAAACATAAATATCAAAGTACCTTTGATTTCAGCTGCTATGGATACTGTGACTGAATCACGAATGGCTATTGCTTTAGCTGAAGTTGGAGGAATTGGCATTATTCATAAAAATAACTCTATTGATGAACAAGTTCTAGAAGTTAAGACTGTAAAAAAATATGAAAGTGGAGTTGTAAGAGATCCATTAACAATAGAGTCTGATAAGTCTATTGGTGAATTGATTCAACTAACAACAGAATTAAACATTTCTGGTATGCCTGTTGTTGATAATGGAGAGCTCAAGGGAATAGTAACTAGCAGAGACTTTAGATATGCAGATAATATGGAGGCACAAGTGTCATCAATTATGACTCCGCATAATCAATTAATAACTGTAGAAGAAGGTACGCCTCAAGAAATCGTAAAAAAACTAATGCATGAAAATAGAATAGAGAAAGTTTTAGTTATTGATCAATCAGGAGCATTAGGCGGATTAGTAACTATGAAAGATATAGAAAAGTCTGCAGAGCATCCAGATGCAACTAAAGATAATTCTGGAAGCTTAATGGTTGGAGCTGCTTTAGGTACTAGTCCAGATACGCTTGAAAGAGCAAAAGCTCTATATGAAGCTGGGGTTGATTTATTTGTCATTGATAGTGCTCATGGACATTCAAAGAATGTTATTGAAACTATTAAAATTATAAAAAAAGAATTCCCATCTATTGATGTAATAGGTGGAAATGTGGCTACTCCTGAGGGAGCTATAGAACTTGTTAAAGCTGGAGCTGATGCAGTTAAAGTAGGAATGGGTCCAGGGTCTATTTGTACAACAAGAATTATTGCTGGTATTGGTGTTCCTCAAATATCGGCAATTTTAGATATAAAAGAAGCTCTTAAAAAAATGGATGTAGGCATTATTGCTGACGGAGGAATAAGATTTTCAGGAGATATAGCTAAAGCCATAGCTGCAGGCGCTGATTCAGTAATGCTTGGTGGTTTATTTGCAGGAACTGAAGAGGCTCCAGGCAAGGTTGAACTTTACCAAGGAAGAAGTTTTAAAACTTATCGTGGCATGGGTTCTATTGGTGCTATGACTGAGAGGCAGGATGCAAACAGATATATGCAAGAAGATACGGATGCAGAAAAATTAGTACCTGAGGGTATTGAAGGTAGGGTTCCATATAAAGGACTAGTTATAAATGTTATCAATCAATTAATTGGTGGACTTAGACAGTCTATGGGCTATATAGGCTGTAAAACTATTGATGAGGTTCATCAGAATAGTGAATTTGTTGAAATTACTAATGCCGGTATGACAGAAAGTCATGTTCATGATGTGATGATTACAAAGGAAGCACCTAACTATCAAAGAAGTTAATAATCACAAATGACTGTTAATTTATCATCTTCAAACAAACAAATAGATACCATTTTGGTTTTAGATTTTGGTTCTCAATATACTCAATTAATTGCGCGTAGGATTCGGGAGAGCAATGTTTATTCAGAAATTCTTCCGTGGGATATCGATGAAGGAAAAATTAAATTAATCAATCCGAAAGGTATTATTTTATCTGGAGGTCCTGATTCAGTTACCAATAGTTACACACCAAGAGTTTCACAAATAGTTTTTGACCTAAATATACCTATTTTAGGCATATGTTACGGAATGCAGACTCTTGCTGAGCAACTAGGTGGACAAGTTATATCATCAGACCAAAAAGAATTTGGATATTCAGAACTTCAAGTTACAGCAGATTGTGTTTTATTTTCTGATTTAGGGAAAACTCTTAATGTGTGGATGAGTCATGGTGATCAAGTCCAAGATCTGCCTGATAATTTTGATTTAGTTGCAGCTACTGCAACTGCCCCAATTGCTGCCATGCAACATACAACTAAACCAATATATGCGCTTCAATTTCATCCAGAAGTAACCCATACAGAAGATGGAAAAACTGTTTTAGATAATTTTATTTTTAAAGTTTGTGGTTCAAAAAAAGATTGGAAGATGGATGATTTGATTGGACAAAGAATTAAAGAAATTAAAGATCAAGTTCAAAATAATAAAGTTCTACTAGGTCTTTCTGGTGGTGTGGATTCTTCAGTGACCGCAGCTCTTTTAAATAAAGCAATTGGCAATAAATTAGTATGTGTTTTTGTTGATAACGGTCTTCTTAGAAAAGGCGAAGCAGAAGAAGTTATGAATACTTTTAAAGAAAATATGAACTTAAATGTTATTAAATCTGACAGTGAAGAAGTATTTTTGAGACATCTAAAAGGTGTTGAAGATCCTGAGCAAAAAAGAAAAATCATAGGCAGAACTTTTATTGATGTTTTTGATGCAGAAGCAACGAAATTAAAAGACGTACATTTTTTAGCACAAGGCACAATATATCCTGATGTTATTGAATCTTCTGGGTCTGAATCAAAAGAGGCTAGAGTTATAAAATCTCATCATAATGTTGGCGGTCTCCCTGAGGAAATGAAAATGGACCTTGTTGAACCCTTGAGAGATCTTTTTAAAGATGAGGTCAGAAGAATGGGTGTTGAGCTTGGCCTTGCTCCTGAAATGCTTAATAGGCATCCATTTCCTGGTCCTGGTCTTGGAGTAAGAATCCTTGGTGATATTACTAAAGAAAAAACAACTGTTTTAAAAGAAGCTGACCATATTTTTATAGAAGAATTAATCAAAGCTGATCTTTATAAAACAGTAAGCCAGGCTTTTGCAGTCTATCTACCAATTAAATCAGTGGGTGTTGTTGGAGATGAGAGAAGGTATGCTGAAGTTATTGGCCTGCGGGCAGTAGAGACTGTTGATTTCATGACAGCAAGATGGGCACATTTACCTTACGAGTTTTTAGAGCATGTTTCCAATCGCATAGTTAATGAAATCGAAGAAGTTAGTAGGGTGGTTTATGATATTTCAAGCAAACCACCAGCAACTATTGAGTGGGAATAAAAAAATACCTTATATCAGTAATTTACGTATGACACATCTTGTCATTTAAACGCAAGAATGCAGATTTCAAAAACATGAAAACACAAATCTGACACACTATTACAACTATTGAAAGGCATAATTTTATGGCAGAATAGTTTGTATGGAAAATACACATAATTTTAAAACTCAAAATATTGAACTACTATTAAATGCAGAAAAAATTGCAACTAAACTTTCAATAGATTTAAAATTTTTATATGAATCAAAGGTTCAAATAAGAGAACAATTCAAAGAACTTAATAATGCCTCAAAAATATCATTTGAGGATCTTGTAGAAGCAAATTCATTTGGAGCAAACAACGGATTTAAAATGATAGTTCAAAATTTGGAAAACTTATCAAAATCAATAAATGAATTTCATAACGGCGATGTAATGAGTTTTAGGTCTGATGAAACAGGCAATGAAATTTTTGAAAGCACATTAAAAAATATTTCATCTGCATTTGAGCACATTTGCAAATGGTATGCTATTGATCAATTGAACAAACCCTAATGTCTAACCATATTAAAAAAATAGACGGCACGCTAATTACTAAAATATTAGAAGCAATAATCTATGAGTTAAATTTTGAAAAGAAAAAAATATTACATCTTCAGTTATCAGAATTATTATCTTTTAGAGAGTTCAATCTTTTTGAGAAGATAAAATATAAAAAAATTAACTCTGATACTGCTGATAAAGAATTTTTTGAACAAGAAGATAAGTTTGATTTAATATTCGCTGACATACCTTTTGGCATTAAACAACTTGGAGAAAAAAGTATTTCTTTGTCAATTCTGGACCACTTAGAACCAAAAGGGATTTGTTGCGTTATCATGCCAAATTTTTACAAAACCTTTAAAAGTATTCAGGGTAAAAGTTACTTAAATGAAATAAAGCGTAAAGGTTTTCATATTTTGAGTGTTCTAAATCTCCCTCATGATTTTTTAATGCCTCATTTAGGTATTCAGTCTACTCTTGTTTTTTTTATTCATGACAATGGTGTTGAACAAACACACTTTCAAACCTATAAAGACTCTAATTATTCTGGAACATATGCAGATATAACTAGTTGGAGAATATCGCTTATATATGATGTTGATAAAAGAAAATCTTTTATAGAAAATGATTTTGAACTTCCTTATCAAGAGGAAGATCTTGCAATTCAATGGGATCCTGAGTTAATAGAAGGTTTGGAATACAAAATATCTGATTTTGTTGGGTTTGATCACTGGAAAGAGTTAAGACAAATAGAAAAACTTGATACTGAATATGGTGGATATACTTCAATTGCCTTATCTGAGTTGGCAATTGTTAATTCCACCAAAGATGAGTTCAAGGATGTTAAAGATGCTATCTATATACCTGCTATTGGAAATACAGAGGTTATTGATTTTTTGCCTCTAAAAAATTCAAAAAAGAAACCACATAATTATTTCCAAATAGTAATTAATGACAATAGGATAAAAAAAGAATATTTACTTAATTATTTAAATAGTTCATTGGGACAAAAATTTATTAAATTAGAGTTTTTGAAGAATGATTCTACAATCTCAAGATTAAAAAAGATTGATATCTTAAAACTGCAAATACACCTACCCAATCTTGGAGTACAGGATGAGATAATACGCAATGTAAATAAACTCAATAAAGTTAAAAAACTTCTAATTGATATTGAAAGTAGTATCGCCACTAAACCTATTTCCTCTACTGAGCAACTCAATAAACTTGATCAGATATATAAGTCCTCTATGGAACTTAGCGAGTCTGAGATATATTTTGATGAAATTTTAAAAGGAGAATCAACATCAAGAGAGTTTAAGGAAACTTTTGCTCTAGATGTGAAAATAAAAAAAAGGGCAGACCATATAGTTTTTTCCTGTATTAAAACAATTGCTGGTTTTTTAAATGGAAATGGGGGATCTTTATATATTGGAGTAGCGGATAATTCTGATATAAAAGGTATTGAGAAAGAAGTTGGAACTAAAAAATTATTCAAAAGTACTGATAAGTATCAACTCGCAATAAAGGATACTTTAAAAAAACGAATAGGTACCTCAAGTTTAAATAATGTTAATTTTAAATTAATTAAAATTCGTGGAAAAAAAATATTACTTATCAGTTGTTTAAAATCTGATCATCAAGTTTTTATTGATAATAAAGATACTTATCTTAGAGTTGGTCCATCTACAGAATTACTAGAGGGACCTGATTTAGTTAATTTTTCAAAGGAAAGATTTAGTTAATGCCAAGAAAAAAAAGACTAGATTCAAAAGGCATTGTTTACCTCATTTCATTTCCTAATAAAAAAAAATATATTGGAATTACGACTACAAGTTTTAAAGAAAGAAAACAGAGTCATATGAGTCATAGAAATTCATCAAATCTCCCTGTTCATAATGCCCTCTCTAAACATAAAGATAGAGTCACCTGGGAAATTATTGATAAAGGAAGTAATTGGGATGAACTTAAAAAATTGGAAATAAAGTACATTAAAAAGTATAAATCTCTTATAAATGAAAATGGTTATAACTTAACAATAGGAGGTGATGGAACGGTAGGATATAAACATTCAGATAAAAGTAAACAAAGAAATAGTGAAATAAGAAAAGCGTATTTTAAGGATCCAAAAAATAGAAAAAAACAATCAAAATTAGGCATTATCGCTCATCATAAAAATCCAAAACTGGCAAAAGAACATTCAAAATTTCAGACAGAAAGATTCAAAGATAAAAGAGAAAGAGATAGGGTTGCAGAGGGAATGAAAAAATATTTATCTAAAAAGGAAAATTTAGAGAGACATTCTAGAGTGAGAGGAGGCAAAGAGTTCTTCGTTATGGATTCTAATGGAAATGTCGTTGCCGAATATTTAATACAGGCAGAGTGTGCAAGAGAAATGAATCTTCAACATTCAAAAATTAATTTATGCCTAAAAGGAAAAAGGAAAACGCATGGCGGTTATATATTTAAATACAAAGAATAGGTATATTAACGAGATTCCATATGACACAAATGTGACACACTATTTTGAAACCCTTTTAAATAGTGGGTTTCAGAGGTATTCTACTATTGAGTGGGAATAAAATGGCTGTGATATTAGAGGGATACATTAGGGTTCCTTATGAAGAATTAGAAACCATTAAGAATAAGTTAAATGAACATATTGAACATACTTTAAATGAAGATGGTTGTTTGGAATTTGATGTAACGCAAGATGATAGCGATGAATGTATTTTTCATGTTTTCGAAAAGTTTTTAGATAATGACGCATTCAATTTACATCAAGCAAGAACCAAAATAAGTGATTGGGGTGCCGTTAGCAAAAATGTGGAAAGGTTTTACAGCAAGAGGTGCGAAGAATGACTTGTAAACTACTTGTAAACTCGATTTTGCCCCTCGCAAACCCTTGCTACATATGGCTTTGTAAAAGGGTAACTATTGAGTGGGAATAAAAATGTTTAGTCATATTTGTTTGGGAACTAATAATCTTTCAGAATCTATCAAATTTTACGATCAAGTAATGTCTACGTTGAATGTTTATAGACAAGAAACAGAAGAAACATACGCCTGCTATGGCGATAAAAAAGATGTAGGTAGTGGTGTAAATTGTTTATTTATCGGTGAAACTTTTAATGGTAATGAAGCAACAGCCGGTAATGGGGTTAATATTGCTCTTCTTGCTAAAACTAGAAATCAAGTGAAAGAATTCTATGAAAAAGCAATAAATAGTGGCGGGGTATGTGATGGTGCACCAGGTTTAAGAGATGTCCACCCTAATTTTTATGCTGCTTATATCTTAGATCCAACTGGTAATAAGCTGGTTGTGGTTTGCCATTCAGATGGAGATAATTAAAACATGAATGATAAATTAGACTTAAAAAAACATATTAGAAATGTCGATGACTTTCCAATACCAGGAATCAAATTTAGAGATATCACTAGCCTAATTGAAACACCGGAACCTTTCAGAAAAACCTGTAAAGAATTAACCAAAATAACACAAGATTTTTCAGCAGACTTAGTTGTTAGTATTGAGAGTAGGGGATTTATTTTTGCTGGGTCTGTTTCAACTGATCTCCTTCTCCCGTTTGTCTTAGCTCGAAAGCCTGGCAAACTGCCAAATGAGACATACATCAAGAGCTTTGATTTAGAATATGGCAGCACATCAATCGAAATTCAGAAAAATACTAATATTAAAAAAGGTCAGCGTGTTGTAATTATTGATGATCTTGTTGCAACAGGGGGAACAGCAATTGCTTGCGCAGAGTTATTGACAGAAAATTTTGGTGTTGAGAAATCAGATATCTTAATTTTATGTATTATTGATCTTCCTGAATTAGGTGGAAGTAAATTAATTGCCGATCAAGGTTATAACATTGAAACATTAGTCTCTTATTAATCTAAAAGAATAAACTTTAAAACAAATATCAAAAATAAAAACCAAGCACCCATACTTATGTCTAGTGTTTTTCTTGCAGCAAGCTTTAAAACAACATAAGAAATAAAACCTATAGCGATTCCATTTGCAATTGAAAAGGTGAGGGGAATCATGATTATCATAATGAGCGCTGGCAATAGCTCAGTACTATCAGACCAATCAAGTCTTTCCATTCCACCAAGCATAAGTATTGCTACATATACTAAAGCACCAGCAGTAGCATAACTTGGTACCATAGATGCAATAGGGGAAAAGAAAATTGCAATTAAAAAGAAAGTTCCTATTATTACTGCGGTTAAACCAGTTCTTCCTCCTGCCTCAACGCCAGCAGAGCTCTCAACATAGCTTGTCACTGGTGAGCAACCAAGGAATGACCCAGCAACACTAGCTGTACTGTCAGCTTTTAATGCTTTATCGAGATTTACAATCTTTCCAGAGTCCTCGATCAAATTTGCTCTCGATGCAACACCTAATAAAGTACCAGCTGTATCAAAAAGATTAACAAACAGAAAAGATATAATTACGCTAATCATAGCAACGTCAATTGCACCCAAAATATCTAATTTAAGTAGGATTGGTTTTAAATCAGGAGGTGAAGATACAATTCCATTAAATTGAATCAAGCCAAGTAATAAGCCTGAGATAGTAATCACCATAACTCCAATTATTATAGCTCCAACAACCTTTCTAACGGCTAACACTAGAATTAGAAGGAATCCTAAGGCTGCTAAAAGAGTTTCAATATCTTTAAAATTACCCAAGCTTAAAAATGTTGCTTCATTTTGTATAATAATTCCTCCAGTTTTTAAGCCAATAAATCCTACAAATAAACCAACACCAGCACCCATAGCAATTCTAAGATTCATAGGAATGCTGTTTAGCATCCACTGTCTTAAAGGAGTCACGCTTATGATTACAAATAAAATACCTGCTAAAAAACAGCACCCAGTGCAACTTCCCAGCTATAACCCATTTCTCCAACAACTGTATATGTAAAAAAAGCATTTAGACCCATTCCAGGAGCTAGTCCAACTGGCCAATTAGAATAAAAACCCATCGCAAAACATGCAATAGCTGCTGCTATACATGTTCCAACAAAACTTGCCCCAAGATCCATTCCACTGGCAGCCATCATCTGCGGATTCACAAAAATAATGTAAGCCATTGTTATAAAAGTAGTGAAACCGGCTATAAATTCTTGTTTGATTGAAGTGTTATTTAATTCAAGCTGAAAGGTTTTTTCTAGGAAATTTTTCATGTTTTTATTGAATAATAATTTACTTAATTATTCTACAATCTATAATGCAGAATTACTTTAATTGCTTGTATTTTTATCATGTTATTTTGGCATGTAAATTGCTTTCAATACTATATAACAAACTTAACTATGTGCTGCAGTATAAAAGCTTATATATAAGCACAAGGGGATAATAAATAATGAAATTTTTAAAATTAAATACCTTCATGTATTTTTCAGTGCTATTTATGTTCAATTTTGATGCAAATGCACAAAGTATGACCATTGAAGAGGTAATTGTTTCAGCTGAAAAAAGAGAAGAATCTCTTCAAGATATTTCTCAATCTGTTACAGCATTAACAGAAGAAGAGTTAGAGACAAAAAATATTACTGACTTTGTTGGCCTAAGTGCAATAGCACCAGGTGTTACCGTTGCCAAAAATGAGGGATATAAAACTATTATCTCAATTAGAGGCGTTGGTGATGAAACAAATCAGAACGCAATTGCTGCCCCATCTGTTGCTCTTCACATGGATGGTATATTCATAGCTTCAAAGTTTTCATTAAGAACTGATTTTATTGATTTGGAAAGAATAGAAGTTCTTCGTGGACCTCAGGGTACATTATTTGGACAGAACTCTACTGGTGGAACCATTAATGTTATAAGCCAAAAGCCATCTTTTGATGCAGCTAAAGGCAAAACAGACTTAGCTATGGGTAATTATGGCCTTATTAAATTTAGAGGTGCTTTTAATAAACCATTGTCAGATAAAGTGGCGACAAGATTATCGGTTGTATCAACTGACAGAGATGGTTTTAGTGAGAACATTTTAAATGGACAAGATCTTGATGATGCAGATCATACTAGTTTAAGAACAGATTGGTTCTTCGACATTTCTGACACAACATCGTTAAGAGTATTTGGACAATTTTTTGAAGCAAATAATAATGGCGCCGCTATGAAAGGTTTGGATGATTCAACGCCAAACCCAAGAAAATTAGCTCAAGACTCTGCATCAGACTATCGATTATCCTCAGAAGTTATTGCTGCAATATTGAATGTTGAGCTTGGTTTTGCAGACTTAAAAGTATTAACAAGTATTCAAGAAGATGATATTTATGTTAGTCGTGATAATGATAGACATAATTTTGGTGATGTTCATGCTTCTGGTCCTTTACAGGGCATTCCATATATCGCTGCTGAATATAGACCTGAAACATCAATTGTAGATACAAAAACATTTGAGGTTAATTTGATTTCAAATGAACCTATAAATGACAAAATTGATTGGATAGTCGGAGCTCTTTATTTTGACCACAAAATTGCAAACTCAATATACGAAGTAAAAGATGTAAATAATATAAAACAAGTCGATTTGATGGATGGTGCTTTTACCCCATACGTTCATGATCCCATTTGTGCTACTAATCCTTTTGCTGGTGTATGTTTTGCAGCATTTAATGCAGAGCTTGGATTTGTATCTGAAGCATATCCTACTAGAGAGTCTTTATCAGTTTATGGACAAGCTACCTATAACGTTCAAGACAACATGAGATACATATTTGGAATGAGATATACAGAAGATTCATTCTCTAGTGATGTTACAAATTTCTTTGGTCTTCAAAAATATCTAATAGAAGATGAGATTGATGAAAAAACTGGAAAGTTTGCTGTTGAGTACGATGTTGATGGCGACACTATGGTTTATGCTTCATACACTAAAGGCTTCAAGCCAGGAGGAAGTAACTTAACTTTTGGTTATCCTGTAGATGACGAGCAGAATTTTGGAGCACAACCCGCACCGCAACTTATCTATCCTTTGTTTAAGAGTGAGATTATTGATGCTTTCGAATTAGGACTTAAAACTGATTTAATGGATGGAAGAATGAGGGCTAATGTTTCTGCATTTATGTATGATTATGAAAACCTACAGTTCCAATCTACAGATCCTGATGTTTATAGAGGCGGTGTTGCAAATATACCAGAATCAGAAATGAGCGGTGTTGAGTTAGAGTTAATTGGTATTCTGTCTGACTCTTTATCAATGGATCTAAGGATTTCTACTTTAGACACAGAAATAACTGCAGATTATGAAGCATTAGATAATATTAAATCAGAGCTTTATTTCTTTGGTGAAGAGCCACAAAGATATGCTTTAAGAGAAAACATTAAAGGCAATAGATTGGCAAAGAGTCCAGAATTTACAGCTAATTTTGGTCTTCAATATAATGGAGAATTAAAATCAGGAGTCCCACTCAGAGCTACAGCAGAGGTTATACATAGAGGCGATTTCCAACAAAGAGTATTTAATAGTCCGTTTGTTGATCAGGTTGATTCTTATACTGTGGTTAATTTAACAACTAGCATAGAAATCAGTGATACTGCTGGTGTTGATTTTATGATTTTAAATGCATCTGATAAGGATGGAGTAAACTCTGCAATGACTGATGTCTTTGGTGTTGCTGGAACTGGTATTGAGTTAATACCACCAAGACAATTTATTCTTAGAGTCAGAAAAAGCTACTAGTTCTATATAAATTTATATGAGTACGTGTTGTTATAAAGCACGTACTCGTATAGCATTTGCAGATGAAAAAGACATTTATTCAAGCCGATCAGCTACTTGAAGATTCATTCAAGCTCGCTTGGAGTGTTTATGAAAGTGGCTTTCGTCCTAATTACATTGTTGGTGTATGGAGGGGTGGAGCTCCAATTGGCATAGCTGTTCAAGAGTTTTTAGAAGTATTAGGTGTGTCTTCAGACCATATAGCCATAAGAACATCTCATTATTCAGGCATAGATCAACATAATGCAAGTGTTAAAGTCTATGGATTAAATTATGTAATTAGACAACTTGAATCTGAGGATTCTTTATTGATTGTTGACGACGTTCATGACACTGGATTATCTATTCAGCAAATAATTAATGATTTAAAAACTGCATGTAAGAAGAATACACCGGAGATTAAAGTTGCAACTCCATATTTTAAGCCTACAAAAAATAAAACTGACAGAAAGCCAGATTTTTATCTTCATGAGACTGATGAGTGGCTAGTATTTCCTCATGAACTTGATGGATTAACTATTGATGAAATAAAAGAAAATAAACCTGCAGTAAAAGATTTAATAGATAAAATTTCACCAATAATCAATCAAGATAAATAAATCTACTTCTTATTATCACAGTCCCATTTGCATAGCTCAGTGAGCACGGGTTTAAAAGATCTTCCAAAATCTGTTAAAGAATATTCGACCTTTGGAGGAATAACATCATAAACCTTTCTATTGATTAAACTGTCTTTTTCCATCTCTCTAAGCTGCTTAGTAAGCATTTGTTGAGTTATTGGGGTAAGTATCCTTTTTATTTCACCAAATCTTATTGGACCTTTGCTTAAAACATAAATAATTGCGATTTTCCATTTACCACCAACCAGCTTTAATGGTTTTGATATATCTAAATTTGCGCATTTCATAGTATGAATTTATATATTAGTATGAATTCATTGTCTACTAGCTTATTTCATACGATGCTTTAATATAACCTTATATTTCAATTAATAGAGGAGAGAAAATGTCAGATAATGTTTCAAAAGAAATCCGTTCAATGGTTACAAATGATGGAAACATCGAGCTATCAATCAAAACTTCAGAAATACCCACTCCATCTGCTGATGAGGTAATTATTAAAGTTGAAGCGGCCCCTATAAACCCCTCTGATCTTGGACTTCTTCTAAGTTTTGCTGCTGATATTTCGTCTATTAGTACAACTGGTTCTGGTGATGAAACAGTAACAACTATGAAAATACATCCTGCTTTAATGGGCGCTATGAAACCTAGGCTGGATGAGTCTATGCAAGTAGGCAATGAGGGTGCTGGTGTTGTTGTAGATGCTGGAGACAATGTAAAAGATTTGATTGGCAAAACTGTAGGGTTGGCTGGCGGAGCTATGTATTCTCAATACAGATGTGTTCCGGCTGCAAGCTGTTTAGTCATGGATGAAGGTACACTGCCTTCAGAGGCAGCTTCTTCATTTGTGAATCCTTTAACTGCACTATCTTTTATAGAAACTATGAAAATGGAAAATCATACAGCGCTTGTGCACACTGCAGCAGCATCAAATCTTGGCCAAATGCTAGTAAAGATTTGTAAAGATGACGGGGTACCTTTAGTAAACATAGTTAGAAAATCAGAGCATGTAGAACTTTTAAAGAATCTAGGAGCTGAATACGTTTGTAATACAAGCGACGATAGTTTTATGGATGATTTGGTGTCTGCTTTAGTTGCTACCGGAGCTACCCTAGGCTTTGATGCAACTGGTGGCGGAAATAATGGCGAACTTCCAAGTCAAATATTAGCTGCCATGGAGATAGCTGCTAATAAAACAGCTAAGGAATATAGCAGATACGGTTCTGATACATACAAACAAGTCTATATCTATGGTGGTCTAGATCAATCTCCAACTATTCTAAAAAGATCTTATGGAATGTCATGGGGTCTTGGTGGTTGGTTGTTAACTCCAATGATTGGAAGAATTGGAATGGAGAAATTTGGTCAAATGAGAATGAGAGTAGCGAAAGAAATTAAAACTACATTTGCTAGCTCATATGCTAAAGAAATTTCTTTTCAAGAAATGCTACAACCCGAAATTATTAAATCATATGCAAAACAGGCAACTGGAGAAAAGTATTTAGTAAACCCGCACAAAGAATAAATATTATAATTATTTGATGAGTATTGCGTATCCTGAATCTTTTATAGAAGATATTCTAAGAGAGATAAAAACCATAGCGGTTGTTGGTGCAAGCTCAAAAAAGGATAGGGATAGTTATAAGGTGATGCAAAGCTTAATTAAAAATGGCTATCGAGTATTCCCAATAAATCCAAATGAATCTGGAAAAACCATTCTTGATTTAGAGTGCTTACCCAATCTTGAGGCAGTCAAAGAAAATATTGATATGGTAGATATCTTTCGTGCTCACGATGCTGTAATGGGAGTAACAAAAGATGCTATTAAAATAGGTGCAAAAGTTTTATGGATGCAAGAAGGGGTTGTGCATCAGGAGGCAGCTGATCTTGCAATAAGTGCAGGTATGAGAGTTGTAATGGATCGTTGTCCTAAAAAAGAACTCAATAAGTAGATTGGACTAGTAAAACAAAATAGCTTTTAATAGATTAGTTATGAATAGCGCAATTCAATTGGTTTCAATAGAAAAACATAATAGTATTTTAAAATTGATCATGAACGATCATAAAAGTAAAAATGCACTCTCAAATAAGATGATTTTTGCTTTAATGAATGCTATTTCATCAGCTTGTGACGATAAATCAATAAAAGTAATAGTTATTGCTGCTAATGGTAATGTTTTTAGTGCTGGCCATGATCTAAAAGAAATAACTGAAGCAAGAGAAAGTGAAGACAAGGGAGATAGTTTTTTTAAAGAGCTCTTTGATTCTTGCTCTGCTTTAATGCAAACAATAGTTAATTCTTCAAAACCAGTCATAGCTGAAATAAATGGAGTCGCTACAGCAGCAGGCTGTCAATTAGTTGCTAGCTGTGATTTAGCAATAGCATCAAACGATTCTAAGTTTGCAACTCCTGGAGTAAATATAGGACTTTTTTGTTCTACACCAATGGTAGCCCTTTCAAGAAATGTTCATAAAAAAAATGCAATGGAGATGCTTTTAACTGGAGATATGATTGGTTCAGAAAAAGCTAAAGAGATTGGTTTAATTAATGATTTTGTAGAGGCTGAGAATCTAACTAAAACTGTAATGGAGTTAGCAGATAAAATATCAAGTAAGCCATCCTCAACAGTTGCTACTGGTAAGAAAGCTTTTTATGAACAAGCTGAAATGAGTCTCTCAAAAGCTTATGAATATACCTCAGAGGTTATGAAGAATAATTTATTAAGAGATGATGCAAAAGAAGGTATAAGCGCTTTTATTGATAAAAGGTCTCCAGACTGGCAAGACGATTAATGATAAAAAAAGCATTACTAACTGGATTTTCTTCTGGAATTGGTTTTGCTTATGCAAAGCATCTAGCAAATAATGGCTGGCACCTAGATTTAGTTTCACAAAATAAAGACAGGGCATTATCTGCATTACAAGATTTAGATTATGATTACTGTTCTGTTCATTCTTGCAATCTTAGTTCTCCAGAGGAACTCCATAAATTAATAAAAGAAATTCCAACACCTGATTTATTAATCGCTAATGCGGGAATAGGTATTAATGGAAGTGTCGGTAAAAATACATCTAGAGATATTCAAGATGCAACTTTTTTAATGTTTGGAGGTGTTATTAATCTTATTGAATATTTTTTACCTAAAATGAAAGAAAAAGATTCAGGGAGAGTTGTAATAATTTCTAGCATTGGAGCTCTAATACCCATGCCAAAATCATCAATTTATGCTGCTGTAAAGTCTGGAATATATTCCTACGGAAGATCATTAAATGAGGAATTAGAGAATACAAATGTTTCTGTGACAGTAAGTTTGCCAGGCTATGTTCGAACCAACATTCATAAAAGATCTGGTCTTGAGCACCTAACAAAAAAAATACCTAATTGGATGTGGATTTCAGCTGAAAAAGTAGTAGCTGATACTGAAAAGGCTTCCAAGAAGGGAAAATCGCACATTATTCCAGGGTTATTGTATAGAATCACTAGTATCTTCTTCAATCTCAAAATTACAAAAATTATTTGGAAGACATTAAATGCAAGAAAGTAATTTTTTACAAAGATTTGGCCGTTTAATGACCAGTCTTGAGGGAACATCATTAACCATTGAAGATAAAAAGCTATTATCCAATAAACATGTAGGTGGAATCGTTCTTTTTTCTAAAAATTTTGAATCACAATTACAAATTCAATCATTATGTTCAGAAATCAAAGCAGTAAAAGAGAATATTATTATTGCAGTAGACCAAGAGGGCGGAAGAGTACAAAGATTTAAAAATGAATTTACTGTATTACCCTCCATGCAAGATCTTGGTGATTATGCTATTAAGAAAAATAATATGAGAATATGTCATGAAATAGGGTGGTTGATGGCAAGCGAGTTAGTTGCTTCGGGTATAGACATAAGCTTTGCTCCAGTATTAGATGTAGATAGAGAAACAAGCAGCATTATTGGAAACAGGGCATTCTCAAATGATCCTAAGTTGCTTATAAAATTAGCAAGAAATTTTATCAATGGAATGAATGAGGCAGGCATGCAGGCAACTGGTAAGCATTTTCCTGGGCACGGAGGTATATTTGAAGATAGCCATATCACTGAGCCTGTTGACAATAGATCATATGAAAAATTACTAGAGATTGATTTAAAACCTTTTATAGAACTAAAAAATAATTTAGGTGCGTTGATGACAGCTCATATAACTTTTCCAAAGATAGATGATATTTGTGTGAGCTACTCCGATATATGGATAAAAAAAATATTAAAAGAGAAACTAACATTTGAAGGAATAGTCTTTAGCGATGATCTATCTATGAAAGGTGCAGGTGCTTTCTCAATGGGTGAAAAAGCTATGAAATCAATCGAGGCTGGTTGCGACATGGTTTTAGTTTGTAACGATTATGATGGAACAATGGATGTTATTGATACTTTTGAAAAAAACGATGTCCAGATGTCAGCCAAAATTAAAGATTTAAAGAATTCTGCAGATATCAATTGGAATGATTTAGAAAATCAAGATAGAGTTATAGATGTTAAAAATTTAATTAAAGAAATGGGGAGAACATAATGAGAAGAATAATTACAGGCCATAACAGTGAAGGAAAATCCATTATTACTCTAGATGGCCCTCCAGCAAGAACAATAGGTGAGGATGTTGGCGGTTTATTTGAGATATGGAATACAGACGGAAATTTAATTGACACAACTGATTCTATTGATAGAGCAGATACTGATATTGTTTTGTCTCCGCCTGAAAATGGATCAAAATTTAGGTATTTTCAAATAAATCCAACTCCAGAAGGTGTGCCAATGGAGATGATGCAAGAAATTGCAGCTGATGCATTTGAAAAAATAGGCGCTGCACATCATAGGGTTGACACATCAAAGCATCCAGCGATGCATAAGACAGATACTATTGATTACATTATTTTATTAAAAGGAGATGTCACACTAATTTTAGACGAAGAAGAAGTAACTTTAGAACCTCACGATGTGGTAGTTCAAAGGGGAACTAATCATGCATGGGTTAATAATGGAGATGAGCCAGCATTATTAATAGCTGTCTTAATTGATAGCGATCTAAAATAATTAGAAGCTGATTGTCCCGTTATTGATTTGCTCGTAGTTTTCACTAGTAAGCCTTGTATAGCATTCGCTTTTTGGTTCTCTTACAAATATCAAATCGTCATTAACCTTGTCTAAGTGATAGGCCTCTTCTCTAAGATCACCTTTCTTTAATTTAAATGTTCCTGTTGTTTCCATCTCTTCAATAATTCTTACAAAAACAGGTCTAGCATAGGAGGGTAGTTTTTCATCAACAAAGGATGAAAAAGCACTCCAATCAAATGTATTAGGATTACAGTTAAAAGCTACCATTCCAGCTCTACCTTCGCTATGAGGCACTTTAACTCCATAAACATTTGCCATATTAACTTGCTCGAAAGAGTTAAGTATTTCACCCACTTCATTAGTAGATACATTTTCAGATTTCCATCTGAAAGTATCTCCAACTCTGTCAACAAATTGATAATGTTGTCTACCTAGGGCAAAACCAACATCCATTTTTTTTAATAGATCTCCAGTATCAAACCAACGATCGCCATCTTCCTCAACATCTCTCTTAACTTTCTTTTCACTAGCTTGAGCATCTGTATAGCCATTGTATATGGCATTTGGACCAATTTTTATTAATGCCAAACCAGGAGAATCATCTTTGACTTCAATATATTTTCCATTTTCATCTACTTTTAATTTATCCTCTGCAACGTCATATTCAAATAATTTAATATCAACATTTGTCATGCCAATTGTTTGGTCTTTATTTAAAAGGTTCATGAACATGCCATTAGCTTCACTCGCACCGTATATTTCACAAATCCTTTCAACGTTAAATCTGTTTCTAAAAGTATCCCAAAGATCTGGCCTCAGTCCGTTTCCAACCATTTTTGATATTGGATTATTAACTTCTTCTGCACAAGGTTCTTGAAAGCTTAAATATCTGCATAGTTCACCAACGTATACAAATGCAGTTGTATTGAATTTTTGAGCTTCTGACCAAAAAGATGATGCAGAAAATTTACGTTTGATAAAAGTTGAAGCCCCAACTTTAATAGTGGCACAAAGGCCAAGTATCAGACCGGTTGAATGATATAACGGAAGACAGTTGTACATACAATCCTCACTTGTTAATCTATATCCAGCCATAGTGATATTTGTAGACCCAGCAACCACTTTAACGTTAGTAAATAATGCAGCTTTAGGAACTCCGGTTGTACCTGATGTAAATATGTAAAAAGCAGTATCTCCTGCAACTACTTGATTTGTTTGTTCAAGATTGCCAGATTTAGATTGATCAAGGTTTTCTGTGATATTTGAAGCCCATTCAGGACATTTATTTGGAGCAGTATCTTCAACCCAAAGCAAATCAGATGATTTAGTAATATTAATTTCAGATAAGACACCTTCCAAAGATTCAGATAATTCGTCTCCAAAAATACATTTCTTGGAATCAGATGTGTTTATGCAATGGATAAGAGGCTTTCCGGTAAGACTCGTATTAATTAAGACTCCAATAGCTCCTAATTTATTTATTGCTAAAAGTGAAATAACAAAGTTAGGCCTATTCTCCATGAATAGAACAACTCTATCTCCATGCTCTATACCTTCATTTGCTAACTTATTTGCAAGAACATTTGCAGCCTCATTTGTTTTTGAGTAGGTCCATACTTCATCTTCAAAATAAAGAAAATCTTTTTCGCCATATTCATCAACTGTATCTTGAAAAGAATGGGCAAGTGATGCATTTGAGTCTAATTCAGGCCACTTATATCTGACCATTGGTATGATATATCTAAGTTCAGATATAACTCTAAAAAACTCTTTAATGGAAGCTAGCATGTCTATATCCCCCTGATATAGTTATAAATTAATCTACAGATGTAATTATTATTTCATCCGAGCCTGTTGGTAATATTACCATAGTGCCATCATGAGAGGCAGTCCAGTTATCCATGATTTTATCTACACCTCTATACATAATGTTTTCCATTAATTGGTTTCTTGGAGCTGGAAGATGATGATAAAAAACTAAGTGACCCACATTTGCTTCTTGAGCAGCTTGAACAATTTCTGGAATGGGAGTGTGATAATCTTGAATATCTATAGTTACTTTTGCAGCCATTGTATTACCAATTCTTTCTGCATTTTTATTTATTAGATTTACAAGATCAATCGACATAGACTCATGGAATAAAACATCAACATTTTTAGAATTATTGACTAGATTTTCATCATAGATAGTATCGCCACTTATACTAATTGACCTACCTTTGTAATCAATTCTATAACCTAATGCAGGATCAACAGGATCATGCGAAACACTATATGCTGTAATCTTCAAGTCCCCGTCATCAATTAATATAGGATTATCTAATTTAACAGTATGCGTATCAAAACCAGCTATATCCAATGGAGCAATAGTATCTCCGTGATGCTCATTTCTGAAAAAATAATCTTTTGTATAAGCAAGCTCTATACCATCTGTAAGCATTTGAACCCCCTCAGGCCCATATACTTTTTGCTTAGATTTTCTTCCGCCATTGATCCAAGTTGCTTGATGAAAATCAGCGATATCAAAGATATGGTCAGAATGCAGGTGGGTATAAAATATTCCCTTAACCTTATCCCATGGTGTGTTCCAGTCATTAAGATTTTGAGCACTGCCTCCACCGGTATCAAATATAAAAATATTATCCCCAGCTTGAATTAAAATACATGTTTCAGCTCTATCTGGTGCTGGAATAGGTGCTCTTGAACCACAAACTACTCCAGTTAAAGCATCCTCTTCTGGGAGATAAGACGATGGAGCTGCCAAATTTTCTATTGCCGATTCTAGCAATCTGTCCTGAAAGGCAGGCTGCCTTAAAAGAATGAATATTGTTATTACTAATGTAACTAAAATTATAGATAAATATTTTAAAAACCTTTTCATCAAATTCTCCAGTAATTTTTAAATATTACACCTCACAATTTACTGTGTATATTAAATTGCATATAACTACGTTGTGCAAAAAAACTCAATGAACTAATATAGATGTCTATTTTTACTATCTATTTAGGGGATAAACATGAGCGACGTTAAAGAATACGATTTTGTAGTATATGGAGCTACAGGCTTTACTGGTAAATTAGTTGTTGAATATCTAGTAGAAAAATATAGTAACAATCCTGAGATTAGTTGGGCTCTAGCGGGTAGAAATCTCGAAAAACTAGAATCAGTTGCTGCATCTAAAAATGTTTCTGAAGATACGGGGCTATTAGTGGTTGATAGTAATGATATTGCAAGCATTGAGGAAATGGTTTCAAAAACAAAATGTGTTTTAACTACTGTTGGTCCATATCAGCTATATGGTAATGATATTGTTGCAGCATGTGCAAAATCTGGAACAGATTATGTTGATCTATGCGGTGAACCTGGATGGATGCATGAAAAAATTAATGAGCTGAGTGATGTGGCAAAAGAATCTGGATCAAGAATAGTGTTCTCATGCGGATTTGATAGTATTCCCTTTGATTTAGGTGTTCTGTTTTTACAAAATGAAGTTATAAATAGATATGGTAAACCCTCTTCAAATGTTAGAGGCAGAGTTAGAGGAATGAATGGTGAATTTTCAGGAGGTACTGCTGCATCCCTTGGTGCTACTATGGCAGCTCTAAAAGAAAAGCCTGAACTTTTTGCAGTTTTAGCTAACCCATTTGCACTTTCAGATGGTTTTACTGGACCTGAGCAACCAGCTGACAACAAGCCTATTCTTGATGAAAAATTAGATACATGGGTAGCTCCATTTTTTATGGCACCAATTAACACTAAAAACGTGCACAGATCTAATATGTTGATGAACCATATGTATGGTGAGGATTTTTGTTACAACGAAATGTGGGTTATGGGTTCAGGTGATGAAGGCAAAGCTGCAGCAGACTTTATTTCTTCATCCAATCCTTTAAGCGATGCACCAAAACCTGGTGAGGGTCCATCAAGAGAATCTAGAGAGAACGGAAATTATGATGTTTTATTTTGTGGAGACATAAATGAAGAAAGTGTTCATGTTTCTGTAGCTGGAGATATGGACCCTGGTTATGGCTCAACTTCCAAGATGATTACTGAGAGTGCAATATGTTTAGTAAAAGAATGTGAAGATCTTACAGGAGGCATTTACACCCCAGCACCCTCAATGGGAATAAAACTAATTAAAAGATTACAAGACAATGCTGGATTAACATTTAAAGTTGAGAATTAATGATCAAAGAGAACATCAAAAAATGGCATGATCTTATAAAGGGAGATTACTCTGGAGGATTTGATGAGCTCTTGGATGATGATGTTAGTTTTTATTCTCCTATAGTTTTTTCTCCACAAAGAGGAAAAGAGCTTACAACTTTATATCTTATGGCAGCTGGAAATACATTTGGTGGTGACCAATCTATAGATGGAACCCTTGAAGAATCTAGTTTCAAGTATACAAAAGAAGTTTTGGACGGCAATCAAGCAGTATTAGAGTTTGAAACTCAAATCGATGGCAAATATGTTAACGGCGTTGATATTATTACTTTTAATGATGATGGAAAAATTATTGAATTTAAAGTAATGATAAGACCTCTTCAGGCTGTAAATATCATTCATGAAAAAATGCAAGATATGCTAAAGCAATTAAAATAAATGAGCGCATTCAAGATTTTTCATAATTCAAGATGCAGCAAATCAAGACAAGCTCTTCAAATACTTCAAGACAGTAACTGTGATATTGAGATTATTAACTATCTTGAGACAGATCTAGATGTATCTCTAATTAAGGATGTTTTAAAAAAGTTATCTCTTAAACCAAGAGACATTTTAAGAACAAGCGAGCAGGACTATAAAGACAACAATCTAAAAGAAGATGACTTTTCTGATGATGATCTGATTGACTATATGATCAAACATCCTAAATTAATTGAAAGACCTATCGTAATTAAGGGACACAGAGCTGTTTTAGGAAGGCCGCCTGAAAATGTTTTAGAACTAATCTAGCTCACCGTCTTGTCTTAATTTTTCCCTTATTTTTGTCGCACTTATATTGGTTATTGAATCTTCAAAAACTTCTTCTTCAAAAACATAGCCAACACCACGACCATAAGAAATATTTACTATGTTTGGAACAAGCATAATTTCATAGTCCACACCTTTCTTAAACCCATCTTTAGATAAACCTTCTTCTATACTTTCACAAACAGTTTCCCAATCAAAAGGATTGTCCTCTTGACCAATTCCTCCAGATGATCCTTGAACATCTCTCACTTGAATAACAACTTGACCAGTTTTTGCAACACATCTTTTAAATAGTTCTTGATGGCCTTGGTGCCATGGTTGCCATCTACCAAGCATTTGAACAGTTGGTTTTTTCCAATCAAACATTTTTTAATATTTCCTTAGCTATGTTGTGATGATTGGTGTCATTCATTTCAGTAATATGAAAATTAACCTCTTTTGGTTCTTCAAACATTTTATTAGTATCTTCAAATCTGCCTTCTGATATTGTATTCATCCATATTGTTATGTCGGGGTCAAAGTTAGCTCTGGTTTCAGCAGTAGGGCAAACAAAATCGCATATAACGTATCTGTTATTGCTTTTTTCAAAGTCTGCAAAAGTCTTCATTCTCATGCTTTGTCTAATTCTTCCTTCAGAAGAGAAATCCCAATCATTTGACATATTTCTTACAACGTCAGCGTTATACCACGCAGCATCTATAAGGGGCTGAAGGCGTTCAGCTAGATATGTTTTACCACTTCCTGGAAGACCCATAATTAAGATTTTCATAATTATCTGATTTTTTTAATGCTAAAAATTTCGTTCTTAAAGTACATTTTATCTTCTTTGGTAATAGCAGTCTTGATTTTTTTTTGAGCTGCAGGTGATTTTTCTATTTCTTGAATTTCTTTTTCAGGAATTTGGCCTATATACAATATGTTTGCCCATTTGGCATCTACGCCATGACCAAATAACTCGGAAACTGTTTGATCAGGACTCCTTTTAAAGTTAAAGGTATAAAATTTTGGTTTTGAATAAGAGTATTTATTATTTTCACCCACTGGATTATTTTTTAGGTACTCAATGATATCTTTTGCATTATTAGGGAAGGGATCTTTGTCTTTCCATGCAACTCTGATAATTTTTTCTACTGTATCACCTCCACATGAATGTGTTACAAGCAATCTTCCTGATTTGTTCAATAATCTCATTAAAGGAGCAATTACATTATTTACTTTGGTTTTTACCAATGATGCCGCTCTATATGCCTGTGAAGCAATAATTAAATCATAATTATTATTCTCATAGTCATTATCTAGGAACGGTTCTAGGTATCTTTTATGATCTTCTCTGTAAATTCTTATTATGCAAGGGTGGGCATATGAAGTTCGTGATTTATTATCAATTTCAATACCCCAGTATCTTTTGATAAAGTTATTTAATTTATTAATTTGATCATGAAAATCATAAGAATTATCTTCTTTAAGAATTAGAGTATAGGTTTTAACTTTCTTATTCTTAATCTTATTATTGTTTTCAATATGACCAAGCTCAGCAAACTTTACATTAGTCATAGTCACTAATAA
>CACPON010000012.1 GCA_902635645.1 uncultured SAR86 cluster bacterium
CAATATGACGTATATATCCTCGGCTTAATATCATTAATTGAGGTTTTAAATACTTCACTTACAATTTTTTTCTTTTCAGTTATTGGGGCAGTTATTCTTAGCTGGGTAGCTCCTAATAGCCCTCACCCAATGCTGCAAATCATTGAAGAAATTTCTTCAAAGCTTCTTGCACCAATTAGAAAATTTATACCTTCTGCTGGCGGGCTTGATTTTTCTCCAATATTTGCCTTAATCCTAATAAGGCAGTTAGAGATATTGCTAGCTAGTATAATTAGATCAATTATATGAAAACGAAAACTGAACTAATTAAATTTAATCAAGGCTTAGATCTAGAGTCTGGAGCAAGACTAAATACATTTGATCTAATGGTTGAGACATATGGTGAACTGAATAAAGATAAAGATAATGCAATCTTGGTATGTCATGCATTTTCAGGAAATCACCATGCTGCAGGCAAATCATCTGATAACGAAACTTTGGGTTGGTGGGATGAAGTTATTGGTCCAGGAAAAGCAATTGACATCAATAAATTTTTTGTTGTTTGTTCTAATAATTTAGGCGGTTGCTCTGGTTCATCTGGACCACTTAGTCTTAATCCTGAAACTAATGAATTATATGGGAAAGATTTTCCATTAGTATCGGTAACCGACTGGGTAAACTCGCAAAAACTTTTATCTGATTATTTAGGTATTTCTAAATGGCATATGGTTGCAGGCGGAAGTCTTGGTGGTATGCAAGCTCTTCAGTGGGCTATTTCATATCCCAATAAACTTAAAAAAGCAGGCATATTTGCAACAGCAACAAAATCTAGTACTCAAAATATAGCTATGAACGAAGTTGGAAGAGAGGCTATAAGAAAAGATAAGAATTTTATGGAGGGTGATTATCTTAATCATAATGTAAAACCAAAAAGTGGGCTAAAGACAGCACGAATGCTTGGTCACATAACATATTCTTCTGAAGATATTATGGATCAAAAATTTGGTAGAAAATTTCAAGATATAAAGTCGAAAATAGAAGGAACAGTTGATTATGAGGTTGAAAATTATCTTCAATATAAAGGTGAAAAGTTTTCTGATACATTTGATGCAAATAGCTATATTTTAATGACCAAAGCAATGGATGGTTATGATGCTTCGTTTTCTAGCAATGGAAGCCTTGAGGAGGTTATGAAGCGTATAAAAGCCAAGTTATTAGTAGTTGGTTTTGATAGTGATTGGCTATATCCACCAAAAAGAAGTAAAGAAATTCAACTAGCCGCAATGAATGTTGATGTTCAATGTTCTTGTGTAATTCTAAAGGGCGAGCAAGGTCATGATAGCTTTTTATTTGCATCTGACAGATACGTTAAAATCATTCAAGGGTTTTTAGATTCAAAATGAATACTTCGCTCATACACATCATAAAAAAATGGATTCCAGAAAAAAGCAAAGTTATTGATTTTGGTTGTGGCGATGGATCTTTATTAAAAGATTTAATTGATGAAAAGAAAATACGAGGCTATGGCGTAGAAATTGATCATAATAAAATTCAAGAATGTATTCTTAAAGGTATATCTGTTATAGAAAAAGATATAGACGAAGGCATTCAAGACTTTGAGTCATGCAATTTTGATGTTGCTGTAATGGCAAGCTCAATACAGTGCCTTAAAGAGCCACACTTGGCTTTAAGAAAAATGCTTAAGCTGTCAAAACAATGTATTGTTACTCTCCCAAATTTAGGTTTTTGGAAGTGTAGACTTGATTTAGCCCAAGGCAGAATGCCGGTTACACCTAATCTTCCATCAAGCTGGTATGAAACCAAAAACTTACATCTTTGTACAATCAAAGATTTTGAAACACTGTGTTTTGAAGAAGGTTTTGTTATTAACGAAAGGTTTTTTCTTAACGATAAAGGCGCTAAGAGCGCTATGGCTTCAACATTTCCAAATACTTTTGCCTCAGAGGGAATTTATCTAATTGCTAAAAAATAATAAAGTTCTTCTTGCTTCGTCTAATCAAGGAAAAATAAGGGAATTCAAAAAAATTTTTAAGGGCTTTGATTTTATATCTCAAGAAGATTTAGGAATTGATGATGCTGTTGAGGACGGAATTTCTTTTTTTGAAAATGCATTAAAAAAAGCTAGACATGGTTCAAATAAATCTGGACTCTTAACAATTGCTGATGATTCTGGATTGGTTGTGCCAGGATTAGATTATGAACCAGGAATCTATTCAGCAAGATATGCAGGTGAAGGAGCCTCAGATAAAGATAATAGAGATAAAATTATTGATCAATTAAACAAAAAAAATGTCTCATCTCTTAAGGCCTTTTATATATGTGTCCTAGTCGCTGTTCGCTCAGATTTAGATCCCATCCCTCTTTACTCTGTTGGCGAAATTCATGGAAGAATATCAACAAAAAGTTCAGGCGATGGAGGTTTTGGCTATGACAAAATTTTTTATCCAAATGGATATGATGTATCTATGGCATCCATTGATCCTGAAGAAAAAAATGAAATAAGTCATAGAGCCGTTGCTGCAAAATCATTCATTAAAGAACTTGAAAAACTTTAATCCAAATAAAGTACCTATATCGCTTTATATTCATCTACCCTGGTGCGAGAAAAGATGTCCCTACTGTGACTTCAATATCAATACAAATAAATTAGATGGAGATGAAGAAAGGCTATTGGCTGCTCTTAATCAGGATTTAAAAGACTCAATGAAATATATTCAAAAAAGAAAATTCTGCTCTATTTACTTTGGGGGAGGAACCCCATCATTGGTATCTTCAAAGATAATAAAAAAAATTATCAAAAATTTAAAAGATATGGGCCTTTTAAAAAAAGAATGTGAAATTAGCTTTGAATTAAATCCAAAAGAGGTCACTTACTCTTACATAGATGAAATTATTGCTGCTGGGGTTAATAGAATTTCAATAGGCATACAAAGTTTTGATCAAGAAGTGTTGGGTAGCCTGGAAAGAAACCATAATGCGAATGATAGTTATCAAGCAATTAAAATTGCTTCTGGGTTTAAAAACATCAATATTTCAATAGATTTAATTTATGGAATTATGAACCAATCAATTAATTCTCTAAAACAAGATATTGAAATATTCTGCAAAAATAAAATTGATCACTTATCTCTGTACCAACTAACGATTGAACCCAATACAATTTTTTATAAAAAAGAATTAAATATTCCATCTGATAAGACCATAGAGAGAATGGAATTGGCTGCAAAAGATATTCTTAATCAAAATAATATTTTTCAGTATGAGGTTTCATCATGGTCCAAAAATAACAAAGTAAGTAAACATAATATGAATTATTGGCTATACGGTGATTACCTCGGTATAGGCCCAGGTGCGCACAGTAAAATTACAACAGAAAATTCAATAACAAGGATGATTAAATTAAAAAAAGTTGAATCTTATATCAATAATCCATCAAAGATAAAAATTATTAAAATAGATGACGCATCATATGATCTTGATCTTGCAATGAATGTCTTGAGAGTTAAAAACGGCACTTCATTTAAAGATCTTGAAAAAAGAGGCATTTATATATCCGATACTTTTAAAGAAAAATTATTTATGGGTTATAAAAAGGGTTTAATAGAAAAAAATTTAATTAAGGCAACCGATCAAGGATATAAGTTTCTGAACGATACCGTAAATAATTTTAACTAGCTTTTCTTTAGCGAAAATGGATAAATTTTTCTACCCTCTTCTACAGCCCTTTGCTGGAACTTAGTTAACATTATGTTTTCATAGGGAGATGAGCTTAAAACTTTGAAATCTAAATTTTGACTAATAGATTCATCGATTGATTCAGCATAATTCTCCCAATCTGTTGATATAAAAAGGTGACCATCTGAATTTAAAACTTTATAAATTGAATCTAAAAATTCTGAGTTGATCATTCGTCTTTTATGATGTTTTAACTTGGGCCATGGGTCGGGGCATATTATTAAAACTTCATCAAAGATTGATTCTTTAATTTCTTCTATTAATAATCTTATATCCCCGGTCACTAATCTAATATTAGCAAGCTCATTATCATTAATTGCTCCAAGAACCTGCCCAATTCCAGCCATATACACTTCTGAACCTATATATAAATTTTTAGGATTTTCTTTAGCTAAATTTATAAGATTCTCTCCATTACCAAAGCCTATTTCTAAAATAACTCTTTTAAAGTTACTTTTCTCGAGAAGTATCTGAGCATGAGAAGTTACAAGATATTTATGTAAAGAATTTAGGTTATCTTCTTGGCTTTTAGTTATACGCCCTTTTCTTTGAACAAAAGATGGGAGAAATTTGTTGCGCATTTATAAATGGAATATCAATGAATCGAATTAAGCAGCACTTACCATTATGGCTTTTAATTTTTTTAACGCTCCATTTTCGATTTGCCTAATTCTTTCTGCAGAAACATCATACTCTTCAGCTAACTCATGTAATGTTGCTTTATCGTCTGCTAAGTATCTTCTTTGAAGAATGTCTTTGCTTCTATCATCTAACATTTTAAGGGCTTCAACTAATTCGCTTTGATTCATATCATCAGCTTCAGCATTTGCAACAATAACCTCAGGATCATATGTCTTGTCTTCAATATATTGAGAAGGTGACATCATTTCATCATCATCGCCAGAGGGAACTGGAGTATCAAATGAAGCATCATTAGATGAAAGCCTATTTTCCATATGAAGCACATCCTTTACTTCTACATTGAGATCTTTGGCAATATTCTCTGCTTCTTCTTTAGTAAGCCATTCAAGACTCTTTTTCTTGCCTCTAAGGTTGAAAAATAACTTTCTTTGAGCTTTCGTTGTGGCTATTTTTACAAGCCTCCAATTTTTGAGTATGTACTCATGAATTTCAGCTTTAATCCAGTGAACTGCAAAAGAAACAACTTTCACCCCTCTATGAGGATCATATTTATCAACCGCTTTCATTAGTCCAACATTACCTTCTTGAATAATGTCAGCCAAAGGAAGGCCGTAACCCTGATATGATCTTGCAATATGAACAACAAATCTTAGATGATGAATAACTAACTGTCTTGCAGCATCTAGATCGTCTTCTTCATATAATTTAAGCGCTAATTCCTGCTCTTCTTCTTTAGATAATATAGGAATTGAATGCACAGAAGCTAAATAGGACTCAATATCCTTGCCAGGACTATTTAACTGAGATGGTTGTAACTGTGTTCCCATTCTTAATATAAATTTTATTTATAATTAATTATATTATTAATTAATGTTATACACAAAATTATACCAATTTTTTATAAAACTCGCTCAAAATAGGCAAATATTGATCTTTTATGGCCTCATTTCTAAATGCTGCAAAAGCTGGATTTAAGATGCTTTCCTCTTTTGAGTATTTTAGATCTTCAGCATTTGCTATTTGAGAGATACTTCCGCCACATGCGACTAATATAGCGTGTCCAGCTGCTATATCCCATTCTGAAGTAGGTCCAAATCTTGGATATATATCGGCCTTATTATCTGCGAGTGCGCACAATTTCAATGAGCTACCCTTTTCTATTATTTCATAAGAAACGTTTAAACTATTGAGATAATCAAGAAACATTTTGTCTTTATCTGTTTGATGACTTTTACTCATTACTATTCTTAAACTATCTGGTATCGTTTCTTCATTGCAAGAAATATTAAATTTAGATCCAATCCATGTCTTGCCTGATGCTGGGGCACATATGATTCCAAAAATAGAATCGGTATTTTCAATAAGAGCAATATTAACGGTAAAGTCTTTAGACTTGTTTAGAAATTCCCTTGTGCCATCTAAAGGATCGACTAACCAATAAGGAGTTTTAGGTATATCTGATTCTTTTTTATAAGTTTCTTCTGAAACTATCGGGACTTTTGGGGTAATTTCTTTAATCGCATCAATAATAATTTTATTTGCATTGTTGTCAGCCTCTGTGACAGGAGAGCCATCGGATTTTATTGCGCTTTCAAAATCATCTTTTTTGTAAACCTCCATAATTGCATTACCTGCATCTTGGACAATTTTTTTTAGAGGCTCGTTAAGATTTCGTATGAACTCTGCATCAACTTGCATAATGCTAATTTGTTTTATCTTTAAGCTCTAGTGCTTTTAGCCTCATCTGAATAAGCTCATCTTCTGTGTCGGGATATTCATTGTTATATATTGAGGCCTCCCATCTTCCATACATCGGGTTAGTTATCATGAACCATTTTGAACCCCACATATGGTCATAGGTCTCAGCCAGATTTTTTCTTGAATCTAATTCAAGCGTTGTTTCATCTAGTGGTAAAAAATCACCTAGTTGATCGCCAATAAGCAATAAAATTCTATAGTCTTTTGCAACTAACTCTCGTCTTGAAACCTTGTCTGAGGTCCAACCATTCTCATTCTTCATTAATAAAACATCTCTATCAGTATCTAGAGGAAGTCCAAGTTTTTGAATGTTATTACGGGTTGCATCTTCTGCTACTGCAATCCTATTTGTTACATAAAAAATTTTTACACCCTTGCTTTGTGCATATTCTAAAAAGTCTGATACTCCAGCAACAGCATCAGAGGATTCTTCAAGCATCCATTCAAGCCATCCTGTGGGATAAGATTGACCATTAATAATTGCTCTGGCTTGAAAAGGAATATTATTTAAAACTGTTTCATCGATATCTAAAATTATTGCAGGCGGTTTGTTTTTAAAATTTTCTTTCTGTTCTATTGCTGCAGTCCAGCCAAGATCATTTAGTGCTCTATCAAGAGCTGACTTTGCATTCACGTATGTTTGTATATTGCTCGCCTCATATTCTGCCGAAGACTGAGCATATAAGACTGAGAGCATTGATTGAGCTTGAAGAGAATTATCTAATTCTTTTTCTTTTGCATTTATATTATCAATAAATGCACAAAGGATAAGACATAAATATATTAGATTCCGTGATTTCATAGATTAAGAGCATTATAATGCCAATAATTAAATTTAAGTTACAAAAACCTATGAATAGTGAACTATTAGAAAATCTTAACAAACTAAAGAAAATGCTTGTTTTGTTAAGTGAAGAAAGAAAAGTTGTGATGTCTCACCATAAGACATTTGAGCATGTAGAAAAGATGCGCAACATTGTTAATGAATCAATAGAACTTGCTGAAAATGAGTAAATATTCTTGTTTTGAGGTTCAGATTAACGATGGCATTGCTCATCTTATTATGAACAGACCTGATCAATTAAACTCGATGACAAGAATCTTTTGGAAAGAGCTACCAGAGATAATTAAAGATATTGATAAAAAGTCTGATGCAAGAGTTTTAATATTATCTGGTCAAGGTAAACATTTTAGTGCCGGTATGGATTTTGCTAACTTTGCACCTCCAAAAAAATCTGAAAAAGAAATTGATCCAGCAAGAAAAAGAGAAGCTTTTTATCATGAAGTCCTAGAACTACAGGATACTTTTACAGCACTTGAGGAATGCAGAATGCCGACCATAGCCGCTATTCAAGGTGGATGCATTGGCGGTGCCATTGATATGGCTGCGGCATGTGATATGAGGTATTGCTCTGAAGATGCTTTCTTTAAAATTGCAGAAGTTGATATAGGTATTGCAGCTGATGTTGGCACACTTCAAAGACTACCATCTTTAATTCCTCTAGCGGTTTTAAGAGAACTTGCATACACAGGGAGGAAATGTGACTCTGCAGAAGCTAAATCTCTTGGTCTCGTTAATGAAGTTTACTCATCTGTAAATAATATGATGGAAGAGGTACAGAAAATAGCTCAAACAATTGCGAGCAAATCTCCACTTGTTACTAGAGTAATTAAAAAACAAATTAACTATGCAAGAGATAATTCAGTAAGAGATTCCTTGGAATATCATGCCATGTGGAATGCCAGTTTAATTAGTCATAAAGATACAGAAACTGCACTAACTTCATTTATGAATAAATCTGAAGGCGAGTTTGATGACCTCGAAGAGCTAAAATCTTTTTGGGAAAAAGAAGGGTTAATTTAATCTCTTAAAAATACTGGCTCTGTAGCTGTTGATTCAGCTTTAGAGTAGTAATAGCCATCTGAGTTGAAACCAGAGAGCTCCTCAAAATCTTTTACGTTGTTTTCAATAATCCACCTAGCCATAAGGCCTCTGGCTTTTTTCGCATAAAAACTAATAATTTTGTATTTCCCATTTTTACAATCTTTAAATACAGGCGAGACAACATTTACATAGTCTGGCATTTTGCCCAGAACGCTAAAATATTCTTTAGAAGCTAAATTGATTAAAAGATCAGATTTTTGAGACTCCAATTCATTCAATACATTTTCTTGAATTGAGTTACCCCAAAATTCATATAAGTTTTTACCTTTACTCGTGTCTAGCTTTGTCCCCATTTCTAGTCTGTAAGGCTTAATAACATCCATAGGTCTTAATATTCCATATAATCCTGATAGGATTCTTAAATGCTTTTGAGCAAATTTAATTTGCTTAGCATTAAGGGTTACAGCATCAAGCCCTTGATAAACATCACCTTTAAAAACTAACAATGAAGGCTTGCTATCTTCTGATAAAGTTTTAGATGCCTTCCATGATTGATATCGATCAAAATTTAAAGCTGCCAACTTATCACTCAGCCCCATTAGACTGGCAATGTCTTTTGGCTCCTTATCTTTGAGTGTCTTTATAAGACTTGAAGATTGGCTTAGAAACTGGGGTGCAGTATGATTGCTTTTAGAATCAACTTCATAATCCAAAGTTTTTGCTGGTGAAAGTACAATTAACATGATAAATATTCTAACTAAATCTGAGTCAGACATCTAATGAAAGTTCTAGAAAAGTATATAAATTTTGTAGGTGAAAAAATATCCTACCTGATACCAGTCATGGTTGTCTTGATGATTTTTGTAATAGTTAGTAGGTATTTTTTTGGGGTTGGAAGAACTGATATCCAAGAATTGGTTATGTATTTTCATGCTCTAGTGTTTCTTGGTTGTGCAGGTTATGTAATGAACCATGATGAACACGTTAGGGTGGATATCTTCTATAGAAACGCATCTCAAAAGTATAAAAAGAACGTTAATTTTATCTTTGGTTTATTATTTTTGTTGCCTCTTATAGCCATTACATTTTTTTATTCTATTGAAACAATCGTGGCTTCTTGGAGAATGAGTGAGGCATCTACAGAGGCTGGTGGCTTGGCATATGTATACATTCAAAAAACATTAATGATTCTGTTTCCACTAACACTTTTAGCAGCGTTAATTAATCAATTTATAAAAACAAAATGGAAATAATTCCTTTATTACTTTTAGTTTTAATATGTCTAGCTCTTTTGTTTGGATATCCGGTAGCATTCACACTTTCTGGTGTCTCTATTCTATTTGCTCTAATCTGCATTCCGTTTGGAATATTTGATGAATCAATTTTGAAAAGCATTCCTCTAAGAATATTTGGGATTATGAATAATGTGACTCTTCTTGCAGTTCCATTATTTATATTCATGGGGACTGTTCTTGAAAGGTCCGGCATTGCTGCAAAAATGTTAGAAAACATGGCTTTAGCATTTAAGAATATTAGAGGCGGTCTAAGCATTTCTATAATTGCTGTAGGTGCTCTATTAGCAGCAAGCACAGGTATTGTTGGCGCAACAGTTGTAACAATGGGTCTTATGTCTCTTCCAGTTCTGATTCAACAAGGATATAAGAAAGATTTCTCATCAGGCCTGGTTGCATCAACTGGAACCTTAGGACAGATCATTCCTCCTTCAATTGCATTAGTGCTTTTAGGTGATGTTATGTCTAATGCATATCAAAGAGCTCAAAACAACATGGGTATTTTTTCTCAACAAACTGTTACTGTTGGAGATTTATTTGTAGGCGCCATAGTTCCTGGAATTATGATATGTCTTGGGTATCTGATTTATACGATCTATCAAAACTATAAAAATCCAAATATCTTGTTTGAGCCAGAAGCAAACTCAGCATCATTCAAAGATATTCTTAAGACTCTTGCCTTACCATTACTTTTAATTATTTTGGTTTTAGGTTCTATTATTGCTGGAATAGCGACACCAACAGAGGCATCTGCTATTGGAGCTGCTGGTGCACTTTTAATAGTTCTTATCAACGACAAGTTATCTTTAGGATTTATAAAAGAAACTAGTAAGAAAACTGCAATAGTATCAACAATGATCTTCACAATATTAATTGGTGCTTCTATTTTTTCATTAATTTTTAGAGGAGTTGGTGGAGATGATTTAATTGACCTAGTATTTGGTTCCCTTCCAGGCGGTCCATATATAGCATTAATTTTTGTTTTAATTTTTGTTTTCTTGCTTGGCTTTATTTTAGATTTTATTGAAATTTGCTACGTAATTGTTCCTTTGGTCGCCCCTCCTCTTTTAATGATGGGTTTTGATCCAGTCTGGTTAGCAATTCTTATTGCAATTAACCTACAAACTTCTTTCTTAACACCGCCCTTTGGTTTTTCTTTGTTTTACTTAAGAGGGGTTGCAAATGAATCTATACAGACATCAGAAATTTATAGAGGCGTTATTCCATTTATTTTTATACAGTTATTAGTATTAATTACTGTTTTATTTTTACCTTTTTTGGTTTTATAAAATTATAGGCCGGCGTTATTTTTTTCAAGTGCTCTTTCAGCTCTATAACTTGATCTGACCATAGGTCCTGAAACAACTTCTAAAAACCCTTTTTTTAATCCAATCTCTCTATAGGCTTCAAATTCCTCTGGAGTCACCCATCTTTCAATAGGTAGGTGGTTTAGGGTTGGTCTTAGATATTGTCCAATAGTTAGAATGTCTACTTTATTAGCTATTAGGTCGTCCATCGTTTGTTCTATTTCTTCATCAGTTTCACCAAGACCAAGAATAAGACTAGTTTTTGTTAAAACCCTGGGATTAATTTTTTTTGATTCTGCTAAAACATCAAGGGTTTGTTGATAGCCAGCTCTAATATCTCTGACAGGATGGGTGAGCCTTTCTACAGTTTCTATATTTTGTGCAAAAACTTCTAACCCACAGTTAACAATAGTATCTATTGAAGATGAAAGGCCCTTGAAGTCTGGTGTCAGAGCTTCAACTGCAGTCCCAGGATTAAGGTCTTTTATAAGTTTTACTGTATCTGCAAAATGTTTTGCACCTCCATCAGGCAAATCATCTCTATTAACAGATGTTAAAACAACATATTTTAATTTCATTATTTGAACAGCCTTAGCAGTGTTTAATGGTTCTTCAGAATCTAGCCAGCCTTTAGGATTACCAGTATCTACTGAACAAAATTTACATGCTCTTGTACAAACTGAGCCCATCAACATAAATGTTGCCGTGCCTGCCGACCAGCATTCAGAAATATTTGGACAATGAGCTTCTTCACAGACTGTATTCAATCTCTTTTCGCTCACCTGGTTTTTTTATCTTGTGAAAATTTGGGTTAAATTGAGCTTTAACCTTAAGCCATTCTGGTTTTTTTAAATTAGGAATATGGGAATATTGATTACCTTTTTGGCCATTCTTTACAGCCTTAACACCATCTCTATTGATGATTTTTTTTGTTGGAATGATTTCCATATCTAAAATATAGGCTCTAAAAGTTCAATTGCAAGGCTCTCAACATCTTTAATTGAAACATTGTTTTTATAATCTTTTATTTGTGCTACCTCAAGCCCTTCATAACCACAAGGATTAATTAGGCTAAATGGAGTTAAATCCATGTCAACATTTATGCTTATGCCATGATAGGTTTTGCCTTTTGAAATCCTGAGGCCTATAGAAGCAATCTTTTTATTATCTACGTAAACTCCTGGAGCTCCCTCAATAAAATTTGAAGCTATTGAGTAATGTTCCAATAAAGATTTAGTAAATTCTTGAAGGGTTTTTACTAGAGTCTTAGGTCCTAAGCTGGAATTTTTTATATCGAGCAAAAAATATATCACTAACTGACCAGGGCCATGATAAGTAACTTCTCCGCCTCTATCTGATTGAAAAATAGGAATGTCTCCAGCGTTTAAAATGTTTTTTTGATCAGCTGCAGTTCCTAAAGTGAAAATTGGTGGGTGTTCTAAGAACCAAATTTCATTTTCAAAATCTTCGTTGCTAATATGAGATTTCATCATGTGAAGAGTTTCACCGTACTCGCAACAACCCAATGATTTAAAACTTAAATTTTCAGACACTATTTATTTCTAGCTTCAATAAATGAATCTTCAGAAATCTTATGATATTCAGTTACATTATTTTTAAATTCAATATATGAATCATAAACCTTGCCAATTACATCATCTTCTTTGGCTAGATCGCTCAGTATTTCATTGGAAATAACTCTAAATTCCTCGATAACATCATCTGGTAATTTTCTTAACTCAACCCCATGAACCTCAATCAGCTCAGTTAGAGCTTGATTGTTTCTTGCCAAATACTCATCTAGAGTATCTTGATTTACTGCTTTGGTTGCTGTCTCGATTATTACTTGAAGATGTTTTGGCAGACTGTTCCAAGCATCCATATTAATTAATAGCTCTAGCATTGGTCCTGGTTCATGCCAGCCAGGATAATAGTAATATTTTGCAGCTTGATGAAAACCAAAAGTAAGATCATTGTATGGCCCAACCCACTCTGTAGCATCAATTACACCTGTTTGAAGTGCTGTAAATAATTCGCCTCCGGGAAGAGTAACTGGAATTCCACCTGCTTCTTTTAAAACTTCTCCTCCGATTCCTGGAATACGCATTTTAAGACCCTTAACGTCCTCTAATGAATTGATTTCTTTGTTAAACCAACCAAACATTTGGGTTCCAGTGTTTCCAGCAGGAATAGGATAAATGTTAAAAGGCTCGTATATTTCTCTCCATAACTCTAAACCACCGCCTCTGTTTACCCATGCATTAATCTCATCTGCTGTTAATCCAAAAGGAACACTAGTAAAAAACTGTGCAGCAGGAACTTTTCCCTTCCAAAAATATCCTCCACTGTGGCCCATTTGATGTGATCCACTTGAGACAGCATCAAAAACTCCAAAAGCAGGGACCTGTTCGCCTGCACCATATACAGTTATCTGCATTTGGCCATTGCTCATCTCCTCTACTAAATCAGCTATTCTCTCTGGGGCCATTCCAAGACCTGGATAATTTTTTGGCCAGGATGTAACGAGCCTCCACTTGTATGTTTTATATTCAGCATCCGCAGAGTTCGATGACTCTTGCTCACCAGAACAACCGGATATTATTCCAATTAAAAAAATAAACGTTAAAATTTTTTTCATCATAGTTTCTCTAAATTTGCATAAGCCATGACTAGCCACTTTGTTCCTGCTTGGTCAAAATTAATCTGGACTCTGGCAGCTTCACCTGAGCCTTCATAGTTTAAAACCACGCCCTCGCCAAAAGATTTATGCATAACTCTTTGTCCAAGTGAAATTCCAATCTCATCCTCAAACTCAAGCTTGGTTTCTTTAAAGTCTTTTCTATTATAAGGTATGTGAGTCTGTGCTCTAGGCCTAATCTCGTTGATAAGATCTTTGGGAATTTCTTTTATAAATCTTGATGGTGGATTAAAAGTATCAGAGCCGTGCAATCTTCTTGACTCTGCATGGGTTATATAAAGTTTTTCCATAGCTCTAGTTATGCCAACATAACAAAGCCTTCTCTCTTCTTGAAGCTGGCCTGGGTTTTCCATTGATCGTCCATGAGGAAATAAGGTCTCTTCAAGACCAGTCATTAAAACCAATTTAAACTCTAATCCCTTTGCTGAATGAAGAGTCATAAGTTGTGCAGCATCATCATGCTCTGATGCCTGTCTGTCACCAGAATCAAGTGAAATCATATCTAAATATTGCTCTGCGATTTCAATATTTGTTTTTTCTTCTCTAATACTTTGCTCAAAATTTGTAGTTGCAGAAACCAACTCCTCTAAATTTTCTACCCTTGTTTTGCCTTTTTCTCCAGGCTCTTTTGCATGATAGGCAACTAATCCTGAAGTTTTAATTATTTCTTCCATTAAGTCTGAAAGAGTATTCTCTTCTATAAATTCTTTACATCGGGCAATAAACTCTAAATAAGATTTCACCCCTGTTCCACCTCTTCCAGATATTGCGCCCTCATTAATTAGTTTGGCTGATGCTTTTATATATGAAATATTATATTTAGTGGCCGTAGAACGAATCTTTGCTAAAGTTTTTTCCCCAACGCCTCTTGTGGGGTTTGATATTGATCTCTCAAATGCAGGATTGTCAGAGTTATTAAAAATAATTTTTAGATAAGCAATAGCATTTTTGATTTCCATTCTTTCATAGAACCTTTGGCCACCATATATTCTGTAAGGGATACTTGATCTTAGCAGAGCCTCTTCAAGCGCTCTTGATTGAGCATTAGATCTATACAAGACAGCAGCATCAGAATACATTTCTCCTTTGCTCATCCAGTCTTTTAAAATATCAGCAACAAACCTAGCCTCATCCTGCTCATTGAAGGCCTGGTATAAGATAATTTGTTCACCTTCAAGCTTGTCGGTCCAAAGATTTTTACCAAGCCTATCAGTGTTGTTTTCAATTAAAGCGTTTGCCGCGCCTAAAATAATATTTGTAGATCTGTAATTTTGTTCTAATCTTATGATCTCTGCTGTATCAAAAGTTTTTGTGAATGATTCTACATTTTCAACTTTAGCACCACGCCATCCATAAATGGATTGGTCATCATCTCCGACTGCTGTTATTGATGCTTTTTCTGAGGCTATCTCAAGAAGCCAGTTATATTGAATAGTGTTGGTGTCTTGGAACTCGTCTACTAATATTGATTTAAATCTAGAGTGAAAGAAAGCCTTTACAGATTGATTATCACGGACTACCTCATATGATCTCAATAGCAATTCACCAAAATCAACAAGATTATCTCTCAAGCATGTTTTCTCATACTCTTTATATATCTTGTTAATATTTTCTTTAAAATAATCACCTTTATCATCTACGGATTCGCTTCTAAAGCCTTCATCTTTCCATGCATTTATTTGCCACTGACTTTGGCGTGACGGCCATACAGATTCGTCTAAACCAGCCTCTTTGGAAATTCTTTTGATGATTCTTAATTGATCGTCTGCATCTAGAATTGTAAAACCACTACTTAAGCCTGCTTCCTTGTGAAACCTCTTGAGCATCCTGTGAGCAAGCCCATGAAAAGTACCAACCCATCCGTCCATCATTGGAGCCTTTAATAACTCTTCTATTCTAGATCTCATTTCTAATGCAGCTTTGTTAGTAAAGGTTACTGCCATTATAGATGCAGGATTTCTTTGTAGTGCTTCAACCTCCCATGCAATCTTATGAACCAGGACTCGTGTCTTTCCTGATCCAGCTCCAGCTAATACCATCAAATGCTGTTTTTCAGACGTCACCGCTGATCGCTGTTGATCATTAAGATGTTCTAAAATGTGTGATACGTCCATTTAGGGATTCATTTTTTTGCTTAAGAGAGATATTCTAACCTTATGCCAACAAAATTATTGAGACAAATTAAAAATACTCTTCCAGAATTAAGAAAATCTGAAAGATTGGTCGCAGATTTTGTTCTGAAAGACCCAAAATCAGTAATCACTATGAAAACTGCAGAAGCATCTCATGCAATGGGCATAAGCGAGCCAACTCTAATAAGATTTTGTAAAGCTCTTGGTTTTTCTGGTTATCAAGAATTTAAGATTAATTTATCTCAACAATTAGCAGCTGATGACTATTTTGTAATGTATGAAATCGAAGAAGATGACACTATTCATGAATTGTGTGAAAAGGTATTTGATACAACTATTAGTGAAATCCTTAATGTCAGGTCACAAATTAACCAAGACGTGCTTGAGTCAGCTATTGAAGCTTTAGCAAATGCAAAGAGAGTTGAGGTTTATGCTTTTGGAGGATCTGCACCGGTTGCCATGGATGCACAACACAAATTTTTTAGATTAAAAATATCTTCCTCATTTATTTCCGATCCACATATTCAACTAATGTCTGCAAACTCTTTATCAAAAAATGATGTTGTTCTAGCAATTAGTCAATCAGGAACTACTTCTGCCTTGATAGACAGCGTTAAGATTGTTAGAAAGTCTGGAGTAAAGGTTATTGGAATCATGCCAGAAAATTCCCCGCTAGCTAATATTTGTGATTATCCAATAAGTATTAATGTTGGCGATAATTACAGAATTACAAAACCACATACTTCTAGAATTGCATACACGGCTGTAATTGATGTTATGACTATGGGTATTGCTCAGTTAAAGCCAGAAGCCCAAGAGCACTTATACAATATTGTTGATAGTCAAAGATCTTTAAAAATAAAGTAATTATTAATAAATAGCTTCTTGCCTAAACCATAAGTTTACGGCCCACTTTTCTCCTGAAATAACAGGAGACCCTCCATGAAGTGATTTAGGGTTTATATCGCTAGTGCCTTCTATGCAATTATGAAATACAACAACATCACCTTTATTTGGTTGCACAGAAACTCCGATATCTGGAAAGTCAGTTGCCCCACCTTCTTCGACATCATTTAAATATGCCAGCGCTGTAACCATTCTTTGGCCTCCAGGAAACCAATTATTTCTTCCTTCTTCAGTGCTCTTATCAAAGGCATCAAAATGAGGCTTATATTCTGTTCCCGGTCCGTAATGTACTAATTGAAATTGCTCAGCATTATTAATTGGCATTTTAACCAGTATTGAAAATCTCTTACTTATTTCATGGACTAATTCATTGGCGTCATGCGGGACCCAAGCATAGCTATTGGTTCGATCTTTATGAAATTCATGATCTGAATCAGAAATAACTCTAGCTCTTTCCATCTTATCCTTACCAAATTCAATAAATGCATTACATTCTGCATCTGACAAGAAATCTGAAACAACGTAAACAATTGGATCAGCAGAAAACAATGTTACATTTTCAGAAATTTTTTGTGGTTTCATGTTCATACATTTAATTATACTATGTTGTAATTCAATAAATAACGCTAAAGGTTGAATCTTAATATGGAAATCTTTATATCAATAGCTTCATACCAAGACCCATTATTGGAGACAACCATTAAAAGTGCATATTACCAGGCGGATAATCCTGAAAATTTAAGATTTGGGATATGTGATCAATCATCATTCCCGTTAGATATTAATTCAATTTCTTTTGAGCCTCAGATTTCATATGAGCATGTTGAGCCTAATCTTTCTCAAGGCCCATGCTGGGCAAGGTCAAAGGTACAAAAATTTTTCAATAATGAAACTTATTACCTTCAAATAGATTCGCATATGCAATTTGAAAAAGGTTGGGATAGCTACATGCTTTCATATTTTTCTAAGATAGAAAAAGAAGGTCATCAGCATCATCAGCCACCAATTATTACATGTTATCCAAGGGGTTTTGAGATTGTTGATTTTGATAAAAAACAATTTGCATTGCTAAAAGATGATACAAGCACTTTTACTCTTAACTTCAGAGAAGATTCAATTTTTTGTAATGGTCCCTATTCTGCACAAATTACTTCCATGACAAATACTGAGATAACACATGGTTATTTAATTGCCGCTGGGTGTCTTTTTACAAGCGGTTCATTTGTAAAGGATGTACCTTATGATCAAAGCCTATATTTTTATGGAGAAGAGCTTTCAATAGCATTAAGAGCCTTTACAAGGGGCTACGGCATATACCATATTCCATCTACTCCAATCTATCATCTTTATACCGATACATCTGATCTAAAAAGGAAGCTTCACTGGGATGAGGATGAGGATAGTTCAAGAACTATTAAATGGCATGAAAGAGAAAAAATGAGCATCAATAGATTAATAGACCTTATTAATAATAAAATAGATGGTAAATATGGGCTAGGCGATAAAAGAACTCTAAAAGATTTTGAGTATCTTGCAGGGGTTGATCTTATTGAAAGAAAGGTAATAAATAAAGAGAAAGCATTCTCATCAAAGTTTCTTTCATCTCTTGCCTGGAATAAAGAAATATTTCACAACTAATCAAACCCGAGTGTTAATATTTAATTAAATAAACGGAGATGCATATGAGCAAAGAAGTTAAAGAATTTTTTTCAACATATAGTGATTTTGTTACTAAGGTTACAAGTGATCCAAGTTTAGATATGGATGCCTTAAATAAAAGCCTTGAGGATATCGAGTCAAAATCTGAAATAAAAATACCTCGACTACTTACTGCGGCTCTAGGGCTAGGAAGTGAAACTGGAGAATTCGTAGAAATAGTAAAAAAAATGATTCTACAGGGAAAGCCAGCATCTGAGGATAATATCTTTCATATGAAAAGAGAGCTGGGGGATATTATGTGGTATTGGACAACAGCCTGTGCTGCTCTTGAATTAGATCCATATGAAGTAATTAGCGAAAATCAGAAAAAGCTTGAAGCAAGATATGGAGAAAAATTTGAAGTTCAAAGAAGTGAGGTAAGAAAAGAGGGAGACTTATAAGTCTTTCATGGAAGATAAAACAAAAGATCAAAAAGATATTTCACCTTCAGCGACTGAGGACTGTGCTGATGTAACTTCAAGATATGATAGGTATAAAAAACAAAATAAGAAATCTCAGTTTCCGCCTATTAAGTATGAAAAACCACCCCATCATTAAATGATACTTTTTTTAGCTTTTGTATATATCTTGTCTGCTTTTATATATTTTTATACAAATAAGGCTGGTTACAGCTTCTTAAAATATATCTGGAAAAGAAAAAACATTAATGTATACCTTTCTACAGAAATTTTTTATTTGATACTTACTTCGCTAATTGTTTTCTCAAGCAATCCTTTTAATTGGGTTATCTCAATTTTGATGCTTCTTCATCTTTTTGGCATTGCCTGGCTCGTGGCCAGTCCAAATAGTTTTTATCAAATGGCAGAAGAGTCAATTAGCTTAGATAAAGAAATGGTTGAAAATATGGTTGTGGTTATGTTTTTGATATATGCGGGCATGGCTTTATTTTCGAGAATCCTAATCTAGGATTCTAATCTTCTAAGAAGGCTTGATGTATCCCATCTCCCCCCACCAGAATTTTGAATATTTTCATAAAAACTATTAACAAGATCTGTTATCTCTAAATTAGCATTTACAGTTTTAGCCTGCTCTAGAACTATATCTAGATCTTTTCTCATTAAATCAACTGCAAATCCATGATCGTATTCATCCTCAATCATAGACTTCCATCTGTTATCCATTTGCCATGATTGTGCAGCTCCTTTTGATATTACTTCAATAACATCTTCTGCTTCTAAGCCTACTTTTTTTGAAAAATGTAATCCTTCTGCTAAGGATTGTATTAATCCAGCTATACATATCTGATTAACCATTTTAGTTAATTGTCCGTGGCCTGATGGGCCCATAAACTTTGTAAATTTTGAGTAGGAACCAAGCAGCTCTTCAATGGATATATAAATTTCTTTATCCCCGCCAACCATTATTGATAAAGTTCCTTGTTGTGCACCGGCTTCTCCTCCTGATACTGGTGCATCTATGAAATAAGACTCTTTTTTGGCAAGAATCTCATTCATATCTTTAGCTAAATTTGCCGATGTGGTTGTATGATCAATAACAACAGTTCCAGGCTTTATCCACCCTTCAACTTCACCAATAACCTGCCTAACATCCTGATCATTTCCAACGCATAGAATAATGATGTCAGAATTAATTGCGATATCTTTTGGGGACCAACAAACTTTAGCTTTTGTATTTTCAATTGACCATTTTTCTGATTTCTCTTTAGATCTATTAAAAACAGAGAGATTGTAGCCATTATTACTGAGATGACTTGCCATGGGTCCACCCATTACGCCAAGACCAACAAAACCTATATTAGTCATTATTCTTTTCTTCTTCTTGATATTTTTTTAAGTCTTCCCAATCATGAGGTGTGCCAGCATTGAGATTGGTAACAGAATTCTTTGCCCTAAAAAGACTTTGAGTTCTTAGTTTTGTTTTATCTTCCTCTTTGCCAAATAATTTATTCCAGCCTTCTATAAAATGCTCTCTTAAATTTCTTTTGGTCATTGAATATTTTTAGACGATATATTCTTCTCTATCTTTTTTTGCAGTTCTCTTAATGCCTGACTCTGTTATATATTCGTCTGTTATGCCTTTGGAGCCACTTCTGCCTTCTTTGCATACATACATCATATTAACAATTGCTCCCCCAGCAATAGCACCTATTAAAATTAATATTATTGTCTCCATTCTCTCCTCCGGATAATATTATTTTTTGTTAAATTCTATCTTTGCTTGATTATACTCTTCTATAAGCCTAGTTACTAAATCTTCTACGCTAGGATCATCTTTAATACCACCGATTCCCTGGCCGGAACCCCAAATATCTTTCCATGCTTTTGCATCAGTATTTCCTCCTGATCCAAAATTCATTGTAGATTTATCTGCATCAGGAAGATTGTCTGGGTCTAGGCCAGCATTTTTTATTGAAGGCTTTAGATAGTTACCAGAAACACCAGTAAAAAGACTTGAATAAACAATATCATCTGCAGCACTATCAATTAACATTTGTTTATAGCCTTGATCAGCATTAGCTTCTTTAGTAGCAATGAATCTTGTACCCATGTATGCAAAGTCTGCTCCAAGAGCCAAAGATGAGGCAACTGAATAACCATCTCCAATAGATCCTGACAAAATTACAGTACCGTCAAACCATTCTTTAACTTCTCTTAATAGTGCAAATGGTGAAAGCGCTCCAGCATGACCCCCCGCACCAGCACATACAAGAATTAAACCATCAACTCCCTGCTCAGCAGCTTTTTTTGCATGCCTGACATTAATAACATCGTGATATACAAGCCCTCCGTAGCTATGGGTTGCCTCAACAAGTTCTGCTGGCGGTCTTAAGGATGTGATAATAATTGGTACCTCATGCTTTACACATGTAGCCATATCATCCATAAGTCTGTCATTGGATCCATGGCATATTTGGTTCACAGCAAAAGGAGCAACTTTCTTATCTGGATTTTGTTCTTGGTATTCTGCTAGCTCTGTCTTAATCCTTACGATCCACTCTTCTAATACATGTTGCGGTCTTGCGTTAAGAGCAGGAAATGAACCAATAATGCCTGCTTTACATTGCGCGATTACAAGTTCAGGACCTGACACTAAAAATAATGGAGAGCCTATTACAGGTATAGATAGATTATTTTTAATATGCTCTGGTATTGCCATTTTTAGCTCCTTATAATTAATTTTTTTTGATTTTATGCTTTTGTTCTTATTAGGTACAGATTAATTTGGATAATCTGAAACTAAATTCACAAATGCTCTTACTCCGACATCGAGTGCGCCATCATCAACAACGAAATATGGCGAATGATTTCCAGGAGCTTCCATTATCCCTGGTGCATTAACGCCAAGCCAAAAATACATACCCGGTATTTCATTTGAGAAAAATGAAAAATCTTCCGCCCCGGTTGATGGCGTCATTTCGTAGACCTTGTTTTCTGCTGCATTTTTTAGCGATGGGGTAAGCCTCTTAACAAGATTTTCATCATTAAAAGTCACTGGATAAAATCCACCAACATCAAACTCAACAGAAATTTCTGTGCCTGTACCCAAAGCAACACCAGAAGCTACTTGTTCAATTTCTTTGTATATTTCTGCTCTAAGTTTAGGATCAAAGGTTCTTATCGTGCCCTGTATTTCTGAATCCTCAGGAATAATATTTCCCCTTGTTCCTGACCTAACGATACCGACAGATATAACAGCTGGGTTATTAACAATATTAATTCTTCTGCTAACAATAGTGTTTAAATTTTGTATCAATTCAGCAGTTGCCATAACTGGATCGATGGAATCCCACGGTCTTGAGCCGTGGGCTTGAACTCCTTTGATTTTAATTCTATAAGTACTAGCAGCAGCCATCGCTGGTCCAGATGCAACACCAATATAACCATGAGGACCATTACCAACATGAAGACCAAAAATAACCTCAGGCTTATATCTATCAAAAATACCTTCCTCAAGCATCATCTTTGCTCCGCCATTTTCACCTTCAGGAGGGCCCTCTTCAGCTGGTTGAAAAATTAACATTACATTGCCTTTAAGTTGACTCTTGTTTTTAGATAGATATTCGGCAACTCCCATTAGAATAGCAACATGCGCATCATGACCGCATGCGTGCATGATCCCAACTTCTTGACCTAAGTATTCAGTTTTTTCTTTTGAGGCAAAAGGTAATCCTGTTTTTTCAATTACCGGCAAAGCATCCATGTCTGCCCTTAGCGCTATTGTTGGTCCTGGCAAGGATCCTTTAATCAAACCAACAACACCTGTATAAGCAATTCCTGTCTCAACCTCTATACCTAGGGATAGTAGATGGTTCTCAACCTTCTTGGCTGTTCTATACTCTCTATTGCTTAACTCTGGGTATTGATGAATGTCATGACGCCATTCAATTACTTTCTCCATTAAAGGTGTAATTTGTTCTTCAAGATCATTTTTTAAATCAGAAGAAATATAAGTCGAAACAACAAAAGTAAGTAAAAGCATAATTTTTTTCATTTTAAGATTATAATCCCCACTTTTTTAAAACACTAATAACATGGACATAAATAATCTTAGAAATATTGCAATCATTGCCCATGTTGATCATGGAAAAACGACACTAGTAGATAAGCTTCTTCAGCAATCTGGAACATTGGATAGAAAAAATATGGATTCTGAAAGGATCATGGACTCTAATGATCAAGAAAAAGAAAGAGGAATAACGATCACTGCTAAGAATACTTCTATTAATTGGAAAAATCATTTAATTAATATTGTAGATACTCCAGGTCATGCTGATTTTGGTGGAGAGGTTGAAAGAGCTCTTTCAATGGTCGATTCAGTGCTTCTTTTAGTAGATGCAGTAGATGGGCCGATGCCACAAACAAGATTTGTTACTCAAAAAGCATTTGAAAAAGGTTTAAAGCCAATTGTGGTTATTAATAAAGTAGATCGTCCTGATGCAAGACCTGACTGGGTTTTGGATCAGGTTTTTGATTTGTTTGACCGTCTAGGCGGAACTGACGAGCAATTAGACTTTCCAGTCATCTATGCTTCAGCAATTGAAGGCATTTCAGGTTTAGAGGCCGACCAAATGACTCAAGATATGACTCCGTTGATAGAAATGATACTTGATAAGGTGCCTGCTCCAGAGGTAAAAAAAGATGGTCCTTTGC
>CACPON010000013.1 GCA_902635645.1 uncultured SAR86 cluster bacterium
AACACAAAATCTAAAATTAGATCAAATGAAATTTATATTGTTGCATCCGAAAATAAAAATTTAGATTTAGAAAGTTTAAAAAATATATTAAATGCCGATAATAATTTGGATTCATTTTCTTTTTTAGTTGGCCCAAGATCTGGAACTATTTCACCTTGGTCATCTAAGACTGAAGATATCGTTAAAAATGTTGGCATCAAAGATGTCGATAGAGTTGAAAGATTTAATGGATTTAGTATTGCAGATGAAATAAATATTGATGATATAGATTTGTCGATGTTTTTTGATCGAATGACTCAGTCGATATATCTAAATTCTGATGAATGCATAAATTTTTTAAATGTTGATCCTCAAAGATCAATAAGTGTTATAGATATTTTAAAAGGTGGCATAAAAAAACTAGAAGATGCCAATAAAACCTTTGGTTTTGCTATGAGCAGCGAAGAAATTGAATATTTATATGATTTTTACTCAAAAGCAGCTCGAAATCCAACAGATGCAGAGTTAATGATGTTTGCTCAAGCTAATTCAGAACACTGTAGACATAAAATTTTTAATGCTAAATGGACTGTTAACGGCGCCGCCAAGAATAATAGCCTGTTTGACTTGATAAAAGAGACAAGCAAGCAATCTCCAAAGGGTATTATTTCAGCATACAAGGATAATGCAGCTATTACAGAGGGTGAAAGCGTTCAAAGACTAAATCTAGATGCTGATAATAATTATGCTTTTGTTGAAGACAAGCTTAATTCAACAATTAAAGTAGAAACACACAACCACCCAACCGCTATTTCCCCATATCCTGGCGCAGCAACTGGTTCAGGTGGAGAGATTAGGGATGAAGGTGCTACTGGTAGAGGAGCAAAGCCTAAAATAGGTTTAGTTGGGTTTAATGTATCTAACTTAAGAATTCCAAATCTAAGAAGAAGCTGGGAAGGTGAGGAGCACAAACCAGGAAGAATTGCTTCTCCTTTAGATATTATGATTGAGGCACCCATAGGAGCCGCTGCTTTTAATAATGAATTTGGGAGGCCTTCAACACTTGGTTACTTTAGATCTTATGAAACTCATTTTGATCAAAGCAATAAAGCTTATGGATATCACAAGCCAATAATGCTGGCAGGTGGAATAGGAGAAATAAGAGATAAGAATAATTTTAAACTACAAATAACTGAAGGCTATCATGTTGTAGTTCTTGGTGGTCCTGCGATGTTAATTGGTCTTGGTGGTGGTGCAGCATCATCTGTTTCCTCAGGAGATAGTGATGAAGATTTAGATTTTGCATCAGTTCAAAGAGATAACGCTGAGATGGAAAGAAGATGCCAAGAGGTAATAAATGTATGTTCGTCTCAAGATAATAGCTATATAGAATTTATTCATGATGTTGGCGCCGGAGGGCTTTCTAATGCTATTCCAGAATTGGCTAAGGATTCAAATTTAGGTGTATATATTGAGCTAGATAAAATTCCAAATTCGGATAAGTCTATGTCACCAATGGAAATTTGGTCGAATGAATCGCAAGAGAGATATGTCTTGGCCATTCATCCAGATAACAAAGATGCCTTTGAAGCAATCTGTCAAAGAGAAAGATGTGTTTATGCTTTTGTTGGTGTTACAAGCGAAGAAAAGTCTGTAAAACTATATGATTCGAAAACTGAATCTTATCCAGTAAATGTACCTTTATCTATGTTATTTGGTGATTTACCGATTACGGACATGTCAGTAACTACCAATGAGATGGTTGAGACAACAGAAGATGCTTCATCAAGTTATGAATTTGCTGATGCCCTTGTCAAAACTCTTCAGCATCCAACTGTCGCATCAAAATCTTTCTTAATAACAATTGGAGATAGAACTGTTGGAGGAATGGTTACAAGAGATCAGTTTGTTGGCCCTTATCAGGTCCCGGTTTCAGATTATTCAATGAGTTTAAGATCGTTTACATCAAATAGTGGTGAAGTCTTAACTGTTGGTGAAAAGCCAACCCTTGCTGTCAAGAACCCTGGTGCATCGATGCGTATGGCTGTTGCAGAGGCCTTGACTAATATGATTGGAGTAAACATTAAAGGTCTTGATCAAGTTCAAGTCTCTGCTAACTGGATGGCAGCCTCCGGGGAAGAAGTTGAAGACTTAGCACTAAGAGAGGGTGTTGAATCACTTTCAAAGTGCTGCGTTGATTTAAATATCTCAGTTCCAGTAGGAAAAGATTCATTATCTATGAGAACTAAATGGGACGATGGTTCTGCAGAAAGGGTGGTAAAGAGTCCTCTATCAGGAGTTATAACAGCTATGGCACCTGTAGCTGATGTAAGAAACTCAATAACACCTGAGTTGGATATTAGTGCATCATCAAAATTGGTGCATGTGGCATTAAATGATAAAAAGCGATTAGCTGAATCAATTTTCTCAGAAGTTACCCAATCAAATTTTAATACTACACCTGATTTAGATGATGTTGTTTTATTTAAATCAATGTTTTCATCTATTCAAGAGATGATTTTAAATAAAAGAATACTAGCACTACATGATGTGTCTGATGGGGGTCTAATAGTATCTCTTTTAGAAATGGCGTTCACAAAAAAGACGGGCTTGAATATTCAAATTGAAAATCTAAATCGAGAAGACTTGAATGATTTTTTCTTTGCAGAAGAAATAGGTTTGGTGTTACAAGTAGATGATTCTAATCTTAGTTCAGTTGTTGCAGAGCTTCAGTCCCATGGATTATCAGCAAACATAGTTGCTTCAATTAAAGATGATGCAAGAATTACTATAAGCAATGAATCTGAAACTTTCTATGATGAGTCTGTTATTTCACTTGAAAAGCATTGGAGAGAAACAAGTCATGCAATTCAAGCACTAAGAGATAATCAATCAATTGCAGATTCAGAATTAGCTGTACTAAGTGATACAAATTATAAGGGATTATTTGCTAACGAATCTTTTGATGAAAAAGCTTTAGATAGCCTTAATATTTCTTTTACCAAACCAAAGGTTGCCATTCTTAGAGAGCAAGGGGTAAACGGTCAGATGGAAATGGCGGCTGCTTTCACTTTAGCTGGATTTGATGCAGTTGATGTTCATATGCAAGACTTGCTTGATAATCGAGTCAATTTAAAAGATTTTAATGGTTTAGCAGCTTGTGGCGGTTTTTCATACGGTGATGTTTTGGGTGCTGGCGGCGGTTGGTCAAAAACAATACTTTATAACAATGAAGTAAAAGATCAGTTTGAAACATTTTTTAATAATCCCTCAACTTTTTCACTTGGAGTTTGCAATGGTTGCCAAATGGTCTCTAATTTAAAAGAGATAATTCCTGGGGCTGAGTATTGGCCAACATTTGAAAAAAACCTTTCAGATCAGTTTGAAGCCAGGCTTGCTCAGGTAAAAATTAAAAAGTCTGATTCAATTCTTCTATCTGGTATGGAAGATTGGAGCATACCAATTGCCTCTGCTCATGGAGAAGGGCACGCAAAATTTGATGAAGAAAGTTACAAGAGCTTTTTGAATTCAAATCAAATTGCAATGAATTTTGTTGATTCAAATGGATCTAATACTGAGACTTATCCGCTTAACCCAAACGGTTCTATAGATGGTATTACAGGTATCACTGCCGCAAATGGAAGAGTGACAATAATGATGCCTCATCCGGAAAGAGTATTCAGAAAATTACAGATGAGCTGGAGACCATATCATTGGAAAGAGTTCTCTCCATGGATGCAAATCTTCATTAATGCTAAAAAATTTGTAGAGTAATTCTATTTCCAAAGAGTTATATCTTCTTCTCTAAAAATAAAATCATTATTTTCACTATCTTCAATATAGTATTTTAGAGTTCTCTCAACTGTTGGAAATGCTAATTCATTCCAAAGAATTTCGTCTTTTGAAAAAAGTTTCACTTCCATACTTTCAGAAGTTGGGCCGAAGTTTTCATCAAGTAAATCTGCAAGATAAAAAAGGTGTACTTGGTTTATATGTGGCAAGCTAAACATAGTGTATGGCATTATTACTTTTGCCTCAGAGCCTGTCTCTTCCATTGTTTCTCTTAAGGCACCAGCTTGCAATGTCTCAGCATTTTCCATGAACCCCGCAGGCAATGTCCATAATCCTTTTCTTGGATGAATATTTCTTTTAGCCATTAAGATTTTTTCATCTCTTATACACAGGGCTCCAACAATCATATTAGGGTTGGTATAAAAAATTGTTTCACAGTCTTTGCAGCAGTACCTTTTGTAGTGATCACCTTCTGGAATTTTAAATTCTAGATTTGAACTTCCGCAATTTGAACAATATTTCAATTTTTATATTCCTAAATAGTATAAGGTCGTTTAAGAAGTTAAACTGTACCTGATGTTAGACAGCATAAAGCAAAAGCTTGAAAAACTAAATCCTATTGAATCAACTTCTCTTAAAAAGGCTGGAGTCTTTATAGGTATTTTGTATCACGATGAATACATTAATAATCCAGAAATAATCTTTACCCAAAGATCTACAAAACTTTCTACTCACTCAGGAGAGGTCAGTTTTCCAGGAGGTAAATGGGATGAGCAAGACAAAAATTTGTATGAAACAGCATTAAGAGAATCAAATGAAGAAATAAATTTAAATACAGAGGATGTAGTTTTAGCTGGCTCATTAAACTATTTAGTTTCAAAACATAAAATTGAAGTAAATCCTTATGTAGGTCTGATAACAAAAAAACAGAACTTAGTAGATAACGATGAAATAGAAAAAATTTTTACGGTGCCGCTAGAATTCCTTACTGATAAAAAAAATGCCAAGCTTCACAAGATAGAAAGAAAGAATAGAAATGTAATAGTTCCAAGTTGGGTTTATAATGACCAAATAATTTGGGGCTTAACTGCAATGATTACTGCAGATTTCGTCAATACATGCTTTGACGCAGGTATAGAAGAGGATTTAGATATTATTAGAGAACAATATGATTATTGAACTTGGTGAAAAAAAGCTTAAAACAGATGGTGAAGATTTTTTCATTGCACCAAGTGCAACAGTTATTGGTGATGTTCAACTTGCCAAAGATGCAAGTGTTTGGTTTAACGCAACAATAAGAGGCGACAATGAACCAATAATTGTTGGAGAAGGATCAAATGTTCAAGACGGTTCAATTATTCATACCGATCCAGGTTATAAATGCATTATTGGAAAACATGTTACCGTAGGGCACATGGTAATGCTTCACGGTTGTGAAATTGGAGATGGAAGTTTGATTGGTATTGGGTCTGTTGTTCTTAACGGAGCAAAAATAGGTAAAAACTGTATTATTGGAGCTAAAGCATTAGTTACTGAAGGTATGGAAATTCCAGACGGGTCAATGGTTCTTGGTATGCCTGGTAGAATCAAGAAAACTCTTAATGATGATGAGCAGAAAATGGTGTCACTAGGAGCACATCATTACATAGAAAATTATAAGAAATATAAGGAATTAGCTTCATACTAAAATGAAAACAAGTGATATAAGACAAGCTTTTCTAGACTTTTTTAATTCAAAAGACCATCAGGTTGTAGATTCTAGTCCGTTAATACCCGCTAATGATGAGACCCTTTTATTCACCAATGCTGGAATGGTTCAATTTAAAGATGTTTTTTTAGGAACTGATAAAAGAAAGTACTCAAGAGCAACAACATCACAAAGGTGCATTAGAGCTGGTGGAAAACACAACGACCTTGAAAATGTTGGCTATACATTAAGACACCACACATTTTTTGAGATGTTGGGTAATTTTAGTTTTGGTGATTATTTCAAAGAAGACGCAATTAAATATGCTTGGGAATTCTTAACCGATGTTCTAAAGCTTGAAAAAGACAAACTATGGATTTCTGTATATAAAGATGATGATGAAGCAGAAAAAATTTGGATAGATGTCATAGGTGTAGACCCTTCAAGAATAGTCAGGCTTGGAGATGAAGATAATTTTTGGTCTATGGGTGATACAGGCCCATGTGGCCCATGCTCTGAAATTTATTATGATCATGGCGACCATATTGAGGGAACTCCCCCAGGCTCAGAAGGTGATGAAGGAGATAGATTCGTAGAAATATGGAATCTTGTATTCATGCAATTCAATAGAGATGATTCTGGCAAAATGACGCCACTTCCCAAACCATCTGTCGATACAGGTATGGGTCTTGAGAGAATTGCTGCCGTAATGCAGGGAGTTAATTCAAATTATCAAACTGATTTATTTAAAGATTTAATTAACGCATCAAACAGAGTTTTAGGTAATCAAGAAAGCGAATCTCATAAGGTTATATCTGATCATATTAGATCGGTGAGTTTTCTTATTGCTGACGGAATACTTCCTGAAAATGAAGGAAGAGGATATGTACTTAGAAGAATATTAAGAAGGGCCATTAGACACGGTTATAAGATGGGAGCAACTAAACCATTTTTATATCAGTTAGTTGATGATTTAGAAAAACTCATGAGCGAAGCATATCCATTAATTAAAGAGAAAAAAGAACATATTGCGCAAACAATTAAAGATGAAGAAGTTAAGTTTTTTGAGACTCTTGAAAAGGGTATTGATATTCTTGAGATAGCTATTTCCAAACTTGATAATGAAGTTATTCCTGGTGATGTTGTATTTAAACTTCATGATACCTTTGGATTTCCATTTGATCTGACTGCTGATATCGCAAGAGAAAAAGGCTTAAAAATAGATGAAGATGGCTTTAACAAATCCATGGACCAACAAAAACAAACCTCAAAAGCAGGAAGCAGTTTTGTTTCTTCATTGCCTGCAGCTGCTGGTGTTGAGGAAACAGAATTTCTTGGTTATGAAACACTTGAATCTGAATCTAAAGTATTAGTTCTTTGGAGAGATCAAGATAGAGTTGATGAGGTCAGTGAATCTGATGAGGTATTTATTGCTTGTGAAAAGACTCCTTTTTATGCAGAGTCTGGTGGCCAAGCTGGTGATACAGGGAGGTTTATATCTGGAAACACAACTGGTACTATTTTAGATTGTAAAAAACAAGGAAAAGTATTTTTACATAAGGCAATTATTGAGAAAGGATCTCTTAAAAATGGTGATGTTATTAGTATGAGTGTTGAAAAAGATAAAAGAACAGCAACTGCAATCCATCATTCATCCACTCATTTGTTACATGCAGCTCTCCGAGAAGTTCTTGGTGATCATGTTCAGCAAAAAGGCTCATTAGTTGATGAATCAAAACTTAGATTCGATTTCTCACATTCAAAACCATTAACTAAAAATGAAATTTCATCTATAGAAGAGATAGTTAATAGAGAATTATTAAACAATGTTAAAGTTCAAACAGAAGTTATGAATCTTGATGATGCTATTAATTCTGGCGCCCAAGCATTATTTGGTGAGAAGTATGAAGATGAGGTGAGAGTTTTAACAATGGGAGAAAAATCCTTTTCTGTTGAGCTTTGCGGCGGAACGCATGTTGAGAGAACTGGAGATATTGGAGTCTTTGTAATTGTGAATCAGTCAAGTGTAGCTTCTGGAATCAGAAGAATTGAAGCTATTGGCGGCAAACAGGCTCTTGAATATATTAATGAAGTCCGTGAAGTTACTGATTCCTTGCAGAGCAAATTAAATGTTCCTGTTGATGTGTTGTTAGAAAAAGTGGAAGCTTTAATTGAAGAAAATAAAAAGCTAAAAAAATCAGGAGGCTCTCAGCCAAACTCCGTTAAAGTAATTTTCTCAGAAACTTATGATATTAATGATTGGCAATTACAGGTTGAGCAAGTTTCTACTGATGATAATAAGCTTCTAAGAAGCTTAGTTGATAACAAAAAAGCAAACCTTTCAAAAGGATGTGTTGTTTTACTGAATGCAATTGGTTCAAAAGTTGCTGTAGTCTCAGGGGTTACTGACAATTTAGTTGATAAACTTTCTGCTAAAGATGTTGTTTCATTGCTTTGTGAACAGTTAGGAGGCAAAGGTGGCGGTAGACCAGACTTTGCTCAAGGAGCTGGTGAAAGCAAAAATACTAATGAATTCGTGACTTCTATTTTAAATTCAGTAAAATCCCTCGCAAACTAAGAAAATATGTCTAATATCATTGTTCAAAAGTTTGGAGGAACCTCTGTTGGCTCAGAAGAGAGAATTGCTGCTGTTGCAAAAATTGTAAAAGAGGCCTCTAAAAATAATCCGATGGTAGTTGTTGTCTCTGCTATGAGCGGGGAAACTAACAGATTAATTAAATTAGCAAAAAGTTTTGGAGATAACCCTAGCAAAAGAGAATTTGATGCTCTTGTTTCTACCGGTGAAAAAGTAAGTGCTGCACTATTAGCTATGGCATTACAACAAATTGATGTTCCAGCAAAATCTTATTCTGCTTCACAAATTTCAATGAGAACAACCGATAGTTACTCTAAAGCAAAAATTCTTGACGTTGATGGTAATAAGATCCAAGAAACTTTGGATGCAGGCATTGTTCCTATTATTACTGGCTTTCAGGGCATTACAGAGTCCGGCGATGTTACAACCCTTGGAAGAGGTGGTTCTGATACCACAGCTGTAGCTATTGCAGCTCAATTAGGTGCCGAAAGATGTGATATTTATACCGATGTTGATGGCATTTATACAACTGATCCAAGAGTAGTTCCCGAAGCTAAGAAGATAGATGTAATTACTATGGAAGAAATGCTTGAAATGGCAGGACAGGGTGCTAAAGTAATTCAGATTAGAGCAGTTGAGTTTGCAAATAAATATAATGTACCTGTTAGAGTTTTATCAAGTTTTGAGCCTGGTAATGGCACCCTAATATCTCTTGAGGAAAAAAATATGGAAAATGGTTTAGTTTCTGGAATAGCTTTTCAAAAGGACCAGGTGAAGTTTACCCTTCATGGAGTAAGTGATACTCCTGGAATGGCTTATGGTATTTTAGGTCCATTAAGTGATGCAAACATTGAAGTTGACGTCATAGTTCAAAACGTTAGTGTTAATGGAAAAACAGACTTTACATTTACTGTCTCAAAAGAAGATGAATCATTGGCAACTGAGGTTATTAATGACTTGAAGTCATCCCTAGAATTTGATGATTTGTTAATTGATTCAAGTATTGCTAAAGTTTCTCTAGTTGGTGTTGGTATGAGATCACATGCTGGAATTGCTAGTACAGCATTCAAAGCATTGTCTGAAACTGGAATAAACATTCAAATGATAAGTACTTCAGAAATTAAAATAACAATTGTTATTGGTGAAAATGAAACAGACACGGCGGTAACTTCACTCCATAAAGCATTTAATCTGGATAGTTAATATGTATGACTTAGTATTACAAAATTGCAAAATTGTTAATGAAAACAAAATAATCGAATCAGATATTGCAATAAAAAATAATAGAATTGAATTAATTAGTAACTCTATAGACTCTGAAACAAAGAAAACTGTTGATCTTAACGGAAAGTATGTATTACCTGGACTAATTGATGATCAAGTTCACTTTAGAGAACCAGGACTAACTCATAAAGGTGACATTGCAACAGAATCAAGAGCAGGTCTTGCTGGTGGTGTGACAAGTTATTTTGAAATGCCTAATGTCAATCCAACAACAACGACTAATGAAAATTTAAGTAAAAAATTTGATATAGCAAGCACAAAATCTTTATCTAACTATTCTTTTCATCTTGGAGCAAGTAATACAAATATAGAAGAAATTAAAAAAGTTGATATTAATCAAGCAGCAGCATTAAAAGTTTTTATGGGTGCTTCTACAGGAGAGATGCTTGTTGATAGCCTTGATGCGCTTGATGACATTTTTAATTATTCACCGCTGATTGTTGTTACACATTGTGAAGATCAAACAACTGTTAAGAATAATGAAAAAATATTCCTTGAAAAATATGGAGATGATCTATCAGCTCAACAGCATCACTTAATAAGGGATGTTGAGAGTTGTTATTTATCAAGCTCTCTTGCGGTCAGTCTAGCTAAGAAATATGACTCTGATTTACATGTCTTTCATCTTACAACTGAAAAAGAAATGGAGTTATTTACCAAGGGAGACGTTGATGGTAAAAAAATAACTTCTGAGGTATGCGTTCATCACATGCACTTCAATGAAAAAGACTATGCTGAATTAGGTAATCAAATTAAGTGTAATCCATCTATTAAGGAAGAATCAGATAGACAGGCTCTTATAAAAGCACTTTTAGAAAATAAAATTGACATTGTTGCTACAGATCATGCACCGCATACATGGGATGAAAAAATGAGAAAATACCCAGATGCACCGGCAGGACTGCCACTAGTTCAACACGGGTTGCAGATACTAATGGATTTTTATCACCAGGGTATATTAACCCTAGAAACAATAGTTGAAAAAACCACTCACAATGTTGCAAAAAGGTTTCAAGTAAAAGATAGGGGATATATTAGAGAGGGTTGTTACGCTGATCTTGTAGTGATTGATCTAGATAAAAAATATCAAGTTACTAAGGACAATATTCTATATAAATGTGGATGGTCACCCTTTGAAGGTAAGACATTTAACTCATCAATTCATATGACAATCTGTAACGGACATATAGTATTTGAGGATGGCCATGTAAAAGATGATATTCCTCTAGGAATGCAAATAGAATTTGACAGATAAGTAGATATTTTTTTTATCAAAGAGTTATAATCTCGCATCAATTTCGGAGAGTTGGCTGAGTGGTCGAAAGCGCCTCCCTGCTAAGGAGGTAACTGGGTAACTGGTTCGAGGGTTCGAATCCCTCACTCTCCGCCAGTTTTTTATGCTTTAATACGCCTATGAATTCTGAAGTAGTTAAAAATTTTCTAAACGGTTACTCAATTGAAGTAACACCAAATGCAGCTGCTAAAATAGAAAGCTTTGCTGAAGTACTTCCTGCTAATACAAGAATATATATTGCTCATATTGAAGGCACTCCATTTGAAGAAATGTTAAAAACAGCAAAAAAAATTACAGATGAGGGGTTTATTCCAATGCCTCATTTTCCTGCAAGAATAATAGATAGTAAAAAAACTCTTGAGAGTTGGATAGGTCAGTACTCAGATAAAGCAAATGTTCAAGAGGCCCTGTTGATTGCAGGTGGAGCTAATAAGCCTGTTGGTGAATTTGATTCTTCAATCCAACTAATAGAAACAGAATTTTTTGATAAATTTAATTTTAAGCGCATTCATATAGCTGGCCATCCTGAAGGAAATAGAGATATTGATAAAGATAATACAAATGATAATGTAAATAAGGCTTTATCTTGGAAGAATGAATATGCCAAAAGAACAGATGCTCAAATGGCTATTGCAACTCAATTTTGTTTTGATTCAGATGCTATTATTCAATGGGCAAATAGTCTCATTGAAATGAATATTGATATTCCAATTCATATAGGTATTGCTGGGCCAGCAAAACTACAAACTTTAATTAGATATTCAATTGAGTGTGGTGTTGGAGCTTCGATGAAGGTTTTACAAAAAAGAGCTAAGGACATTACAAAACTTCTTTTGCCATATGAACCAAATGAAGTTATTAATGGACTAGCTATCCATAAACTCAACAATCCAAATTTTAATATAGAAAAAGTTCATTTCTTTCCCCTTGGCGGGACTAAAACAACAGCTAATTGGGTCAATAATATTTAAAATTAATACATATTTGCCTTATTTTCGTAACAAAACTAGCTTATTATTTAAAGAATCTAATTTTTAATAGGGAAAAATATGAATTTTAAAAATAAAACTTTTTTGGCAATGTTTACAATATTTTTTGTAATTAGTTGCTCAAATCCATCAAATGAAAACACTTCTGTTAATACTACTGGACCAGTTTACCAAGGACCATTTTATAATGAGTTTTTAGCATGCAGCCCTGGCCCTGATTATTCAGACGAAAATGCAAGAGAAATGCTTGGTGCATGGAAAAAACTAAATCATTCTCCTGATTTACTATGGGCAGGTGTATATGCGCCTAAGGGTGATAACAATGCTTTTGATAATGGATGGTGGGAGCTAATGTGGCCATCTAAAGAGGCTGCTGACAAAGCATGGTCCTCTGAAAATCCTGAATTTATTGAATGGGCTGAAAAATATGAGTCAGTAATTTCATGTGATGGTGAGGGCAGATATCCATGGACATTTTATTTACCAAGACCAGCAAATTCATTTGGAGAAGTTGAGGGTGAAAATGGTTATTTTGCATCTGAATTCCTTGCTTGTACTTTTAACGAAGGAAAAGGTGGATCAGATATGAGAGCTGCTGTAGTTGAATTTAATAAATACCTTGATGGAATCGAAAGTGGTCCATATTTTTATGGTGTTTATTATCCAGAATTTGAAGACAGCCAGGCTGATGTCTTGTGGGGAAATTGGCATTCAGACTTTGAAACAAAAGAAGCTGGAAATGAGCATTGGTTAGAAAATGGTAAGGAAATGCAAGCAAAATTTGATGAAATAGTCACCTGTAATTCTCCTGATTTGTATGATAGCTACATGCTATTAAATAATACTGAAGAGTAAATTATTTTAAATCGTCGGGGGCAAAAGCCCCCGGTTTAGAAAAGTTCATTAAGCATGCATCTAGCTGATCCGCCACCATACTTTTCTATCGTAGTTAAATCTGAATGTATGATTTTTTTATAATATTTAGAGAGCTTTTCTTTTTGATTAGCATTTAGAGCATTAAAGGCTCTTGATGACATTATTAAAAAGTATTCATTAGAATCATTTCTTGCCTCAAGACTGTTTCCACAAAAATCCAAAATTTGGCTTTCTTCTATTTCATATATGTCATGAAATCTACTTACTTTCTCTTTAACCATTTGTCTGTACTTTGGAAGAATGACATCAAAACAGATGCCGATAATTTTTTGCCCAACATACATAAATACGTCAGTATGGTAAATTGCATCACCTTTGTGACTTTCAGTTTCAAATAACACTAACTCATAATTATTGTCGCTACACCATTTTTTGGCTAATTTAGAACTTGTTCTTGAAGAAATAGCAGCATAAACAACCATATTTACTCTATCAATAACCATACTGCTAGTAGCCTCAAGAAAAAGATCTTTATTCTCATATTCAGTTAAATCGCCATTAAAAGAATAATTAATAGATAAAAATTCAATCATTTCTTTAGTTTTTTCAAGTCGTCTATTTACAGCCTTCATACTAAATAGTTGAAAAGTCTTGTCTTCAAAAGTAATAAACCAGTTAGGAAAAATATGATCAGGACATTCAGGTATACCTTTCATTGATGTAACCTTAATACCGTTTTCTTCAATTTTATTTTTTAGCCCGTGAAATTCCTTTAGAGCTTTGTTCTTTACATCATTTTTTGTAAGTTCAGCATCATGATTTTTTTGGTAGTGATTTGAATCAGCAGTTTGCTCATTTGAATAAAAAACTTCTGGCTCAATCATAAATAGATGATTTGATGATTGATTTTTCATAATGCTCCCCTCATTAATCCTAATGCGAGTAGAATACTACTATGGTAAGTAATTTACAAAATAATTTAATAAATAAAGAGGCTTTGTATGGAGCAAAGAATTATTCACCTCTCCCAATTGTTTTACAAAAAGGTGAGGGCGTCTATTTATGGGATGTGGATGGAAATAAATACCTAGATATGATGTCAGCTTATTCTGCTGTTAGTCATGGTCACTCACATCCAGAGCTTGTTAAAGTATTGGTTAATCAAGCAGAAAAGTTAGCAATTAGCTCTAGAGCTTTCTATACAGAACCTTTTGGGGAGTATATTGAGAAACTCTCAAAATTAAGTGGATTTGAATCTATTTTGCCTATGAATACTGGAGCTGAGGCAGTTGAAACTGCTATCAAAGCTGCTAGAAGATGGGGTTATTTTACAAAAGGTATAGAAGAAAACTCTGCTGAAATAATTGTTGCAGATGGTAACTTTCATGGAAGAACCACAACTATAGTAGGTTTCTCATCAGAAGCAGATTATAAAAAAGGGTTTGGCCCTTTTGCTGATGGTTTTGTTCAAGCTGATTATTGCAATACAAACTGTGACTGCTCAAAAATATGCGAAAAGTCTATTCAATCTATAAAGAATTCAATCAATAAAAATACTTGTGCAGTTCTTGTAGAGCCTATTCAGGGCGAGGGCGGAATTATTACTCCCCAAGATGGCTGGCTAAGACAGCTAAGAGATTTATGTGATGATAATAATGTATTACTCATTCTGGATGAAATTCAATCAGGATTGGGAAGAACAGGAAAAATGTTTGCATATGAACATGAAGGAATTAAACCTGATGGTTTAATTTTAGGAAAAGCATTGGGTGGAGGCCTATTACCTGTCTCTGCTTTCTTGAGTTCAAAAGAAGTAATGAATCATTTTAATCCAGGATCTCATGGTTCAACTTTTGGAGGCAATCCGCTTGCAGCAAAAGTAGCTTCGAAAGCTCTTGATTTATTGATTGATGAAAATTTAATTGAAAATAGTAAAGTTATGGGAAATTATCTGAAAACTAAACTTCAGGAAATAAATCTAGATTTTATTAGAGAGGTCAGAGGCAAAGGATTATGGTTAGGAGTTGAATTTGATCAAAAAATATCTGCCAAAAAAGTATGTTTATCATTAATGAGTGAAGGGATTCTTGCAAAGGAAACGCATGAAACAGTTATTAGATTTGCTCCTCCATTAACGATTACTAAAGCAGAAATAGATTGGGCTATGGAAAAGATTATTAAAGTATTAAGGGGATATCAATAATGGAATATACATTTATAACTAAAGATGATGATCTGAAAAAGTACTTATTCAATCTAAAAGAAGAATGTATCATTAAACATGAAGATAATTGGTTTAAGGAAAAATCACATACCAAACTCTATCCAAACATTGATGAAGCAAAAGCAAAAGTAGCCAAACCATACTATTGGATACTTAATGCAATAGATAAATATGAAGACAATGAATGTGAAGATAAAGAGTTAGCTTTAGCTGAATTAGGTATTTTAGTATTTAAAACAAATTACTATTCACAGAAACTTACTTCAGATACTGAAAATATTGAAGCTAAAACAGATCTTGCAGTCAGTCTTATTAACTTTGGTTTAAGCCCAGAGTTTGTTGCAGAACAAATGCTTTCTATGGAGACGCCCAAGTATGCTAGATTAGATATGGATCTCGATCAGGCTATTATGTTAATTAAATCTTGGATATAGCTCTCTATGGCTACAGATTTTCAAAAAAAAGTTTGGGCTGAGATTGATAAAATCCCTTACGGCTCAACTATCACTTACAAAGAGATCGCAATAAAAATTGGTAAGCCCAAGGCAGCAAGAGCAGTTGCAAATGCATGTGGCCAAAACCCAGAACCAATAACTAGGCCATGCCATAGAGTCATATGCTCTAACGGAGATATAGGAGGGTACAGTGGACCAGGTGGCGCTGAAGCAAAGAAAAAACTTTTGTTAAAAGAAAGTTCTTAGTTATTGTTTAGGAGTTTTTCTAGTTTAAAGAAAATTAACTCATAATGACTTGATTTCATTTTATTCTTTCTTGCAAATGAGTGTATTTCATTAATTGCTTGAAAAATTTCAGCTTTTGAAACATTGTCGTAATTGCCTTCTTCGAATCCCTCAATTAATAAATTAACATATGTAGATTGCAGATTTCTTTTAAAGGTATCTGGTATTTCTCTTGGCACAAATATAGCTTGATTCAAGTCAGAAAGAACCTCCGCTGGCATGTATGTATTTCCATAAAGAGAGCTGTTTACAAGTCTTCTCATCACTTCAGGGTGTAATATATTTCTTAAAATATTGCTTTGGCTAGAAAGAACAAGAGCATGAAAATCAGGATCATTATTTCCTGAACTTGATCTGGTTCCTCTTTCATACATTAGGTTTGCTAATATTTTTGAATCATAATTCATTGATCCATTTGCAAATACCTTTTCTGAAAGAAGAGACATTGCCTGTTTTTGTTTGTCATAAGGAACGGCCTCAAGAATAGTTTTATCTTCTTGAACGCTTGATATTTTATTAACGTATACTCCCCCGATTTGTTGAGCAACTGTTTCAAGGAACCTACCTTTAGTTCTAAAAAATCTGAAGAATGCATTAGTATAATTGTTGAAGCTTTCTTCATCAGCAAAAATTTCTGGAAGTTCATTAATTTTTTCATCAACAATATTTATTATGTCAGTTGCATAGGTAATAGGATCATTACTCATATCATATCGTTTTGTTCTGGGGTCTATATTATTTCCAGGATAGGACATAGCTTCTTCATCAGTACCGAAACTTAATTCAGGTTTTACAGAGTCTAAAAGCATTAACCTTCTTTCCTCGTCCGTCAAACCTGGTGTATAACCAAATTTAATGGCCCATTTATCATATTCTCCTGGGACAGTTGAAAAGAAAATACCTTGTTTAGTTCCCTTTGGTGCAACATTGATTGGGTCATAATCCATTACTGAATTCATAATAGTTTTACCTGTAAGCTCTCTATCATGAATTTCAGCTGGACTATACTTATAGCTTCCTCTGAAGTTATGTCTTAAGCCTAGAGTATGACCAACTTCATGGAGTGTTAAATTTGTAATGTATTGCATCAATGGATCATTATCTTCAGTATATCCATAAAGCTTTCTGTAGTTATAACCAATTTTTACTGCTAATAATTTGTTAACAACATCTGCAGAAATAATCTCACCAGTCAATGGGTTTGTTACGCTAGGGCCAATTCCTAGAAGGTTTCCATCAGGTTCAGAGGACCATCTAATAACATTATAATCATAATCTGCTGCATCCCATTCGGCATCTTTGGGTTGAATTTTTGCAACTATTGCATTCTTGAATCCTGCCTCTTCAAATGCAATATTCCAATTTTCAATACCAGCAACCACAGCTGGAATAATTTCTTCTGGAGTGGTGTTTTCAACCCAATATACTATTGGTTCAACTGGTTCCGATAGGTCTGCATCAGGATCCTTTTTTATTAATCTCCATTTATTAATTAAAGCAAAATTAGGAAAATTTTCATATGAGGTTAAATCTGTTGATTTATTTACAAAGTATCCAACCCTATGATCATTTACTCTGGGTTCAAATTGATCATCAGGCATTTTTATAAATATGTGCCTACCAGTAACTGACAGATAACGAGGATCGGTAACGGCTGAAACTGAATATGCATCAGAATTTGGCATTTTATTCATATACCCAAAAGTAACTTCAACAGCAGTATTAGTTTTATTATTCAGGACTTTATTTATAAAGGTTTTAGAAGGATCAGGCCTACCATAATCAACTGAAACATATTCTCTGTATTCTGATGGTATATAACTTATTGCTTCAATTTTTTCAGACATTAAAAATTTATTTACGCTAATTAATACTGAATCGTCAGAGCGTGCAATTGGTTTAAATTTTTCAATAAATGCTTCAGTAATATTGGTGATAGTTGATTTACCAATGTTGTTATCATCACCATTAATATAAGAAGTATTAATTTGATAAAGACCAATGCTATCTTTTTGAAAACTTCTAAATTCTAATACTTTTCCATCAGATGGAAGGCCTCCAGTTAAAGAGCTTCCTTGAGGAGCGTTCATGATATAAGCAAAATATAAAAACTGTTTATTTAAATCAGTATTATCAATTTCTAGATAGTAATTAATATTATCTTCATCTGCATATACTTTTAGGTATCCTTCAATAAGCGCCAGACCCTCTTCATCAATAAACTCTTCAACAGACTTCATATGCTCTTTTTGACAATCTTTTTTATCTTTCATACTTTTTGCTTTCATCATGCATTTATCAAGGTCTGACATACCCGCTGACATTTCTTGATTTTCTGAATTATCTTCAGATGAAGCGCCATCCTCTTCTTGAGCAATAAGGTTTGAAGTATGGGTTATGAGAGCAAATCCCATGATTAGCACTAAAAAGTATGTAATGAATCTTTTTTCTAATATCATAATAATCCTTATTAAGTCTAGCGAATAATTCTATCCTAGAAATATATATACTGATAGTATATATCTCATGAAAAAATCTTATGCATTAATTACAGGAGCATCTTCTGGAATTGGTTTAGAATTAGCAAAAAATCTTGCAAATAAAGGCTATAACCTAGTTTTGACTGCTCGAAGAGAAGATAGACTGGCTTCAATATCAAAAAACATTTCTGAAAAATTTAAAGTAAAGGTTGATTTTATATCATGTGATTTAAGTGATATTATTACCCCAACCGAGATATTCAGTTTCTGCAATGAAAAAAATTATAAGGTAGAAATTTTAATTAATAATGCCGGTTATGGCATTAAAACTCCTTTTCATGAAACTCCTATGGAGGATGAAGAGGACTTTATAAGAGTCTTAGGAACTTCAGTTATAGCACTCACAAAAATTTTTCTACCATCAATGATAGAAAGTCAAAACGGAAAAATTATGATAGTTTCGTCGGTAGCTTCATTTTCACCTCCATCTGCAATACAAGCACTTTACGGGCCAATTAAAACCTTTATGAATAGGTTTAGTGATTCTATTAATATTAATTACAATCATCTAGGAATATCATCTACAGCCTTATGTCCAGGATTTACAGTTACCGAGTTTCATACTGCAAGTGGTGTTCAGGATGAGATGGATAGGGTTCCAAGTTTTCTTAAATTTTCTGCCGAGAGAATAGCAAAAGAAGGTGTAGAAGCAATGTTTGCTGGAAAACCTATTTGCGTCCCTACAATGACATATAAAATTTTGGTATTTATGCTTAAAAACTTCCCAGCATCTATACTCTCATTATTTGGTAGAAAATTAGCTCCAGGTAGGTACGATAAATAGTATTTAATTATTCATCAAAATGCTGTCTGCAACAAATGCATTTGTTGCTCTTTCCTGAGCAAAAGTTGAATTAGGCCCATGACCAGGTATAAATTCAATATCATTTCCAAGCGGCCATAATTTATTTTTTATAGATTCTAATAATTCTTGATGATTACCACCGGGAAGATCAGTTCTTCCGATAGAGCCCTGAAATAAAACATCTCCAACAAGAGCAAGTTTATTTTCTTTATTATAAAAAATTACATGTCCTGGAGTATGACCAGGACAAAAATAAGTATCTAATTCAACATCACCAATTGTAATTACATCACCTTCATCCAGCCATCTATCAGGCGAACAGTTTTCTGACATCATGCCAAACATTTGACCTTGTTTTTTAAGCTCGTCTAGTAAAAATTTATCTGCAATATGAGGACCTTCTATTTGAATTTTTAGGATATTTGATAATTCTTGAGCACCGCCAGCATGATCTATATGCCCATGAGTTAATAATATTTTTTCTGGAATGAGATTATTACTTTTTGCAACATCTAAGAGCATATCTATATCTCCACCTGGGTCTACAAATGCACATTTATTTGTTTGAGTGCAGATCACTATTGAAGCATTTTGGACAAAAGGTGTAACCTGAACAACTATTGTTTTTAATGATGACATGTTACTTTTTTTTAATTTTTATTTTTGAGATTGAATTATCTTCAATCTTTAAGACCTCAAATCTATATTTATTTATTTCGACACACAGATTTGCATTTGGTATTTGATCAAGATGCTCAGTAATCAAGCCATTAATAGTTTTTGAACTATCTTCAGGTATTGACCAATTAACAAAATTGTTAAGATCACGAATTCGAGAGTTACCATCAGTAATAATCGAGCCATCTTTTAATTTAGTAAATTCTTTTTCTAACTCAACCTTATCGCTTCCAAATTTACCTGCAATTTCTTTAAAAATATCTTCAATAGTTATTAATCCTTCTATTTCTCCATATTCATCAACAACTAAAGCCATATTTTTATCATTATCTTGAAACTCCTTAAGCTGCTTCATCAATGCAGTAGATTGAGAAACAAAATATGTTTTTGTAAGAATATTTTGAACATTTTCTTTTGCCTCTAATCTATCTAAAAAAGAATGAGAATTCTTAAGATGCAACGTTCCAAGCTCATTATCTATAGAATTTTTATATACAGGAAGTCTCGTATATTCAGAGGACTCAATAATTTTTTTATTAGTTTCATAATCAAGATCTATATCAATACCAATAACTTCTGATGCGGGAGTCATAATATCTTCAACAACAAGCTCCTCCATACCAAGAATCGATGAAAGCATTCCTCTGTATTGCTTTGGAATCAAATCTCCTGACTCATCTAATAAAGTTTTGAGTTCTTGTGTATTAAGATTGTCATTATCTTTCGCGTCTTTTACATTGATATTGAAGATGCGTAATACTATTGAGCTGATATAGTTCGTAATAGCTATTAATGGTCTTAATACATAAAGTAATGTTTTTAATAAAAGGGATGATCTTTTAGCAAAACTCTCAGGTTTTACTGCCGCCATAGTTTTTGGAGTTATTTCTGAAAATATTAAAATGAAGGTAGTGAGCAAAACTGCACCAATAAGAACATTCCCTCCAAAATAATTCAACATAATTATTGTTACTATCGAAGAAGCTAAAATGTTAGCAAAATTATTTCCAACAAGAATTGTTGCTAAAAGCAGATCAGGTTTCTTGAGAAGCTTGAGCGCTCTTTTTGCGCCTCGGTCTCGTTTTTTTGAAAGATTCTTTAGTTTAATTTTATTAGCAGCCATCATGCCAGTTTCAGAACCTGAAAAGAATGCACTAAGGATTAATAAGCTAAACAAGCTCAAAAATAAAAATAACAAAGAGGGTTCTGAATCTATCAATTAACTATTTATTAAATAAGAATTTCCAAGATATGCAAAGAGGACTGCCCACATTGAAATAAATAAACCTCTTGTTGCATATTTGATTGGAAAATTAAAAAACTTTGTACCTATTAATGTGATTAAGTATATAAACCATGCAATTATGGTGAATGAAGACTTAATAATCAAATTATTCGTAAAAATTGATTGAATTGCAAAACCTGATACTAAAGCCAAGGATAAAAATAATAATCCTACTCCCAATATTTTAAAGACAAGCTTATAACTTCTTTCTATTGGAAAAGACTCAGCATTTTCAAAAAGTCCAAGCTTTATTTTTCTAACATTCCTTTCTAATAATACTATTTCATAATATGAAATGAACAAAATTATTAAACTAAGACCTGTTACTAAAAAATGTAATGTTGGTAATAGTGTTATAGATTGATATAAAACAAGATACATAACTATATATGAAATAGTAGATACAAAACTTGCTATATATAATGAGTTAGGTTTTTTTACTAAAACCCTAACAATAAAATATAAAACTATAGATATAGTTACTTGCGTAATAAAATTCATCTTAAAATTAGATTTTTAAAAACTTTATATATTAATACTATCAATATTATCAAGGTTACCCTAAAATACACATCTTTTTTAATATTAAGAATACAAATAGATAAATATGGTAATAATTAGATTAGCAAGAAGCGGGGCAAAGAAGAACCCTTACTACTTTATAACAGTCGCAGATGAAAGACGTCCAAGAGATGGAAAGTTCATTGAAAGACTTGGATTTTTTAATCCAAGTGCAAGCGGTCAAGAAGAAAGACTTAGGCTTGATCTTGATAAACTTAATGAGTGGGTTGCTAAAGGAGCTCAGTTAAGTGAAAGAGTTCAATCTCTTGTTAAAGAGGCAAATTTATCTCCAGAAGAATTACAAGCAAAACTTGATGCAAAAAAAGCTAAAGCTGATGCAAAAAAAGCAGCAATAGAGGCAAAGTTAGCCAAAGAAGCAGAAGAAAAAGCTGCCGAAGAAGCTGCAGCTGCTGCTGAAGAAGAAGCACCTGCTGAGGAAGTTCCAGCTGAAGAAGAAGCACC
>CACPON010000014.1 GCA_902635645.1 uncultured SAR86 cluster bacterium
AAAACTATTGAAATATAAATAATCTTGTCTGAGAAAACACTTCAAAATATTTGCCAAAAAAGTCTAGAAGATAATAAAGCTGAAAACATTTTATCACTTGATATTGAGGGCATCTCTTCTTTTGCTGATGTAATAATGATTGCAACAGCTAATTCAAATAGACATGCAAAATCTCTTGCAGACAAACTTGTTGAATCAATTAAAGCAGGCAATAAAAATGTTTTAAATGTTGAAGGTAAAGTAGAGTCAGGTTGGATTTTAGTTGACTGTGGTGGTGTCGTTGTCAATATTATGAAAGAGGACATAAGAGAGTTTTATGATCTAGAAGGCCTATGGGGGGAAAATACCCTTTTGAATTCTTCTAATCAATGAACCTGTCTATTATTTCCGTTGGCAACAAGCCTAATAAATGGGAATTAGAAGGAATAAATCACTATCTTAAGCAACTAAATAATCACGTAAAAATTGATTTTATAAACGTAAAAGGTCAACAAAATCCTAAAAGATCAATTGAAGAGGTAATCAAATTAGAAGCAGATTTAATTTTAAAAAAAATTCCTAGTGATAGCTTTCTGATTATATGTGATATGGCTGGCGATAAAGTTAGTAGCAGTGAGTTCAGTAAAATATTTGAAAATTTAATGCATGAAAACACAAAAGTTTGCTTCGTAATTGGGGGGTCGTTTGGGTTATCTGAAGATCTTAAGTTGATCTCAAACAAAGTGCTCTCAGCATCAAATTTTACATTTCCTCATCGGCTTTTTAGAATAATTTTGGTTGAACAAATATATAGAGCAATTTCGATAATAAATAATGCGCCATATCACAAATGATTGATTTAAATGAAAGGTATGCTGAAAAGAAGAGTTTTTTTAATAGACTAGTAGTAGTTTATGTGTTTTTTGGTTTTGTATTCTCATTTTTTCTTTATCAAACCTACTCACTTCAAGTGTCTGAATACAAAGACTATGAGACAGCAGCAATTGCAAACAAAACAAAAGAGGTATTGGTACAACCAGTAAGAGGAATAATTTATGACAGATCTGGAAAGATTATTGTAAATAATGTCCCAACTTATGATCTCATAGTAAAAGCGTCGCTAATAAAAAGTATAGATGCTTTCTTGTCTGATTTATCGCCAATTATTGAACTAGATTCAGATGAATTAGACTATGTTAGAGAAAATTTTGATCTTAAAGCTCGTTATAACAGAGAGCTAATTGTAAAAAAAAATCTGTCTAAGGAAGAAATTGCCAAATTTGAAGTAAGGGGTTATAAATTTCCGAATGCATTTATTGATGTCAGATACAGTCGTTATAACAATTATCCGGAATTATTTTCACATGCTGTAGGATATGTGGGAGGTGTTAATAATGATGAGCTAGCCTCAATACTTAACAGTCAAGCATTGCCGCAAATAGAGACAATTTTTAAATATTCAAATGGATTTCAAATAGGTAAAACAGGACTAGAAAGCACTTATGATCAAATACTAAGAGGCAAATATGGTAAGAAAATTTTTGAAGTTGATGCTAGAGGCAGATTTGTTGAAGAAAGAGAGTTCATTAAACCCACAAATGGCGAAAATCTTTTTACAACATTAGATATTGAAGCTCAACAAGTTGCCTATGATCAGATGGATAACAGACGTGGAGCTGTTGTTGCAATTGAAATAGATAGCGGGTCAATTGTCAGTTACGTTAGTACGCCTAGTTTTTCAACTAATGCAATTTCGAATGGAATTTCTTCTAGGGCATTTAATGCGCTAATCCAAGATAATGATAAACCTTTTTTTGATAGAGCCTCTCAAGGGAGATATTCTCCTGCGTCAACAATCAAGCCTGCTATTGCTCTATTTGGTATAGAAAATAATATTGTTGATTGGGATTTTTCTATGGAAGATCCTGGATATTTTATTTTACCTGAAGATCAAAGAGTCTACAGGGGGTGGAGAGAAGGAGGGCATGGAAATGTTAACTTGAACAAGGCAATGATTGTTAGTTCAAATACTTTCTTCTTCTCGTTAGCTTATAAGTCAGATATCAATAAATTAATTGAACATTTATCTAAATTTGGTTTTGGAAAAAAAGTTTGTGCAGACTGCTTTAATCCCGATAAAGCTTTATTGCCGACTCCAGAATGGAAAATGAACAATCTAAATTTTGGATGGTTTAAGGGAGACACCGTTAATTTGGGGGTGGGTCAAGGCTATCTTAGTGCTACTCCATTACAACTAGCATATTACTCCACAGTATTAGCTAATAAAGGAACCTCTAAAGAACTATCATTCATTCACGAAAAGCAAGATATCAAAAATCTAAATATACAATTAAACAATACCGATGATCTTGATTGGAAAAGATTGCATCAAAGCATGATAGGAGTGATAGAGAGCCCTATTGGAACAGCAAAAAGATTGCAGGAACTAAAAACATATACAGTTGCTGCTAAATCTGGAACCGTTGAGTTAGTTAGCACAGATACTAAAGAGGATTACAAAATTATAAGAGAGAATGAAGGAAATAGGGACCATGCGATTATCATTGCTTTTGGGCCTATGCCCAATCCAAAATATGCTGTGAGCGTGGTTATAGAAAATGGCGAAAGTGGAGGTTCTGTCGCTGGACCAGTTGCAATAGAAGTTCTCAATAGCTTAATAGGTAAATGAAAAAAAAACTAATGTTTAAAAATTTCTCAATATATTTTGATCAATATTTATTCATTTCTATTACTTTATTGTCTGTAATGGGTTTATTTTTTTTATATAGCGCATCACAAGGAGACCTCAACACAGTTATCAAACAATCAATATTTGTAGGATTTGGATTATTTTTAATGTTTATCTTAAGCCAACCAGACCCAGATTTTTATAAGATATTTTCTAGTCTATTTATTGTCTTAGCCGTAGTGTTGATGTTTGCTACTATGATTTTTGGAAGAGAGGTAAATGGAGCAAAAAGATGGCTTAATTTTGGTTTTTTTACCTTACAAACCTCGGAAATAATAAAAATTGCATTACCAATCTTTTTAGCTTCCTATTTATATAACAAACCTTTACCAATAAGCTTAAAACATACTTTCATTACACTAGCTTTAATTTGCTTTGTCTTTTATTTGGTTTACTCACAGCCTGATCTTGGAACAGGTCTTGTTGTGTTTATGGCTGGAATTTATATTTTGTTTTTAGCAGGATTAAGTTGGAAATTTATTTTTACTTCTTTTGGTTTGCTAGTTCTTTCGATGCCTTTTTTATGGAACAATTTTTTAGAACCCTTTCAGAGACAAAGAATTTTAACTTTTATAGACCCCTCTAGTGATCCTTTTGGAAGTAGTTGGAATATTACACAATCAAAAATTGCTATTGGCTCCGGAGGTATGAGTGGAAAAGGTTACCAAGAAGGGTCACAGGCACATTTAAACTTCTTACCTGAAGCTGAAACAGATTTTATTTTTGCGGTGATTGCTGAAGAGTTTGGATTCATTGGTATTTGCGTCCTACTATCTTTCTTCTTTTTTATATTATTGAGATGCATTTATTTAGCTTTTAATGCTAGAGACAGATTTTGTAGATTAACCATTGGTGGCCTTAGTCTTGTTTTTGCATCAACACTATTTATTAATTTGGGTATGGTTGTTGGCATAATACCTGTTGTAGGGATGCCCATGCCATTTATCAGCAAAGGAGGTTCATCTTTGTTATCATTCTATATAGCTTTTGGAATTATTATTTCCATGGCTACACATAAAAAATTAATGCAAAAATGAAAAAAATTATATTAATTACATTGTCAATCTCATTGTTTGTCGAAGGTGATTATTTAGTGCATCCCAAATCACAAGCATTAATTGATGAACTTGTCACAAATCATGGATTTGAACAATCATTTGTAGAAGATGTCTTATCAAATGCTGTGAGGCAACAAAAAATAATTGATTCAATTTCAAAACCTGCTGAATTTACTTGGACGTGGGATAGATATAAAAAATTGTTTATAGAAGATAAAAGAATTATTAATGGAAAATTGTTCATTAAAAACAATCTTCAAACTCTTGAAAGAGCAGAAAAAGAATTTGGAGTACCTAAGGAGGTAATAACTGCAATTTTAGGTGTTGAAACAAGGTATGGAAAAATTCAAGGCAGTTACAGGGTTATTGATAGTTTGCTAACACTTGGTTTCGATTATCCAAGGAGAGCAAAATTTTTTAGAAAAGAGCTCGTTGACTTTTTTTTACTAACCAGAGAAAACGATCTAAATATAAATGAAATAAAGGGTTCATATGCTGGTGCAATGGGCTATGGACAATTTATTTCTTCAAGTTATAGAGCATATGCAATTGATTATGATGGAGATGGATATGCAGATTTATTTAGCTCAGTTGATGATGCAATAGGTAGCATAGCCAACTACTTATATATTCATGGCTGGAAAAAAGAAGGGCAAATCATTTATGATGCCTATCCAAATAATGTGAGAAAAGTATTTAAACCAAATAAAAACCTTTCGAAATATATACCATTAAGCTTTAATGAGGGTGGAAAAGATATATATTTCATTGGAGATGATAACTTTATTGCAATAACCAAATATAATGTCAGTCATTTTTATGCTATGGCAATTTATTATTTATCAGAAGAGTTAAAAAAATGAAAAAATTATTAATATTACCTTTATTAACATCAATAGTTGCTTTTGGACAAAGTTTTGTACCTGATGCACCAGAGCTTGATTTAAAAAGCTATATTTTAATTGAGCCTAACACGAATACAGTAATTGCAGAATTTAATTCAAATTCTGAAATTGAGCCTGCCAGCATGACTAAAATAATGACGGTATATGTTACCGCAGACCAGATATCTAACGATTTAATTTCAATAGATGATGAAGTTCTGATAAGCGAAAAAGCCTGGAGAATGGAAGGATCAAGAATGTTCGTTGAGGCTGGAAAAAAAGTAAGCGTATCAGACTTGCTTAAAGGAATAATAATTCAGTCAGGAAATGATGCCTCAGTTGCTATATCTGAATACGTTGGAGGAACAGAAAGGGGTTTTGTTGACTTAATGAATGCTTACGCGAGTTCATTAAATATGAATAATACTATTTTTCAGAATTCTACAGGTCTTCCTGATGACAACCATTTTTCCTCAGCACAAGATTTGGCTATTCTAACTTCAAATCTAATTACAAAGTTTCCAGACATATATTCATTTTATAAAGAAAAACAATTCACTTTTAATGACATTAAACAATTAAATAGGAATAAGCTTTTGTGGAGAGATGACTCTTCTGATGGTGTTAAAACTGGTCACACTGAAGCTGCCGGTTATTGTCTGGTTGGCTCAGCTAAAAGGGGCGATATGCGTTTAATTACAGTGGTTGCAGGTAGTGATTCAGATAATAATAGGTTTTTAGCTAGCCAGAGGTTGTTAGAGTATGGCTTTAGATTTTTTGCTACTCAAAAAGTTTTAAATGCTAATCAGGAGTATAAAAAAATCAATATTTGGGGTGGTGAAGAAAAAACTCTTGGCTTGGGTGTTCTTGAAGATGTTTCTATTACTCTTCCAAGAACTAGCTTCAAAGACCTAACTGTTAATTATAATTATAGTAATAATATTCAAGCTCCAATTGAGGTGGGTCAAAAAATTGGAACTCTTGAAATTATTAGTAATGACGAGATTGTATTTTCAACCAACTTAGTTGCACTAGACAAAATAAAGTCTAAGGGTTTCTTTGGAAGGCTTTGGTCAAAGTTTGTATTGTGGATATTAAGTCTTTTTGGAATGACGGAGAATGCATCAGATTAAAGCTGTATTCAATGGTAATTTTGATTACATAGAAAATATAAAAGTTTCTCCCTTCTCAAGGGCGTATACATTTTCAGATAGTGTTTACGAAGTCATACCTTTCTATAAAAAGCAATTTATTCTATTTAAAGGTCACATTGAAAGGTTGCAAAGAAGTGTGGATGCTCTTTCAATAACTCTAGATGTAAAAAAGGTTACAGCTGAAATCAATCAGTTATTATCTTCATCGAGTTTTGATAATGGTTATATTTATTATCAAGTTACCAGAGGTGCAGATTTAATCAGATCACATATGCACTCTGAACATATGAGTACAGAAACTTTTGGTTATATCACCCCTTGCTCATTTGAAGCTAAAAAATTAAGTGTAATGATTTGTGAAGATACAAGGTGGGGAAGATGCGATATAAAATCAACCTCATTATTAGCCAACGTTATGAATATGAATAATGCTAGACTACATGATTGCGATGAAGTTATTATGCATAAAGACGGAATCTTAACAGAGGCTGGAGCTTCTAATTTGTTCTTTATCAAAGACCATAATGTCTTTACACCAGCCCTATCTAACAATATTTTGCCGGGTATAACTAGATCAATTTTAATTGATGCTTTGTCAGATAAAGGCATTAAGGTTATTGAGGGAGATTTTAATTATCTTGAACTTAAGACTGCAACATCTGCTTGGCTTACAAGCTCTACTAAAGGAATTGCCCCAATAGAAAATATAGTTAATATTGATCACTCACTAAGTCTTGATGATTCTCTTTATATTTCTTGCAAGGAGATTTTTGACTCTAAATTTTTTGGCTAGTGTTTTTAATTAGTAGTCATGCTTATGATCATTCTATCTACATCATCCCAGAAATTTTTCTTAGATAAGCCTTTGCTAGTAAGATCAAGCTCATATACATTTTTTTGCAATGATATAAGTTTTTGTAAAGAATGAAACTTAATGAAATTCATATAACTAGCAATTTTGCTACTCCAGATGCCTGACTTTTCAAGACTTAACTTAGGGTTTGTGTTTTGTTTTGCAATAGTCGAACTGGTAACAATTTTTCCAATTATCCAAACCAATAGAGGAGCATAATGTGCCTCAGAATCTTTTATTGAGCTTGTAATTCTTAATGCATGTCTTGTATTTAAATTTGTAAGAGCATCTTCAAGCTCAAAAGGTTCAAACTCAGCTGAATCTGTATAAAAAAGATGAGAAATATCAACACCATCTTTGTAAATTAATTTAAGGATATTTATTTCATTTTGTTGAGCAACCAGGTTCCCGGCATTCAATTCGTATATATTTTGTATAAGACTTTTTCTATCTTGTTCAGGAATAAATTCTAACTGTGCTTTCAACCAGATTTTTTCTTCAAAAGATTTTAATTTACTGCACTCAATGATGAGCGCATTTTTTTCCATTGCTTTATATAGTTTTGTTTTACTGTTTAATTTTTCGTTATGAGAATTAATAATAATGGCAATATTTTCGTTATTAAAAATATTTTCTATTTGAAATATCTTTTCTATTTTATCTGGCAATCGTCCTTGATCATGACTTATATCAATTATCAATTTAGATCCAAAAAGAGACCCACCAGAACTCTCAATAATAATCTGCTCAATGTTGTCAAAATTTTCTTTGGTTATAAGCCTTCTTTCACTAAATCCTTTTTGAGATAAATATTCTTTTATTAAATCTTTTGAATTGTTTCTCAGAACGACCTCAGAACCAAATATAAAAAAAATATTTTGAGATTTCTCTAGATATTTTCCTAGAGAGAGCGATTCACATTTCAAAGAGACTAACCTCTAGTAGCAATTGGTTATGTATTTCATTATTAATAATTTCTTTTAGACTTTCGACTGTCTCTTGTTCAGCAAAAGGATTTAGCTCACTCGACTTATGTCTTTTGCTTACTTTAATGCTTTTATTTATTGTTTTTAATTTACTAATAATTTGAAGTTGGACGCTTGCAGTTACTTCACCTTCAAGAGACCTTAGTGACGATCCGGCATATACATTGTAATTATTTGAATCAAAGTCTCTTAAATAAATGCGAGTTTTTTTTTCATTATCAAGTGTTGAGTGGTTGAAAGATATATCTAACATTTCTCTAAGAGAGTCAGGAATAGAATTATCATAGTAGACCAAATAGTTTTCCTTACTATGGGAACCTAATGCTATTTGGCTATAACTACAGCTTGAAACAACAAACATAGAAATGAAAAAAATTAAATAATAACGAAGCTTCATAAAATTTATCTTAACTAGCAAATAAAAAATATTAAAGTAATAAGAAAAATAAATTAACTAGATAACAAAATTAATGATTTTTCCCTTGATATAGATTACTTTTTTTATATTTTTATCATCAAGATTGATGGCAACATTCTCAATTTTTTTTGCCATTTCCTCTATTTGATTTTGGGTATCTTCAATTCTAGCAGTTGTTTTGCCTCTAACTTTCCCATTAATTTGTATTACTAATTCAAATTCAGATACTTCTAATAAGCTGTCTTCAACTTTTGGCCATGAGGATTCTATTTCTTCTGGAGCATTCAAGTTATAAAAATGATTCCATAAGAATTCTGATACATGAGGTGCAATAGGATTAAGAGTTTTAAGAATAATGATTATTGTTTCATTTAAGCAATATTTTTTTGAGTTTGATGCATCTTTATCTTTAAAATCATCCGGTATAGCATTTAGTAGCTCCATTATTGAAGCTATAGCAGTATTAAAAGAAAATCTTGTTTCAAAATCATTAGTAACTTTTTTTAGTGTTGTATGTGTTTTTCTTCTTAAATCTAGTTCTTCTTTTGAAAAGTTATCTGGAATATTAATGTCTTCGTAATTTCTGCATATAACTAAATTCCACACCTTTTTTATAAATCTTGATGCTCCCTCGACTGAAGATTCAGACCACTCTAGGCTTTGTTCTGGTGGCGCAGTGAACATCATATAAAGTCTTACGGTATCTGCACCGTATTTATCAATGTAGGACTGTGGATCAACTGTATTACCCTTTGATTTTGACATCTTTGTTCCATCCTTAAGAACCATGCCTTGCGTTAAAAGTTTTTTAAATGGTTCATTGCCCTCAACCATGCCCATGTCTCTAAGGGCCTTATGGAAAAATCTTGAATAAAGTAAGTGCAGTATTGCATGCTCAATACCGCCAATATATAAATCTACAGGAAGCCAATACTTTGAATTTTCATCAAAAATTTCACTATCATTATCTGCAGAAGTAAATCGAGCGTAGTACCATGATGAATCCATAAAGGTATCAAATGTATCAGTCTCTCTTTCAATCCCATCGGATATTTTATAAAACTCTTCGTTCTGACTTAGGGGAATTGGCGGAGAATCTTTTGGTAACTCAGGAAGAACTACAGGAAGTTCATTTTCTTCAACCAATTTAGCATCACCATTTTCATATATAACAGGTATTGGACATCCCCAATATCTTTGTCTGCTCACGCCCCAGTCTCTTAATCTAAATTGTATAAGTCCCTCACCAAGTTTTTTTTCACTTAGCTCTTCAATGATTTTTTTTGATGCTGAATCAGAATCTAAATCATTATATTTATCAGAGTTAAGCAAGATTCCTTTGGTAAGAACAGGTAATTCATCATTGGTACTGCTTGATATAACTTGCTTGATATCAAGGTTATATTTTGAAGCAAATTCAAAATCTCTCTGATCATGCCCAGGAACACCCATAACAACTCCCGTTCCATAATCAAGAAGAACAAAATTACCAATCCATACTGGAATTTCTTCATCCGTAAGCGGGTGAATAACCTTCATTCCAGTATCAATACCAAGCTTTTCGGCTTTTGCCATGTCCGCTTCTGCAGACGATGTTTCTTTGCATTGCTTAAGGAAAGATTCTATCTTTTTATCATGTTCCGATAGATTTAAAGCAATTTTATGATTAGGAGAAATAGCTACGAACGAGACACCATAAATCGTATCAGGTCTTGTTGAGAAAGCAGTAAGATATTCTTCTGAATCTTTAATTTGATATTTTATTTCTGCTCCATGAGATTTTCCTATCCAGTTCTCTTGCATAGTTTTTACATTCTCTGGCCAATCAACTTCGTTTAAAGATGAGAGTAGCTCATCAGCATAATCAGTAATTTTTATAAACCACTGATCAATCTCTTTAATTTCTACTGGAGCTCCAGATCTCCATCCTTTACCATCTATTACTTGCTCATTTGCAAGCACAGTTTCATCTATGGGATCCCAGTTAACTAGAGATTTTTTCTTATATACAAGACCTTTTTCAAAGAACTTTTTAAAGATTAATTGTTCCCATTTATAATATTTTGGCTCGCAGGTTCTTAACTCTTTTGACCAGTCATATCCTAAACCTAAAGATATGAGCTGTTGTTTCATGTGTTCTATGTTGTCATTTGTCCATTCTTTTGGACTTACTTCATTTGCTATTGCTGCATTTTCTGCTGGCAATCCAAATGCATCCCATCCCATTGGCTGAAATACATTAAAGTTATTCATTCTTTTGTATCTAGATATTACATCACCAATGGTGTAGTTTCTGACATGACCCATATGAAGCTTCCCTGATGGATATGGAAACATTGATAGGCAATAATATTTTTCACGATCATCTGGTTTTGCTTCAAATCTGCCATCCTCAATCCACTTTTTTTGAGCAGATTCTTCAATTTTTTTTGGATTATATTCAGCTGTCATTTTTTAAAAACTCATTTTCTAAATAGTTAATTGTATGCTTATTAGCAACAAAAGTTTCATCATGAAGAATTCTTTGATGAAGAGAATGATTGGTTTTAATACCATCAATAAAAAACTCATCTAATGCACTTATCATTCTTTTGATAGCAGAATTTCTTGTATTAGCAAGCGTAATTATTTTAGCTAAAAGAGAATCATAATATGGAGGAACATTATATCCACCATATATGTGTGAATCATATCTAATTCCAAAACCACCAGGAATATGCATTTTTGTTATCTTTCCTGGAGAGGGTTGGAAGGTAACAGGATCTTCTGCATTAATTCTGCATTCCATTGCGTGGCCAAAAAAATTAATAGATTCCTGGTCTAATTTAATATCCATTCCAAGTGCAATCCTAAGTTGAGCTTTTACAATATCAAAACCAGTAATCATTTCTGTGACAGGATGTTCAACCTGGATTCTCGTATTCATTTCAATAAAGTAAAATTCACCATCTTCATACAAAAATTCAATTGTCCCAGCTCCCTCATATTTAAGTTTTTTGCATAGGTTTATAGATGACTCATATGTTTTATCGAGCGCATCTTGATCTATATTTTTTGCAGGTGCTTCTTCAATAATTTTCTGATGTCTTCTTTGCATGCTGCAATCTCTAGTTCCTAAATGTATCGCATGACCTTTTCCATCTCCGACAACCTGAATTTCAATATGTCTTGGATTGGGAATAAATTTCTCTAGATAAATCTTTTCATTGCCGAAGGCATTTTTTGCCTCTTGCATGGTTATCTCAGCGCTTGAAATAAGATCATCTTCGTTTTCAACAACCCTCATTCCGCGACCACCACCGCCAGCAGTTGCTTTAATCATGATTGGATATCCTATTTCTTTTGCAATTTTTTTAAATTCTTCGGGATCTTCTGGAATATCATTTTTATAACCTGGAACAATCTGAATACCTGAGTCTTCAGCTAATGTCTTAGCAGTTATTTTATCTCCCATATTTTTAATAGTATCTGGACTTGGACCAATAAATTTAAAACCACTTTTTTCACACATCTCTGCAAAATTAGAATCTTCGGCAAGAAAACCATAACCTGGATAAATAGCATCTACTTGAGTTAATTCAGCAGCTGAAAGAATTGCTGGTGTATTAAGATAGCTTTCAAGCGGAGATGCTGGGCCGATGCAAACTGTTTCATCTGAGAATTTCAAATGTTTTAAATCTTTATCACCTTCTGAATACACTGAAACAGTAGAAATATTTAACTCTTTGCAGGCCCTTATAGCTCTAAGGGCTATTTCGCCTCTATTTGCGATGAGAACTTTAAAAGGCATGATAATTTAGTTGATTGTTATGATATGTTGTCCGTACTCGACTGGTTGCCCATCTTCTACTTCAATAGAAACTACTTTACCGCTAAAATCAGATTTTATTTCGTTCATCATTTTCATGGCTTCAATGATGCAAAGAATATCACCTTCTTGAACTTCATCACCAACTTTTATAAAAGGATCCTTATCAGGACTTGGTTTTCTATAAAAAGTCCCAACTATTGGTGATGTAACTTTGTCACCTTTAACTTCTTCTTGAGATATTTCTTCTTGAGAGACAATATTGGAAGCCTCATGAACAACTTGTTTTTGTATTATTGGTTCTGCTGTATGAGACCTGTTGTCTCTTGAAATACGAACGGATTCGTCTCCTTGGCTGACTTCTATTTCTTTAAGATCTGAATCTTGTAACATTTCTATTAACTTTTTAATCTTTCTAATATCCATCTATTTCTCCAAATTATTTTTAATAGCATCATTGAGTGCTAATTCATAACCCTTTAAACCTTGTCCTGAGAATACTTTTTTTGCTATGTCAGAAAGATATGAAAATTTTCGAAAATCTTCTCTATTATTGATGTCTGAAATGTGCACCTCATAGAATGGTATTTCTACTCCAGAAAGAGCATCTCTTATTGCTATGCTTGTATGAGTGAAAGCACCTGGATTAATTACAATTGAGCTAATATTATTCTTGAGTTTGGCATCATGAATTGCATTAATTATTTCATGCTCAGCATTAGTCTGTATGCAAAGTAATTTATGGCCTTGATTCTGAGCAATAAGTACAAGATTTTCCTCAAGCTCTGATAAGGTCATCTCACCATATATGTCTATTTCTCTCATACCTAATAAATTTAAATTAGGCCCATTTATTAATAAAATGTTCATTTTTAAGATTTTAGCAGAATTTAAGAGAAATTTGATATATTTTTAAAGAAGTTTATGTATTTGAATTGGATAACAGATACCTACATCTGCACAGCCTTGGTATTTTATCAATATATTATTTAAATCCAACCCTATAGATTTATTTAATTTAATTAATATTTTGTCTCTAAATATTTTACTTTCACCAAAGAACTCATCGTTATGGATAGATTCCTCAGATTCCAAAACTTCAAAGTTTAATGCATCATAATTATTTTCAATTTTTATACTTTTAGAATACAAGTAGTATCCTTCCATAACATCCCATGAAATCAATATGGAATCATCACTAATGGTTGTTTCAATATTAAAGGCTTCATTAGCAGGCAAGACATTGTTTTGCTTAGTTAAAAAATCAGACGTATTTGAATTAGAGTATAAATTTAAAGATAGGAGTATAATTGCAATAAATTTCTTCATAGAGTGTAAAGAATAAACTTCTAAGTTATTAAAATAAAGTACAACATTATTTATAAGAATCATGAGAACTATGCTTTTAAAATTTTTTTTTCTTATACCGTCGTGGTTTTTTAATATCTTTATAAAAAAGAGACCTCCGTATAGAGGACATATTTTTGACCAACAGTCTCAAGCTTTAATTAGCCTTCAACCATCAATAGATCTTACGACCATACCAGATAACGAAATTTCTGATATTAGAAAGCTAATCACAGAAAATAGAATTAAAAACAAGTTATCACTAGGCGCAAAAAATCCGGTCATGAAGCACGACCACTTTGTAGGTAATGATAAAAATATTTTACTTCGTGAATATAATCCTGATTCTATAAATACTGATAAGGTGGTTTTATTTTTTCATGGTGGTGGCTATGTATTAAATTCTGTTGAAACGCACGACGATACAGTTTCTTATATGGCTGAAAAATTACAGGCAAGATTTTTTTCTTTAGAATACAGACTTTCTCCTGAGAATAAATATCCAGATTCATTAGATGATGCATTATTGGCTTATGAATGGTTAGAGAAAAATGGATATACATCGGATAATATTTCTGTATGTGGGGATAGTGCAGGCGCTCACTTAGCTGCTTCATTGGTTCATAAACTTATAGCTGATAACAGCGACAGACTTCCTGACAGTCAGCTCTTGATTTATCCTATGTGTGATCCTGAATGTAAATCTGAATCATATGATGACCTAGCAGAAGGTTATTTGCTAACAAAGAAAACGATGATTTGGTTTTGGGAAAAATTTGGCAAAAGTGAAGAGAACATAAAAGACCAAGTGTTTAATTTGCTGAAGTTAGATACTGATTTGACAATGCCCAACACTATAATTATTACTGCTGGATTTGATCCTCTGTGCGACGATGGAGAAAAGTATGCATATTTGTTGCATGAAAAAGGAGATAAAGTAAAACAATTGCATTATCCTAATATGTTTCATGGCTTTGCATCTGCAACACGAATCAAAGCTGCTCAAATAGCTGTGGATGATTTTTTAAGAGAGTATAAAGAAATACTATGAGTAATATATTAGAAATTAACAACTTAACTATAAATTTTGCTACCAGGGATGGTAGTTTTAAAGCAGTAGATAATATAAGTTTTAATATAGAAAGTAATAAGACAATGGCGCTTGTTGGCGAGTCTGGATCTGGAAAATCTGTTACTGCAATGTCTATTCTTCAATTATTGCCAAGACCTCAGGCATCATATTCGCAAGCTTCATCCATAAAATTTAAAGGCGATGAAATAATTGATGCTTCTAATAATAAATTGCTTAACATCAGGGGTAACATCGTTTCAATGGTTTTCCAGGAACCAATGACATCATTAAACCCATATCACAGAGTTGGCGACCAAATAACAGAATCAATATTACTTCACACTGACAGTACAAAAAAAGAAGCCATAGATGAAGCTAAAAAACTCTTAGAACTTGTAGAAATAGATGATATAGAAAGAAGATTTTATGCATATCCTCATGAATTATCTGGAGGTCAAAGACAAAGGATCATGATAGCAATGGCATTGGTTAATAAACCCCAATTACTCATAGCAGATGAGCCTACCACAGCATTAGATGTTACTATTCAGGCTCAAATTTTAGATTTGATGTCTAAATTAAAAAATGAACTAGGCATGTCAATTTTATTTATAACTCATGATCTTGGTTTAGTTCAGCAGTTTTCAGATCACGTATGTGTTATGAAAGATGGAATTATTGTTGAGCAAGGAGTTACATCAGATGTTTTTAATAATCCGGATCATGATTACACCAAAAGACTTTTAGATGCCGAGCCAAAACCTAAAGAAACCAGCACTATAAGCAAAAATCCAATAATACAAGTAGATAATTTAAATGTTTACTACAACATTCCTTCTGCAAATATTTTTAAAAAAAGTACGTTCCATGCTGTAAAAGATGTTTCATTCAAAATATTTGAAAACACTACGATTGGATTGGTGGGTGAATCTGGGTCTGGAAAGTCAACTCTTGGAAAAGCAATCGCAAATTTGATTTCTTATGAAGGCGATGTATTTTTTAAAGGCAAAGATCTTAATTCAAATTCTTCTAAAGAAAAGAAAGAGCTAAAAAAGAATATCCAAATAGTCTTTCAAGATCCTTATGGCTCCCTTTCACCAAGGATGACAATTGGAGAGATAGTTGGAGAAGGGCTAGGAGTTCATTTCAAATTATCAAAAAAAGAAAGAGAATTAAAAATAGATAAGGTTTTATCAGATGTAGGAATAGAAGTTAATGCAAAAAATAAATATCCACATGAGTTTTCAGGAGGGCAAAGACAGAGAATTGCTATTGCAAGATCATTAATAATGAATCCTTCATTTATGATTTTAGATGAACCTACTTCTGCATTAGATAGATCAATCCAAATACAAGTAATAAATCTTCTTAAGAGTATTCAAGATGAATATGGCTTGACCTATCTTTTTATCAGTCATGACTTAAAAGTTATAAGATCAATGTCAGATTATATTTTTGTAATGAAAAATGGTGAGATTGTTGAGTCTGGAATTTCAGAGGAAGTTTTTGATGAACCAAAAGAAGAATATACTAAAAAACTATTAACAGCTGCTTTAAGGTATGCATCTGAATAAAAATTATGACAAATAGAAAATTTTCAAAAGATCTTGTAGATGGCCCAAATCAAGCTGCCTCAAGATCTATGCTTAGGGGAGTTGGGTTTACGACTGAGGATTTTAAAAAACCATTTGTTGGCATAGCATCAACTGGTGCAAAGGTCACTCCATGCAACATGCATATAAATCAATTGGCTGATGTAGTTGAGCATTCTATTGATGACTCTGGTGGCAAGGGAGTTCTATTTAATACAATTACCGTTTCAGATGGAATATCTATGGGAACGCAAGGAATGAAATATTCCTTAGTTTCAAGAGAAGTTATAGCTGATTCAATTGAAACTGTTGTTGGGTGTTTGGGCTATGACGGTGTCATTGCTATTGGTGGATGTGATAAAAATATGCCTGGCTGCATCATTGGTTTAGCAAGGCTTAATAGACCTTCTATATTTATATACGGCGGTTCAATAAAGCCGAGCTCTGAAAATACTGACTATGTTACTGTCTGCGAGAAGACTGGAGAATTTTCAAAAGGTGAATTAGAAGAATCTGACTTAATCCACGTTGAAAAAATTTCAGTCAAAGGCCCTGGTTCATGTGGTGGTATGTATACAGCAAATACAATGGCATCAGCAATTGAAGCGCTTGGAATGAGTTTGCCTGGTAGCAGTAGCCAAGATGCAACTTCTGATGATAAGCAAAAAGATTGCATTGATTCAGGCCAGGCAATTATGAATCTTCTAGACAAGGATATAAAACCTTCTGACATAATGACCAAGGAAGCATTTGAAAATGCAATTACTGTGGTTATATCACTTGGGGGTTCTACAAATGCAGTTCTGCATATGCTAGCAATGGCTCATGCAATTGGTGTGCAATTAGATTTAGATGATTTTACAAGAATTGGTAAAAAGACTCCTGTTATGGCAGATTTAAAGCCTTTCGGTTCTCATTACATGTCAGAACTCAATGCTAACGGAGGTATACAGCCTCTGATGAAAACACTTCTTGATAAGGGGTTGCTTCATGGAGAATGCATAACAGTTACTGGTAACACTCTGGCTGAAAACTTGTCTAATGTTAAACCTTATGCAGATAATCAAAACATCATAAGGACTTTTGAGAACCCAATTAAGTCAACAAGTCATCTAAGAATTCTATACGGAAATTTAGCATCAGAGGGTGCTGTGGCAAAAATAACTGGAAAAGAGGGAACTTCTTTTGAAGGAAAAGCTAGAGTTTTCAATTCTGAAGAGGAAGGCGTTGAAGCGATATTAAATAAATCTATTGAAGCTGGTGATGTGGTGGTTATTAGATATGAAGGACCAAAGGGAGGTCCTGGAATGCGTGAAATGTTGAAACCAACATCTGCAATTATGGGCCAAGGCTTAGGAGATAAAGTAGGATTTATTACAGATGGAAGGTTTTCAGGTGGTACTCACGGATTTGTGGTCGGGCATATTACTCCTGAAGCTGCTGATGGTGGAGCAATTGCTATTGTTGAAGACGGAGATACTATTCTAATTGATGCTGAGAAAGATGAACTAACACTCAAAGTATCATCAGAAGAAATTGAAAAAAGATTAGCAAATTGGACAAATCCAAAAACTCCTCCTCAAAAAGGAGTTTTGTCAAAATTTGCTAAAAGTGTAAAATCTGCAAGCCTTGGAGCTATTACAGATTAAAAACTATGAATGTAAAAAGAAATTTTCCAAATTCAAGACTTAGACGCCTTAGAGCAAGTGATAATTTAATTAAGTTAGTTTCTGAAACAAGCTTATCTTCTAATGATTTAATACAGCCATTATTTATTAAAGAAAATCTTGAAGGGACAGAGCCGATTGACTCTATGCCCAACATATCAAGATTCAGTGCAGACAGTGTTCTTAGTGAAGTAGAAGATGTATTAAATAGCGGCGTCAACTCAATTGCCTTATTTCCTGTAATTGAAGAGAGTAAGAAAGATGATCTTGGTAAAGAGGCACTGAATAAATCAAATCTAATTTGTAAATCAATCCAATCAATCAAAAAGAGGTTTCCGGAGATTATCATTATTGCCGATGTTGCATTAGATCCTTATACAAATCATGGGCATGATGGAATCATCAAAGATAATTACGTCGATAACGATTTAACACTTGATGCATTAAAATCTCAATCACTTTTATTGGCTGAATCGGGTGCTGATATTATTGCGCCTTCAGATATGATGGACGGCAGAATTGGCTTTATAAGAAAAGCATTAGAAGAAGCTAACTATAAAAATACAATTCTTTTGTCTTATGCTGCTAAATATAACTCAAAATTTTATGGTCCCTTTAGAGATGCTGTAAACTCAGCTGGCAATCTTGCAGGAGCATCTAAGTCTTCTTATCAAATGTCATTTCATAACAAGAATGAAGCCATCCATGAAGTTGCAATGGACATCAGCGAAGGCGCAGATATTGTAATGATTAAACCTGGTATGCCTTATCTTGATATAATTTCATTAGTTAAAGACACTTTTAAAGTTCCTACTTTTGCATATCAAGTCAGTGGAGAATACAGCATGTTAAAACTTGCTATCAATAAAGGGTGGCTAGACGAGAATGTTATGTTAGAATCTCTTACAAGCTTCAAAAGAGCTGGTGCAGACGCAATTCTAACGTATGCAGCTAAAGAAATTTCCAAGGAGATAACAACCAAATGAGTAGCGTTATAGAATTACATGATGAAGAAAATTTTAATAATGATGTGTTAAATTCTGATGTACCGGTACTTGTAGACTTTTGGGCTGAATGGTGTGGGCCATGTAAACAATTATCTCCAACCGTAGAAGAAATAGCAGAAGAAAATAAAGATAAAATCAAAGTTTGTAAAATGGATGTTGACTCAAATAGGGAGTTAGCAGCAAAATATGGGATTAGATCAATTCCATCATTAATAATATTTAAAGACGGAGAGCCTGCAGGAGTAGAAATAGGGGCTTTAAGTAAACAACAATTAGAGGAGTTTATAAGTACTGTTGTTTAATTAAAGATTAGTTTTGCATCTTTAGTTAAAAACAATTATCATCTTCGCATCACGATCTTAGATCATCACCTTATCAAATCCTCTTTTAATTAATATAAAAACGGAAAAATTTATATGAATCTCACTGAAATAAAAGTTAAACCAATTAATGAATTGGTTGATATAGCAACCGAGCTTGGTCTTGAAGATGTTGGTAGGCTTAAAAAACAAGAAATAATTTTTAGAATTTTCAAACATAAAGCTTCTGAAGGGATCGATATTTATGGCGGCGGAGTTTTAGAAATACTTAATGATGGGTTTGGTTTTTTACGTTCTCCCGAAGGCTCATATTGTGCAGGTGAAGATGATATATATGTTTCTCCAAGTCAGATAAGAAAATTTGGCCTTAGAAAGGGGGACTCTATTGCTGGCAAAATCAGAACACCAAAAGATAAAGAGAGATACTTTGCTCTAATTCAGGTCGACACTATCAATGGCGAAGAGCCTAAAAATACAAAAAATAAGATTTTATTTGAAAATTTAACACCTCTTTTCCCTAATGAAAGATTAATTCTTGAACAGGGAAGCGGCTCTAATGAAGATCTTTCATCACGAATTATTGACCTAATAGCACCAATAGGTAAAGGTCAGCGTGGATTAATCGTTTCTCCACCAAAAGCTGGTAAGACATTGATGCTTCAGAGCATAGCTCATTCTATTAAAAGCAATAATCCAGAAGTTGAATTAATAGTATTGCTTATCGATGAGAGACCGGAAGAGGTTACAGAGATGTCAAGAACTGTTAAAGGAGAGGTTGTTGCAAGTACATTTGATGAGCACCCAAGCAGACATGTTCAAGTAGCAAACATGGTTATTGAGAAAGCTAAAAGGCTAGTTGAACATAAAAAAGATGTTGTTATTTTGTTGGACTCAATTACTCGACTTGGAAGAGCGTATAACTCAGTTCAACCAGCATCTGGAAAAATACTAAGTGGGGGTGTTGATTCAAATGCTCTAGAAAGACCAAAAAGATTCTTTGGAGCAGCAAGAAATCTAGAAGAAGGGGGTAGCCTAACTATTTTAGCAACTGCCTTAGTTGAAACTGGATCTAAAATGGATGAAGTTATTTATGAAGAATTTAAAGGTACAGGTAATATGGAGATCCATTTGGAAAGAAAAATTGCAGAAAAACGTATCTTTCCAGCAATTAATATCAGAAGATCGGGCACACGAAGAGAGGACTTGTTGACTTCTGAGGACGAGCTACAAAGAATGTGGGTTCTTAGAAAAATCCTTGATGAGATGGAAGATGCACAATCAATACAGTTCTTAATTGACAGACTGAAGTCACATAAAACAAACGACGAGTTCTTCACCTCAATGAAGGCTGGAAATGGGAAAAAATCTAAATAATCTCTTTAGCCTTATCTAGCATATCCTCATCCATATAAGACTTTGAAACATAAATCTTATTGAGAATTTCTGTCTCCTCAACTATTTTTGAAACTTCTGATTTAATCCTTTCAGATGCAAGGACAAATGATTTATTTTCTATTAAACCCTTTACAAGGTTTTTATAAATAAATTCAAATGTTAAAAAATTATATATGAGTATTACCGCAGAGCTTTTTGGTATATTTTGAAGCTGATTTATATCGAATATTAATTTATAACATACAGCCTCATTCATATTTTCCTTAAAGGCATTTTGCAAATTCATATTTGAATTCTCTCCACAAAAAATTAAATTTTTACCTGGAAATTTTTCTTTAATTAGATCAATAATGCCTTGAGATGATTTATTGCTTGGTGTTATCGATTTAAACCCATTATCAATCAATATTTTTTTAGTAGCATCCCCTACAGAAAAAATATTTTGTTTTGAATTGAGTAGGCCGGGATGTAAATTAAACAAGTCAGAGCCAAATTTTGCTGAGGCTTGGCTAGTAAAAATTATATTTGAAAATGTATGAATATTTTCGATTAATTCTGTATATATCTGTTGTTTTTTTGAACCAGACAAAAATTCAATCCTAGACATATGAACGTGTCTAGATTCAATCTTTTCTTGCTCACACAGTTCAATAATTTTTTTTGAGACTTCTTCTGGCCTAGTATTAATTATCATTAGGTAAGGATTAATTTATCAGCACCCATAGATATGAACTCTTGAGATAAATCTCTGATATCTTTTTGTATGGATTCAAAAGAGCTGATTATTTCTTTATGAATTTGCTTTTCTCCATTTTGAGATAATACCCTTGCAGAAATTAAAATTTTATCTAAATTTTGTCTGCAATATATAGCAATTGGAGATAGGCATGACCCATTTAATTTTAAAACAAAATCTCTCTCTGCTTGAGCAAGGATTAGATCTTCTGATGAATTGATTGTTTTTAAAATATCTAAAATTTTCTTATTTGATGTTAAACACTCCACACCTATATAACCCTGAGAGGCTGCTGGTAACATTTCTTCAAAAGAAAATTCATAACAATTATTATTACTTATGTTTAGTCTTTCTAGTGCAGCTTTGGCAACCACTAAACCATCAATATTTTCTTGATCTAGCTTGCTAATTCTCGTTGCTATGTTTCCTCTAATAGGAACAATTTTAATTTCAGGATATAAATTTTTGATTTGAGCATACCTTCTGGGACTGGAAGTTGCTATTGTAGAATTTATAGCCAGATCTTTGATTGAACAGCCATTATTAGTAAGGAGCATGTCGCCAGCAGAAGCCCTTTTAAGAACGGCTGCAATACAAAAGCCTTCATCAAGCTTTGCTGGAACATCTTTTAAGCTATGAACTGCAATATC
>CACPON010000015.1 GCA_902635645.1 uncultured SAR86 cluster bacterium
AGTAGATATTGAAGTTACTGGAAGGCATGACCCATGCGTTGGCATAAGAGCAGTTCCTATCGCAGAGGCAATGGTGAATCTTGTAATCATGGACCATGTTTTGAGAAACCGTGCTCAATGCGGTGAGGTTAATCAACAATTACCTTTTACCAAGTAAGATGCCAAAGACTTTATACGACAAGCTTTGGGAAGAGCATCATATAACCACTTTAGATTCATCGGAATCTTTATTGTACATAGATAGACAGTATCTTCATGAGGTTACATCTCCTCAGGCTTTTGAGGGGCTATCTAAAAAAGGGTTATCTCCATGGAGATTGAATGCGAATATTGCTACACCTGATCATAATGTTCCTACTGAAAGAGGAGAGTCTTTTAAAACAGAAAATATAAAAGATGAGATATCAAAAATACAAGTAACAGAGCTTGATAAAAATTGTAATAAGTTTGGTATTAAGCAATTTGATATAACGTCAATCAATCAAGGAATAGTTCATGTTATTGGTCCTGAGCTTGGTTATACACTACCTGGCATGACAATAGTTTGTGGAGATTCGCATACATCAACACATGGTGCATTTGGATGTTTGGCTATGGGCATAGGAACTTCTGAGGTAGAACATGTTCTTGCAACACAAACATTAAAAGTTTCAAAACTTAAGAATATGAGAGTTAAATTTAGTGGCGAGCCGCAAGAAGGAGTGACTTCAAAAGATATTGTTCTATTTTTAATAAGAACAATAGGAACTGCTGGAGGTAACGGTCATGCAATAGAGTTTGCCGGATCATATATTGAGAGCATATCTATGGAAGCTAGAATGACAATATGTAATATGTCTATCGAAGCTGGGGCAAAGGTTGGGTTAATTGCTCCAGATGCAACAACCTTTAATTACGTTAAAGATCATAGCCAATTATCAGAAGAGGAGTTTGAAGATGCCATATCTCATTGGACATCACTTGTTTCTGATAATGATGCTTCTTTTGATAAAGAGATAGCAATAGATGTTTCTTTAATTAAACCTCAGGTTACATGGGGGACATCACCAGAAATGGTCGTTGATTTTGATCAAGAAATTCCAAATTTAGATTTTGTTGATGGTGAAAATAAGAGAAATTTTGAATTAGCAAAAAAATATATGGGCATAGAAGAAAATCAGAAAGTTACAGATTTAAAATTTGACAGAGTTTTTATAGGTTCATGTACAAATTCAAGAATCGAAGATCTTAGAGATGCAGCAAAAGTTGTCGATGGAAAAAAAGTTTCAGAAGATATTATTGAAGCTATTGTTGTACCAGGTTCTGGCCTAGTTAAAGAACAGGCTGAATCTGAAGGTTTGCATATAATTTTTGAAGAAGCAGGATTTATGTGGAGAGATCCAGGTTGTTCAATGTGTTTAGGAATGAATCCAGATCAATTAAAGCCCTATGAAAGATGTGCTTCAACATCTAATAGAAATTTTGAAGGCAGGCAGGGCAATCTTGGAAGAACTCATCTAATGAGTCCTTTAATGGCAGCTCTCACAGCTGTTAATGGGAGAGTTGTTGACCCGTCATGAAGATTGAAGGAAACGAATTAATAATAGGTGGTGTTGTAGCTAGTATTGATAGAGATAATATTGATACTGACCAAATCATCCCTACTGAATACTTAAAATCAATTAAAAAGTTTGGTTTTGAAGATTATCTATTTGATGGGTGGAGATATCTTGATGAAGGTAAACTAGGAGTTTCTAAAAATGATAGGGAGCAGAATCCAGATTTTATTTTAAATCAAGCCCCTTATGATAAAGCCACCATTTTATTAACTAGAGATAATTTTGGTTGTGGCTCTTCAAGAGAGCATGCAGTATGGGCTTTAAGAGATTTTGGGATAAAGATAGTCATAGCTTCATCTTTTGGAGATATTTTTTATAACAATTGCTTTAAAAATGGAGTTTTACCAATAAAACTTGATAAAAATAAAATTGAAGACTTGTTTCAAAAAATGAGTGACAGCTCAGCTGATCTATCAGTAAGCCTTGATTCAAAAAAAATATTTCAAAATGAAAATGAACTGTATAGTTTTGATGTTGAAGACAACCTTCTTGAAAGAATAATTTATGGCTTAGATGATGTTGACATGACTTTAAAACATAAAGATAAAATACTAGCTTTTGAGCAGACACGAATGAAAAATACACCATGGATATTTTCAAATGACTAAAAAGATTTTAATTTTGCCTGGAGACGGTATTGGTCAAGAAGTTACTGCTTCTGCAAAAGAAGTTTTAGACTTTTTAATTGCAGAACATAATCTTGATTTTAGTATTGAAGAAATGGATGCAGGTGGAACAGCTTATGATAAGTTTGGATCGCCCTTGCCAGAAAAAGTTTTAGCAAAGGCAAAAGAAAGTGATGCAATATTATTTGGTGCTGTTGGTGGACCAAAATGGGATGAGCTAGATTGGGATAACAGACCAGAGCAAGCGCTTTTATCATTAAGAAAAGAATTAGAGTTATTTGCCAACTTAAGACCTGCATTTCTATTTAATGAGCTTGCAGCAGCGTCCCCAATTAAAAATCATATTATTGAAAATTTAGATATTCTGATTGTTCGTGAGCTTACAGGAGGAATATATTTTGGTGAGCCTAGGGCAATCGTTGAGAATGAAGATCCCCCTTATGCATTTAATACGATGGTTTATAACGAAAATGAGATTAAACGTATTGCGAAGGTGGCTTTCGAATCAGCACAAAAAAGAGGTGGAAAGCTTTGCTCAGTTGAAAAGGCAAATGTTCTTGAGGTTTCTAAGTTTTGGAGATCTATAGTTTCAGATATGGCAAAAGATTATCCAGACGTAGAGCTTTCTCATCAACTTGCTGACAATACTGCAATGCAGCTAGTTCTTAACCCAAATCAGTATGATGTGATTGTATCAAGCAATCTATTTGGAGATATCTTGTCTGATATAGCTGCAACACTATCTGGATCAATTGGTATGCTTCCATCTGCTTCATTAAATAGCTCATCTCAGGGCATGTATGAACCTTGTCATGGTAGCGCCCCAGATATTGCTGGAATGGATATAGCTAATCCAATTGCAATGATCGCTTCACTTGGTATGGCACTAAAATATTCATTAGATCAAAAAGAGCTATCCGATAGCATTGACCGTGCTATCAAAGAATTTATTGCCAAAGGTTATAGAACAAAAGATATAAGCACTAACGATGAGTATGTAAAAACCTCTGAAGTAGCATCAATATTAATAGGAATATTAAAAAATGGATAAAACATTAAATATGGCGCTTGTTGGCGCTTCTGGTGTAGTGGGTAAAAAAATTCTTCAATTGCTTGAAAAAAAAGGTATTCAAGTAGACAAGTTGTTTCCATTGGGTAGTTCAACAGTTGGCCAAACTGTACATTTTCAAAATCAAGATTACGTTATTGGAAGTCTTGATGATTTTGACCCAACAGATGTAAATATAACTATATTTTCAGCAGGTGGCTCTGTTGCAAAGCAGTATGCTAGAAAATTTGTAGAGGCCGGTAATTATGTAATAGATTTATCTTCTGAGTTCAGGTATGAAGATGATGTGCCGCTAATTATCCCTGAGATTAATGGCAATATTGTTGAGAATCTTGATGAACCAACATTAATTGCTAATCCAAATTGTTCAACCTCACAGCTTTTAATGGTTTTAAAACCAATTCATGAGCAGTTTGGAATTGAATTTTTAAACATTGCAACATATCAAGCGGTCTCTGGAACTGGTAAAGAGGCTGTAGAAGAGTTGAGATCCCAAACTTATGAGAGTGATACTGCAGAATCAAAAGTTTATCCAAAACCAATCGCATTTAACGTAATACCTCAATGTGATATCTTTCTAGATAATGCTTTTACAAAAGAAGAGATGAAATTAGTCTGGGAAACTAAAAAAATATTAGATCCAAATATTGAGGTACAGGCAACTTGTGCCAGAGTTCCTGTTTTTAATGGACATTCAGAAGCAGTCTTTTTAAAGCTTTCAAACTCAGCTTCAAGAGAAGAGGTTATTAATTCTGTTGAAGGTAATGAAGGGGTATGTGTTATGGATAATCCTGATACTTTAGAGTATCCAACACCTTATGAACAAGCTAATGATTCTGAGGATGTTTATGTTGGAAGAATACGTTCACAACAAATTCAAGGAGATTCATGGGTTTCGCTTTGGGTTGTTGCAGATAACGTATACGGAAAAGGCGCTGCTCTTAATGCTGTGCAGATACTTCAAAAGTTAATTACAAATAATAAATTGTGTTAAGAGTTTTTGTATTATCTTTAATCCTTCTTCCTCTAAATATAGTTGCCGACGCTTTTTTATCTTCTCCCAAGTTATCGCTTAATTCTCAAGGGGAAAGAGTAATTGAATTTAAGATCCAAAGCGCTAGGATTTCTGATGAAGATATTATCTTAAAAGAGTACAAGTCTAACGAATTATTAAATCAAGAAAATATTTCCTATACCTTATTAGAGGACTTTTCTACTTATAAGACCTATTCAATAGTTTTAAATAACTCTTACGATGGAAATTATTTTAATTTTAAGTTGGTTATAGAGGATCAAATATCAAAAGATATATTTATTTTTTTACCCTCAAAACTAAATTCCTCTTCAAAAAAACCTAAACCCACTCAAGTATACAAACCAGCTATTATTGAAAAATCAAATGATGCACCTCCAATAGAGATTCTTCCTGCTACTAAAGAGATTAAAAAAGAGCTAAGAGTTATTAAAGCTAACGAAATTTCAACAATGTGGAGTTTGGCTACTAACATTAAGACAGATATGTCTGATGCTTCAATATATCAAATAATGTGGTCAATTTACCTTGGAAACAAAGATGCGTTTATAGATGGAAATATTAATTTAGTTCGAAATGATAAAGATTTAATAATTCCTTCATATTCAAGCATATCTGAGACTTCGCATACCGAGGCAAAAGCTTCAATTCTTGCTATGAATGATTCATATTCTTTATCTATAGCACCAGCAGTAAAATCTTTATTAGTTTTAACTGCTCCAAAAATAATAGAAGCACCTGAACAGAAAGTTAAAGAGATTGTTGACGAAGATGAGACTAAACAGTTAGATATTAATAACGAAGAATTAAATGACCCAGCAGACATTATTAAAAATAATACTAAAACACTTGAAATGGCCTTTGAAAGTAAAGTTGCTGAGGAATTAATTAAAGAGACGGAGGATATAAAGCCTGGTGATGTTCAAGAATTTGGATTAATGGACCTGCTTTTTGTTGCCTTTGTATCAATTCTCTCTGGAATTTTAATAGCACTGATTTATATTCAGCTCAAATCAAGACAGACAAAGAAAATAGATTATGATTTTGATGAAGCTCCTGATACTTCATCATCTGTTGCGGGTTTACCAAAAGGCCTTAGTATTACAAATAATGAAGAAGAGCAGCAATTAGATCTTGCAGTGACATATTTTGAGATGGGTGATTTAGAAAACTCAAAATCTATTTTAGATAATCTAATTAAATCAACTGAGAGCGATAAAATAAAAAATAATGCTAAAGCTTTGCTTGATAAATTTTCTGAAAAGTGAGACTAGCTTTTACAACTGAGTATGATGGTTCTGGGTTTTCAGGTTTCCAGAGACAAAAGAATGCCATCTCAATTCAACAAAACCTTGAGGAAGTTATTGAAAAGATCACTAAAGAAAAAAAAGTTATAAATTATGCTGGAAGAACGGATGCTGGCGTACATGCACTTTCCCAAGTCTTTGATTTTACTACCGACATCAAAAGAGAAGAAAAAAATTGGATTGATGGAATAAATTCAAACCTTCCAGATGCAATTGCTGTTACTAAAATGTTTGAAGTACCCGATGATTTTCATTCTAGGTTTTCTGCTGTTGAGAGAAGTTATACCTATGTTATTTATAACTCCAGAAGCAAACCATTATTTTTTGATAATTGTTCTCATTGGGATAATAATAATTTAGATATAGATGTTCTAAGCCAACAGGCAAAAATGTTTATTGGAAAACATGATTTTACATCCTTTAGAAGTTCAAGCTGCAGCTCAAAAAACCCTATTAAATCAATAAGAGATATTGAAATTGAATACTACGATAAATTTATTTTTATATCTATCCATGCAAATGCCTTTTTGCATAATATGGTAAGAATTATGGTTGGTACCTTATTAGATATTGCTAAGGGAGAAATAAATCTTTCTGTAGAAGAAATTTTGTCAAAACACGATAGAAGTTATGCTGGCAAAACTGTTTCAGCAAAAGGATTATTTTTTCTTGGACCTAAATATGATTTAAAATTTAATATCCAAAGTCCAACTGAGCATTTATTAGATAGGTTTAAGAGATGATTAATCCAAAAATAAAAATCTGTGGTATCTCAGATATTGAGATACTAAAACAGCTTATAAATCTTAACCTGGATTACGTAGGTTTTATTTTTTATTCCAAAAGCCCAAGATTTGTAGATGAAGTCTTTCTAGAAAAAATACAAAATATAGATTTTAAAGAAACTAGACCTGTGTGCGTTTATGTTAATGCTGATGAAGATTTTATATATAAAACTTCATCATTTTTTAATAATCCGATTCTACAATTCCATGGAGATGAAGATCAAAATTTTTGTGAGACTTTTGGATTAGACTACTGGAAGGCAATTAGAATAAAAAATTCTAGCGATATAGAAATGATTTCTCAATACAGTTCTGCTTTAGCTATTCTTCTTGAAAATCACAAGGACGGATTATATGGCGGAACAGGTGAGTCTTTTAATTGGGAATTATTAAAAAATATTGATAATGATACTCATAATTTTGTCCTTTCAGGTGGAATTAATTCTCAAAATGTCGATAATGCATTAAAGACTAATTCGTGGTGTTTAGATTTAAACTCTGGGGTTGAATCTCAGGCTGGAATCAAAGACATCCATTTAATAAAAGATATTTTAAAAACAATTAGAAACTATGACATTTAGTAATTCTAACTTTCCTGATAAAGAAGGATTTTATGGCGAGTACGGCGGTAAATTTGTACCTGAAACTCTGATGTATGCTCTTGAAGAGCTAGAAAATACTTATAACAAATTAAAAGATAATAAAGACTTTATAGATGAGTTCTATAAAGATCTTTCCCATTTTGTTGGCAGACCTTCGCCACTATATTTTGCACAAAGATTAACGGACCATTACAAATCTGGCTCTATCTGGCTTAAACGTGAAGATCTAAATCATACTGGTGCACATAAAATAAATAATACTGTTGGTCAGATACTTCTTGCTAAATATATGGGCAAAAAAAGAATCATTGCAGAAACTGGTGCTGGTCAGCATGGTGTTGCGACAGCAACTGTTGCAGCAAGGTTGGGGCTAGAGTGTCATATTTATATGGGCGCTGAAGATGTTAGAAGACAATCTTTAAATGTTTATAGAATAAAGTTGCTTGGAGCTAATGTGCATCCTGTTGATTCTGGTTCTGCAACATTAAAAGATGCTTTAAATGAAGCTTTAAGAGATTGGGTAACTAATGTTGAGGATACCTATTATATTATTGGAAGTGTTACTGGCCCGCATCCATATCCGATGATAGTCAGAGATTTCAACTCTGTTGTTGGAAAAGAAGTGATTGAGCAATCTAAAGATTTATTTGGCAAAATGCCTGATGCTGTTGTTGCCTGTGTTGGCGGTGGCTCAAATGCAATGGGCATATTTCATCCATTTATCGATATTAAAGAAACTAGACTTATTGGCGTCGAAGCTGGAGGAGAGGGAGTTTCAACAGGTGAGCATGCAGCTCCATTAAATGATGGCACGCCTGGAGTTCTTCATGGTGCTCGCAGTTACTTAATGCAAGATGAATCAGGTCAGGTAAAAGACACTAAGTCCGTTTCAGCTGGTTTAGATTATCCCGGAGTTGGTCCTGAGCATTCATGGCTTAAAGATATTGGTAGAGCTGAGTATGTGGCAGTTAGCGATGATGATGCCTTAAAAGCTTTTCATGAAGTAACTGAGCTTGAAGGTATTATGCCTGCTCTTGAGACAGCACATGCTTTTGCATACCTAGAACCTCTTATGAAGGAATTAGACTCATCAGCAAATGTAGTTGTAAATGTTTCTGGTAGAGGAGATAAAGACATTAATACTGTTGCTGAAATCGATGGGATAGAGTTTTGAATAGACTGACATCAAAATTACAAAACCTTAAAGAAAACAAAAAAAAGGCTCTGGTAGCATATCTTGTAGCGGGCGATCCTGATTTGGATACCACACTAGATTTGATGCATTTATTTGTTGATTCAGGAGTTGATGTTATTGAGATTGGCGTTCCCTTTACTGATCCAATCGCTGAGGGACCAACCATACAAAAAGCTCATGACCGAGCTCTAAAAAATAATATATCACTGAAGATGATACTTGAATTGGTTGATAAGTTTAGAGAAACCAATACCGAAACACCTATAGTTTTAATGGGCTATTTAAATACCTTTATATCGCATATTGATCTAGTTCAATCAATTGGAGAGAATAGTGCGGATTCAATTTTAGTTGTAGATGTTCCAGGCGAACTTAATCTGCAGACTTATGGAATCACAAACCCAAATATAAATACTATTTCACTAATATCGCCTACTACTAAAGACGATAGAGTTGAATCTATAGCAAAAAATAGCACTGGGTTTATTTATTACGTAACCCTAAGAGGTGTTACAGGCTCATCTAATTTAAATATTGAAGAAATTAAAAATAATATTCAAAAAATTCAACAATATTCAGATGCTCCAACTATGGCAGGGTTTGGGATTAAATCAGTCGAGGATGCATCAACTTTAGCAGCATGTTCTGATGGTATTGTGATTGGTTCATCAATTGTTGAAATGATTGCAGATGAGTCTAAGACAAAAGAATTTGGTAGAATAGGTGAATATCTTAGGGAGATGAAAACCGCTATATCATGAACTGGCTAACAAGGCTCATACCTTCAATAATGACATCCAAGTCTAAAAGTAAGGTGCCTGATGGACTTTGGAGCTCTTGCCCTTCTTGTGAATCTGTTTTGTATGCTCCTGATCTAGAAAAATCACTTTTTGTTTGTCCTAAATGTGACCATCATCTTCGAATTGGTGCCAGAAAAAGATTAGAAATATTTTTAGATAATGGTTATTTTGAAGAAATAGCAGCTGATATAAAAACTAAAGATTCCCTAAAATTCAAAGATACAAAAAATTACTCCTCAAGAATTAAAGATGCTGTTTCAAATACAGGAGAGAATGAAGCCATTATTATCGGTAAAGGTGCGCTCGATTTAATGGATGTGGTTGTAGCTGCATTTGAGTTTAGATTTATGGGTGGCTCTATGGGAGGAGTAGTGGGAGAAAAGTTTGTACAAGGAGTAAATGAAGCTATAAAGTCTCGTTGTCCGTTTGTCTGCTTTTCCACAAGTGGTGGTGCAAGAATGCAAGAGTCAATGATTTCTTTGATGCAGATGGCAAAAACTTCGGCAGCCTTACAAAAGCTTAAGGCAGAAAAATTACCCTATATTTCTGTAATGGTTGATCCTATTTATGGAGGTGTTTCTGCTAGTTTGGCGATGCTTGGTGATATAAATATTGCTGAACCTGATGCCTTAGTTGGTTTTGCCGGTAGAAGAGTTATTGAACAAACGGTTAGAGTAGATTTGCCTGACGATTTCCAAAAATCAGAGTTTTTGTTAAAACATGGAGCAATTGATATGATTGTTCACAGAAGAAATATTAGAACTAAAGTTCACGGACTACTAAAAAAAATATATAAAGCTTAATGAATATTGAGAGAATTGTAGGTCTTGTTTTCAGCATTAGCGCATTACTAATTCTTCTTTTTGTTGTTTTAACTCCTCAAGTTGATTATCAACAAGATTTTAAAATCGCAGATGCAGCTCCAGAAATTGAAGAAATAGCTAAAATAGAATTTGAAGAAGAGTCCAAAGAAATAGCCAAAGAAGAACCTTTAAAACCCAACAAAGAAATAGTCGCAGATGTTGCAAATATTGATAGATCAGATTTTGATTTATTTGTTTTAAGAGTTCATGTTCTTTCGTCTGAGGACAATGCAAAAAAAATGGTCACAAAGATTAACGAAGGAGGGTTTCCAGCATTTACCGAAGTTTTTGGTTCTAAGAAAAACCTTCATGCGGTTTATGTGGGACCTTTTATTGAAGAGAGTGACATAAATCAAAATATAGAATTAATTCAAAAGGTTTCAGAGTCACAAAATGGAGAGATATCTAGATGGAAGCTCTAGGACTAAATGTAACTGACTGGTTTATATTAGTTGTATTAACTGCTTCAGGCCTTATTTCTCTCGCTAGAGGTTTTACAAAAGAATTTTTATCTTTATTTTTATGGGTTGTAGCTTTTATCGCTGCAGTCAGTCTGGAATATTTAGCAACTCCAAAGATTAATGAATTCGTTGGCAATGAAGAGATTTCAAAGATCTTATCCTACATAGTTGTCTTTATGGTCTGTATCATTCTTGGCGGAATGGTAATCAAATTCATTGGCACTCTTATCAAATGGTCTGGTGCTTCAGGATTTGATAGATTTTTAGGAGTATTATTTGGTCTAACGAGAGGCTTAATTGTTTTATTTGTAATCTTTTTACTCTTACCCTCAAGCGTCAAATCAACAGACTTAATTAACAAATCAAAAATAACACCGATAATTGAAAAATATGCTCCACAAATTGAAGCTTATTTTAGAGAATTAATAGATAATAGAAACTTAGTCGAAGAAGCACTGGAAGTCATTGAACCAATAAGAGAAGAGGTGGCCCCAGATGAAGAAGATATTAATCCTACTAAAGAGGACTCCTAATGTGTGGAATAGTTGGAATTTCTGCTGAGACTAACATAGCAGCAGAAATATATGACTCCCTTTTAATGCTTCAGCATAGAGGTCAAGATGCCGCTGGTATGGTGGTATGTGACTCACAAGACAGACTCCACAGTAGAAAATCAATGGGTTATGTAAGAGATGTATTTCAACAAAGACATATGAGTAAGCTTATTGGTAATTATGGCATTGGACATGTCAGATATCCAACTGCTGGAGGTGCAGGTAAAGAGTTTGCTCAGCCAATGTACGTAAACTCACCTTATGGGATCAGCATAGCTCATAACGGTAACCTAACTAATTCTAAAGAACTTGCGACTCAATTGTTTCATGCAGAAATGAGACATCTCAATACAGACTCTGATTCAGAAGTCTTGCTAAATATTTTTGCTCATGAGTTAGGTAAGCAGAGAGAAATCTATCCTTCAGCGGAACATATTTTTAAAGCTGTTGCCAAAACTCATAGAAGATGTGATGGAGCTTATGCTGTACTAGCACTCATTACAGGACATGGAATTCTTGCTTTTAGAGATAACAATGGCATTAGACCTTTATCTATTGGTATAAGAGAAGGTAAGACTAGAGATGAGTACATTATTGCTTCTGAGGACGCACTTTTCGAATCACAGGGCTTTAAAAAACTAAGAGATGTAGAGCCAGGAGAGGCTATATATATTGATAAGAAAGGTAACTTTTTTTCACAACAATGTGCAGAAGTTCCTCAAAAAAGACCTTGTATATTTGAGTATGTATATTTCTCAAGACCCGATTCAAACATTGATGAAATTTCAGTTTATAAAGCTCGAATGAGAATGGGGTCTAAGCTTGCTGAATTAATAAAGAAGAAAAATCCTGATCACGACATTGATGTTGTAATCCCAATACCTGATAGTTCCACCACTGCAGCATTGCAACTTGCAGTTGACTTAAATGTTCCATACAGAGAGGGCTTTGTTAAAAATAGATATATTGGACGAACGTTCATCATGCCTTACCAAGAAGAGAGAAGAAAGTCCGTGAGAAGGAAGTTAAATATTCTTGATTTAGAATTTGAAGGTAAAAATGTAATGCTAGTTGATGATTCGATTGTAAGAGGGACTACTAGTAAGAAAATTATTGAAATGGCTAAAGAGGCTGGAGCTAAAAAAGTTTATTTTGCCTCTGCAGCACCTGCCATTAAATATCAAAATCTATACGGTATAGACATGCCTGCTACTAGTGAGCTAATAGCATCAAATAGAACAGATGAAGAGGTTGCTACAGAAATAGGTGCAGACTGGCTTGTCTATCAAACGTTAGAGGATTTAATTGAAACATGTAAAACTGGTAATCCTGAAATCAAAGAATTTGAAACCTCAATATTCACTGGTGAATATATAACTCCACTTGGTGAAAATTATCTTAAAGACTTAGAGATATCTAGACAAGACGAAGTCAAAGCACAAAGAGAAAAAGCTAAAGCTTAACTAGGATTAACAATATTCACAGCAGGTATGCTTGCTGAGTTTGCACTCTCCACATATGTATCAATCTCATTGAAATTTAGATATCTGTATATGTCATCTGCCAATGGATTAATATCACCCATATATTTGTGATATTCCTCAACGCTTGGCAGTCTGCCTAATACTGATGCTATAGCTGAAAGCTCTGCAGATGCTAAAAATACATCAGCGCCATCACCCAATCTATTTGGGAAGTTTCTAGTAGATGTTGATACCACAGTAGAATTAGCTAGAACTCTTGCTTGGTTACCCATACACAGAGAACATCCCGGGAGCTCAGTTCTTGCTCCAGATACGCCAAACACATTATAAATACCTTCTTCCATTAGCTGCTTTTCATCCATTTTTGTTGGAGGAACAACCCATAATCTAGCTTTTGTTCCATTGTATTTCTGTAACAAGGTACCAGCAGCTCTAAAGTGACCAATATTAGTCATGCAAGACCCAATAAATACTTCTTGGATTTCAGTATTAGCAACTTCTGATAAGGGTTTAATATCATCAGGATCGTTAGGGCATGCAAGTAACGGCTCAGTTATTTCGTTTAAATCAATCTCAATGATTTCTGCATATTCTGCATTTTCATCCGGCTCTAAAAGTTCAGGATTCTTAATCCATTCTTCCATTGCTTGAGCTCTTCTCTCTAGAGTTTTAGCATCGCCATAACCGCTAGCAATCATCCATCTCAACATAACAATGTTTGACTGAAGATATTCAATGATTGGTTCTTTATTTAATCTAACAGTACAACCTGAAGCTGATCTTTCTGCAGAGGCATCTGATAATTCAAATGCTTGCTCTACTTTCATATTTGGAAGACCTTCAATTTCTAAGCATCTTCCTGAAAAGATATTCTTCTTGCCTTCTTTTGCCACAGTTAAAAGACCCTTTTGAATAGCAGCATAAGGAATAGCATTAACAAGATCTCTCAAAGTTATTCCTGGCTGCATCTCACCCTTAAATCTAACCAAAACTGATTCAGGCATATCTAAAGGCATTACACCTAATGTTGCAGCAAATGCCACAAGTCCTGATCCAGCAGGGAAACTTATACCTATTGGGAATCTGGTATGACTATCGCCACCTGTTCCAACTCCATCAGGTAATAACATTCTGTTAAGCCACGAATGAATTATTCCATCACCTGGTCTTAAAGAAACACCGCCGCGATTCATAATGAAATCAGGTAGGTTATGTTGTGTCTCAATGTCTACAGGTTTTGGATAAGCTGCAGTATGACAAAACGACTGCATAACTAAATCAGCAGAAAAACCTAAGCAGGCTAACTCTTTTAATTCATCTCTTGTCATTGGCCCAGTGGTATCTTGAGAACCAACAGTTGTCATTCTTGGCTCACAATAAGTTCCTGGTCTGATACCCTCAACTCCGCAAGCTTTACCAACCATTTTTTGCGCTAGGGTATAACCTTTATCTGAGGCATCAGCGGCATCAGGTCTTGTGAATATATCTGTAGGCTCTAAATCTAAAGCTTCTCTAGTTTTATCAGTTAATTGTCTTCCAATAATTAATGGTATTCTTCCGTTAGCTCTTACCTCATCAAGAAGAACATCAGTTTTAAGTTCAAAAGTAGAGATAACTTCATTACTTGAAGCATCAAGAACTTTTCCGTTATAAGGCTCAAGGATAATCTCTTGACCCATTTCCATTCTAGAAACATCTAATTCAATTGGAAAAGCGCCTGAATCTTCTAATGTATTAAAAAAGATAGGAGCTATTTTTCCACCAAAACAAAAACCACCTTCTTTTTTATTTGGTATATAAGGTATCTCATCTCCCATATGCCATAACACAGAGTTTGTAGCAGACTTTCTTGATGAACCAGTACCAACAACATCACCAACAAATACAAGCGGATTACCTTTTTCTTTTAACTCTTCGATAGTTTCTAGCGGTCTATCAAGACCTTCTCTTGGCATTTTAAACATAGCCAATGCATGAAGAGGGATATCAGGACGTGACCAAGCATCTGTAGCTGGTGAAAGATCATCAGTATTAATTTCACCAGGTACTTTATAGACAGTAAGTTTAATTTGTTCTGGAAGTTTAGCTTTTTCAGTAAACCATTTTCCTTCGGCCCATGCATCTACTACTTTTTTTGCATACTCGTTAGTCTTTGATAATTCAAAGATCTCATTAAAAGCATCAAAAATTAGCAACGTTTTTCCTAAAGCTTCAGCAGCTTCATCGCCCAATTCATCTATTTTCAGGCATTCAATCAAAGGCTGGATGTTATAACCACCAAGCATTGTGCCAAGAATATGCACTGCATCAGATTTTGTAATATAAGGGCTAGAAGTCTCACCGGTTGTAATATCAGCTAAAAAAGCTGCTTTTACATATGCTGATTGATCTACACCAGCAGGTACTCTTTCTTTAAGTAAATGTAATAAAAGTTCAGACTCTTCGTGTTCAGATTTTAAAAGGTCGGCTAATTGTGCAGTTTGGTCTGCGTCTAATGGAAGCGGTGGGATATTTTGTGCCGCTCTTTCGTCTACGTGTGCTTTGTATTCGTTTAACATTGATTATCTCCTTGTTAACGGTGGTAATTTTACTCTTATAAGCAAAAGGCTTCTAGTAAATAGCAGATTTTATTTAAAAATGAGTTATTATTTTGCTTAATTATGCAAAAAACACGATCTACAACCCCTTGTTTAGGTATTTGCTCCACAACTTATGGAGATGACGTCTGTAAAGGGTGTAAAAGATTTGTTCACGAGATTATTAGTTGGCCAAAATACTCACAAGACGAAAGGGCGCTTGTAAATGATCGCCTTGAAAAATTTAAAGTCTTAATTCTTCAAGATAGATTTAAAGTTCATGATTCAGATTTGCTTCAAATAAAGTTGAAAGAGAATGCGATTAATTATAACAACTCGATGGATCCTTTAACTTGGATTTTTGATTTGCTTAGAGCAGCAGGATCACAAAATTTAGATTTAGAACAATTTGGGATTACTAGTCTTAAAAATTATGATCCTATGAAAATACGTGACGAGATTAATAAAGAGTTTTTGGACTTATCAGAGGCTCATCATCAAAGGTATTTTAAAAAAGCTTAATTAAGTTTACCCGTAATCTTTTAACATTCTTTTGAGTTCTAATGAATGTTGCTCTTCTTCACCGATCATGCCTCTTGCATACTCTTCTAAATAAATAGACCTATCCTCAACTTCTTCTAAAAGTTTTTTATAAAGACCAACAGCATGAAGTTCATGTTCTAAACTTTCTTCTAAAATATCTTTAATAGTATGTTGTCCTGTCTCCTCAATTTTTGCTATCTTCTGACTAGGGTGACCATCAAGTCCAGCAATTAATTCACCAGCTCCTTGAGCGTGTAACAATGACTCACTTGCTTGCTCTTTTAAGAAAGCAACAATTGGAATTCTATAAGGGCCAGTTATCATCATAGCTGAGTGAGTGTAGCGAACAACTCCTGCTAATTCGTATTCCATTATCTCGTTTAGAATCGCACAAGCCTTATTTGTATCAAGTGGTTTTAATCCCATATTATTGCTCCTTAAGCATTAAAAAATTAATTAATTAAGATAACTATAAAAGAATTTATATATGATGTAAACTACTGATATAAGGTATTTTTTTAATACGAATCATTATGATAATCATTCGCATCTAGGCATTATTTTTTTTAACTTTTATTAAATATTTTAAAGCGCCAGAAGAGTAAAAAAGCAAGAATAGAATAAGCAAAAACAGCTAGTTGTTTTACAACCGGAAGTGCAACGAATGTACCAAGCCAACGATAACCTTTGGTTCTATTCCAGACATAAATAAATGCATCAACACCTACTAATTCTTTTCCATCATTAAAAGTTACATGAAGTTTTTTTAGGTATTTATCTTCCATGTGACTGCAATCAGTGAAGTCTAATTCTGATCTTTTTTTGTAATGCTTAATTTCAAAATTACAGATCGAACACTTTTCGTTGAAGAGAACTTTTCCATCATTATTCATAAAATTATTTTATCAAGATTGATACTAGATATCTTTTATTTTAAATAATAAGATTCTACTCAATGGATATGCAGCAAGTTAATATTTTTGATGAACCAATTGAGGAGTGTTGCTCAAATCCTATTACAGGATTTTTTCGAGATGGGTTCTGTCATACCGATCAACTCGACAGAGGTTTGCATATTGTTTGCTCGTTAATGAACGATGAGTTTTTAAGTTTCTCAAAATCTCGAGGCAACGATCTTTCCACTCCAAGACCTGAATTTGATTTTCCAGGATTAAAAGCTGGTGACTCCTGGTGTGTTTGTGCCGAACGATGGAAGGAAGCTTATGAGCATGGTTTTGCTCCTAAGGTTTATCTTAAAAAAACTAATAAAAAAACTACTTCTATTATCGATATAGAAATATTGAAAGAGTTTGCTATAGATATGAACTAATATTTATAGAATGAAGTAAGTTTCCCCTATAACAAAACCACAAAAGAAAAAAGCAATAGCCCAACCAGGCTCTTCTTTACAAAATTCAAATACTCTTAGCCAGTAATCTGCCATAAATACCTCCTAAATACATTGTTTATTGCAATATCTGTGCCAATTGTTTCTTAAAATAAAAGATATTGATTGTCATAAGTAGATTTAATATTTATTAGGATATTTTATATTTGTATTATGTTTCTTTTTAATGGAAACTTTAGCTCTAAATGCTATTGAAAAATTATTAGTTAGAGCTTATGAAGCTTTGAAACATTTTCACCTAATTCCAAAACTACAAAAAAATATAACAACCCTAAGCTCCTATTAAATGTAAATGAAAAATCCAAGTTTTCTTAAACAATAAGTTACCATTAAGCTTCACCTAAATGCCTATAAGATTGCAAAATTTATTAATTAGGTTGAATAAATATGACATCTTTTAATGATAAAATTCGCAAAATGAACAAAATAAATACAAATATTTTTAATTATAGATTGCTGTTTCCAATAATTTTTATATTGATGTCAATTCCAACAATATATGGTTATGATAGCGATTTTGCATTCTATGCTACATGTGCAAATATGTTAGCTCAAGGAATGGAAATGTATAATGAGGTTTATGATCATAAACCACCGCTATATCATTATATTTTAGTTATCGGAGTGTATTTAAACATTATTTTAAATACTAAATTATTAGGTTTTTTTATTGTACATTTTTTAATTCTTGGATTTTTTTATATAACTAACTTAAAACTTCTTAAAGAAATTGCTTCATCTTTAAAATTAAAATGGAACATAAATTTTGAGATTCTACTATTTTCTTTTCTTGTTCTTAGTTTTTTAGTTCTTCCGGGGTTGTCTTATGGGAACCTAAATGGAGGAATAGTTTATTTTGCAACTATCTTTGAGATTATAGCAATCACAAGAGTTTTGAAATTAATAAATACAAAATCTTTTTTGAGTATAAAAAATAGAGACTTAGTAATTTTAGCTTTTTTTTGTAGTGCTGCATTATTAACACGTATCCACTTTGCAGCATTCGTATCTATTTGTATTTTTATACTCATTTACAGACTCGAATGGGTAACTTCAATAAAAAATTTATTAAAATTTGCTTTGTATACATTTGCTTTTTTTGTATTAGGAGCTTTGATTTTATCGGGCAATATTGAAAGTTTTTATTCGGCTTTATTTGCTGATAATCTTTTGTATACAGAAGAAAAAAAGGCGGACTTTTTTTCAGTAATTTATTATGCAGCTAAGATAAATTTTTTTACAATTATTTTAATCATATCCTCTGTAACAATGTTTATTTTTAGGTCAAGATCTATTAAAGAATTTTTTAAGATTTTAATTGGTCTGTTTTCAAATAAAGCCATATATTTTTTGTTAACTTTTGCTTTTTTTGCTTTTTTTGTAGTATTTCTAACCAAACCTGGCCCAGTAATATATAAATACTATGGTTTTATACCTCCTGTTGCTGTTATTGGAATAATGATAATAGCTTCATATTCAAGCAAAAAATCCATAATATTTTCTTCTAGCTTGGCTTTATTTTTAACTACTTCTTTATACGTGGTTTCTTTTCAAAATATTGTTTTTAAAACATGGAATTCTGATGTATTAATTCACAAGCTTGATAAAGAAACTTTACAAGACGAAACTATATTTACGGCAGATTTTAACAGCTGGCTATATTTAATGACGGATACCTTGCCACCAATAAAAGCACAATTTTTACACAACTTAGCCTACCAAACAAAAGAGCAAAAGTTAAATGCATTTAATGTTGCTCTAGAGGCCAAACCAAAATTCATTACTTTTTCTTCACTGCCTAATGAGGGAGCTTCAGAAGTCGAAGAATTTATAATCGTTAATCAAGAATTATTTATAAAAGAGTATAAATTTATTGGAAACTATATCACTCCATACCATAGTCAGATAAGTTTACGTTTGTGGAAAAAAATATGAAATTTTTTACAACTGTCTTTATACGCATTGCGGTATTAACGTTTGCCTTCTTTATTATTAAAAAAATTTTCAATGATATTGATTTAATAAATTTTTCATCTGTTTACACATTAAACAATATTCTCTTAATATGTTTTGCTGCTTTATCTTTGTTATCAAGTGTAATAGTTAGAAGTTTACGTTGGAGATATTTAGTTTATTCCAACTTAAGTACGAGCAATAAAAAACAAGTTTTTGAAGATTTTTGGAACTATTTATTTAGTTTGGTATTAAACCTCATAATTCCATTTAGGTCTGGTGAAATTTTTAGAGTACTATCATCGGGAGGCCATAAAAAATCACTTATCAAAAATTCATT
>CACPON010000016.1 GCA_902635645.1 uncultured SAR86 cluster bacterium
TTCGAATCCTACCCTCTCCACCATGTCTATTTTAAGAGCAAAAAACACTACAAAAATAATCCCAAATTTATGTTGAAAAAAGGTTGAGTTTATAACTTTTTAGAGGGATAATACGCCACCTTAAATTAGGATGCTACGTGAACGGGCTCATATAGCTCAGCGGTAGAGCACTTGCTTGGTAAGTAAGAGGTCACCGGTTCAAGTCCGGTTATGAGCTCCATTTAAGAATATTTAATTATTTCAGAGAGGCATAAATAAAATGGCAAGAGAAAAATTTGAAAGAACGCTTCCCCACGTAAATGTAGGGACAGTTGGTCACGTTGACCATGGTAAGACAACACTTACAGCTGCACTAACTAAAGTTGCTGCTGAAGTATTCGGTGGAGACGCTGTTGACTTTGCAAATATTGATAATGCTCCGGAAGAAAGAGAAAGAGGTATTACTATTGCTACTTCTCATGTTGAGTATGTTTCAACTGCACGTCACTATGCACACGTTGATTGTCCAGGTCACGCAGACTATGTAAAAAATATGATTACTGGTGCTGCTCAAATGGACGGCGCTATATTAGTAGTAAGTGCTGCTGACGGTCCAATGCCTCAAACAAGAGAACATATCCTATTAGCTAGACAGGTTGGTGTTCCTTATATTGTTGTTTATATGAACAAAGCTGATCAAAATGATGATCCAGAAATGATAGAGCTTGTTGAAATGGAAATTAGAGAGCTATTAAACGAATATGATTTCCCAGGCGATGACACACCTATTATTGTTGGTAGTGCGCTAAAAGCTCTTGAAGGTGATACATCTGAAATTGGTGTTCCTTCAGTTCAAAAACTTATTGAAACATTAGACTCATATGTACCAGAGCCAGAAAGACCAGTAGATGGCGCTTTCCTAATGCCTATTGAAGATGTGTTTACTATTTCAGGTAGAGGTACAGTGGTAACAGGTAGAATCGAAACTGGTATCGTTAATACTGGTGATCCTTTAGAAATTGTTGGTATTAAAGACACATCTACGACTACATGTACTGGTGTAGAAATGTTCAGAAAATCTTTAGATGAAGGAAGAGCTGGTGAAAACTGTGGTGTTCTTCTTAGAGGTGTTGAAAGAGACGCTGTTGAAAGAGGTCAAGTTATTGCTAAGCCTGGTTCAATTACACCTCATACAAAATTTGAAGCTGAGATATATGTGCTAAGTAAAGATGAAGGTGGAAGACATACGCCATTCATGAATAACTACAGACCTCAGTTTTATTTTAGAACAACTGATGTAACTGGTGCTTGTGAGCTTCCAAGTGGTGTTGAAATGGTAATGCCTGGTGACAACATTAAAATGAATGTTGAGCTTATTGCTCCAATCGCTATGGACGAAGGTCTAAAATTTGCGATTAGAGAAGGTGGAAGAACAGTTGGTGCTGGCGTAGTATCAAAAATTATTGAGTAATCGAAGACTTATTAGCCGAGACCTATGTGTCTCGGCTTGCTTGTCTCTGAGGAATATGAAAATTAATTTTAGGCCAGTAGCTCAATTGGTAGAGTACCGGTCTCCAAAACCGGGGGTTGTGGGTTCGAGACCCTCCTGGCCTGCCAAGTTTAACTTGGAGCCGAAATAGGAAATATATGGCTAAAGGATCAACTTCAAAATTATTGGATAACATTAAATGGTTTGCTGCATTAGCAGTATTCTCTGCTGCTGTTATTGGCAATAGTTATTTTGTTGAAGTTGCATTTTTATATCGAGTCCTTGGGGTCGTATTCTTATTTATTGTAGGTCTAGGCATATTAGCCGTAACAAATTTTGGTTCAAATGCAATTAAGCTAATGAGAGAATCAAGAACAGAAATAAGAAGAGTCGTTTGGCCAACTCGTATTGAAACAACCCAAACATTTTTAGTAGTTTTTGGTTCAATTATAGTTTTATGCCTATTCTTTTGGGCACTTGAATCACTTCTAACTTTTTTAACTAAACTGGTACTAGGATAACATTATGGATTGGTATGTAATTCAAGCTTATTCGGGCTACGAGCAAAAAGTTAAAGCTGCTCTTGAAGAAAAAATAGAACTTAATAATCTTGCTGAGAAATTCGGCGAAATACTAATACCAACGGAACAAATAGTTGAGCTAAAAGGCGGTTCAAAAAAAACAACTGAAAGAAAATTTTTTCCCGGTTACATATTAGTACAAATGATTTTAGAAGATGATTCTTGGCAACTAGTTCAATCAACCCCCAGAGTATCTGGTTTTGTTGGTGGAACAAAAGATAGACCTTTACCAATTTCTGAAGAAGATGTTAATAACATTATAAATAGAATTGAAGTAGGTGAAGATGCCCCAGCTCCAAAAACAATATACGAACCAGGTGAAGTGGTTAGAGTTTGTGATGGACCTTTTAACGATTTCAACGGTGTTGTTGAAAACGTTGATTACGAAAGGAACATGGTTAAAGTTTCAGTTCAAATTTTAGGAAGAGCAACACCAGTTGATCTTGAGTTTATACAAATTGAGAAAACATAATGGCAAAAAAAGTAGCAAATATTCTTAAATTACAAATACCTGCGGGTGGAGCTAATCCAAGTCCTCCTGTTGGACCTGCTCTAGGTCAAGTTGGTGTAAACATAATGGATTTTTGTAATGCATTTAACTCTGAAACTCAAAATGCTGAAAAGGGATTACCTCTTCCAGTAGTTATAACTGTATACGAAGATAAATCTTTCACTTTTGTTGTTAAAACACCTCCGGCTGCTGTTTTAATTAAGAAAGCTTTGGGAATACCAAAAGGAAGTGGTGAACCAAATAGAGAAAAGGTTGGAAAATTAACAAGAGCACAACTTGAAGATATAGCAAAACAAAAAGAACCTGATTTAAATTCAAATGACATAGATGCTGCAGTCTTAATTATTGCAGGAACAGCAAGAAGCATGGGTGTTGAGGTAGATTTATGAGTAAGTTAACAAAAAAACAAAAAATTCTAGTTGAAAAAGTAGATCCTGAGAAAACTTACTCAGTGTCTGAAGCTCTAGAAATAATGCAATCTGTGAAGTCAGCCAAGTTTGAGGAATCTGTTGATATTGCAGTAAGGCTGGGCGTGGATCCTAATAAATCTGATCAAAATGTAAGAGGTGCTGTAACGCTCCCTAATAGTTTAGGCAAAGCTGTAACCGTAGCTGTTTTTGCAGATGGAGATCAGGCAGATGCAGCAAAAGATGCTGGAGCTGAGTTTATTGGAATGGATGATTTAGCAGAAAAATTTACAAAAGAAGAAGTAAATGTTGATGTGGTAATTTCAACAAATGCTGCAATGAAAGTTGTTGGTAAGCTTGGTCAAGTTCTAGGTCCAAAAGGCTTAATGCCAAATCCAAAGACTGGAACTGTAACAGATGATGTTGCAACAGCTATAAATAATGCAAAAGCTGGACAAGTAAGATTTAGAACAGATAAAAACGGAATTATTCATGGAAGTATTGGCAAAGTGTCTTTTGATACAGACAAAATTATAGCCAATGCATCTGCATTACTAGAAGAATTAAAAAAATTAAAACCAGCATCTGCTAAGGGTGTATACATAGGTAATATTGCTTTAAGTAGCACTATGGGACCAGGAATAAAAATTAGTTCCTCAGAGTTGGTATAAGTTTTAGCTTTATAAGAAATTATAAAGTTAGATAGTTGCGTTTACGCAGCCGTCAAAGACCGTAGGTGTCGTAAGACTTAATTTCCTACGTAGGTGGTGTTCAAATTGTAATTTTGCAATTTGTCGCCGAATGGCCGAAAGGCTTAAACAGGAGAATTGCTGTGGCGTTATCGAAAAGTGAAAAAGAAAAAATTGTAGGCGAAGTTAAAGAAGTTGCATCTAATGCATCATCTTTAGTTATTTCAGATGCTAGAGGCCTTAAGGTCAGTGAGCTATCTGAGGTAAGACAAAAAGCTACTCAATCAGGTATTCATATTCAGGTTATAAAAAACTCACTTGCTAAATTAGCATTTGAGGGTACTGATTTTGGATGTTCTGATGAAGTTTTAGTTGGCCCATCATTATTTGCTTTTTCATTTGAAGAGCCTGGTGCAGCTGCAAAGTTACTCAAAACATATGCTAAAAACTTTGATAATTTAGATATCAAAGCATTAGTTGTTGAGGGTCAATTGCTTGATGGTAGCCAAATAGATATTCTAGCTAGCTTACCATCCAAAGATGAGGCTTATGGTCTTATTGCTAATGTATTGCAAGCGCCAGTTACCAAGTTTGCTACTTTGTTAAATGAAGTTCCAAGTAAACTTGCGAGAGTTTTATCAGCAGTTCATGACAAAAAAAAGGCATCTGCCTAAATTATAAGGAGAATTAAAAATGGCAACTAGTAAAGAAGATATTTTAAAGGCTATTGAGGAAATGTCTGTGATGGATCTTGTTGATCTTATTTCAGATATTGAAGAAAAATTTGGTGTAACAGCAGCAGCAGCAGTTGCAGCAGCACCTGCAGCAGCAGGTGGTGGCGACGCTCCAGCAGCAGAAGAAAAAGATTCTTTTGATGTTGTATTAAGTGCAGCTGGAGATCAAAAAGTTCAAGTAATTAAAGCTGTAAGAGCAATTACTGGTCTTGGACTTAAAGAGGCAAAAGATATGGTTGATGGAGCACCAAGTACTGTTAAAGAAGGTGCAAGTAAAGATGATGCAGAGGCAATGGTAGCTCAGTTAACAGAAGCCGGTGCAACAGCTGAACTTAAATAACATTAAACCTATAAATCTATATTAATTAAAAGGGCGCATTTATGTCATACAGTTATACAGAAAAGAAAAGAATAAGAAAAAACTTTGGTACTTTCGCAAAGGTCATGGATCTTCCTAACCTTATTGAAACCCAAACAAAATCTTATTCTGAATTTTTACAAGCTGATGTGGCGCCTGAAGCAAGGAAAAAACAAGGACTTGAAGAAGTTTTCCAGTCATTATTTCCAATTAAAAGTGTTTCAGGTAATGCTGCTCTTGAATATGTTTCATATGAGCTTGGAAAGAACACATATGATGTTCAAGAATGCTTAATACAAGGTTTATCATATTCCGCACCTTTAAGAATCAAAGTTAAATTAGTTCTCTACGATAGAGAATCTAATTTTAAAGAAGTAAAAGATATAAAAGAAGGTGAAGTCTTTATGGGAGAAGTTCCTTTAATGACTTCTGATGCATCTTTTATTGTAAATGGAACTGAAAGAGTTGTTGTATCTCAGCTTCACAGGTCTCCTGGTGTTTTTTATGATCATGATAAAGGTAAGACCCATTCTTCAGGTAAAGTTTTATATTCTGCGAGAATAATTCCTTACAGAGGTTCATGGCTAGATTTTGAGTTTGATCCTAAAGACATTCTGTTTAGTCGTATTGATAGAAGAAGAAAGATACCTGCAACAATCATGCTTAGAGCATTAGATATGGGTACAGAGGAAATATTGTCTGAGTTTTATGATGAGGATATTTTCACTCTAGAAAAAGACACTGTTAAACTTGCTCTGATACCAGAAAGACTTAGAGGTGAAACTTTACCTGTTGACCTTAAGGTTAAAAGTAAGGTCTATGTAGAGGCTGGCAAAAGAATTACAGCAAGACACATAAAAGAGTTATCAAATGCAAAAGTAAGTGAAATCACATTAGATGAGCAATTTCTTTTCGGCAAGGTTCTGTCAAAAGACATTTTTAATAAAGAAACTGGTGAAGTTTTATTTGTTGCAAACACAGAAATCGATGAGGCTGTTCTAGAGGCCTTAAAAGAAAATAATATTAACGAGATTTCATGCTTATTTATTAATGAGTTAGATAAAGGGCCATATATTTCAAACACACTTAGAGCAGATCCAACATCTAATAGATTAGAAGCTCTTGTCGAAATATATAGAATGATGAGACCGGGAGAGCCGCCAACCAAAGACTCTGCCGAAACTTTATTTAATAACTTATTTTTCAATGAAGAGAGATACGATCTTTCTGAAGTTGGAAGAATGAAATTCAACAGAAGATTAAAATTAGACTCAAAGAAAGAAAATCCTCATATTCTTGATAAAGAAGACATTATTGAGGTCATGAAGGGAATAGTTAATATTAGAGACGGTCATGACATTGTTGATGATATTGACCATTTAGGTAACAGAAGAGTTAGATCTGTTGGTGAAATGACTGCCAATCAGTTTAGAGTAGGCTTAATTAGAGTTGAAAGAGCTGTAAGAGAAAGACTTAGTATGGCAGAAGCAGATGAGCTTGGCCCACAAGATTTAATAAATGCAAAACCTGTTACAGCTGCAATTAAAGAGTTTTTTGGTTCAAGTCAGTTATCTCAGTTCATGGATCAAAACAATCCATTATCTGAAATAACACATAAAAGAAGAGTTTCTGCTCTAGGACCTGGTGGTCTAACAAGAGAAAGGGCAGGATTTGAAGTGAGAGACGTTCACCCAACTCATTATGGAAGAGTATGCCCTATCGAAACACCAGAGGGACCTAATATTGGGTTAATTAATTCCTTTGCTTCTTATTCAAGAACAAATCAGTATGGATTTATTGAGACTCCATATAGGAAAGTTGTTAATGGAAAAGTGACAGATGAAATTATTTATCTATCTGCAATTGATGAAGCTGAGCATGTTATTGCTCAGGCAAACGTTGCTTTAGATAAAAATAATAAATTTGTAGACGATCTTGTTGCAGTAAGGCATGCAAGTGAATTTGAGCTCATGTCTCCTGATAGAGTCGATTTAATGGACGTATCTCCTCAACAGGTTGTATCTATTGCAGCATCCTTAATACCTTTCTTGGAACATGATGATGCTAACAGGGCATTAATGGGATCAAATATGCAACGACAAGCAGTTCCAGTTCTTAGAGCTGAAAAGCCATTAGTAGGAACTGGGCTTGAGTCTGTTGTTGCTAGAGATTCTGGAGTATGTATTGTTGCTAAAAATAACGGTGTTGTTGAGAGTGTTGATGCTTCAAGGATAGTGGTTCGAGTAACTGATAAAAAATCTAAATCAGCATCCGATGTTTATAACTTAGTTAAATATACTAGATCAAATCAAAATACATGTATTAACCAAAGACCGATTGTTCAGATTGGTGATGTGGTGAAAGCAGGAGATGTATTAGCTGATGGACCATCAGTAGATAATGGTGAGCTAGCTTTAGGGCAAAATATCCGTATAGCCTTTATGCCATGGAATGGCTATAACTTTGAGGATTCAATTCTTATATCCGAAAAAGTTGCTAGAGAGGATAGATTTACCTCTATTCATATTCAAGAAATTGTCTGTGTTGCAAGAGATACAAAGCTTGGTTCAGAAGAAATCACTGCTGATATACCGAATGTTGGTGAAGGATCTCTTAATAAACTTGACGACTGCGGAATAGTTTATGTCGGTGCTGAGGTAGTGCCAGGTGATATATTGGTTGGAAAGATTACTCCAAAGGGAGAAACTCAGCTCTCACCTGAAGAAAAACTATTAAGAGCTATTTTTGGAGAAAAAGCTTCTGATGTTAAAGATACATCACAAAGATCCAGCTCAAAGGGTACTGTTATCGGCGTAGAGGTCTTTACAAGAGATGGTGTTGAAAAAGATGAAAGAACACAAGCAATCGAGCAAGATCATTTAGATCAATCTAAAAAAGATGCTGATGATGAGGCTACAGTTGTAGAACAAGCAACTAAAACAAGGTTGTGTGAATTATTAAAAAACAAAAAAGCTATTAAAGGAAATGGTGTTAAAAAAAGTGAAACACTTTCTTTAGAAAAACTAGAATCGCTTGAAATAAATGATATTTTCTCAATTAGAACAGATGCTGATAACGTAAATGATGTTATCGAGGATACTGAAAAAAGTTACAACGAATATATCAAAGATATCAAAACAAGATTTGATGAAAAGAAAGCAAAAATTACTAGAGGGCATGATCTTGCTCCAGGCGTAATAAAGATTGTTAAAGTTTATTTAGCTATCAAAAGAAGAATTCAACCTGGTGATAAGATGGCTGGTCGTCATGGTAATAAAGGTGTTATTTCGGAAATTATGCCTGTAGAAGATATGCCTTATGATGACAATGGTAATCCTGTTGATATTGTTCTTAACCCATTAGGTGTTCCATCCAGGATGAATGTTGGTCAAATTCTTGAAACGCACATGGGATATGCTGCTAAGGGAATTGGTGAAAAAATTGATTCAATGATCAAAGCAAATGCTAAGCCTGCAGAGCTGAAAGACTATCTAGATAAGCTTTACAATAAAAATGCAGCTAATAAAGAAGATATTTCATCATTCAACAATTCTGAAATTCTTGAATTAGCAAATAATCTTAAAGATGGTTTGCCAATTGCAACACCTGTATTTGATGGTGCCAAAGAAAGTGAAGTTAAAGATTTATTAAAATTAGCTGATTTACCAGAATCTGGACAAATCACCCTATATGATGGAAGGACGGGCACAAAATTTGATAGACCAGTTACCGTTGGTTACATGTACATTATTAAATTAAATCATTTGGTTGATGACAAAATGCATGCTAGATCAACTGGTTCATATAGCTTAGTTACTCAACAACCATTGGGTGGTAAAGCTCAATTTGGTGGCCAAAGATTTGGTGAGATGGAAGTCTGGGCGCTTGAGGCATATGGCGCATCATACTCATTACAAGAGATGTTAACAGTTAAATCAGATGATGTTTCTGGTAGAACAAAGATGTATAAAAACATCGTTGATGGTAGTTACGAAATGGATGCGAATATACCTGAGTCATTTAATGTTCTTAGCAAAGAAATTAAATCTTTGGGTATTAATCTTGAATTAGATTCAGAAAACTAGGAGATAAAATTGAGAGACTTATTAAATTCTTTAAAAACAGGACAGGATGATTTCACAACCATTTCTGCGGGTCTAGCTTCTCCTCAGGTAATAAAATCTTGGTCTTTTGGTGAAGTAAAAAAACCTGAAACTATTAATTACAGAACCTTTAAGCCTGAAAGAGACGGTTTATTTTGTTCAAAAATATTTGGACCTATCAAGGATTATGAATGCATCTGTGGTAAGTACAAAAGAATGAAGCACAGAGGGGTTGTGTGTGAAAAATGTGGAGTTGAGGTAACCCTAGCAAAAGTAAGAAGAGAAAGAATGGGTCATATCGATTTAGCTGCTCCTGTCGCTCATATATGGTTTCTTAAGTCCTTGCCATCAAGAATTGGACTTCTTTTAAACACAACACTTAGAGAAATTGAAAGAGTACTATATTTTGAAAGTTATATTGTTACTGATCCGGGTCTTACTGAACTTGAAAAGGGACAAATTCTTACTGAAGAAGAATGGGTTGAGAAATATGAAGAGTTTGGTGATGAGTTTTCTGCTGGTATGGGTGCTGAAGCTGTAAAAATTCTTCTTGAAGAGCTAGATATCAACGAAGAGATTAGAGAAATTAGAGAAGAGATACCTCAGACCAATTCTGAAACAAAGCTAAAAAAACTTTCAAAGCGTTTAAAGCTTCTTGAGGCATTTAACGAATCTGGTAATAGACCAGAGTGGATGATAATGGATGTACTTCCAGTCTTGCCACCTGACTTAAGACCTCTTGTGCCTCTTGAAGGAGGAAGATTTGCTACATCTGATCTTAACGATCTTTATAGAAGAGTTATCAATAGAAATAACAGACTTAAAAGGTTGCTTGAACTTAGTGCTCCAGAGATTATTGTAAGAAATGAAAAGAGAATGCTGCAAGAATCTGTTGATGCCCTTCTAGATAATGGAAGAAGAGGAAGAGTCATCACAGGAACAAACAAAAGACCTCTTAAATCACTGGCTGATATGATTAAAGGTAAAGGCGGAAGATTTAGACAAAACCTGTTGGGTAAAAGGGTAGATTATTCAGGAAGATCAGTTATTGTTTCTGGTCCAAATTTAAAATTACACCAATGCGGACTTCCTAAGAAAATGGCACTTGAGTTATTCAAGCCCTTTGTTTATGGAAAACTTGAACAACGAGAGCTAGCTACAACTATTAAAGCTGCTAAAAAATTAGTTGAGAGAGAGACACCAGAAGTTTGGGAAGTTTTAGATGATGTTATTAGAGAGCATCCAGTATTGCTAAACAGAGCTCCTACACTCCATAGATTAGGACTTCAGGCTTTTGAGCCAAAGTTAATTGAAGGTAAAGCTATTCAATTACATCCATTAGTTTGTGTTGCTTTTAACGCCGACTTTGATGGAGACCAGATGGCTGTTCACGTACCTTTAACTTTAGAGGCGCAGTTAGAAGCAAGAGCTTTAATGATGTCAACTAATAATATTTTGTCACCTGCTGACGGTTCACCAATAATTAATCCAACGCAAGATGTAGTGCTTGGGTTGTATTACATGACCAGAGATAATGCAAATGCAATTGGTGATGGCAGAGTATTTAGTGATCCAGATGAAGTTCTGAGAGCATACGAAACTGAAACTTTAGATATTCATTCATCAATAAAAGTTAGAATTACTGACGAAAACGGTGATAAAGCTATTCATGACACTACCGTGGGTAGAGTTTTAATATGGAGAATTACACCTGTTGAAGTTGGTTTTGAGAATATCAATAAAGTTCTAAATAAAAAACTAATCTCCAAGCTTGTTGATATTTCATATAGAAAAGCCGGACTTAAGAAAACTGTTATTTTTGCGGACCAACTAATGTATCTAGGTTTTGATTTTTCAACTAAATCAGGATCATCTATTGGAGTTAATGATTTTGTAATTCCAGAGGAAAAAGCAAAGATTATTGATGATTCAGAAAAAGAAGTAAAAGCAATTGAGAAACAATTTGATTCAGGTCTTGTTACTAGAGGCGAGAGATACAACAAAGTTATTGATATATGGTCTAGAGCAAACGAGCAGGTAGCTAAGGCTATGATGGAGAAGATAAGTACTGAAACTGCTGAAACTCCTGATGGAAAAAATGTAGAACAATCATCATTTAATTCCGTATATATATATGCTGATTCTGGAGCAAGGGGATCTCCTGCACAGATTAGACAGCTTTCTGGTATGAGAGGTTTAATGTCAAAGCCTGATGGATCAATTATTGAGACACCAATTACAGCTAACTTCCGTGAAGGTCTATCTGTTCTTCAATACTTTATTTCTACTCATGGAGCTAGGAAGGGACTTGCTGACACTGCCTTAAAGACAGCTAATTCAGGATACTTAACTAGAAGACTATGTGATGTATCAATGGATTCAGTTATTAATATTGATGATTGTGGCACTGAAAATTCAATTACTGTTACATCTATTATTGATGGTGGAGAAATAATACAACCATTAACAGACAGAATCTTAGGAAGAGTAATTGCAGAACCGATATTAGATAGCGATGGTAATGAGCTTTATGCAAAAGATACAATGTTAGATGAAGATGCGGTTGATAGAATTGAGTCTTTAAACCTAGCCTCTTTAAAGGTCAGATCTCCAATGACTTGTGAGGCATCAATAGGTGTTTGTTCAAAGTGTTATGGAAGAGATTTAGCAAGAGGTCACTTAGTTCATAGAGGTGAGGCAATTGGTGTTGTTGCAGCTCAATCTATTGGTGAGCCAGGAACTCAGCTTACTATGCGTACTTTCCACATTGGTGGTGCTGCATCAAGCGCATCTGAAGATAATGCAATTTTCAATAAAAATGATGGGGTTGTTACATTTAGTGATGATATTAAAACTGTAACAAATAAAGATAAGCTTGAAGTTGTTGTTTCAAGAAATGCAATGGCGACAATCACTGAAGCAAGCGGAAAAATTATTGAGCAATATAAAGTTCCATATGGTGCTACTCTTGAAGTTAAAGATAAATCTGAGCTTGAAGCAGGTATCAAGATTGCGTCATGGGATCCATATACAAGACCAATTATTGCTGAAGTTTCAGGTAAAGTTAAATTTGAAGATATTGAAGACGGCGTAACAGTTAGAGAGCAGATGGATGATCTTACTGGTCTTTCAAGTATCGAAATTATTGAAGTCTCAGATAGACCAACTGCTGGAAGAGATATGTCGCCAAAAGTTTTGATTCAAGACTCTAAAGGTAAGACTTTGCTAATGGGAGAATTTAAAGCTCCAGCTGAGTATCCATTACCTGCAGGCGGTCTTGTTAATATTGCTAATGGTCAAAAAATAACTGCTGGTGAAGTTATAGCAAGAATGCCTTTAGTTGCATCCAAAACTAAAGATATTACTGGTGGTTTACCTAGAGTTGCTGATCTATTCGAAGCAAGAAAGCCAAAAGATGCAGCAGTTTTATCGGAAGAGACTGGAATTATTTCATTCGGTAAAGAGACTAAAGGTAAAGTTAGACTGGTTATAACACCTGAAGGAGCTACTAAAAAATCACAGAATACCGAAATGTTAATACCTAAACATAGAACATTGTCTGTATTTGAGGGTGAAAGAATCTCTAAAGGCGATATTATTTCTGACGGGCCATATAGTCCTCATGACATCCTTAGACTAAAAGGTATTCCTGAATTAACAAACTTTATAGTTAATGAAATTCAAGATGTATACAGACTTCAGGGTGTATCAATCAATGATAAGCATATTGAAACCATCTTAAGACAAATGTTAAGAAAGGCACTAATTATTGATGGCGGTGATACTAAGTTTATACAAGGTGATCAAGTTAGCTATGCTGAATTGAAAGAAGAAAATGAAAAAGTTGAAGCTGATGGTAAAACTCCAGCAGAATTTGAAAGAGTATTGTTGGGAATTACAAAAGCATCACTTGCAACTGATTCATTTATTTCGGCTGCATCTTTCCAAGAGACTACTAGGGTTTTAACAGAGGCTGCAGTAACTGGTAAAAAAGATCATCTAAGAGGTCTTAAGGAAAACGTTGTTGTTGGAAGGTTAATACCTGCTGGTACAGGTATGGAGTTCCATGACAGACTAAAAAATAAAAAACAATACGATCTTGAAGAACAAACACTTTCTGCTGATGACATAGAGGCAGCGCTAAGACAAGAACTTCAAGAAAATGAGGAATAATGTTGACCGCGGCTTATCTGCTCTATAAAATCGCGGCCTAACTAAAATAAATTATTATGGCAACAGTAAATCAATTATTAAAAAAGTCTAGAAAACCAAAAGTTAGAAAGACTGACGTACCGGCACTAAATGCGTGCCCACAAAGAAGAGGCGTATGCACTCGTGTTTATACAACAACACCTAAAAAACCTAACTCTGCTCTTAGAAAAGTTTGTAGGGTTAGATTAACAAGTGGGTATGAAGTAACTTCATACATAGGTGGAGAAGGTCACAACCTGCAAGAACATTCATTAGTTTTAATAAGAGGTGGTAGGGTAAAAGATTTACCTGGTGTTAGATATCATACAGTTAGAGGCACGCTTGACACATCAGGAGTTGCCAATAGAAAGCAAAGAAGATCCAAATATGGAGCAAAGAAAGGTAAATAATTATGCCAAGAAGAAGAAGTCCCGAGAAAAGAAAAGTTTTACCAGATCCTAAGTACAAGGACGTAATTCTTGCTAAATTTATGAACAATCTAATGAAAGATGGCAAGAAGTCTGTTGCAGAAAAAATTGTATATGGAGCATTTGATCAAATTACTAAAACATCCAAGGAAGAGCCATTAGATGTTTTTATGAAAGCTTTAGAAGAAGTCAGTCCGGTTGTTGAAGTTAAGTCAAGAAGAGTTGGCGGTGCAAACTATCAAGTTCCAATTGAAATTCGACCTGCACGAAGACAAGCTCTAGCTATGAGATGGATTGTAGATGCAGCAAGAAAAAGAAGTGAAAAATCTATGAATTTAAGACTTGCTGGAGAGCTTCTTGATGCTTCCCAGAAGAAAGGTTCTGCAGTTAGAAAAAGAGAAGATGTTCACAAAATGGCTGAAGCAAATAAAGCTTTCTCACATTTCAGATTTTAATCATTAATTAAGTAAAAAAATTATGGCAAGACAAACTGTTTTAAATAAATATCGTAATGTTGGTATATGTGCACACGTAGATGCCGGTAAAACAACAACGACTGAAAGGGTTCTTTTTTATACTGGACTTTCTCATAAAATTGGAGAAGTTCATGATGGTGCTGCCACAATGGACTGGATGGAGCAGGAACAAGAAAGAGGTATAACAATTACTTCTGCTGCAACTACATGTTTTTGGAGTGGAATGGAGCAACAGTTCCCTCAGCACAGAATAAATATTATCGATACTCCTGGTCACGTTGATTTTACAATTGAAGTTGAAAGATCGCTAAGAGTTCTTGACGGGGCTGTGGTGGTATTTTGTGGTACCTCTGGTGTTGAGCCTCAGTCTGAAACAGTATGGAGACAGGCAAATAGATATGAAGTTCCAAGAGTTGTTTTTGTCAATAAAATGGATAGAGCTGGAGCAAACTTTGAAAAGGTTGTAGAGCAAATTAGAACAAGGCTTCAAGCCAATATTGTTCCAATTCAATATAACATCGGCACTGAAGAAGATTTCAAAGGTGTTGTTGATCTTATAAACAACAGAGCAATTTACTGGAATGAAGATGATCAAGGTCTTACTTTTGACTCAAAAGAAATTCCTGCTGAACTGGTTGATAAATGTTCTCAACTAAGAGAAGAAATGGTTGAAGCAGCAGCTGAGGCCAATGAAGAGCTTATGGATGCTTACTTAGAATCTGGTGAACTTTCAGTAGATCAAATAAAAGAAGGCTTAAGAATAAGATCATTGGCAAATGAGTTAATCGTTGGTTTGTGTGGTTCAGCGTTCAAGAATAAAGGTGTCCAAGCTATGCTTGATGCTGTAATTGATTTCTTACCAGCGCCGGATGAAGTTAAAGCAATAACAGGTGTTATTCCAAATAATTCACAAGAAGATGAAGTTGAGGACTCTAGAAAATCATCAGACGAAGAGCCATTTTCTGCGCTTGCATTTAAAATTGCTACTGATCCATTTGTTGGAACCCTTACATTCATAAGAGTATATTCTGGTGTTTTATCAGTTGGTGATGCAGTTATTAATTCAACAAAGTCAAAAAAAGAAAGAGTTGGAAGAATGGTGCAAATGCATTCAAATAATAGAGAAGAAATTAAAGAAGTTAGAGCTGGTGATATTGCAGCTTGTATTGGTTTAAAAGATATAACAACTGGTGATACATTATCTGATGCCGATAAGCCAATTGTATTAGAAAGAATGGATTTCCCTGAACCAGTCATTTCAGTAGCTGTGGAACCAAAATCAAAACCAGATCAAGAAAAGATGTCTCTAGCATTAGGTAAACTTGCTCAAGAGGATCCATCTTTTAGAGTAGCTAGTGATGAAGAATCAGGACAAACCATAATTTCTGGTATGGGTGAGTTGCATTTAGATGTGCTTGTTGATCGAATGAAAAGAGAATTCTCAGTTGAAGCAAATATTGGTAAACCTCAAGTAGCTTATAGAGAGACAATCAAAGAGACGGTTGAGGTTGAAGGAAAGTTTGTAAGACAATCAGGTGGTAAAGGTCAATACGGACATGTGTGGTTAAAACTTGAGCCTTTAGGACTTGATGATGAATACGAATTTGTAGATAAAATTGTTGGCGGTGTAATACCTAAAGAATATATACCTGCAGTTAACAAGGGAATTCAAGAACAAATGCAAAATGGTGTCATTGCTGGATATCCTTTATTGGCTTTAAGAGCAACACTGTATGATGGATCATTCCATGATGTTGATTCAAATGAAATGGCTTTTAAAATTGCTGGTTCAATGGCACTTAAAGAAGGCGCTAACAAAGCTAAACCTGCAATATTAGAGCCTATTATGAAGGTTGTTGTAGTAACTCCTGAGGAACATATGGGTGACGTTGTTGGTGATTTAAACAGAAGAAGAGGAATTATATTAGGAATGGAAGATATTACTTCAGGCAAAGAAGTTTCATCAGAAGTGCCTTTAGCTGAAATGTTTGGATATGCAACTGATCTTAGATCTGCAACCCAGGGTAGGGCTACATTTACTATGGAATTTACTAAGTATGGTGAAGTTCCAAGCAACATTGCTGAGGGTTTAAAAACCTCATAAAT
>CACPON010000017.1 GCA_902635645.1 uncultured SAR86 cluster bacterium
TGTGACCTATAGGATAAACAGATCCTAAGTAACCTGCTACAGACCCCTGATGCTCAGGTGATTGAGCTAGTGATAATGAAGATGATATGGCAGGACGCAACAACCCACTACCCAAACCATTAACAATAATAGCTAAATAATAAACTGAAATTTTTGGATATAAAGCCATAACAGTATATGAAAAAGATAACAATAAAATACCGTATATCAATAATTTACTATTTGACAATGGAAAAGCATCAGTAAAAATATACTGACTTACTATTGTTGAAATAGAAAGAAGAGCAAAAGTCATACTAATTACAACAGGCAGATCTTCAATATTAGAAAATGTATCAAAAAGATAAAAACCAATAGTTTGAATCAATGAAGCAAGACATAAGCTAGATATAGAGGCTATAAATAAAAAAGGCCATACTGTGTTTGATGTCCATGAAACTTTTTGTGATGATTTTATATTATTTGATGTTAATGAAGATTTATTCTCAAGATTTTTATAAATGCCTATAGAAGCGATAATCCCAAGAATACTAAAAACATAAAATGGTGTTTCTTTTGAAATAAGAATTAAAAAACCACCAATCAAAGGTCCTGCAACTGTACCAATTAGAAAACTTGATTCAAGTCGAGCAAATTTAACAGTTCTTTTTTCTTCTGATGATGTGTCTGCGACATATGCAAAAGAAGCTGGTCTGGTTGCTGATCCCAATAAACCATTTAACATACGACCAAATACTAATAATGGAAAAAGAAAAACTAAATCTAATAAGTTTTTTTCAACTAAAAATAATGGCGTTATCATTGCTATTAACGATGCTGAGTATCCAAGAAGACCTAGAATAGCAATATTTCTTCTTCCATACTTGTCACTAGCTCTTCCCCATGATGCACTAGTTAAAGCCCAGCCAATGGCTGAGAATGCAAATATAGAAGATGTTTGTACTTCTGATAAACCCAACTCTCTAGCTAAAGGTGGAACAATAACAAAAACAAATGATTGACCCAATCCGACTGTAAATAGGCCAAATTTAAGCCAAGAAGAGCCAGATTTATTCATTAAGATATTTTCTTTATACCTATACTATCTCTGATGCAAGATAACATTTCTTGGGCTATGGGCCTAACCTTTTTAGAACCTTCGTTTAATAAATCGTTAAGTAAATTCTTATCATTAACCAAAGAATCAAATTTTTCTCTAACTGGTGTCATTTCATTATTGACAACATTAAATAATTTATTTTTAGCATCACCCCAACCTATTCCATCCTTATAATCATTTTCAAATTCTTTTATCATTTCATCTGAAGCAAAATATTTATATAACTTAAATACCGTACAGTTAGATGAATCTTTAGGTTCACCAGGTTCTAATGAATTTGTTACTACCTTTGCTATAGCTTTTTTTAGTTGTTTTTCGGTAGATAATAATGGAATTATATTTCCATAAGATTTAGACATTTTTTGACCATCAGTTCCAGGAACTGTATCCTTCTTCGATTGAATAATAGCTTCGGGTAATTCAAAAGTTTTTTTGTATATATGATTAAACCTAGCAGCAATATCTCTGGTCATCTCAAGATGTTGAATTTGATCAGCCCCGACAGGAACATGTGTAGCATTAAACATTAAGATATCAGCAGCCATTAATACTGGATATGAAAAAAGGCCCATTGTTATGCCTTTATCCTCATCTCCTTTGTTATTGTTAATAGCAGCCTTATAAGCGTGTGATCTATTCATCAACCCCTTTGCTGTTACACAATTTAAAATCCAACTAAGTTCAAGGATTTCTGGTATGTCTGATTGTCGATAGAAAAAGGATTTATTCACATCAAGACCTGAAGCAAGCCATGCTAAAGCAACGTTTTTTACAGACTCAGATACTTCTTTATTATCTGAATTTTTAATAATTGCATGATAATCGGCTAAAAAATAATAAGATTCATCATAATTCTTTGCTTGTTTTAAAGCAGGTTTTATTGCACCTAAATAATTTCCAATATGAGGAGTACCAGTTGTTGTAATACCTGTTAGAATTCGTTTTTTCATTTGGTATAATTATAAACTTCAAAAGAGATTAATGTGAAAACAAGTCAAGATTTATTTAAACAATTAGATGAAGCGGAATCTTTATTTTCAAAAGGTTCAATAAAAGTTGCTCAAAAAAAGGTTAGAGAAGTTATTTCAAAGTCTAAAGAATTAGACAAAATACCAAACAAACTCAGACATAAAATTAATTTTGCAATTGGTCAATCAAGATACTTTGATGATATGTCATCTTTTGCTACTAATCCAAAAAGAGAAGAGTTAATAAAAGAAATATCTACAATTATCCAATCTCCTCTTGAAAGCCCAAAAAAACAAGCTCATTTAATCCATGATGTTCAAACTAAGTGGCAACTACTAGATTTATCAAGCAGACCTGCATCAAAAGAACAGTGGAATAAATTTAATGAATTAACTAATAAAGCGTGGGAACCATGCAGTGAATATTTTGATGAGCTAAAACAAATAAAAATAAATAATGCTGCTCAAAGGATGGAAATTGTTAATAATATAAATAAATACGTTGAAGATAATTCATCAAACTGGCCTCAACCTAAATTCTTAATACAATTTTTAAGACAATCTTTTGATGAGTGGCAAAAATATGCACCTGTTTTAGACAAAGATCTCAATAAATTAAAAAATGCTTATTTTGAAGCCAAAAAACCTATTAATGATGCAATTAAAAAACAAGAACAGATAGTCATAAAAGCTAAAGAAGCATTGATAGAAAAAGTAAATGCTATAACAGATGAAGATAATGATATATGCATTAAGAAGTTTAACGATTTAAAAAATGAATGGAAAAAAGCAGGATCAGCTGGAAGGAAAGCCGATAATAAACTTTGGGATAAATTTAATAAATCTGCAGATAGATTCTTTAATGCGAAAAAAGAGGTCATAGATGCTGAGCTTATGAAAGCTAATGAGCTATTATCACAACTTAAGAGTGATGAGATTTCAATTAATGAAGTTTTAAAAAGTTTAAGTGATCTTAAAAATATTTCTAAAACAAAAGAATTCAATTCTATTCAAAAACAAATCAATAATAAAAGAAAGGAACAAGAGTCAGAGCTAAAACAAAATAAGATTGATTCATATACCAATCTACTGGATGCATTCTTAAATAATGAATTAGATAAGACCCAAGTCCCCTCTTCTATAAAAAATAAATTAAACGAGAAGCCACAAGAAAAATCCAGCACCGAAGCATTAACTTATGCATGTGTAAAATTAGAAGCTCTTGCAGGAATTGATTCATTAAAAAAAGATGCTCAGTTAAGGCAATCAATTCAAATGGAAATGCTTACAAATAAGTTTAATAAAGTATCTAATAACCTAAACTCTGTTGATGATTTATTAATTCATTTTGTTAATAATATTTCAGCCAAACCTACGGCTGCAGAAAAAACACTTTGGAAAAGAGTTTCAAAAACCATTGATATTCTTGTTTAGTAATTAAGATCTTTCTTTTAGTTGTCTTAATATCTCTGAATGCCTTTTTTTATCTAGCGAATAGAAGTAAAAGAAAAGTATAGGAATTATAAGTAATATAGGGCCTATGACTCCTTGAACAAAAAATAATGAATAAGCCTGATCATAAGTTGGCGTCTCTGCAGTTATATTAAGAACCCATAGCGTCAGACCACCAGTTAATGAACCTATAGCCGTATTAACTTTTTGAACAAAAGAAACAGCTGAATATAGTACCCCTTCTTGTCTTTTACCGCTTTGTAAATCAACTTCATCAGCTATGTCGCCAATCATTGCGTCTCTAGCCATATTTCCAGCAATGCTTAAAGTGGATATAAAGATTAGGGGGACACATAAAAAAAGTACTAAAGTCGTTGTACCTTTTTCAGGTGTTAAACCTAAATTATATGAAATAAATGCTATTGGAGCAGACAAGGCAACACCCAAAACACATAAGAGAACAAAATTTCTTTTACCAATTAAGGCTACAAATTTTGGTGTTATATAAAAAGCTAAAAATGCAGCACCGAAGTAAATATATAAAAATATTCCAATTTGACTTCCTTTAAGAGCCCAAAAATCAGTATTTATAAATAAAGTTAGGCTGTTTAATAAGCCCCAAGAAATTGAAAGAGTTAAACTACCAAGAAAAAATAAAATAAAAGACTTGTTTGAAATAGCAATTTTTAATTCTTTTATTATTTGTTTAAGAGTTACTGCTTCAGTCCACTTAGATAAATTCTCAATTTTATTGGTTGTGGTGATCGATGAGTACAACAATGAAAAAACCATAAAAATTGCACCAGTTAATGCTAAAGGAAAATAAGACTCTGGGTTTAATTGTCCGTATGGATATTCTGGCGTAGATCTAAAAAAAATATTATATGCAAGAAATGCATTGGAGATTCCAGCGACCCATGCAAACATTTCTCTCCATGAAAAAAGTTTAGTTCTTTCCACATAATCTTTTGTTATCTCCGCGCCAAAAGATCTATGAGGTACTTCAAATAGCGTCATCCCTATTCTTGTAAAACTAGCACACACAAACATCCACCAAAATAATTGATTCTGGGTAATATCCCAATCAGGTTTGGGCGTAAACAAGAGGATATAAAATATTGAAACAGGTATAAATGAGACAAGCATGTAGGGATGTCTTCTACCTAATTTAGTATTAGTCCTATCTGATATAGTACCCATCAATGGATCTGTGATTGAATCAACAATCAAAGCAGCGCCAATAGCAAGAGATGCTAACAAAGGGTCTAGACCAATAACTCTTGAATAAAAAAACAATAAGAAGAAAGTAAACATATCAGTCTTAATTCCATTAGCTACTGCACCAACTGAATACTGAAATTTAAACTGATTAGATAACATTAGACTTCCTGTAAGTGAATTAATAGTTCATCTTTGAAGAGATCAAAGACAGGTTCTTCGATTAAATGTCTCATATGCGGAAAAATTAATAAATCACTGTTCTTAATTAATTTATTTGCTTTGTATGCATTATTAACCCTAATTAAAGGATCTTCTTCTCCATGAATAATTAATGTTTTAGTTTTAATTGATTTAACTTTTTTAATTCTATTTTTTGAAGCCAGTATGGCCATTAATTGCCTACTAAAACCAGAATCATCTGGGCCTGCTCTATTTATTGATTCAACGGATTTTTCATAAAATTCTTTCGTTTCTAAATCATTGTTCTCTAGGCCAATTAATTTAAATATCTCTTTAGTTCTTGAAATTCTTTCATCCATAGAGGCATTGGGATTATTGGTTCTTTGCATTAAAAGTTTTCTAACATCGCGTCTTGGTCCGTTTAAAGGTCCTGGTGTTGAAACTGATGATGCAATCAAGGTAAATGTTTTTATTCTCTCTGGATAATTAGCAGCAACAATCTGTGCAATCATTCCGCCCATTGATATACCTAATAAATGAGCTTTATCAATATTTAGCTTGTCCAAGATTAAGATAGAGTCGTCAGCCATATCATCCAAAGAGTACGGTGCATTTATAGGTAATCTTAAAAAATATCTTATGTAGGTTGTGCTTATAGTTCTTGTTCTTCTTTCATCACTAAATAAGTCATTGTTAATTCTAGATGAAAGACCAGTATCTCTGTTATCAAAAACTATTGGCCTATAATTATTTTCTATTAAGAAATCTATAATATGATCTGGCCAGTTAATTAATTGACCTCCAAGACCTTGAACTAAAAGAATAGGTTCAGCATTTTTTGGTCCATAATCTCTATAAACGATTTTAATATCATCGTTATAAACATATCCCTCATCGAATGCATTTAATGGATTAATAAAAAAAAGTGATACAAAAATATATTTATAAAAACCCATTTATTCTATCTTTAATATTTTGTCTAAGACTGCCCCAAAAAAGCATAACGTCATAGCTATGCAAATCACCTGTAAAGTATCTAATTTTTTTCATACGATCAACTAATGGACCCCTTGCTTCTAACAAACCATTATCAGCATTTAAAGAGACAGAAAAGTCTTGAACGCTACTATATCTCAAGCTTTTCTTGGCTCCAGAATGTTTTATAGAAAGTCTATCAGCAAAATCATAATTTGGTGATTTAGTTATAACAGCACTATGACATTCTGGAGGTTCATGCCAATTATTATCATTCATCCAGGTAAAGGGATTGGTTGAATATATTTTTTGGTCCATATATTGAATAGTCCATCCTGAAGGAGTCCAAAAAATAGTTCTTACTCGCTGTCGTTTAAATCCCTCGACCACTGTTGACCAGGATATAAGACAATTAGTATCTATGGAGGATTGAGATTTTGGAATCAGTGGAAATAATTCTTCATATAAATTATCTGGGATTATATAACCGATAACATATGCACATATCATTCTTTTCTGTAATTTTGTGTCCTGAATATATTTAGATATAAGTCTTTGAGCATGAAGAGCTCCTTGACTATGAGCCATAATAATAAAGGGTTTGTTGTTATTAAAATTTTCTATGAAATAGTTAAATGAATTTAAGATATCTTCAAATGCTAAATCATGAGCCAACATACCATCAGAATTTTTAGCAAAATATGAATAGTAAGTCGCTTGTCTATATTCAGGAGCATAAATATTACAACTATCATTAAATGCTGAAACTTGATTGCCCAACATCATTTCAGTTCTTTCATAAGCAGCACGATCTTTTTCCATGAAAGAATTCCATGTTTTTTCAAAAAATCCTGTTGGATGTATATAGAAAACATCTACATCATTATTATTTTTATTTAATGGCAATGACGAGTCTGGTAGATAAAATTGCTGGCCGTCTTTTTCAGGATAAGCAGCCCAATTATCTAAATTAGAGTAATCAGGAGCTAAAGGATGTTCTGTATTTTCGAATGAGTTAAGAGGTTTGATATATTCTAAGAGCTTGTCCAACTTTTCGTCATCCATAGCAAAAAGTATATATTAAAAAGGGCTTTCAACCATCTTATTAGTAGCTGATGATGTGGCAATTAATTTATCATTTTGATATAGAGCAGCTTCAGTAAAGCAGATAGATCTACCCTCTTTTGTTATATTTGCAACTGTCTTTAGAGGGCCTGGTGCACATGGTCTTAAGAACTTAACATCTATATCTAATGTTAATGGAATTTGTTTACCCTTAGCTTTATAAATCAAGAATTGAGCCATACAACAATCAAGCATCCCAGTTACAAAACCGCCTTGAACAACCATACCATTTGAATGGGTTAATTCTTCTCCAGGGCTAAACTCAACAACAAATTGATCATCATTTGTTGGGTATGCATTTGTAATATTAAATACTTTTAAAAATGGAGGGACTTCTCTAAAGAACTCTGATATATCTTTGTTATTATCTGACATACATTTACCAATTGGCGGAGGGAGTGGGATTCGAACCCACGGTGCCGATGAAAGCACGACGGTTTTCAAGACCGTTACAATAAACCAGACTCTGCCATCCCTCCGTTTAATGAAGGCCTATTTTATAGGGTTTTCATACATAATCAATAACTAATTAAATTGCTAAAATTAGGCTATTTAATAATGAAATACCACATAAATAGAGGTTATAAATGGTGCTAAGAAACGGAGGATTATCTCATTTATTAATTCTTAGAGTGAAACTTAGCACCAAAATCCTTATACCTAACTATTCTTTCTTTCAATAAGCTGTTCTTTTATCTCATCTCGCTGCTCTTCTTGGAATAATTTATAAATATTCATTTGCTCTTTAGTGAAAATATTAGCAAGCTGCTTTTCAGCATTTTTATTTATTTTATCAATTTCTTTTTTAAGTGAACGAAGCTGACGTATTCCCATAACTCCCATTCCTTTATTATTAGTTGTTTTTTGATTATCTATATTGATGCCATACTTATTCATTAAATTCATTCGTTTTTCAAAGTTATCAATAAATATAGGCTTGAATTGTTGAACTTGTTCCTCTGTTAAATTTAATCTTGATTGAATCTCTAAAAACATGTCATTATGCTCACCATAATCGGAAGCATTAACTCCGAATACAAGGGTAGTAAGCACAATGACAATTAACTTTTTACTATTCATCTTTAAAAAACACATTAGTATAGATCTACCTTAAAAAAGAGACTTGGAGTGAATCCACGATAGGTTATTTCTGTTTCTAAAATTTCTCCTTCTAAAATTTCATATTCTGTGTACCATTGATTTTTACGGTCATAAAGGTTGAATATTGATAATCCTGCTTGCCCATCAAGTCCTCTTCTTGAAAAATTATATGTAAAAGACAAATCAAGACGATGATAGTCGTCATAGCGTAAATCATTTTTTGCACCAACCTCATATGTTGGCGGAAAAGTATCCTCTACTACACCCAATACTTCAGTATATGGCCTTCCGGTAGCATAGATAAATGTAGATGCTAAATCCCAATCCCCCCATCGATACATCAATACAGTCTTGAACTCATTTGTTGCATCTTGATCAGCAAAATATGTGGTATCTGAAACAGTTGGAAAATCATAAATAGCTTCACTAAAGGTATATCCTATCCACCCCGTAAGATCACCGATATTTTTTTGTAAAAATAATTCAACCCCAGAAGCAGTCCCGGAACCAGTATGAAATTCTTGTTCTAAAATAAGTGTTAACCCTGTTCCATCTTCGTTGCGAATTGGTCGTGTCTGTTGCGTGAATTCTGATAAGCCCTCATATTCCTTATGAAATAATTCAATATTAAAATTATAGTTACCAACATAATGAGTTGTTCCCAATATAAAATGACTTGATTTACTAACAGGTACAGTCTCCCCGTCTGCTAAAGTCCAGAAGTTACGAGGTCCTTCCTCAATACTTTGTCTAGCAACACTGAGAGCAAATTGATGATAATCACCAAAAGCTGCTCTTAATTGCGTAGTATCATTTAACTCATATGAAATCGATAATCTTGGTTCTGTATATACTTCATCATTAATACTATATTTACTAACCCTTAGTCCGGGAATTACTGTAAGTGCATTTATAACAATCTCGTCTTCAATATAAACTGTTGAGGTAGCGCCTTCATTTTTGGTGTCTAGAACAAGATCACCATTTTGTATAAGAGAAAAATCTATATTTTGTTGAGTATATTGCAATCCAAAACTTAGTGTGTTCCATTGATTTAAGTAATAATCATTTTCAATTTTTACAGTAAAATCATCAAGTTGATTACCCTCATTACTGCTCGACTCTCCTGTTGTTGGTTCATCATCTGAATCTTCATATATAACTTGTGTATTTATTAAACGATCTCTATAACTAAAATATTCTGATGCTGATATAACAAAATTTGTATCTAATCTATCATTCCATTGATGAGAATATTTTGCGCTAATGCCCGTGTTACCCCATTCACTTAGATCAATTGTACCTACAGCAAAACTAATTTCTTCTTCGCAAAAAGTGCCCCCAAAAGGACCATTTCCATCAAACAGTTCACATAAACGACTGATATCAGCATTCCCATCAACATCTCGCGAGTTATCAAGCTCATCTGCTCCATTATAAAAACTTATAGAAAACTTATCATCGTTCGGAAGTCTATATGTTAGTTTGGCATTCATGTCATAAAAGTAAGATTCTGGTTCTATTGAAAATCTACCTAAAGCAAATTGCCCAGGTGTTGAAGTTCCAGCTTGAGCATTTTGGTTTTCTCCAGTAACCGACTCTAGAATATCGTTATAGAGATCACTTTGATAAGATTTGCGGCCTGTTAAGATAAAAGAGCCTGCTCCATCTGCAAAAGGTTGTTCAACTACAGCATTAGTACTTAACAGACTAACACTAGCACCTATACCGAATTGCTCAGTATTTCCATCCTTACCTGTTATATCAACAACACTAGACATACGTCCACCATATTTTGCCCCAAAACCTCCTTTATAAAATTGAACATCCTTAATTGCATTATTATTAAATGCGCTAAAAAATCCAAAAACATGGTCTACATGGTAAACAGTGAAATCATCAAATAAAACTAAATTCTGATCGATAGTACCTCCTCTTACTACAAGTCCTGATGAGCTTTCATTGGAGCCAGATACACCTGGTAATAACTGCATTGATCTAAAGATATCTTGTTCTCCAAGATTTGGTAGAGATCGTGTAAGGTCTGGTGATAAAGAGAATTGACTTATTCCAGACTGTTGCATCATGTTTGAATTAACACTTCCAACAACAACAACATCTTCAATCAAACTATCCTTTTCAAGTTTATATAAATTTATAATCAATCGTTTAGTATCAGAAGAGACTTTTATCTCCTTGCTTTCATATCCCATTTTATTGATTACAAGAATTGAACCCACAGGAATATTAAGTATAGTAAATGAACCATCTTGATTTGCTGTAGAAACTCTATTTGTGTCTTTAATAGTAACTTTGGCATATGGCAGGGACTCACCGCTGTTGATATCGTTAATTTTTCCTCCTATTAAGGGTAATTCAACATTTGCAGATACCGTACATACAAAGAACATAAATAATGCACATGACTTAAATTTAATATTAATCATAATTTTTCCAATAAACTTTTATGGAAAGAATATTAGTTGGTTGATATAAATATTTCTTTTAAGAATTGTTAAGAGAAAGTTCTAACGCATTTATATTTAGAGGTATTTTTAATTTAACCACAAAGCCATTAGAATAATTTGATGCACTAGCTTGACCACCATGAAACTCTATAATTCGTTTTACTAATGATAGACCAAGACCAAAACCACCTGTCTGTCGATTTCGTGATGAATCCATTCGGACAAATGGTTCAAATATATCTTTAAGACTCTCTTCGGTTACGCCCTCACCTTGATCATATATACATACAGAACAATATGACTTTTCTATTTCGCATGTAACTTCAATTTCACCATATTCTGGAGAGTGGCGCAGTGCATTGCTTAAAATATTATCTATAGCCCTTTCTAGTAAAAAGATAATTCCATTAATCTTTATGTTCTCCCAGTTTTTATCTAAGACTTTTATTGAAATGTTTTTTGATCTAGCAAGTATCTTCGATCTATCTATACACTGATGAACTAAATTGTATACAGTAATAGTATCAATCTTATGGTTCTTGGATGGGTGATCAAAATGAGACAAATGAAGTAAATCTTGAACAAGCTGATCAACAATAAGAACTTCATTTTTAATCTGATTCATTGATTTTTCATCACTGGTATCTAGTTCTAGAGTTTCTACAGCAATCTGCATTCTTGCAAGTGGAGTTCTAACTTCATGAGAAACATCTCTTAAAAAATCTTTCTGTTTCTTTATTAATTCCTCTATTTTTATGCCTGAGGTTTTTAGCTGTCTGGCAAGTACACCTATTTCATCTTTACGTTCAAGAATTTCTTTATCAATCTGTGCATGTAAATCGCCCTCTCCATGAAGCCTACTTACTAATGCTATCTTTTGAATTGGGCGCACAGTCTTAGATGCTAACCACCAAGAAATTAATCCAGAAATAATGAATGCTAGAAAAAAAATCCAAAGAAGACCAAATCTCTTAAAGAGATTCCATATAGGACGTTGTTCTAAATCAAAACTAAAAATTAAAAAAAATGTTTCACCATTATCAAGCTTAATTGTTTGTGTAAATTTTGGTTGTTTAGTTATAGGCTGACTGTTTGATTTGATTATTATTTCCTCAGGCAGTGTGCGTCTTAAAACATCTAAGCCGGAAGAATCAATGAGATAAATATCTCCAAATTTACTAATTGGGTTTTTAAGTAAAAGATCTTCAAGGTTACCTTGGTTTTCCAATGTATTTTCAATTTCCTTAGAAAGTTCGAAGAGAGGATAGTTTGGACGACCTTCTATTTCAGAATAATACATGTAGTTATTCCATTGATTTATCAAAATGGCACTTGAGATAAAAGTACCAATAATTGCTAAGATTAATGCAAGCCAAAATGTCCAAACTAAATTACGCATTATTTTGTAAGGGCATAACCCTTACCTCTAATTGATTTAAACCTATTACCTTTAATTGGATGTGGGCCCAATTTCCGTCTCAGATTACTTATATGAACATCTAAACTTCTATCTTCTGGCATCATTTCACGATTCAAAACTTGGTGATATAAAAATTCACGAGTTAGATAATTATCTTTTGCATTTAAAAGCAGATGGATGATAAGAGATTCAGCTTCTGTAAGATTAATATTGATACTCCCTACTCTTACCATGCACTGACTATGAAATAATTCAAGATCATCCAAAATACTTTGGTTATTAGTTTTACCGTTTGAATATCTCCTATGTATTGCACGTATACGAGCAACTAATTCATTGGGGCTAAATGGTTTTGTAATGTAATCGTCTGCACCTAGATCTAAGCCGGTCACAAGCTCATTTTCTTCATCTAATGCAGTTAACATAATTACTGGAATATCACATATCCTTCGAATAGTTGGCAAAAAATCAAACCCACTTCCACCAGGCATCATTACGTCTAGTAAAATAACATCAAAATTTGATTTTTTAAGTTGTTTTTCTGCTGAAGATATGCAGTCCTCAATTGTTACAAAAATACTGAATTTATTGAGAAATATTTTCAGTCCAGTAGTAAATTTTTTATCATCATCAACAAGAAGCACTCTCATATTAAATCTAGGATTTCTATTCTTAAATAACGGTTCTCTTATTATTAATTAAATACTTTACCCAACAAGCTGCCTATTATTTCTGAAGTGTCGAAATATCTTAATTCTTAAATCTCTTTTCAACTTATCCTTTTTTTGTTTAAGTGCATGAAAATCTAATGGATTTTCAACTCTCCAATCAATCTGCTCTTGTGTAGGAAGAGGTTTATTTGAAAGTAACTCAATTCTTTTTTCAAGTATCATTACTTTATCTTCTGATAAATTTTCTGTATTTAAAACTTCGGTCATTCTGAAGATAATTTTGTTACGAATGTCTTGAACATCTTCAACAGTTCGAATATCTTTTATACTCATTCCTGAATTTGCCATAACAGAAGATGAAAAAAGTATTATTAATGTAAGTGATAGTAAGTTTGTTTTCATAAATACTCCATATAGTTTCTTATATAGACATAATTTTAAATAAAAAGTTTTTATTATTTTTTTAAGAATTGTAAAGAATATAATTATTATTACTTCAAACTAGGTTTTTTTTCTAAATACTTATGCGAAATTCACAAGCTACCTTGTTCGTTTGTTAAAATATGGTCTATGAATAATTGGGTTAATTGGGTTATCTTTGGTTGTCTAGCAATAGTTATATTTATGTACGTAGTTAAACTTGCTTATAGCTAATGAGTAAGGATTACGAAGAGTTTATGGAAAATTCTATTGCTAAATCTTCTGATTTAGTAAATGAAGAAATGCAAGTAACAATAGATGTAAGTATGTATCCCACTAAAGAAGATTTTATTCCACCTATTAAGGGCTTTATAAAAACTATTAATACGTATAGTAATCTTAAGATAACAACTTTTCCTACAAGCACTGTAGTTCAAGGTGAATATCAACATGCTATGAATTCAGTTAAAGAGACTATTCTAGTTTGTCAGAAAGAATTTAATAATGCTGTATACGTAATGAAAGTTATACCTAATTATAAAGCTTTAGACTAAATCTTATATGATTTATCAAACCTTATATCTAATCATCTCAGCATCAGTTCTTGTTTATTTAGCTAAATTTGATCATTACGGTCTTTATATAGCAATAGCCTTATTTTGGGTAATTTCTGCTTTCTATAAACCTTTAACTTCAATTGCTATTTGGAGTATTGTTGTTTTTATGGCTGGTTTTGCATTAATGAGAATTATAAATATAGCTGCTAGTGGAATTCCTAGCTCATATTATTTAATAATTTTATTAGGTGAAATATTAATAATGCTTATTGGATTATTTTTAATAAAATCTTTTTAGCTATGAAGTATAAGCAATATAGCCAAAACCAATAAGGCCAACTACAACACCAATTGTAATTATCATTAATATAATTTTTAACGATTTTATAACGATATCAATTAATTGATTCATATAATCTAGATAGATTTTTTCTTATAGATTATTGTTAAGGCTAATAGAGTTGGTAAAGTACCCAAAATAATTTCACCAACGTAAATCTGATTATAAGATGTGCCGTGAGCATAAATAGCAAGTAAATTGAATAATGCTGCTCCGTAATAAATAATTCCTGCTGAGAAAAACCATGCTGGATTTAAGGTAATTACTCCTAAAATTGAAAAAATAAATGTTGCAACAAAAAATGACGTGAAATCTCTTAATAAAGCGTTCTGAGCGCTATCTGATAAATCATTAAGGATAAAGCCAAAATTAGCTGCAGCAGCACTTGGTGTAAATACCCAGCTTAAAACAAGACCTAATAAAACATAGGCATAGAATATTCCAAAAAATCTTACAACGAATGTATATGATCTTTCTGTAGAAATAAGATTATAGAAAAAATAACCTCCAAAAAATCCTGCAATCCAGTGAAATATTTTTCCTACAAACGTTCGGTTACCACCTAAAAGTTGGGTTTGGAATAACAACTCCACCATTAAAATTAATGCAACACCAATAGCAGCTGCACCGGCTAAAGCATAAAGATTGTTTCCACCATATTTTGTAAATCGTGATAACAAACCTGCCACTGTAAAAGCTATAGCAAAAGCTATTGTAAAAACAGCAAATAAAGGAAAGCCTAGTCTTTGAAAATCAAAGAGAATAACTTCTAAAGAGGATATAAAAGTTACAGGCATATCAACAGAAGATAGCCATATAAGATTTGATATAGAAGTTATGGGAGTAACTAGCATTACTGTAAACAATGCTGCCGATAAAACTGCAAATGGATATTTAGATATTTTCATTATTCTTTTGGTAATACTTTAATTAATTTTCCATCAGGTCCATCTGTTAGAAGATAGATAAATCCAGCTGGAGAGATTTCAATATTTCTTAACCTTTCATTTAAATCAGAGAATAAACTTTCTTGATTATCTGTACCATTTACAAAAGTTACTTTTTTAACATCTTTTGATACTAAGGCTGTTACTAAGAATGAGCCTGTAAATTCAGGATATAAAGTATCTTCGTAGTAAACCATATCAGAAGGTGCAATAGATGGAGTCCAATGAAGTAAAGGCTGTTCCATGCCCTCTTTTTCTGTAAACGGACTTATAACTGCTCCTGAATAATCAATACCATATGTAATTGCAGGCCAGCCATAATTTAGTGATGGTTTGATGAGATTCATCTCATCACCACCCTTAGGACCATGCTCATTTTCATAGATATCACCAGAACTAGTAACAATAAGTCCTTGCATGTTTCTATGACCGTAAGAATAAATTTCAGGTAATGCACCAGCGGTATTAATAAAAGGATTATCTTGAGGAACTGTGCCATCAGTATTTATCCTTATAATTTTTCCAAAATGATTATCTAAATATTGGGCCTTTTCTCTATGATCAAATCCATCACCACTGTTAAGTAATAAAGTTCCATCTTGCATAAAAGCTATTTTTGCACCTAAATGCACAGATGTTCTTCTAGGCGCAATGGCTTCAAAAATAACTTTTTGATTTTCTAAACTATCATTCTTTAGCTCTGCAGAAGACAGGAACAAGGTCGATTTATTATTCTTGTTCTTTGCAGAATAGCTTAAATAAATTTTGTTATTTGATTTAAATTCTGGATCAAGAATTACCTCTGACAACCCTCCTTGACTTGCATAATGCACCTTTGGTGTATTCGATATATTTGTTATTGATTTATCTAATAAATTTATAATCTTTAAATTACCAGGAAGTTCTGTGAATAAAATGGTATTTTCATCAATGAAAACCATACTCCAGGCATCATCTAAATCATCAGCAATAGTTTCATATTTATAACTTGCGAAT
>CACPON010000018.1 GCA_902635645.1 uncultured SAR86 cluster bacterium
TTTAGGAAATTCATTTTCGCTAATAATTCCTTTATTAGCATTTTTTCTTGCTACTTTCTCAATGGGGCTTCCTGGTGCTCCAGCTGCTATTGGAACATTCCATTATGCTATTATTGTTGCCTCTGTCCCTTTTGGTATTGGGTATGCAGACGCCTTAAATTATGCGGTACTTACCCATTTGCTTTATTTTGCAACACTAATTATGCTTTCTTTTCTTACATATTTTTTAAGAGGAGCACCAAGTGGCCTTAGAGAGGTATCATTACATGATATTTTTAATAAAATAAAATTAAATTAAGAGGATTGTCATGATTTTTAAATCAGATTTAGACCAAGGAAAGTATCAAATTATTTCAGAGGAATTAGTACCTGAATTAGACAAATATGATGGGTTTAAATTGAGCCTAGTCATTCCATGTTTCAATGAAGAGGAAACCTTGCTCCATAGCTTTAATAAAATTGTAAATGATCTGCATTTAATCAAAGATATTGAATTAATTTTAGTCGATGATGGTTCTAGTGACAGTACATGGAAAATTATTCTCGACATTAAATCAAAAGACAATAGAGTTAAAGGTATCAAGCTTTCAAGAAATTTTGGTCATCAATATGCAGTTACTGCTGGTTTGCTTAGCTGTAATGGCGATTGTATTGCAATTATTGATGCTGATTTGCAAGATCCTCCAAAAGTGATATTGAAAATGATTTCTTTATGGAAAAAAGGTCATTATGTAATTTTTGGAAAAAGAAAGAAGCGCAGGGGTGAATCTTTTTTTAAAATTATTACTGCTAATATTTTTTATAAGTTTTTAAATTTTTTGTCGGGTGATTTTATTCCCAGGGATACTGGGGATTTTAGATTAATCGATAAAGAAATAAATGATATCTTAAAACAAATGCCTGAATATGATCGATTTTTAAGAGGAATGATTGCTTGGATTGGGTTTTCGCAAGTAGGAATTGAATATAACAGAGATAAGAGAGAATATGGTGAGACTAAATATACTTTTAAAAAAATGATTTCACTTGCAGCAAGTGCAATATTTTCATTTTCTTTAAAGCCGCTCAGGCTCGCAATTGTTCTTGGATCTTTATCTGCAGGGATTGCTATATCAATAGTTCTTTATGCTATAACAATGAAAATATTTGGCACTCCAATTCCAGGTTGGACAACTTTAACTGTATTGATTTCCTTTTTTTCAGGAGTTCAACTTGTTTCTATAGGATTGCTTGGTGAGTATGTAGGGAGAGCATTTATTCAAGGAAAATATAGACCACAGTTCATAATTGAAGAAACTACCAAAGAAAATGAATAAAAAAAATAAATCGGTTGCTATCATTGGAGGAGGCCTTAGCGGAATGTCTGCTGCCTATGAGCTTGCTCATGCTGGTTATAGCGTTACAATTTATGAATCTGGTGAAGATTTGGGTGGCTTAGCCGGGTCATTCATGGTAAATGGGACTTATTTAGAAAAATTCTATCACCATTGGTTTAACAATGATAAAGATATTATTAGACTAATTCACGATCTTGGTGAGTCAGATAAAATTAAAAGAAATTTTTCAAGGACTGGTATGTATTATGCTAATTCTTTTTTCAAATTATCAAACCCTTTGGATTTGTTGAGATTAAAAGCTTTACCTTTTTGGTCTAGAATAAGATTAGGTATTGGTACTCTTTATGTTCAAAATATTTCAAACTGGAAAAAGTTAGAAAAGCACAGAGCTGTTGAATGGTTACCAAGGGTATTTGGTAAAACCGCATACAATATTATATGGAAGCCTCTTTTAATAGGAAAATTTGGTGATACATACAAGGATGTCAGTGCTGTCTGGTTTTGGAATAAAATTAAATTACGAGGCGGTAGTCGAGGCAAAGAAGGCAAGGAAGAATTATTATATTATGAAGGTGGTTTTAATGCCTTAGTTTCAAGATTTAAATCTGAATTAATTAATTTGGGTGTAAAAGTCAATTTAAAATGCAAGATTTCATCTATTGAGATTAAAAATAATAAATTAAATAAAATTATAAATTCTGATGGAGATTCTTTTGGTGCAGATAAGTTTCTTTTTGCTGTACCTCCTCAAATAATTGGGAGCCTATTGAGAAAATCTTCAGTTAATGAAGAATATGCTAAAACATTTGATTCAATTCCATATCTAGCAAATGTATGCTTGGTTTTAGTTTTAAGTAAAAAGTTATCCGATCTATACTGGATTAATGTAAATGATCCAAATTTCCCTTTTGTTGCTTTCATAGAACATACAAATTTTGAAAATAGTGAAACTTATAATGGAAAAAATCTTGTTTATCTATCAAAGTACTTGCCCGAAACAGATCCTCTTTACAATATGAACGCAGATGAGTTAACCGATTTTAGTATTCCATTCATCAAAGAAATGTTTCCTGATTTTAAAGAAGAGATTATTGAAGAATCATTTTTATGGAAAGAGCGTTATGCTCAGCCGCTGGTTACGGTCAATTATAGTAAAATAAAACCGACATATAATACTATTTACAACAATATGTTTTATTGTCATATGACGCATATATATCCTGAGGATAGAGGAACAAACTATGCTGTAAGGGAGGGGCGCAAGGTCGGCACCTTGATAGCCGATGAAGAGTAGCATGGAACCTTTTTTCTTTCATTCATTATCTAGTGAAAATATACCTGATGTTACTAGATTGCACTTAAAATCTTTACCAGATGATATATTATCGCAACTTCCAGAAAACGTACTTAACAGGACTGTATTTAAAAATTTATTAAAAGATAAAAATATAAGCATAGGAGCTTTTAACTCAGATAAAAAATTAGTTGCTTACATAATTTTCAGCTCTAAGGGTGATATACTTCAAAGCGTAATTAAAAATGAATTAATTGCATTTTTAGCTATGCTTTTTAGGGGTATTTTTTTGAGACCTTTTCAATTAAAGTTTTATTTTGGAATTTTTAAAGCAGTACTAACAAAATTTAATAATGATGGCTATGAGCTTTGTTACATTGGGGTTGATCCTGAACATCAAGGTTGTGGTTTGGGATCAATGATAATCAAGAATGCATATGAATCCTGTTCTATTTTAAATGAAAAAAGAACATGGGTTAAAACACTTGAAAGCACTCCAGAAAATGTAGAATTTTATAAAAAAAATAACTTTAATATCTTTAAAATTCACAATGATAGAGTTTATCTGGAACGTTTTGGGAAAATATGAAAAATAATTTAATTAGTTATGAAGAAGCATTGGAACTTGAAAAAAATCAAGTTAAAGATCTTTATAGAAAGTTTATAAATTCATCTCAAGTAGATTTAATCTCTTCATTTGGTTTTGGAAACGAATTGATCGAAAAAGCAAAGGGGTGTTATCTTTTTACCAAGGATGGAAAAAAGATACTTGATGTTACTGGTGGTATAGGAGTTTTGAATCATGGACATAATCATGATCGTATACTTAAAGTAAGAAGAGATTTTGCTGAAAAAAATCGCATGGAAGTGCATAAAAATTATTTCTCACCATACTTAGCAGCATTAAGCAACAACATTGCAACACTTTTACCAGAAGATCTTAATATATCCTATTTTCCTAATTCTGGAGCTGAAGCTGTAGAAGGTGCTGTAAAAATGGCATATAAATTTCATCAAGGAAAGCGAAAATTTATTTTGCATTCAGATATATCATTTCATGGAAAGCTTCTAGGCGCAGCAAGCCTTACTGGCTCACCAGAACTAAGTTTTGAGTTCCCAAAAATACCAAATGTTGAAAAATACATATATAACAATATTGAATCAATTAAAGATAAGGTTTCTAACCTAAAACAATCAAAAGGCGAATCAAATATTTATGCAATTATCATTGAACCAATTAATGCTAGCTCAATGCGATCATGTACTGAAAAATTTTTAAAAGAACTTAGAGAGATTTGTTCAAAAAATGAAATTATTTTAATTTATGATGAGGTATATACAGGTTGGGCAAAAACAGGCAATTTATTTAGTTTTATGAAGTATGAAGGTGTTTGTCCTGACATTATTACATATGCAAAATCTTTTGGTGGAGGAAAGTCATCAATATCCGGTTACACTTGTAGGGAAAACATATTTAGAAAAGCTTATGATAATTCTAGCGATGCAACTTTACACAGCACAACCTACAATGGGTTTGGCGAGGAAACCATAACAGCATTAGAAGCTGTAAATATAATAGTTGAAGATGATTATGTAGGTAAGGCTAAACAGCTTGGAGGCTTATTAGAAAACTCTCTTAATCAATTGAAAGATAAATATCCTAAAATAATAAAAGATGTGCGAGGTGAAGGTGCTTTATGGGGAATAATTATTGATCCTGGTTTAATTGGTAAAATTTTTGAAAAAATGTCTAAATTACTTCCTATTGGTCTTTTAGGCGATAAGCGTCTTGCTAAAAAAGTATTTACTGGTTCGGTCATATCTTTTCTTTATGATGAGTGCAATATCTTAACTTTTTTTGGTTCCAATGAAGAGATACCTCTAATTATATCTCTACCATTAATAGCAACTAAAGATGATGTCGATTATCTTCATAAAGGCTTAGATAAAACTTTATCATATGGCTTGATGAGTCTTTTAACTAGATTTATTAAGAGCAAGTTATCTAACTAGATAATGATTAGTGCAATAATTCAATACGTAATTGAAATAGATTATGAAGAACATAATATAACAAAGCATAGACTTGTTAATATTAAAAGACTTACTAGATACGCGATTACTCAGATACGATTTGAAGTTAGAATTGCTATAAATATACTCCTTTTTATTCTTTCGTTTATATGGATTTTAATTAAATTTTGTTTTTTTTGGATTCCAGGTAAAACTTTATATGATAAGTACCGTGGTTTTATTCAAAAAATCCCAATAGTCTCCTCTGTTTTGATGATGTATGAAACTATAGTATTTATGATTTGTTTTGAAGAAAATCAAAGAGGTGTGAGTGAGCTCTAAAAACCAGATTTTCTGCGATCAGTTAATTTTAGGATCTGGTCCTGGTGGAAGTGTTGTGTTTGATCAATTAACATCTTCAGGTTTTGCTCCAATGATAATCGAAGAAGGCAAATCGGCTGATGACAAAGCTTTTCAAGACAATCCCGCAAAATTGACTTTTAAATATTATAGAAATGGTGGAGTTTCACCAATTTTAGGCTCACCAATCTTTCCCCACGGAGAAGCTAGAGTCTTAGGAGGTGGATCAACAATTAATGGTGGATTAATGTGGAGAACTCCTAAAAATATTAAAGATGAATGGCATAAGCCACTTAAAGAAGTAGGCATTAATGACAATGAAATTTATAAATTCTTTGATGATATAGATGACTATATGAAAATTAAAAATCAGAAAGTTCTAAGTAACTTTGATTTAGATTCTGATAAGTTATTAAGTGGTGCAAATAAATTAAGTTGGAATGTTGTTCAAGCTCGGAGAGCTGTTCAATCATGTCAAAGAAGTAATCAATGTGGAGCTGGATGCCCAAGTGGAGCTAAGCGAAGCATGATTAAATCCTGTCTAGACAATGGCCTAAAAAATGGTGGCACAATAAAAACTCAACTAAGATTTGAAAAACTAATTACAAGCAATAGTAAAGTCACCGAGGTTATTTGTACTGATTTAAGTAAATCACCTTATGAAAAGGTTTCTATTATGCCATCTGATATTTTTTTATGTGCCGGAACCTTGGAAACTCCTAAATTATTATTGAGAAGTAAAATCCTAAAAGCAGAATCTTTGCGCCTTGGCCTCCACCTCAATCTTAGATTCTTAGCAAAATTCCCTGATAAAATTAATGCTGATTTAGGTACGATGTTTACATATCAGATCCAAGAATTTTTAGATCAAGGTATTATAATTATGGCTTCAAATTTAAGAAAAATGTATTTATCAACAATACTAAGTAAGCTCAACACTTCACACAACCAAAAGATATTAAATAATTACCCATATTTGGGTCTCTATACTACAACAGTAAGGCCATCTTCTTACGGTGGTTTTTTTAAGCTTCCTTTTATTGATGCATTCCCATATTTTTATCTCAATAAGGAAGATCTAGCCAATTTAAAATTTGCCTCTATTCAATCATCCAGACTGCTTTTTGCAGCAGGTGCAGAATGGGTTTTATTACCTTTTTCCAAACCACAATTTGCTACTTCTTTTGATGAAGCATGCAATTACATTAATAATGCTGATAAAAATGACTTTGATTTTCTATCCGTGCATGCAATGTCCTCACTCCCAATAACAAATAAAAAATTAATGACCAATGATGGTAGACTTAAAGGATTAACCAATCTATATATTAGTGACGGTTCACTATTGCCCTCAACTATTGGAGAAAGTCCTCAACAAACTATCATGGCTTTTTCACACTATATTTCTGAAAGATGGATAAATCGACACATGGCATAGATTTATTTATATTTTTTAACTATTAATCTGTTTACTATTGGTAATTCATACCAGCTGGTTGTATATTTGGGTGAAGTCATATTCTGTTTCATGGGTGACCATTTTTTTGTATTTTGTGAAGCGAAATAGATTTGTGTCTCATAAGCATTCAATTCATCTATATGTTTCATGAATTTTGAATTCTCTTTAGGTTCATTGGGATCTTTAAATAGAGAATATTGTTTTATTTCTTCATTAGAAAATCTACTTAAAAGAATTCCTGCTTTTGCATAGTCATATCCTGGTTTAAAGATTGGTAAAAGGGCTTTTTTTGCTGCTATTAAAATATCTCGGGTGTCGTTGGTAGGAGTAGAAAATTCTATAGTTTTATAACCGGTATGCTGAGGCTTATGATCGCTAAACGGACTAGTCCTAATGAAGACTGAAACTTGAGAGCATTTTTGTTTTTCGTTTCTAAGTTTTTCAGCAGCCCTAACTGCAAAGTTACTCACAATAGGTCTTAGAGTTTTCAAATCTGTAACTCTAGTACCAAAACTTCTACTAACAACAATTTGTTTTTTTGCTGCAGCATTATTTTCTATACCTAAACATCTTTGACCTCTGAGCTCTCTTACTGTTCTCTCTAGCACTACGCTAAACTTTCTTTTGATATAGCGAGGGTCAACATCTGCGAGCTGCAGAGCATTAGTTATTTTTGCTTGGTTTAGATGTTCACCAAGTCTTCTACCAACACCCCATACGTCTCGAACCGGAGTATTTTTAAGGGCTTCTCGAATTTCTTTGACTGTAGATATTTGATGAACCTTAGTTGGTACATTTACTCTTTTTGCTTCATTCAAAGCTATTTTGGTAAGCGTCTTTGTAGGTGCTATACCTATCCGAACCGGAACTCCAGTCCACTGCTTAATTAAGCTTCTGATATGACAACCAAAATCATATAGGTTGTAATGTTCTTCTAAAGAATCTAAACCTAAAAAGGCTTCATCAATGCTATAAACTTCAACTTCAGGAACAAAGCCTTCTAGGATATTCATGACTCTAGCCGACATATCGCCATAGAAAGTAAAGTTTGATGAGAAGACTTTTCCGCCTTGGGAGAGAAAAGAGTCTTTGACTTTAAACCACGGGACTCCCATGCCAATACCCATCTTTTTTGCTTCAGTACTTCTTGCAATAACACAACCATCATTATTAGAAAGAACAACTATAGGCACGTGCTTTAAGTCGGGACGAAAGATTCTTTCGCACGAAGCATAAAAGCTTTCGCAATCTACCAACGCCAAAGCCATTAGAATTTATTAATAGCTGCTGTAACGGTTCCTACTATTTCTAGTTCTTGACCATGATTAATAAAGATAGGAGGGTAGTCTGGATTATCTGGCATTAAGCACATTTTGGGTTTGAGTTTTAATCTTTTGCAGACAAACTCTCCATCAATAGATGCAACCACAATATCGTCATGCTTTGGTTTAATACTTCGATCAACTACTAATACCGCTTGATCAGTTATTCCAGAACCAAGCATGGATTGCCCTTGAGCTCTTACTAAAAAAGTAGCTGCTCCGTTTTTTATCAAATGTTTATTAAGGTCTATTGGACTTTCAATATAGTCGCTTGCAGGGCTGGGGAACCCTGCATGCACAGACTCAAGAAAATAGGGCACAAATATTGCCGGCAGATTTTCTTCAGAAATTTTTCCGATATAGTTAACTTTCATAAGGATTTTTAAATACTGTATAAATATACAGTATAAATTGAATCAGAACAATATTTTTCTTTATCAGTTAGTGTGCAAAATTATCTACACTCTATATCTATGATTTATGTAGAATAGATGCATGTTTAATTTTTCTAAAATCTTACCTAAGACAGCCACTAACGAGCTTGATAGCCCAAAGATTGCTATATGGGCATTCGTATTATTCACAGCATTAATGACTTGGCGATCTATAGTTCACATGTTATTTGAATCTTGGGGGCTACATGGGATTGCAAACTTTGTAGTTTTAACTGGCGATCCAGATCCTATGCCGGTTATTTATAGATTTTTTTCTTTATGGGGCGCATCACAGCTTCTTTTTTGTCTTGTCTGTTGGGTGGTTGTCTTTAAATATAAATCTCTTATCCCTTTGATGAATGTATTTTGGCTTATTGATTGGGGCCTAAGACTATTTATTTATCCTCTTATTAGAGTCGATATTGGGATGATAGGCACTTATACAACAGACAACACACCTGGAATAGATGGGGCGCCAGTAGCCTTTGGAATAACAGCAATAGTATTTTTATTATCTGTAGCAAATAAGAGAAACAAATAATTATGAAAGTTTGGATTTCTTTAATAGTCATTTATTTATCCTTTTTTATTTGGTACACAGACTTAGGCGGCAAACTAACTGATGATGAAATTGAATATTATGCAAATAAATTTGAAAGCAATGCTTTAAAAGATGGTCGTGTTTTAGAGCCTCGAATAAAAGAGTTACTTCAAAAATTTATGGAAGAAGATTCAGGCAAGCAATTCATAATGGTTAATGTGATTGATATGTCTGAAAATCCAACCTTTCCAGATGGAACTGTAGCTGAAGAATCATCAGATGTGCTTATGAATGAATACATGGAGCACATGTATGGTGAGCTTTTGAAAAGAGCGTCACATCCAGTATATTTCGGTAACGCGGTTAACGGTTCTATGGATTTAGTCGGCATAGAAAATGCAGAAGTTTGGGAAAGGGCAATATTGGTTAGATATAAAAGCAGACGATCTTTTTTAGAGATAGTCACTCATCCAGATATGAATAGTAAGCATAAATACAAAATCGCAGCATTAGAAAAAACGATAGCTTTTCCTGTAGAGAGTCAGCTTTACTTAGGAGACCCAAGGCTATTGCTTGGCTTTATTTTGTTAATAGTTGGTTTATTGTTAAAGCCTATAACTAGGCGATAGGAAATTTTTTTAAATCAAACGCTTGCTCATTAATAGTGAGAAGCCAACCGTAATCTCCCCAATCTCCAAGAACAATTCTCTTTGAAGATCCAACATCATGAATATTCGGTCTATGGGTATGACCGTGAATAAAAAGATCAGGCTGATGTTCGTTGATAAAATCCTCAACCGACTGATTATTAACATCGGTTATATTATCTGATTTTTTAGACGTAGCTTCTTTGCTATCTGCTCTTAGAGTCTCAGCAATTTGTTTGCGTTCGTCTAAAGTTTTTTCTAAAAAATTATTTTGCCATTTTTGATTTCTGACCTGATTTCTAAAATCAATATAATCTTTATCATCCGTACACAAGAAGTCGCCATGGCTAAGAATGACTTTTTGATCATTGATTTCAAGAGTGTAAGGATCTGGCAATATGGTTATACCAGTTTCTTTTGCAAAGGCTTCACCAACTAAAAAATCTCTGTTGCCATGGATAAAAAAAGTTTCAGGACCATTGGTAGTAAAAGCTTTTAAAGCTTGTTTGATTTCAATATGGATGGGCAAATCATCGTCATCTCCTATCCAGGTCTCAAAGAGGTCTCCTAAGATAAAAAGATGTGTACAAGCCTCTTTTGATTCTTTTAAGAATTTAAAAAAGGCTTGAGTTAGTTCGGGATGTTTGTCGCTTAAGTGTAAATCTGAAATAAAGCGTGGCTTCATTCAGAAACAGTTACAGATTCAATAGTTATAACTTCAAGCGGCACGTCTTGATGACCTCCAGATGAACCAGTTGCAACGTCTGCAATTGCATCTACAACATCCATGCCTTCAGTGACTTTACCAAAGACCGCATATCCCCAGCCTTGTGGATTCTCACCTGTATGATTTAAGAAACCATTATCTTTGTGATTAATAAAGAATTGACTTGTTGCAGAATGAGGCTCCATGGTTCTTGCCATAGCAATAGTACCTCTATCATTACTAAGACCATTATTTGCCTCATTTTGAATAGGTGCAGTACCACTGGATTTATTGCTCATATCAGCAGTTAATCCACCGCCTTGAACCATAAAGCCGTTTATTACTCTATGAAAAATAGTGTCTGTGTAATAACCAGAGTTAGCAATAGATATAAAATTTTCAACTGTAATAGGAGCTTTTTCAGAGTCTAATTCAAGTTGGATATCTCCCATAGAAGTTTTGATAGTTACTTGTGTCATTTTAGTTTCCTCAATAATTGGCATTTCAGCTTCATCATTTTTTTTAGAACAAGAATTAAGAACAAATGCCAATGCAAAGGTGCAAAGAGTTATTTTTAATAAATTGTAATGTTTCACAGACTTAGCTTTAATTTAAAAAAGTTGATTTTATCATTAAAAATCATAGTTGAGGATGTACTCCTTAAATTGACCTTTAATATCTTTTTGATTTAGACCAAATTCATCAAGAGTATATCGATGTTCTGGTTTTAGTATATTTGTATCTTGTTCTAAGTATTTTTGAATCTTATTTTCAGTTTGTATATTCATATCAAAATTTAACTGCTGATAAGTATTCTTAATGTGATCCAATGGATTTTTTACAAATTCAGAATATTGGATATCCACTATCTGATCAGAAGAAAGAAGTTTTCTGTCCTCCATACCTCTGCTTAAATTATGATTCCAAAAATCAATAACAGTTTTACCAATACCGTTGGTATCAATTTTCTTTGAAAAAGCCAATCTAACATTCTTAGTTAGACTGCAAAAAGATGCTATTGATTCGGTAGGGTCTCTGTGAATATGAATAAATTTTGCATTGGGGTATTCTTTTAAAATTTGAGGTATGTGACCTATATGACTTGGATCTTTTAATAACCAACGTGTTGGCTTGCCATTAAGTTCCAATGCTTGATAAAACTTTTTATGCCATTTAAAAACCGAATCAAAAGAAGTACTTTTTAGATATTCAACATATTCAGGTACATCGGCCATACACATATATACGAAGCTTCTTATGTTCATGGTTGCAATTTGCTGACACTCTTCAGGAGTTGTTGCTCTTATAGTATGAATTGCTCTTAGTTTTGGAATAATAGTTTTAGCAAGTTTGAGTTCAGTATTAGTTTTAAATTCTCTTCTTTTTCTGGCAGTTTGAGTTTTTGCAAGCGGCATCAGATGCATAATCTCCCAATACATTGGTGACCTATGAGCTATATCTAAAGATAAGAGGTTGAAAAGTAATGAGGTGCCAGAGCGAGGCAGACCAATTACAAAAACTGGATCAGCTGGTTGATCAAAATTATTATTTTCATGAAGCTCGTTGAGCATCTTTCTCATCTTTAATCTATTTTTTAACTGATGATTAAAAGCAACTTTTCCAAAAATATTAAATTTGTTATGTTTGTTAACAGAGTCAACTAAGATTTTTAATGGCTCAATGTAATCATCATCACCCAGCTTGCCATCTAGGCCTCTGAGCATTGATTTAACAGTAAATTGTTGACCCACTATATTGATTACTCCTATTAACTATAAGATACTCTTTATTTAATTATTCCTCAAATTAGATATATGAATATATTGTTTTTATGTGTTGCTAATTCAGCAAGAAGTCAGATGGCAGAGGGATTAGCTAAGTCTATGCTTGGACAAGGGCACAACATCCAAAGTGCTGGCTCGATTCCATCAGGAGAAGTGCATCCTAATGCAGTTATTGCTATGGACGAAATTGGTATAGATATTAGAGATCAATTTTCAAAATCTACGGATGATTTGGATAAAGATTTTATTGATAATTTAGATTATGCAATAACTTTATGTGCTGAGGAGGTATGTCCTGTACTGCCTAGCAAAGCTCAAAACTTACATTGGATGAATGAAGATCCTGCAAACAGCAGCTATTCGGAAAAACAACTGGAAACGTCATTTTCTATGACCAGGGATAATCTGTTTAAATTGATCAAAAAATTTATGATCATGAATGTACAATAGAGGTTGAAGCTTAAATGGCTCCCGAAGTTGGGATCGAACCAACGACCAATTGATTAACAGTCAACTGCTCTACCGCTGAGCTATTCGGGAACACGGATGTGCATTATAAGTAATTTTTATTAAAGAAGTAAATGACAAAAGCATTAAAGGTAGTATCTAATTTTGAGCCGGCTGGATCACAGCCAGATGCGATAAAAAGTTTAGTTGGCGGGCTTAATGATGGATTGCTTCATCAAACGCTTTTAGGTGTTACTGGTTCAGGTAAAACCTACACTATGGCAAAGGTTATTGAGGAAACTCAAAGGCCTGCAATTGTCATGGCGCACAACAAAACGCTTGCAGCACAACTCTATGGTGAGTTTAGAGATTTCTTTCCCAACAACTCTGTCGAATACTTTGTTTCTTACTACGACTACTATCAGCCAGAGGCTTATGTACCAACCTCAGATACATACATTGCTAAAGATGCATCTATTAATGAGCATATTGAACAGATGCGACTGTCTGCAACAAAAGCTCTTCTAGAAAGAAAAGATACCATCGTAATTGCAACGGTATCTTCGATTTATGGTTTGGGCGCTCCTGAATCCTATTTAAAAATGGTAGTCCATTTAGATAGAGGAGATATTATTAATCAAAGAGATTTATTAAGAAGGTTTTCATCTCTGCAATACACAAGAAACGATCTAGATTTCAGAAGAGCCACTTTTAGGGTGAGGGGAGATACTATTGATGTATATCCGGCTGATTCAGATAATGAAGCACTGAGGATAGAATTATTTGGCGATGAGATTGAAAAGCTATCTTGGTTTGATCCTCTGACTGGAGCAATTATTAATGAAGTGCCAAGAGCAACTATATTTCCAAAAACACATTATGTAACTCCGAAAGAAACAGTACTAAATTGTATTGATAGCATTAAAGAGGAGTTAAAAGAACGACTGGAGTATCTTCGATCAGTCAACAAATTAGTTGAAGCTCAAAGACTAGAAGAGCGAACAAACTATGACATTGAAATGATGCGCGAACTTGGTTACTGTCAGGGAGTTGAGAACTACTCAAGATACTTGTCTGGAAGGAATCCGGGAGAGTCGCCACCTTGCTTATTTGATTATATTCCTAAAAATGCAATAGTTTTTATCGATGAATCTCACGTTTCTGTTCCTCAAATAGGCGCTATGTACAAAGGTGACCGTTCTAGGAAGGAAACCCTTGTAGAATACGGGTTTAGGCTGCCTTCGGCCATGGACAATAGACCTCTAAAATTCGATGAATGGGAGCTTTTAGCGCCTCAGAGGGTCTATGTTTCAGCTACTCCAAGCAGATACGAAGAAGAGCATCAAGATAATCTTGTCGAATTGCTTGTACGACCGACCGGTTTAACCGATCCTGATGTTGAAGTTCGACCAGCATCTACTCAAATTGATGATGTAATTGGTGAGTGTAATGAGAGAGTTGCATTAAAAGAAAGAGTTTTAATTACAACTCTTACAAAAAGAATGGCAGAGGATCTTACTGATTACTTAGATGAAAATGGAATCTCAGCAAGATATATGCATTCGGATACCGATACGGTTGAGCGAGTAGAAATTATTCGTGATTTAAGACTTGGAAAATTTGATGTTTTAGTTGGTATTAATTTATTAAGAGAAGGGTTAGATATTCCAGAGGTAAGTTTGGTTGCAATTTTGGATGCAGACAAGGAGGGATTTTTAAGGTCTGAAACAACTATGATTCAAACCATAGGAAGGGCAGCAAGAAATTTAAGAGGAAAAGCAATTTTATATGCCGACAAAATGACCGGCTCGATGGAAAGAGCAATTGCAGAAACTAATAGGAGAAGATCTATTCAAGAAAAATATAACGATGAAAATAATATTACTCCTAAGTCAATTAACACAAAAGTTAAAGACATTATGGAGGGCGCAAGAGTTATAAAAGGCAAAGCAAAAATTAAGAAAGAAGACATAGAAAAATCTTTACCTTTTAAAATTAAAGAAGACTCTGTTGAGGACTTGAGTAAATCAATCGAACAGATAGAAAATCAGATGTATGTCTATGCTAAAGAGATGGAATTTGAGAAGGCAGCGCAGTGCAGAGATAAGATGAAATATCTTAAAAGAAAGTTAATTGATCTTTAGGCTGAGTGCATGAATGAGCAGCTAATAATTTGTAATAGTTCTTTATTCGATTAACATAATCAATAGCTTGCTGGCCTCTTGAATAACCGTTCACATCAATTAAATTTACATCTTCACCGCTAATATTTTTTAGCTCACTTTCAAGATCTGGCCATGTAATTTCATCAGGCTCTTTATCAATTTCCTTGGCTATGTTGATGATATTTGTAGGGCCTAGGTTATATTTAGCTAGTGATATAGATAATTGATCTGCGGTTGTTTTTCCGTATATATTTCTTTCTTGTAGTATTGCTAAATACTTGGCACCCCCCATGATATTTTGTTCAGGATTGAGCCGTTTTTCAACTCCAACTAATGCAGCAGTCTCAAGGGTTACCATCATCATTCCTCTTACACCCATATTAGATTTTGCCTTTGGATCCCATTGAGATTCTTGAAAAGAAATAGCTGCCAAAAGATCGGTATCAATAGAAGTTTCCTCTGATGCTTTTTCAAACATTGCTTTGTATTTTGGAAATCTATTTTCTAGTAAGTCTTTAAATTTTGTTTGCTCGAAATTATTTAAGGGAGTATTTTGATAGACCTCTTCGATATGAG
>CACPON010000019.1 GCA_902635645.1 uncultured SAR86 cluster bacterium
TTTAACTGTATTTGGATATGAGGTAGCAATTTTTTTACCTTTAAAAGATTTAATATTTATATTTTCTGGGCATGCAAAAGATAGCCTGCATCTTGAAAATCCTAAATTAAGGACTTTATCAATATAGGTTCTTTTAAATAATGATTTTTCTAGTAATACGTTTTCACCGACTATAGCTAAATCAGCATCTCCGTTTGAAACAAGAGAGGGTATGTCATCGCTTCTTACAAAAAGAATATCAATGGGTAAATTATTAGATTTTGCTAATAAATTATCACCTTTAGTTGAGAAATTAATACCAGACTTTTTAATCAAATCAATACTTTGTTCAAAGAGACGACCCTTTTTTTGAACAGCAATAGTTAATCTATTCTTCATTTATTTATCCTTTTAAGAATTCTTTTGTATCCTTGATAAGGCTCGCTTGATAGAAATCTAGCTACCCTAGTTACAGTTGTTGTACTAGTTTTTAATTTAGCAGCAATCTCCCTATAAGATAAATTATCTTCATATAAAAGTTGTGCTACAGCCCAGCGCTCTTCTAATGCCTTTAATTCAGCAGGTGTACATAGATCTTTTAAAAAATCATCTACTTCATTTTTACTTTTAAGTAATAAAAATATTTCATTCAAGTTTTTCATGCGTGCTAGTGTATTACTATGCTAATACAAAGTAAAGTAAAAAAAGGCACTAATTAAAGTGCCTTAAGATGTAAAAAAATTAATCGCTAGGATTTAACCAGAGTGGTAACACAGCAATTAATAGACCTGAGATATAAAACATCCAGCCACCTAATGTGCTAATCATATTTCCCTCAGCTTGTGCTGCTAGCCAACCCTGTGAACCAGCTCCAAGATCAATATCACCATTTGCAACATCAAGTGCATTTAAAGCCATTGCATGACCTTCGTAGGTCCCATTGATTAATCCAGCTAGATTTAACCCAATTAAAAATACAGATATAGCAAAAGCTGTACCAATTAATTTTGCAACGGTATTTGCGCCTTTATCAACCATAACGCTGCTGAATCTTGCAGCAACCCAAACAGCTATTACTGTAGCAAGAAAAATAGTTGCATTAGCTCCTCTTGAACTTGCAAAAAGGTTCCATAATTCAATCTCATAAGAAACACTTGTAAATAAATCCATAATTCCCCTCCCAAGGTATTTGATGAATATTTATTTATACATTCAAAATATGTTTATATTCAAGTTTCTGCAGACTTTTCATGTATATTAATTAAATATATTTTCTTTATTCTCTTGATAATAAAGATACTATTTCAAGATGTTTAGTATTAGGAAATTGATCAAAAATTTCTATATTTTTAATAGTGAAACCTTTTAAATTTTTTACGTCTCTTTCATATGTTTCATAATTACATGAAATGTAAATTATATTTTTAAATTTACTAATCAGACTTATCACATCTTTATCTAATCCAGCTCTAGGCGGGTCAACTAGTACATGTGAAAAGTTAAAATCTGAGATGTTTATTCCGTTCATTCTTTTAAAAACTCTTCCTGCAAATAATTCAGAAACCTCTTCAGCTGAAAGTCTTGCATGAAAAATATTTTTAATATTTTGCTCATCAATTGATTTATTTAGGCACCTTATTGATTGACGGTTATTCTCAGTTGCAAATATCTTATTAAATAATTTTCTCATTGGGAGAGAAAATGTACCAGATCCACAGTATAGTTCTAAGAGATCTTTTGGATCTTTTATAAAACTCATTGCCTTTGTAACCATTTCAGGCATATGAAAATAATTCGGTTGATAGAAAGATTGGTCAGTTTGATAAAGTATCGTTTCTAGATTTTCTATATCATCTTCTAGCAGGTCACAGTGAGTTGAATATAAATTATTTTTGGATCTGAGATTAATTCTAATATCTAAAATATTTGCGATTTTATCTGCTAAACCCTTAATTTCATCATCTAATAATTTGTGATAAATCAGTGACACTAAAACTCTGTTTTTTCTATTTGATCTAAAGTTAATTTGAAATAATTTAGTTTTAAGAACATTCGATTTATTTATTTGATTTAAGAGTTTTGGCATTAAAGCTTGAATAAAAGGCCTAGCTATTGCAAAAGTGTTTAAATAAACTATCTCTCCTGAAGGGGAATAAATAGTATAAAAATTATTCTTGTAGCCAAATTCACATCTTAATCTATAGCCATAAGAAGGACTTAAATTAATTACAATATTATCTTTATAATGTTCCTCTATTAATGATGTTGCTATCTGAAATTTATTCATTTAATTGATAAAGAATCTTGTTATAAAAAATATTAGCCCTATAAATGTTATATTGATAAGAATAAATAAGATAATTATTTTTATTATTGAGAATTGTTTAATATCTTTTTCAAAGTCTTGCTTTGTTCTGATGCCCAATAATGAATCAATTATTCTTTTAAACCACATATATTTATGGAAAAAATTGTAAATATTACAGAATCAGCTGAAGAGTATTTAGCAAAACTTCTTCAAGATAAAAATGAACCTAATCTTGCTGTCAGAATTTTTATATCTGACCCTGGCACACCAAAAGCTGAGACATGTTTAGCTTATTGTAAACCAGAAGAGGCAGATAAAGATGATACTATTCTTAAGCTTGATAAGATTACTGTTCATGTAGAGGAAAGAAGTATTCCTTTTTTAGTAGATGCAGAAGTTAATTATGATAATGATACTTTTGGTGGTCAACTAACTATAAAAGCTCCAAATGCAAGATTGCCTAATATATCTCCGGACAGTCCTCCTGAAGATAGGATTAACTATGTTATATACAATGAAATCAATCCAATGCTTGAATCTCATGGAGGAGAAGTAAGTCTTGTTAAATTTACAGACCAAGGTGAAGCTATCCTTCAATTTGGAGGAGGTTGTCAAGGATGTGGCATGGTAGATGTGACGCTTAAAGATGGAATTGAAAAAACTCTATTAGAACAAATACCGGAGTTAAAATCTGTTAAAGACTCAACAGATCATTCTATTGATGATAATGCCTACTATAAGTAGCTAAATTTCTTTTATCGATATTATTAATCCAAACATTGGATGATCAAAATAATGTATTTCTTCATTAAATATTCTTCTTTGTTCATCAATAAAGATATTGATTTTATTAGAATTGGGTATATTTAATGTAGGTTCAATTTCACTACTATTTATATCTACATACTTGTTAGGCTTATTTAATTCAATTTTTAGATCATTTTTTAAATCTTTATTTTTCTCTTTATTAGTTTCTAATATTTTTTTTTCAAACTTAGCAATTTTATCTTTTGTAATATCAATAGAGTCATTACCTATAACACCTAAATATGATTTTAAATCTGCATGAAGGAATCTACTTCTATAAAATTTTAAATATAGTCCATATTCCTTTTGCTTATCTTCATAAAATAAGAATCGAGCATTATCCTTGTAATCAATATTTTGTATCCATTTAAAACTATCTAATAACTCATAGTTACTATTGGTTTCTAATTTATTATTTATCTTTTTTAAAACCACTAAGTTATCAGTTTTTCTATACCAAGTTTTTGGATTAGATACTTTTGAAATATTTTGATCTTTTGTTAAAACATTATTGCTTTTTTTTATTGGATTAAAATCCTTGAACAGCCTATTAAAAAAATTATCTTTTGGTTTTGATTGATAGGCATTTTCATTGATCTGTAAGGTTGGTTTATAAAAAGATACTGTTTCAATTAAAGGTGTTGTAAATTCTTCATCAAATTTTTCATCAGTCAAAACATTAGTGTGCTTAAAAATTATTATTTCTATTTCATATTCTTTTAAATCTAAATTTAATTCTGAATTTGCTGATAGAGAACTTAAAAAAAGTGATACAAATAATAATTTAAATAATTTCATTTAATAACTTTATAACTGTTTTTCTTCTAAGGGATGAATTATCTTCACTTAACTCGATAACAAATTTATTTTCTTTATTAATAGAATAAATATTGGGCTTGTTTGTTACTAGAGTCAATATATTCTCAAAAACAGATTTATTAATATTTGCAGAGAGCAATAATGATGTCTTTGAGGAATTAGATTTAATATTTATAACGCCCGTATTTTTAATCATCACTAATAGCTTGGAATCATCTATCAAATTTTGAACTTCATTTGTAAATAAACCACATCTGTCTCTTAAATCTTCTGAAATATTATTAATATCATTAATAGAAGATGCATTATTAAGATTTTTATAAATTTTTAATCTTTCAACTGGGGAGGGCAGATAGGAGTCGTTAATATAAGATGAGTCATAAAAATTTATTTCTGTATTTATAAACTCTTTTTCATCATTATTTTTAAAGGTATTTATTGCATTTTTTAACATCGATAAATATAAGCTCATACCAATAGTATTAATGTGGCCGCTTTGTTTTTCACCTAAGATTTCTCCACCGCCTCTAATTTCAAGATCCTCTTGAGCAATGAAAAATCCAGAACCTAAATTACAAAGCTTGATTATTGAATCTAATCTATTTTTTGCAATCTTAGATAATTCAGGTGAAGGAGTTAAAAAATAGCAATAACCTTGTTTTGCAGATCTTCCAACTCTACCTCTCAGCTGATGAAGCTGTGATAATCCAAAATTTTGAGAATCTATAATTAACATTGTATTTGCATTTGGTATGTCTAAGCCCATTTCTACGATAGTTGTACAAATCAGAACATCCAGCGATCCAGTATCAAAGCTTCTCATAACATTTGATATTTCATCTTTCTTTAATTTACCGTGTGCGATATCAATTTTAATATCAGGTAATAGCTTGCTTAGTTGATTTTTTAGAGAATTCATTTTGCCAATATTGTTTTGCACTATAAAACATTGACCACCTCTTGATATTTCTCTTGAAATAGCCTCTTTGAAAAGCTGATGAGTTTCAACCTTAAGAAAAGATTTGATACTCAATCTATTAGACGGTGGTGTGTGTAAGAAAGAAAATTCTTTTAAACCTGAAAATATAAAATTCATTGTTCGAGGAATGGGTGTTGCTGATAAATAGAGTATATGTATATTTTCTTGCTTGCTCTTAATAAGATCTTTTTGTCTGATTCCAAACTTATGTTCTTCATCTACAATCAAAATACCAGTATTAGAAAAATCAATACCACAAGTAAATAATGCATGCGTACCAATAACTATATCAATATTTTTATCATTAAATTCTTTTACATAATTATCTTTATTTTTTTTAGAAGTATGTCTATTAATTAGTTTTATAGATGCGCCTGTATTTTTAAATCTTTCTAAAAATGATTCATAGTGTTGTTCGCTCAGAACGGTGCTTGGACATAACAAAACTACTTGCTTGTCTGAATTAATTGATACAAAAGCAGATCTCATGGCAACTTCAGTTTTACCAAAGCCAACATCTCCACATAAAACTCTATTCATAGGTTTAACTAAAGCTATATCTTTCTGAATGGCACTAATTGCTTCTAATTGATCTGCAGTTTCTTTAAATGGAAAATCCTTATTAAAAATATTTAAATCTTCATCATTAACTCTTAAAACAAACGCAGTAGATTCAAGTCTTCTTGATTCGATATCTAATATTTCAGCGGCGTGATCATATGCTCTTTTTTGAGCTTTTTCTTTATTTTTTAGCCACTTATTAGATGATAAAGAATCAAGTTTTATAGTTTCAGTTAAATCATTTTTGTGATACTTACTAATTAAATCAACATTTCTAAGTGGAACATATAAGGCTTCATTTGAAGAATACATAATCTTCATATATTCATTTGAATTATTGTTAGTTTCTACAACCTCTAAACCTTCATATATGCCGATACCATAATTCTCATGAACAACATAATCGCCATCGCTAAATAGTTGATCTCTGTTATGCGTTGCCGATTTTCTTTCCTGAGTCTCTAGAAATATTAAGTTTGAATCTTGTTTGTATTCATTATTAAAAATAATAAGTTTATCTTTCATATGAATAGGTCTAACAATGTCAGAAATCATTAAATTTATTCCAAATGAAGCTTCAGCAATATTTTTTATTTCTCTGATATTTGGTTTAAATTTATCAAACAATGTTTCATATTCACTTTGAAGTGATGTAATTATGATAATTTTATACTTTTCTAATTTGCTTTGATCAATATCGTTAATAAGCTCATTAATATCTTTATAATTAAAATCTTCATAAATATCAAAATCCCAGATAATTTTCTGTGGGAGTTTATTTTTAATAGTTTCTAACGAACAAAATAAATCGTTAGGTGATAATAACGGTCTTTGTGAGTCTATATTCTCGTCATCAAATCTTTGTTGAATATAGTTATTGTATAAGTCTATTTCATCATCAAAATTATCTAATACAATGAATGAATGACTATCAAATATTTCAAAAAAATTTGAAGTTTTTGAAAAAAATAATGGCAAGTAAATATCTGAACCCTCTGCTTTTCTAGAGGTATTTAAATTTTGAAATATTTCACAATGTCTTTCGTCATATTCTTGAAAATATTCTCTCCAATTATCTCGAAATATTTTTAAATTATGATCATCAAATGTATATAAAGAGCTTTTAGAAAGTCTAAAATTATTCGATTTTTCAATAGATGATTGTGTTTCAAGATCAAAGAATCTAACTGACTCAACTGAATCATCAAAAATTTCAATTCTTAAGGGGTTTCTATATATGGGAGTATAAATATCTATAATTCCTCCTCTAAGAGAATATTGATTAATGCCTTCAATTCTATTTACCTTTTCGTAATTAAGAGAAATAAGAATTTTTTCAAGTTTATTTATTGATAAAGAATCACCTAAATTGAAAGTTTCTTTTGATTGAAAAAAATCTTTTGTAGGATATAGCTCAAATAAACTTTTTATTGTTGTAATGATAATTTTCTTTCCTTTATCTAATGAATTTAGAATCGAGAATCGATCGCTTAAAATATTATCGGGAGCAGAGAAATGGTCGTAAGGTAGTATTTCATTTTCTGGAAAATAGTTAATATTTTCTGAATTTAAATATAAAGACAGTTCATTATTTATGAGTCTAGCTTCCTTACTATCTTTAACAACAATGCATAAAGAAGTATCAGAATCATGATATTTATCAATCAATTGATGTGCGAACCTATGGTCGTTATTTTTATGCATTTAATGGTAAATTTTTTACAAATACTTGTATAATGTTGTGCGTATTCTATCAACTCAAAAATAATATAGGTAATTATGGACATTAATTTTTCAAAAGAAGATTTAGCTTTTAGAGATGAGCTAAGAGAATGGTTGGCTAACGACTATCCAAAGCATGTTAAAGATAAAATGGATAAAGGTGAACACCTTACTAGACAAGATATGGTTGATTACCATAAAGCTCTATCTGCTAAAGGGTGGATGGGTTATAACTGGCCTGTTGAATATGGTGGTACTGGTTGGAGCGCAACTCAACTATATTTATTTAATAAAGAGTTCGGAATGGCAGGCTGTCCGCCGCTTTTAGCTTTCGGTGTAAGCATGGTTGCACCTGTAATTTGGACATTTGGAAACGAAGAACAAAAGAAAAGGTTCTTACCTGATATTTTAGATTTTAATACTTGGTGGTGTCAGGGTTATTCTGAACCAGGTTCCGGTTCTGATTTAGCATCACTCAAAACAAAAGCTGTCAAAGACGGTGATCATTATGTAGTTAATGGTTCTAAGACATGGACGACTTTAGCTCAAAATGCTGATTGGATCTTTTTATTAGTTAGAACTGATTCTACTGGTAAGAAACAAGAAGGCATATCGTTCCTTTTGGTTGATATGAAAACTCCTGGTATAGAAGTTAAACCAATAATAACTATTGATGGTGATCACGAAGTTAACTCTGTATTTTTCACAGATGTAAAAGTTCCGGTAGAGAACTTAGTTGGTGAAGAGGGTAAAGGTTGGACATACGCAAAATTCTTACTTGCTCATGAAAGATTTGGTATAGCTGCTGTTGGAGCTTCTATGAGAGCTCTTAATGAGTTAAAAGAAGTTGTTGCTGAGTTAAATAATTCAGATTTAGATAAGAAAGTTGCTGAAATGGAAATTGCTATATCTGCTCTAGAAATGACAGAATTACGTCTACTATCAGATCTTGAGAATGGTGGTCATCCAGGTGCTGAATCATCTATTTTAAAAATTAAAGGTACAGAAATACAACAAGGTCTTACTGAGCTTTTTGTTGAGGCAGCAGGTGAATATGCATTAATGTATCCTGGAGCAGGGGGCTATGGATCAAACGATAAGCCATCTGGTCCTGAGCATGCAGCTGTTTCATTAGAAAAATTCTTAAACTTTAGAAAAACATCTATATATGGCGGTAGTAACGAGATTCAAAAAAATATTATTTCTAAATTTGTACTAGGAGTTTAAAAATGAATTTAAGTTATACAGAAGAGCAGGTAATGCTCAGAGAACAGATTCAGAAATTTTGTGAAACAGAATACGATTTTTATAAAAGAGAAGAAGTAGTGAAATCAGAAGATGATTTTGATGCAAATGCTTGGTCATTATTTGCAGAACAGGGTTGGTTATCAATGCCATTTTCAGAAGAATCAGGTGGTTTTGGTTTTGGCCCAGTAGAGCTTTCTATATTATTTGAAGAATTTGGGAAATCACTTGTGATAGAACCATATTTATCTAATGTTGTTTTAGCTGGTTCTGTTTTAGATAAATCTAACTTTGAAGGTAAAGTAGAGCTTATAGAAAATATTTGTTCAGGCTCTATGCATGTATCGCTTGCATACGCTGAGGCTGCTCATTCATATGAATACTTAAAACCTGATACGAATGTATCTGATAATAAACTCAACGGTACTAAAACACTTGTATTAAATGGTAATAATGCGTCAAAAGTAATTGTTTCTTGTGTTAGGAATGGAGAATTATCTTTAGTGCTAGTCGATACAACTGCTGATGGTGTTTCTTTTAATACTTTTAGAACTATTGATGAAAAGACATGTGCTGAATTTACCTTTGAAAATGTATCTATTCAGGATTCAGATGTAATTGCATCTGGTGATGAGGCGCAAAATCTTCTTACTGAAACTATTAACCTTGCAACTTTATGCATTAGTGCTGAAGCTGTTGGTTGCATGGTTTCTTGTTATCACAAGACAGTTCAATACACAAAAGAACGTGAGCAATTTGATCAGCCGATATCAAATTTCCAAGTTTTACAACACCGTATGGTAGATATGTTTATTGATAGTGAGCTTGCTAAATCACTTTTATTTAAAGCTATGTTAGAAGTTGATGCTGATTCTGAAGATAAGTTTAGACATGTTTCTGCTTTAAAAGCTCATGTTGGAAAATTTGGTAAGTTATCTGCACAAAATGCTGTTCAACTTCATGGTGGTATGGGTGTTAGTGAAGAAATGATGATTGGCCATTATTTAAAAAAGATGGTTGCTATTGATGCTATGTTTGGTAACGCTGATTACCATCTAAAATCATTCTCTAAATAAATGATTTTTATTTAAACCTTTATCGATTAAAATAATTTATTAATGTAAATTTTTTACAAAAATATGGATGATAAAAGAGATCTAAGCTTTCAATCCACTAAACGTCAGGACCGTATATTACCTCAAGATTCATTTGGTGATTGGAAGTGGAGGGAAGGACTTGCTGAATTAATGGTCCCAATCATAGGTGGACTATATCGCGATGGTATAAATATTCTTATATATGGAAAATCTTTAGTTAATCAGTCTCCAGTCGAAATTATGAAAGCTCATAGGTTTGCTCGTCAATCAGACGATAATGAGTTAAGCGAATTAGAAACATTTCCAATGCTTCAGTGCATTGATAGTCTAAATTTAGCTGATTGTGAAATAGACATTGGTGAATTAGCAGTAAAATACTCAAATTTTAGTGAACTGAAAAATGATACTTCTGGTTTAAGCGAATACATAAATGTTGAACTTGCTGATGTAATAAATGCTGAATCATCTAGACCTAAATCACCTAAAGATATTGTTTTATATGGTTTTGGTAGAATTGGTCGTCTTGTTACTAGGATGATGATCCAAAATACTGGCCCTGGTAATTACTATAGATTAAGAGCTGTTGTTATTAGAAAAGCAGGTGACGATGATATTTATAAAAGAGCAAGTTTATTAACAAGAGACTCTGTTCATGGCTCTTTTGATGGAACAGTAAGAGTTGATGAAGAAAACTCTTTACTCGTTATCAATGGAAATCCTGTAAAAATTATCTATGCTTCAGGCCCAGCTGATGTTAATTATGCTGATCATGATATACATGACCCACTTGTCATAGATAATACAGGAGTATGGAGAGATGAAGATGGGCTTTCTAAACACATTGATTCAGGAGCTTCAAAGACAATTCTTACAGCACCAGCAAAGGGAAATATTAAAAATATTGTTTACGGAGTAAATGATTCGACTTTAGAAGATTCAGATAATATTATTTCAGCCGCTTCATGCACAACGAATGCAATTGTTCCTGTATTAAAGGTTATTAATGATCAGTATGGTATAGATGGTGGACATATAGAGACTGTTCACTCATATACTAATGATCAGAACTTGATTGATAATTACCATAAAGGTGACAGAAGAGGCCGTGGAGCTCCATTAAATATGGTAATAACCACAACCGGTGCTGTAAAAGCTGTCTCAAAAGCTATACCTGAATTAGATGGTAAATTAACAGGAAATGCCATTAGGGTTCCGACCCCAAATGTAAGTTTAGCAATACTTTCATTGGTTTTAGATAAAGAAGTTGGTAGAAAAGAGCTTAACGATTACCTAAAATCAATGGCGTTTCATTCAAAATATAGAGAAACTATTGGTTTTGTTAACTCACCTGAGATTGTTTCAACAGACTTTTACTCAAGTCCTTTTGCTTCAATTATTGATTCTCAAGCAACCATAACAAATGGTAAAAGAGTTACCCTGTATTGTTGGTACGATAATGAATATGGATACTCTAAACAAGTTATTAATTTAGCTAAAAAAGTAGCTGGAATTTCCTTAAAAAGATTTCCTAAACCAATTCAATAAAACGCTAGAATCAAGGCCTCTTTACATTTATAATCATCACGTTTTTGATTGATTTAAATATACTTAGGCTAAGCACACGTGATAAAAATTTCTAAAGGTCTAGATTTACCAATTTCTGGTATTCCTGACCCTGTAATTACAGATACTCCCAAAGTAACATCTGTGTCTATATTAGGCAATGATTTTACTGGCATGAAGCCAACCATGCTTGTTAAATCAGGTGACTCTGTCAAAAGAGGAACCAAAATTTTTGAAGATAAAAAAAATCCCGGTGTTTTTTATACATCTCCAGCAGGGGGCATTGTTAAAGAAATCAGTAGAGGAGATAAAAGAAAGTTTTTATCAATTGACATTGAGATTTCCGATAACGAAGAGTACGTTCATTTTGATACAAGCAATGTTAAATCTCTTCTAATTGAGTCAGGTCTCTGGAATGGTTTCAGGTCAAGACCATTTAATAGGACACCAGGGGTAGAAGCTAATCCAGATGCATTGTTTATAAATGCTTGTGATACCAATCCGCTTGCTATAGATCCATATCATATAATTCAAGATGATTTGAAATATTTCAATCTAGCATTAAAAGTATTATCTGAATCATTTTCATGTCCTGTTCATTGCTGTTATCAAAATTCTGATTTTGATACTTCAATTGATAATGTTCATTATCATCAATTTTCTGGTCCTCATCCAACTGGTCTATCCAGCACACACATTAATAAAATATATCCTGTTAATTTAAAAAGAGTAGCATGGACCATTGGATTTCAAGACTTAATCTCTATTGGATATCTTCTTGAGCATAATTCATTGAGAACGCACAAGACAATTGCGCTTGGTGGCCCATCTGTATTTAATCCATCATTAATTAAAGCTAGGATTTCAGGAAATATTGATGAAATTACTGCAGGTAAAATTGAATCTGGATCTAGAATTATTTCAGGTTCAGTTCTTTATGGTCACGCATCTGAGGGTGTAATGAATTATCTAGGGTTTTATGACTCTCTTATTTCTGCAATTCCTGACGAAGCTAATGATATATTTTTAAATTGGTTAATGCCTGGCTCACACTTACATTCAAAATTAAATGTTTTTATTTCTTCATTGTTAAAGCCTTCTAAGTTTATATTTAATACCTCAGTGAACGGTGGTGATAGAGCTATAGTTCCAGTTGGATCGTATGATGAAGTCCTTCCTATGGACATATTAGTTCCGCAATTATTAAAAGCATTGGTAGTAGGTGATAGAGAACAAGCTGTTGATTTAGGAATGCTAGAACTAGCACCTGAAGATTTAGCTATATGCTCTTACATCTGTCCTAGTAAGTATGACTATTGTTCAATACTTGCTAATAATTTAAATGAACTATATTTAGAACAATGAAGGGTTTAAGAAATTACATAAATTCTATCAAACCAAATTTTGTTGGTGAGGGTAAATATTCAAAATGGTTCCCATTATTTGATGCTGTAGAAAATTTTGTATTTTCAACGCAAACAAAAACCTCAAATCCAGTTCATGTTCGTGATGGTGTTGATATCCAAAAAATTATGGTAATCGTATGGTTATCTACTTTTCCAGCAATGTTTTTTGGTATGTATAATCTTGGTGCTCATTCACTTGAGTATTTAGAATCCATTAATCAATTAAATACAGGTGATTGGCATCATTATTTAGTAAGTTTAGTGGGTTACGACTCATCAAGCTTTATTTCAAAGCTATGGTTTGGTGCATGCTATTTTATGCCTATTTACATAACCGTATTTGTGGTTGGAATTGGTTGGGAAACTTTATTTGCAGTCGTTAGAAAACATGAAATAAATGAGGGAGCTTTTGTTTCTACTGTCTTATTTTCATTAAGTTGTCCGCCTGATTTACCATTGTGGCAAGCAGCCCTTGGTATCACATTTGGATTAGTAATTGGTAAAGAGATATTTGGTGGAACTGGTAAAAACTTCCTTAATCCGGCATTAACAGGAAGAGCGTTCTTATATTTTGCCTATCCTTCACAAATATCAGGAGATAAAGTTTGGATTGCAGGTTTGGCTGATAATAACATTGTTCCAGAGGGCTATAGTGGAGCAACAGCATTAGGAGTAGCAGCAGAAAGCGGTATGGCTGGTATTAATCAAAACTTTGATTGGATGGATGCATTTCTAGGATATATACCAGGTTCCATAGGTGAAACCTCAATAATAGCTATTGGCATAGGATTAATAATTCTTCTAGCTACAAAAGTAGCATCTTGGAGAATAGTTGTTGCAACTATGTTAGGAATGATATTTATGTCTGGAATCCTAAATATAGTGGGTTCTGATACCAATCCTATGTTTGCAATTCCTTGGTATTGGCATTTAGTCATAGGAAGTTTTGCATTTGGCTTGGTTTTTATGGCAACAGAACCTGTTTCTGGTTCTGGAACTAATACCGGAAGATGGATTTATGGGTTTATAATAGGTGTCACGGTTGTATTAATAAGGGTTATTAATCCAGCGTTTCCTGAAGGCATGATGTTAGCAATTCTTTTTGCTAATTTACTGGCTCCAGTAATTGATCATATGGTTATGGTTTCAAATATAAACAGAAGAAAGGCTTTGGCGCAATGAATGATTCAATAGTAAAAACTTTAGGTGTTGCATTTGCAATATGCTTAATTTGTTCTTTCGTTGTATCTTCAACTGCTGTAAGTCTGCGAGATATGCAAAATGAGAACAAAGCCAATGATAAAAGGATGAAAATTCTTCAAGCGGCTGGTATTTTTGATCCCTCTAAAGACATTAAAGAACAATTCGAGACCCTTGAGCCCAAATATATTGATTTTAATTCAGGTAAACTTTTAACTGGCTCATCTTTAGAAGAATTTTTATCTGAGCATAAAGGTGATTACGATCAAATTGCTGCAACAAGAGACAGCAACTATTCTAAATCTCTTTCAACTTCAGAAGACATTGCTATTATTAAAAATAGAGAAAATGTTGGGAAATTCTACTTATTGCGTAATGACGATAACTCTATTAACAAAGTTATTCTTCCTGTAAGAGGTTATGGTTTATGGGGAACTTTGTTTGGTTATATTTCTATTGAAAATGATTTTAATACAGTTGCTGGTCTTGAATTTTATGAGCATAAAGAGACTCCAGGTCTTGGTGCCGAAGTTGATAATCCAAAATGGAAGGCCCTATGGCCAGGTAAACAACTTTATAAAGATGATGAGGTTGTATTAGAAGTTATTAAAGGGAAGGTTCCTGAAGATGACTCCAATCTAGCATATAAAGTCGATGGACTATCTGGCGCCACTATTACAAGTAGGGGTGTAAGCAATATGATTAAATATTGGTTTAGTGATTCTGGTTATGCAAATTTATTTAGTGAATTAGATTATGAATCTTAATAGATATAAAGAAGCTTTATTTAAACCGCTTATCGATGAGAATCCAATAACTCTTCAGATTTTAGGCATATGTTCTGCTTTAGCTGTTACAAACAATCTAACAGTTACTTTGGTAATGTGCGTTGCTTTAACAAGTGTTTGTGCATTTTCAAATTTATTTATATCTTTAATAAGAAATCATATTCCAAGTAGCATTAGAATAATCGTTCAAATGACTATCATTGCATCGTTAGTTATTGTTGTTGATGAATTATTAAAGGCATATGATTATGAAACTAGCAAAAAATTGTCAGTTTTTGTTGGCCTTATAATTACTAATTGTATTGTGATGGGACGAGCTGAAGCCTTCGCTATGAAAGAAAAGCCTTTACTAAGTTTCTTTGACGGTCTTGGTAATGGACTTGGCTATAGTGTTATTTTAATTGGTGTTGCTACCATTAGAGAGCTTTTTGGAGCAGGAACATTAATGGGTTATGAAATACTTCCTCTAGTATCTA
>CACPON010000020.1 GCA_902635645.1 uncultured SAR86 cluster bacterium
TAATAATTTTTTAGTAATTAACAAGCCCTATGGAATTTCAGTTCATTCTGGTAGTAAAAATAATTTTGGCATTATTGATATAGCAAGGGATATTTATGGTAGTTCAATTGATTTATGTCACAGAATAGATAAAGAAACTTCAGGTTGTCTTGTTTTATCAAGAAATAAACAATCAAATAAATGGTTCAACAACCAACTAGCTTCAAATAAAGTTAAAAAAAAGTATGTGGCTATTATTAAAGGCCATTTAAAGAAGACCATAAAAGTTAATACATTGATTGATAAACATTTCATTGATCAAAGCAAATCTTTTGTGAATTCTGATAATGGTAAAGAAGCAATATCATCATTTAAATTAAAAAAACTATTAAATTCTAGTTGTTTTGTAGAAATAGATATTTTTACAGGACGAACTCACCAGATTAGAGTTCAAAGCAGTCATATAGGACATCCAATACTAAATGATGCTAAATATGGAGATAAAAATTTTAGTAAGACGATATCACCTAAAAAAATTAAAAGAATGGCACTTCATTCATCAGAAATAAGGTTTGTCGACCAAGATGGAATAAAGATTCACGCTAAGTCTGAAATTGATGAAGCTTTCACAATACTCTTAGATATATTAAAGTAAATATACCTACCAATAATCCTATAATTTTGATAGGATACGTTTTTTTTAAGGGTAACTATGGCAGTTCAAAAAAGTAAAGTAACAAGATCTAGAAGAGGGCAGAGAAGATCTCATGACTCTCTTAAAGCATCAACTCTATCTATTGATCCAGTTTCTGGTGAAAAGCATGCACGTCATCAAATGACCAAAGATGGTTTTTATAAGGGTAGACTTGTTAAAGATTTAAGAAAAGTTGAAAAAGAGGAATCAGAAGAAACCTCTGTTTAAATAGATTATGCCAAGGCATATAAGTCTAATCTTTCCAGGTCAAGGTTCACAATCCATCGGCATGCTCAATTCTTTTTCAGAAGATGAGCTTGATAATATTACTAAAATATCTAAAGAAGTTTTAGATACCGACATAGTTGACTGTATTAAAAATGGTCCAGAAGAAGATCTTAATAAAACATCAATAACTCAACCGGCATTAGTAATTGCATCGTATTTATATTACAAAAAATTTTTAGATCTTTTTGATATAACCCCAAATCTGTTAGCAGGACACTCACTAGGTGAGTATTCTGCATTACTTGCTTCGAATTCAATCAAAATTGATGATGCTATTTCACTGGTGCATAAACGTGGTAAGTGCATGGAAAACTCACAAAAGGGCTCAATGTTTGCAATCCTAAATTTAGACCTTAATGAGATAAATCAAATCTGTAAGGCTGTTGAAGAGGAAACTGGTCAAGTTATAAGTCCCGCCAATATAAATTCGCCAAATCAAGTAGTAATAGCTGGTTCTGATGAAGCAGCAACAATTGCTGCTAATAAATGCAAAGAAGCTGGAGCAAAAAGGTGTATACAGTTAAAAGTAAGCGTAGCTTCACATTGCAATTTGATGGATGAAGCTGCTAGCGTCTTTAAAAAAGAATTAGACGAACATACATTTATCACACCTGACATTTCAATAATACATAATGTTGATGCAAAAATTGAGGAAGATATTGCCAATATACCAAATAAACTTATAGAGCAACTGACCTTACCCGTGCAATGGACCAAAACAATGGAATATATTAAGTCTTTTGATGGAGTTGTAATTGAATGTGGTCCTGGAAAGGTTTTATCTGGACTTGCAAAAACGAATGGACTAGATAATATCTTATCAATGTCTTCAGAAACTTTTGAGGATGATCTTAAAGGATTATTATGAACAAAGAAGTTGTCTTTATATCCGGTGCATCAAGAGGAATTGGTACAGCCATTGCTGAAAGTTTTGCACAATTAGGCTATACAGTAATTGGAACCTCTAGAAGTGAATTTAAATTTGAAAGCAAATTAGATAATTTAATACCACTCGCATTAGACATAGCAGATAGAAATTCAATAAATAACTGTGTTGAATACTTAAAAGATAATAATTTGAAGCCTAGCATATTAATTAATAATGCTGGTATTACTTCTGATCAACTGTTCCTAAGAATGAAAGACGAAGAGTGGGATAATGTAATTTCAACTAATTTAACTGGAACATTTAACCTTACTAAAGCTTTAATTAAAAATATGATTAAAAATAGATATGGAAGAATTATTAATATATCTTCTGTATCTGGATTGATGGGTAATCCTGGTCAAGTCAATTATTCATCAGCTAAAGCGGGTTTGAGTGGCTTCACAAAATCACTTGCTAAAGAGGTTGGCTCAAGAGGCATTACTGTAAATTCAGTTGCACCAGGTTTTATAGAGACAGATATGACTGCATATCTTGACGATAATGCTAAAAATAAACTCATTGAGGATATACCTTTAAAAAGATTGGGTTCAGTTCAAGATATTGCAGATTTAGTTGTGTTTCTATCAAGCGAGGATGCTTCATATATAACTGGCCAAACTATCTCCGTTGATGGCGGTCTTTTTATGTATTAAAACAACTACCTTAATTAAATGTGCATCTTTTAATAAATAGATGTAAAATAGCGTCGTTTTTACCTTGGAGTATTTATGAGTATTGAAGACAGAGTTAAAAAAATTGTTAGTGATCAGTTGGGTACATCATTAGATGAAATCCAAAGTGATTCTTCTTTTGTTGATGATCTTGGAGCTGATTCATTAGATACAGTAGAGCTAGTTATGGCCCTTGAGGAAGAGTTTGATCTTGAAATTGCTGATGAAGATGCAGAAAAAATTTCAACTGTTAATGACGCTGTAGAATATATTAATTCAAATTCTTAAATTATTTAGAATTAATATTTAGTTATATACATAACTAACAATCAAAAATATTTAAAACGAGATTCTATTTAATTGGAATCTCGTTTTTTTATGAGTTATAAATACACAATGCTACTTTTAAGAACAATATTTATCGTTTCTATAGTATGGTTATCTTTTTTTGGACCCTACAAAGCATTTTTAAATTCTAATCCTATTCAAGATAAAAACTTCATTGATGTTTATGAGGGTTCAACAATGTATGCTGTTCTCGACAATCTAAAATTAAGCTCTTCAATAAATAAGTTATTTTTTAGGATTTATTTAAATACAAACTCGATTAAATCTTTTCAAGCCGGTGAATATAATATTGAAAATAAAGACCTTAAAGAAATAATAGATCTTTTAGTAAAAGGTAAAACATATACCCATTCTTTAACAATAATTGAAGGAATGAATGTTTATGATATTGAAAAAGAGCTTGAAAACAGTTTTTTGATTAATGACTGTAGTTTATTGATATGCATAAAAACAAATTATCCTTTTAAAGAAGGAGTTTTATATCCTGATACATATTTTTACAAGAAAGGTATGAAGGCCTCTGATCTGTTAAATAAAAGCCATAAGAAACTCGATGATTTATTAAATACAATATGGATGAAGAGACCTGATAATGATATTTTAAAAAATAAATACCAAGCATTGATATTAGCATCAATTATAGAGAAAGAAGCAGGGAATCACTTTGAAAAACCAGACATAGCAGGCGTTTTTTTAAAAAGAATAAGTATTGGTATGAAGCTTCAAGCTGATCCGACAATTATATATGGACTGCTTCCAAATTTTGATGGAGATATTCGAAAATCTGATATCCTTGATAAGAATAATATATACAATACATATATGATTAAGGGACTACCACCAACTCCTATTTCTATGTCTTCAATGAGTTCAATTGAAGCTGCAATTTTATCAACACCAGGTGAATATCTCTTTTTTGTAGCAAACTCTCCTAGCTCTCACTATTTTTCAAGAACATACGACGAACATTTGGATATGATTAAAAAGGTTGGACTGGATAAATGAAAATAATTAGTTTCGAGGGTGTTGAAGGTGTTGGAAAGTCTACTCAAATAACAATGTTAGACACCTATTTAGAATCCAAGGGTCTTTCTACTGAAGTTCTTAGAGAGCCTGGTTCAACCCAGGTTGGCGAAAATATTAGAGAGATTTTATTAAATACATCTGCTGACTTATCTAATGAATCTGAGTTATTGCTTATGTTTGCTGCTAGGGCACAATTAATCAGTGAGAAAATAAATTATTCAGATAAAGATATAATTTTATTTGATAGATTCTATGATGCATCTCTAGCTTATCAAGGGTTTGGAAGAGGCTTATCTCAAGAAATCATCAATAGCCTGATAACTTTTACTAAATGTCCTGTACCTGATATTACTTTTTTGCTTGATATTGAAGTAGAGGAAGGTTTTAAGAGAAAGCTTAATGATAAAAAAGATAGAATTGAATCATCTGGTATAGCCTTTTTTGAAAATGTTAGATCTGGTTATTTAGATCTTAGTCAAAATGAACCTAATAGAATTAAAGTACTAGATGCTAAAAAATCTATTGATGAATTGCACAAAGACATAATCTCGTTTGTTGATATTATTCTATGAGTATAGAAAAGTATGATTGGTTAAATGATATTTATAACCAAATAAATTTTAATAATTTACCTCATGGCATTATTATTAATGGTCCATCTGGTATAGGAAAAAAAATATTAGCAAGAGAAATATCACAAAAAATAATTGCAAATTTTAATGAAGGTCTGGATTCCCAAAATCAATCATTATTTAATTCAGATCACCATCCTGATTTCTATCTTCTAGATAGAGAAAAAATTTACTTAAAAGATATTATTAAGCAAAAACAAGAATCTAAGTACTGGGATGATGAAAAAGGATATAAAGATGTAGTTTCCTTTTTAACACTAACTCCATCAATATCAAAAAATAAAGTTGTTTGTATTATGAATGCTGACAGCATGAATGAAGAATCCCAAAATGCGCTTCTTAAGTCCTTAGAAGAGCCAGCTTCATATTCATATATTATTATGACGACTAGTAGACCTAAGTCATTAAAACAAACTATTTATAGCAGATGTCAAGTTTTCAATATACCGCATATATCAGCATATAAAATTGATGAATGGTTAATTAAACATGGAATTAATGATTATTCATCAACTGATTTTCCAAGTTATTCAATGCCATTAAATATAGTTGATGATATCCAGAGCGATAAACATAATTCATATAAAGAATTCATTTCAATTATTAATCAATTTTTAGATCAAAAAATAGATCAGGGACAAGCGATAAAATATATTAATGACTTAGATATAAACTTTGTTTCAAAGGTAAACTATTTTGTAGAATTGTTAAAAATACTTTTAAAGTCAAAATTAACAAATGAAAGCTTAAGCGGTACTTATAAAAGTTTTAACTCTAAAAAGTTTAGTAATTTAAAAATTTCAAATATTATTGTTGAGCTCAATGACTTACGTCATGATTTTTATGATGTCTCATCAATAAATGAAACCCATGTATTAAATTATTTTTGCAGCGAATTAAAACAATCTATCCGACAGCAATAGTGCCTCCATCAATGACTATTGTTTGCCCGTTAATATAGGTACCTGCCTTTGAAGAAAGCATTATAGCTGCACCCGCTATCTCATCTGGATCGCCAATTCTTTTCATGGGGTTGGTGTGTAATACTGCTTTTAAAATATCAGGATTTTCCCAAAGCCCTTTTGCAAAGTCAGTTTTTATTAAGCCGGGGGCTATTGAATTAGCTCTAATATTTTTATGACCAAATTCAGCTGCTATATTCTTTACAATCATAACATCAGCCGCTTTGCTGATATTATAAGCACCCAGCATTGGACTACCTTTGATTGCAGCAATACTTGAGATTATTATTATAGATCCATCTTCTTTCTCTATCATACCTGGAAGACATAGGTTGCATAAAAGTTGATTGGACCTTATGTTGTTATGCATCACTTTATCAAACTGCTCAATGCTCATATCAAGCATTGATCCCATAAAAGTATTTGTTGCAGCATTACAAATCAAAGTATCAATACTTCCTAGGGTATCAATGGTTTTATCTACAAGATTCTTTAATTGATCATCATCGGCTATATTACAAGCTATTGGAAAAGCAACCTCTTCACCAATATCATTATTTATCTCCTTAGCAGTAGCTTCACAAGCATCCTGCTTTCTTGATGATATAATTACTTTAGCACCCATAAGTGCAGATTGGTGAGCTATAGACTTTCCAATACCTTTAGAACTACCGGTTATTAAAATTGATTTATCTTTAAGGCTAAATAATGACATTTTGATTATAATAAATTAACAATAAAGGAATAATATCATGATGATTGAAATATACGGAAAAACCTTCTGTCCATACTGCGATAAAGCAAAAGCTTTGTGCGAAAGAGAAGGGTTTGAATATTCTTACAAAGAATTAGACAAAGATTTTACTAGAGAAGAATTCTTTAATATTTTTCCTACAGCTAGAACGTTCCCTCAGATCAAAATAGATGGTAATGATATTGGTGGCTATACAGAATTAGAAGCTTGGTGGCAAAATAAGGAATAAATTATGGATCAATTTAACGAATTTCTAATACTGCTTGATAGTAATTTAAGTGGATCATGGTGGTTCCCAATTTTATTAGTTGGAACTGGAATATTTTTCACCATATATCTTGGCTTTCCTCAATTTAGGTTTTTTGGAAAAGCTTGGCATTTAGTTTCAGGAAAAAATAAAAAAACAGATTCTGATGGTGAAACAACTGCTTTTGAGGCACTTACAACAGCAATGTCTGGAGCAGTAGGCACTGGTAATATTGGAGGAGTGGCTTTGGCTATTTGGACGGGTGGCCCAGCAGCAATTTTTTGGATGTGGATAACAGCGATATTTGGTATGACAACTAAATTCGTTGAAGTAACAATGGGTCATAAATACAGAACAAGATTAGCTGACGGTAGTATTTCTGGCGGCCCGATGTATTACATAGAAAGCGCTTTAAATATGAAATGGGCTGGTATTCTTTTTGCATTCTTAATGATGATTACAGCAATTGGATCTGGAAATATGCCCCAAATCAATAATATAGCTCTGGTAATGAATACTGAATTTTCAGTACCAAAATTATTTACAGGATTATTTTTAGGCATTTTATTATGGATAATCATTATTGGAGGCATAAAAAGAATCGCATCTGTCGCTAGTAAAATAATTCCAATAATGGGGTTAATATATTTTGGTGGCGCTTTAATTATTCTCACAGAGAATTACCAAAATATTATCCCTTCATTTAATGCTATTTTTTCTCAAGTATTTACAGGTTCTGCTGCAGTGGGTGGTTTTCTAGGAGCAAGTTTTGCTATGAGCTTGAAATATGGAGTTGCAAGAGGGTTATATTCAAACGAAGCAGGTCAAGGCTCATCGCCAATTGCTCATGCGTCATCTAAAAATAAATCTATAGATCAGGGAGTTGTATCAATATTAGAACCATTCATTGATACTATTGTGGTATGTAGTGTTACAGCTTTAGTTATTCTATCAAGCGGAGTTTGGACACAAAAATTTGATACAACATTTGCCAAAACAGATATGGTTATTCTTGATGGTATTTATTCTGATGAAAAAAATTCTGATGGAACATATGTTCACCCGGGCCACATAAATGAATTAACAAGCTACGTTCAATCACTAGATTCAGACGTAAAAGAATATTCTGGAACCATTTATATTGAAGATGGAATGATAATTGATTCTGATATAACAGTTCTTCATTCTAGATCAATAGCTGAAGATATAAAGGTTATAAATAATGATAAGAATTTATATACAGGAACTTTAAATATTATTGATGGAAAAATATCTGAGTCAGTTATATTAGAGGGTAAATCATTAGTTAGCTCGGCAGAATTAACTGCAAAAGCATTCTCTCAAGGTGTTTTTGGAGAGTATGGTGGTAAATTAGTTGCAATAGCACTTCTCTTGTTTGCTTTTTCTACAGCAATAACATGGTGTTATTACGGAGATAGATCAACCGCATATATCTTTGGTGAAAGAGGTGTATTTTGGTACAGAAACTTTTATGTCTTGTGTTTTATATTAGCAGCTGTAATTGATACAACAATTGTATGGAATATCGCATACGTTGTAGTTGCTTTAGTATCAATACCAAACTTGATTGCATTATTTGTTCTTAGGAATGAAATGAAAGATTTAACTAATGAATTTATTAAAGAAAACTAATATAATTTGATTTTTTAAAAACTCCTTTTTCCTAATGAACTATAAATACTTTCTTAACTTTTTGTTAATAGTTACGCTTATTTCTTGTGGTGGAGGAGGAGGCGGTGGTTCTTCAGATCCTGAACCACCATCGATTTTCAATCCTGTTATAAATACTTTTACAAGTTCTTCATCATCAATCACTTCAGGTAATTCTATTGATTTATCATGGACTACTACCAATGCTATTTCATGCTCTGGTTCTGGAGATTGGGATGGAGCAAAAGCAACTGGTTCTGGTAGTGAAACATTAACTTTAACAGATGTAAAAACTTATACTTTTACACTAACCTGCAGAGGAGAAAGTTCGCAAAACACAGTATCTAAATCTGTAACAGTTGAGGTTTCTGACTCTAGCGGTTCAGGTTCTGATATATATGCTGAAGATAAAAGTTCTTATTGTAAGGTTCCAGAAAATAATACTTCTAACTACTGGATTGAAGAATTTAGTTCTGAGGTTTTGAATGAAGAATTCTTTTCATATGAAGTTGGAAATGGTTTCTTTAGCAATGGTCAATGGATTGGAGGTTGGGGTAATGAAGAATCTCAGTACTACACTAGTTGTGATGAAGGCTATTCTAAATTTTGTAATGAATCTACAAAAGCAACAGAAAATACATTTATAGAAAATGGATATCTAAAAATACAACCAATTTATTGGAATCCTGATTATGATCAAACTCCATTTGATGACCCTTATTGTGAAACCAATGATTGCAGTTCGTGGGGAGGAACATTTGATTATACTTCCGGTAAATTAATTACTAGAGATAAATTTACAGTTTCCCCTGGTAATGAAGTAACTGTGTGTTTTAAAGTTCCTGAGGGCAGTGGACATTGGCCTGCATTCTGGATGATGCCACAAAGTTCTGACGATAATACTAAATCTTGGCCAAGAGACGGTGAGATAGATATCATGGAGCATATGTCTTCTAATCAAGATAATCAGATACAATCAACCGTCCACTATTCTAATAATAATTCTGTTCATTCGTATAAATGGGGAATAGAAACAATTCCACAAAATGTTAATTTTGTAGATAAATTTCATTCTATAACATTTAAATGGATTGAAGATAAACTTGAATTTTATCTTGACACACATAACGAACCTTTCCATTCCATTGATCGCTCAACTAATCAAGATTTTCTAAATGGTGCATACTGGCCTTTTAACGAATCTTTCTATTTAATAATGAATCTTGCAGTTGGTGGAACAAACGGAGGTGACATTAACATTAATGCATATTGTCAAGATATCGAATGTTCAAATTTATCAGAACCAGATAAAGGCAGATTATTAATTGACTATATTGAAGTAAAGTCTATCAATTAGAAGACCTGTTATTTAATTCTTTGAGCACATCTTCAAAAGAGTAATTCTGATTTTTTAAAAGAACTAAAAGATGGAATAGCAAGTCTGCAGATTCATCAACCAACCTTCCATCATTAGTTACTGCTGCTATCGATGTTTCACCTGCTTCTTCTGTAACTTTTTTAGCTATTTCTTTAACACCCTTATCTAATAAAGATGCGACATATGATTTTTCTATAGGTTGATCCTTCCTTTTATCAATTACAGCTTCCAGTTCTGTGATTATTGAAAAAGAATTTTTTTTCTCTGATTTAAAACATGAATAATTTTCTAGATGGCATGTTGGCCCTAGTTGCTCTGCTTTAATCAGCAAAGCATCTTTATCACAATCAAATTCAATTGATTTTAGTAATAATTTATTGCCGGATGTTTCCCCTTTAGTCCAAAGCCTTTGTTTTGATCTGCTAAAAAATGTAACTTCTCCAGTATTAAGTGTTTGTTGTAGCGAATCTTTATTCATATATCCAAGCATTAAAACGTTAAAAGATATGGAATCTTGAATTATTGCTGGAATTAAACCTTTGTCATCATAGTTTAAATTATCTATATCCATATTTAGTACCTTATGTTTATTGATTTTTTTCTTAAAAAATCTTTCAGTTCATTAATTTTAATTAAGTCTTTATGAAATACACTTGCAGCAAGAGCCCCACTAGATTCAGTCTTAGTAAGCACATCTTTAAAATGATCTTTAGTTCCGGCTCCTCCAGATGCTATTAATGGAACGTCACAATTTTTTAACATAGTATTTAGCTGAGTGATGTCATATCCATCTCTAACGCCATCTTTATTCATGCAATTTAAAACAATTTCTCCTGCACCAAGATTTTGAACTTGATCTATCCATGCCTTAGTTTCTATCTGTGTGTTTTTTATTGTTTTTTCATCTCCAGTATTTGAATAGACAATATATTTATTATCAATGTATTTAGAATCAATACCTACGACAACGCATTGACTCCCAAACTCATTTGCTAGCTCGTGAATTAAATTAGGGTTTGCTAGAGCTGGTGAATTGATTGAAATTTTATCTGCACCATTGTTTAGAATATCTTTGGCATCTTTTAGATTTTTTATTCCACCAGCAACACAAAAAGGAATATTAATAAGTTCAGCAATTTGTTTAACCCATTCTTTAGAGACCATACCATCATAAGTACTTGCGCCAATGTCGTAAAAAACTAACTCATCGGCGCCATCTTCATTATATTTACTTGCCAAATCTAAAATCGACCCAACAATCTCATGATTTCTAAATTTTACACCTTTAACCACGTATCCATTTTTAACATCTAAACATGGAATAATTCTTTTAGTTAGCATTTAGCAAATCCTCAAGTGATATTTTATTCTCATATATAGCCTTACCTACAACACATTCATCGCATGATATTGATTTTAAGTTATCAATATCATTGATAGAGCCAATACCACCAGATGCTATTAGATTAATATTTTTATAATTTAACAGTTTTTTATATATATTAAGATTTGGACCTTGAAGTGTTCCATCAACAGAAATATCAGTAGCTAATATATTTTTTATCCATGGGTTTTCATCAATATAATCAAATAGATTTATATTTGTATTATTTGTCCATCCATTTACCGAAAGAAGTGGAGAATTTTTAACAATATTAAAGTCCAATCCAAATATAATATTTTCAACATTAATATTTTCTTTTAGATCATTTCTAAATTTAATATCTTTAATAGCTGCCGTACCTACAATAATTCTTTTTACTTTGTTAGATATAAGATCTTTCGCTTTATCAATCGTTCTTATGCCACCACCAACTTGAATTTCTACGTCTTCAATATTTGCAATATCTTTAATGATTTCAAGGTTTTCATTGCCACCAGTTTTAGCAGCATTTAGATCAACTATATGAATAGTTTTAAAGCCCGCTTTTTTAAAGATATTTACCTGTGTTAACGGATCATTATTATACTCAGTAACCTTAGAATAATTTCCTTTTAGCAACCTAACACATTTACCATTTAAGATATCAATAGCAGGAATTATTTTCATATTGAATTAATAAAATTTTTTAAAAACATTTCACCAGCAGTAGAAGATTTTTCTGGATGGAATTGACATCCCAAAAGATTATCTTTTTTTATAATTGATGAGAATTGATTGCCATATGAGGTATAACCAACTGTGTAATCACTGTCTTTATTGAAATAACTATTAGCGAAGTAATAGTAACCATCCAAAGTATTATCAAGCTTACATTCAACTTTATTCCAGCCCATCTGAGGGACAGCAATAACATCTTTTTTATTAAATTTAGTTATAGTTCCTTTAATCAAACCTAAACACTCAGTATTATCTTCTTCAGAATAATCAAATAAAATTTGCATACCGATACAAATCCCAAGTACTGGTTTGTTAGTTTCTTTAATAAAGTTAATTAAATTTTTTTTTGATAATGTTTCCATAACTTTTCCTGCAGAACCGACACCGGGTAATACCAATGCATCCATTTGTGAGAGTTCATCTATGGAATTAGAAATAAATGAATCTATATTCAATCTTTTAAAGGAATAATAGATTGAATTAAGATTTGCACCTCCGCAATCAACAATTCCAATTTTCATAGACTTCCTTTTGTTGATGCAATATTTGTATTATTTCTTTGTAAAGCCTTATTTAATGATCTTGTAAAGCTTTTAAAAGTTGCTTCAACAATGTGATGGCTATTTTCTCCTTTAGTTTCTATATGACAGGTAAAATTAAGAGCATTAACAAAAGATATAAAAAAATGTTCAAACATTTCAGTTGGAAAATCACCAACATATTCTCTTAATTTTGATGTTTTCATTTTTAGAAGCGTCCTAGATGCCATATCAATACTTACATTTGAAATAGTTTCATCCATAACTAGTGATTCATTAGATGAATATCTTTCGATATTTTTTCTATCTCCTAGAGCAGATTTAAATGCTTCACCCAATGCTATAGCAACATCTTCTATGGTGTGATGTTGATCAATTTCTAAATCACCAAAAGATTTTATAGTGATATCAAATTGACCATGTTTTGCAAATTGCTCAAGCATATGATCAAAAAATTTAAGACCGGTATCCACATTGTAGTTACCAGTACCATCAATATTTAAATTTATAAAAATACTAGTCTCTTTAGTAGTCCGTTTTATAAAAGAAGTTCTAGGTAATAAGCCTGCATCATTGATAGCATAAATTTCTCTAACTTGAACTGCATTTGCATGAGCATCTAAGCTTTCGGCATCTGCAAGGGTCTTGACTGTTGGAGCAAGACCAAGAAACCCCTCTGGAGTTGCAGTTTGGAAGGTAATAGTTTTGCCAAAGTCTTTAACAGATAGTCCAGAATATGTTTTAGCAGCTTGTCCAGTTGGAAGTGTATGATTTGAACCAGACGCATAGTCTCCAAACGATTCAGGTGAATATTTACCACAAAATACAGAACCTGCATTGTTAACATATGGTGCAATTTTTACAAAATCATCATCGATTAATATTAAGTGTTCTGGCGCATTATCATTAATAAAATTTATTATGTCTTTATCATTTTTGGCTTTAACTAAATATGTATTGTTTATACTTTCATTGAGTATAGATTGTCTGCTCAAAGATTCTTTTTGATTGCTAATAATTGTTTTTATATCTTTAAGCAACTTTTTATTTTTTGAAATTAAAACTGCTTTGGCGTCGATACTGTGCTCAAGTTGTGAAAGCAAGTCAGACGCTATAATGTCTGCTTTTTCTATATCGTCTGAAACAACATAAACTTCACTTGGCCCAGCTGGCATATCAATTGAGATATCTTTACTAACTTGTAATTTTGCTTCTGTAACATATTTATTACCAGGTCCAAATATCTTAAAACATTTTGGAATAGACTCTGTTCCATATGCCATTGCAAAAATAGCTTGAGAACCTCCAACTTTGTAAACATCTTTAATGTTTAGTAAGTCAGCAACCCACAATATAGTTGGATTTATTTTTCCATTAGCATCAGGAGGAGTACAAATAACAATATTTGGACAACCAGCAATAATTGCTGGTATTGCTTGCATTAGAAGTGAGCTGAATAGGGGAGCAGTACCACCAGGTATATATAACCCAACACTATCAATAGGCTTAAACTCAGACCACAAGGAAACACCTTTTGTGGTTTCTACTTTATTAATTGACAAACCATCTAATTGTTTTTCATGATATTTTTTAATATTTGAATATGCTATAAGAATGGCATTTTTTAATTGATCATCAACTAATTCTTCAGCTTTTTTAAATTCAGAATTACTGACTTTAAAGGATTTAATTTCTTTTTCTTTTAAGATTTTAGATATTTTTCTTAAACCATTATCACCTTCCTCGATAACAAGCTTTTTAAATTTATTAATAGTTGTAATATCTTTTGATGAAATTTTTGACTCACTAAATTCTAAGATCTTAAATTTTTTATTTAATATTAATTCTTTCATATTAATTTAAGACTTTTTCAACAGGCATAACTAAAATAGAGGAAGCCCCTTTAGCTTTCAGTTTTTCCATAGTTTCCCAAAATATTGGTTCTTGACATAAAGCATGAATAGCAACTTTATTCTCATTCTCAAGAGGTATAACCGTTGGAGATTCTGATCCTGGCAATATCTTACAAATTTCTTTAACTTTTGAAGAGTCAGCATTGAGCATTACATACTTACTCTCAATAGCATTTACTACGCCTTGCATTCTACTAATAACTTTTTCAGCAATTTTTGCTTTAGTA
>CACPON010000021.1 GCA_902635645.1 uncultured SAR86 cluster bacterium
TCACAAAGGATCATGGATTCAAATTAAATCTTTGAACAAAGAAGATAAAAAAAATTACTTAACTTCTATATCTTTTTTCTTTATTGGGGCTTTATTTTGGGGAGTTCACTTAACAACAGTAGATGGCATTTTTGGCCCAGCCTTAGAAACAGATAATGGTCCATTTATGACCTTAATTAGATCTTTAATCATAATTTTCTGGGTTATTGCAGCAATATATCAAAATAAATTTATCAAAACACAAGATGAGCTTATGCACAGATACTATCTTTATCTAGGCGCATGGGGTGGTTTGGGTTTTCTTAGTTTTGGTATGCTCTTTTCAATCCTTTCACCTTATTTAGGTTTTGAAATTGGGTTTTATGAATGCTTTATAGCCTGGGCGATTGGAAGCGGTATTGGTGGATATATATTCGATAGGAAATATTTAAGAGATGGAGAATAAATTAAAAGACCTGCGCCAAAAAAGGCAGGTAAGTCAAAATGCCCTAGCGGAAGCCTTGTCTGTAAGTAGACAAACTATTAACTCAATTGAAAATGGTAAATTTGATCCGTCTTTGACTCTTGCAATAAAACTCACTAGATTTTTTGAAGTATCTCTTGATGAAATATTTATTTACAAAGATTAATTAGGTGTAAACCTTTCCAAATTTGTTGTCTATAAAATCATCCCAAGAAATGGATTCTTGTTTTATAAAACCTGTGGATTTAATTTTTCCATTTACATACATATCTAAAACGCTGCACACCCCTGAGGCAGTAGTTCTTTGAATTGCACTAAACTTATCATCGCCATATATTTTCTTTAAATAGGTTTTCTCTTGCAGAATTCCATCTATTTCTCCAATAACCTTTACATAAAAAACAATAACGTCATTTGTTGTTCTGGGAACTTCTTTGTCAAAAAGCTTTTCCAAAATATCTTTATTTTTCTTTAGATGAAGATCATTAAACAAAAACTTCATGTGATTTAAGTGTCCAGGATACCTGATGGTTTTATATGATAGATTTTCAACCTTATCCTCATAGGTTTCACACATGGTCGCGCAGCCACCGCTAGTATTGAATGCTTCATACGACTCACCTTCTATTGTTAGCTTTTCAGCACCTTCAAGAGGCATAACTTTTACTGATTTACCCTCATATATAGCATCAGCTTCATTACAATATTCATTAATCAAGCCGTTGGTCGACCAGCTCAAGTAGTAACTCATTTCGTTATTGGTAAAACGAGGTAGCGCACCAACTCTCATCATTACCTCTTTTACATTATCAAATTGATTGATCATGCCAGCAGCACAAATATTAATTGCTCCTGGAGCCAATCCGCATTGAGGCATCATAATGCTTTGAGAATCTATGCTTCTAATAAATTCAGTAGTCTCAACATCTTCTGTTAGATCAAAATATCCGATGCCCATCTCTGAGGCAACAGTTCCAATATTTTGATTTATGGCAAAAGGTCCTGCAGATATAACAGCATCCGTTCCTTTTAGAAATTCTCTAACTTGATCGATATCTCTAGCATCAAGACCTTCTGTGATATCTCCATGCTTTATTTCATAGTCGTCTTTTAACAACTGTTTTATGGCCCAACCGATATTGCCTTTTCCAATTATGGCTATTTTAGCTTTCATCAAATTCTACTCCTTGGGCAAGCGGTAGCTCGCTACCATAATTAACAGTTGCCGTGACTCTTCTCATATAAGCTTTCCATGAATCTGAACCTGATTCCCTTCCACCGCCTGTATCTTTCTCACCACCGAAAGCACCCCCAATTTCAGCGCCGCTTGTTCCAATGTTTACATTAGCAATTCCACAGTCGCTTCCTTCAGAACTTAAGAATAATTCTGATTCTCTAACATCATTAGTAAAGATAGAACTACTTAATCCTTGTTTTACATTATTTTGCATATAAATAGCATCTTTAAGTTCTGTAAATTTTTTGACGTATAAAATTGGTGCAAAAGTCTCTGCAAGCATCTCATCCTCAACTTTATTTACTTCAACTATGGCGGGCTTTACATAAAATTCTTTAGGGTCAGCAACCTCAAGCCTTTGGCCGCCGTGAATTTTTACATTCTTTTCTTTTAGGGATGTCAGCACATTCTGCATATCATTAAAGCTTTTTTCAGAGATTAGTGGACCTAATTGAGAAGCTGTATCAGAAGGATCGCCAACTTTTAGGGTTGCATAATATGCATGAAGCTTCTCCATAAATTCTTCATATATGTCTTCATGAACAAAGGCTCTTCTTAATGTTGTACATCTTTGTCCGGTTGTCCCTGCTGCCGAAAAGGTCACCCCTTTAACAGTCAAATCTAAATCAGCTGTTGGGCAAATAATTGCAGCATTATTACCACCCAGCTCTAATAATGTTCTACCCAATCTAGCTGATACTAATGGAGCCAATTCTTTACCCATTTGAGTACTTCCGGTAGCAGATATCAGAGGAATATTTGAATCTTTGCATAAAGCTATTGCTTCTTCATTACCACCATTAAGGATAAGTACTAATTCTTTGTGATCGCCTGCAACTTTATCCCATATTTTTTTAATAGCATCAGCGCATCCTGTTGCATGAGGGCTTGGTTTCCAAATAATACTGTTGCCGCATACAGAGGCTAAACAAAAATTCCAAGCAAACACAGCCATTGGAAAATTAAAAGCAGTTATACAGCCAACCACTCCAAGGGGCTGCCATAGTTCTTGCAATCTGTGATCGGGCCTTTCACTTGGCATGGTTAACCCATAAAGTTGCCTACTTAAACCAGTAGCGAAATCACACATATCAATTGCTTCTTGGACTTCCCCCTCTGCTTCGGAAACAATTTTTCTTGCTTCTTTTGTAATAACACTTGCTAAATCAGCTTTTTGATTTCTTAATTCATTTCCAAATTCTCTAATTATCTCTCCTCTTTTTGGTGCTGGTATGAGTCGCCATTTTTTTTGAGCCTCTTTTGAGGCATTAACTAATTCATCATGACTATTAAATTTCATTTATCTCTCCTTTTGAAATTTTAAATATCTGATAAACAGCAAAAATTCCAAAGATAACAACATATGACATGTAAAAATTTAGTACTAACGGATCTTCAATTGAACTAGCCAATGGATTGCTCGGTGGAACCCTCTTAAGCACTTCAACAGTGGTTGGTAACATACTAAAGAATACTGTTCCTGTTAAAGCTAATTGTTTTAAATAAATGCTTAAAGATCCAAAGATACTTCTTTTATGAAGAATATAAGCAAATAAAACAGCCAAAATAATTATTACAGAATTAAAATGAGCCATATTTAAGGCGCCAGTTGCTCTAAATATAAACAAAGAGGATGCTGAAGTTATTACAGTAGCAATCAAATAGAATTTTGCCAGTCCAGTATTTATATAAATAAATCTATCTCTAAATAAAAGATAAAGGCCTACTAAGATAGCTGGTATGCCAACAATAGTATGAAACCATCCCATATAGGTAATTCCACCAATCATATTTATACCTCCCCAGTGTATATATATATATTTAAGATATATTTTACTCTATTTAAGACAAAAGATATTTTTGTAATAACCTTACTTTTTCATCGCCCCCAAAATAATCTATTTCTTCTGCGTCGAAGGTGTTGATGCTAGTAATTAAGTTCTGTTTTTGTTCGGGGTAACTATGAATTAATGAAAGTGGTTGAAACATAACATTGATAGTAAATAATGAATAATCTTCATGAAATCTGCACAATGTTTCTTTCTCAGATCTTATAAACCATTGTGCTGGATCATTAAACAATGAATCTTCTTCAACAAGATGAAATCTTTCTGTATCTCCATGAATTAACCAATTTTGTCTTGCAAATGGCTTCATGAGCGGAGCTTGTTTTATGAATGTAGAAATTCTATCGCCAATTTTTTCATTGAGTGTTGTTACAGGATGATGGATTTCTCTTAACGGCTTTCCTATTTTTGACTTAACATTCCAATAACTTGGAGAGCAAATGCTGGCAGCTAATAGCTCTTGATCTCCTTTTGCTCTGATTAGACACAAATCATCTTGAATGAGTAAGCTCATATCAGCAATTGGATCATTATAAATTGACTCTTTTAAGTTAAATTTCTTACTTAAAATTTCTTGTGCTTCAGGGGAATCGCTTGTTACAGCAACAACATCATTATATTTGTTATCTAGTAATTCTTTCTTATGTGAGTAAAGATTGGGTCCAATTTTTCTGTTCAGCCATTCATCTTTAGATATTGGCTTAAGTCCTAACCTATATTTTTGTTTGCCATCTCCCCAGGGAGGGTTCTCCCAAAAGAAATGGTCAACATCTAGCATTTAAACTTTTTCAGTTTCATGCTCCTGCGGAGATCTGAAGATTGGCCAAAATAATTGAGTTAGCGCAGATACTTCTGATAAGTTTTCAACTCCAACTTCTTTTGGATATTCCCTTGTTATCTTTGCAGTACCAAAAATCACATCCCACAAAAATAATAAATTACCGTAGTTGCCTTTGTAATGAGTATTCTCATCAGTTAAGTGCTTTCCATGATGCATCCAGTGGGTTGAAGGTGTAGATATAGTTCTTTCAAGGACCCACATAATTGGGCTCATCCATTTAATCTCATAAAGTTTTTTATCCCATCTTAAATCTGTATGAGCTCCATATATTACAGCTTGCTTTATTACGATATAAAAAGCATACACCCATCCTGATCCTAAATAAAAAAGGGCTCCTGCAAACCAAAGTCCTGGCATTAATATGTAATATAAAAGAGCATTCCTGTAAACAATTCTAATAGACATGTACTCAGAGTCGTGATGCGCTCTATGAAGGTTGTATAAAACTGGGACATTGTGGCAAGTTCTATGCCACCAGTATTGCGTTAAATCATCAAAAATTAAAAGCAAACCAAATATTGCAAAAAATCCCCATTCAGAAATTAGGCCTTTGGTGGCTGGAAAAAAAGTTTCAGTTAACCCATAGCCAAAACCAAAAACCAATGGAAGCACAAGAAAATTTAATTGAAAGAAACCAAATAGTTCAACCACTCCATCTTTTGGCCTTTGGTTATGTTTACTGAAGAAATTTGTGTATATGATTTCTAAAAGCACAAGGCCAAAGAATAGCCCCAAAATAACTATTTGATATGTTTCCATTAGATTTTAAAAAATTTTATGCTTGCCCTGAAGTATTTCTAAGTACATCTTATGATCACCAATAAAGCTCCAAAAAGGATACTTAAAGGTTGCTGGTTTATTTTTCTCAACAAAAAAATGACCTATCCATGCAAACCCATATCCAGCTAATAATGAATACATTAAATACATTAAATCAAAGGTCATGAAGAACCTGATATAAAGATAAATGGCTATAGTAGTTCCAATAAAATGTAATAATTTTGTTGTTTTGTTGCTATGCTCGCTTAAATAGTAAGGATAAAAATCTTTAAAATTTGTGTATTTTTCCATATTAGTCCCCCAAGTGAACTATAAAGATAACCTTAATTTATCTAAGAAACAATATTAAAAACTATTCAAAGATGCTAATTAGTTTTTCAATTTTAAGCAGGCGCTGCCTTCAGGCAGCGCTTCTTTTTTATTTAGGTGCTGACTCCGGTTGGTAATCGTAATAACCATTAACTGGAATCATAAGATGAACATAAGGCGTACCCTTGAACATCACATATGGAGCTCCTGTTGTATAGTCAGTAGATTGGCCATCCATTGAAGACGGGTCTTTTGGCATCAACATTAAATGGGCACCAGATTCAATAAAATGCTTATGTCCTGCATTTTTTTGTCCATCAGTGTAAGGCTTAAAATTGTCTACGCCCAAATCACCATGGAGCATCCAGATCCAACCATCTCCATCTAATTCTGGTTTAGTGTTGGATTTGTATGCATTCGCCCAAGCAACAGCATTCTTATCTGAGCATGCAGCTGCAGATTCATGTGGGTCTTTAAAGCCATCTTTTGGCATAGGCATAAAAGGCTCGCATCTCCATCCATTTGTGCCCTCTCTCAATACTTTTCCTGAAGCCCCAATAACAGTAGCATGGTCTCCAATAAATGCAGGTGCAGCTGATGTGTATGCTTTTATCTCCCAGTCCTCTGAGTTACCCATACCGCCATGACTATGAGATCCATGATCTCCAGCGGTTAGGCTGATTGAAGTAAATAAAAATAATACTCCTAATAATTTATTTTTCATGATTCCCCCCCATGTATTTAAATTACTTTTAATATAGTTATAACATCTTGTGCGGTCTAATAAAAATATAAAAATTATATTTATTATTTAGCTACTCTAATAAGAGTAATGCTTTAATAAGGTTGGACTCTAATAGATTTTTAGAAAGACACTTTCTGTAAGGCTCAGCTCCGTATGCTGGTGTTCCGACTAAAATTAATTTGGATTCATTCGTTGCAAAATCCCATCTTGTTCCCGTTTCAATAGATGTAAATTGATAATTTGAAATGATTTCTATTTCTGAAGAATTATTAAACGGGATTGCCTCAATAGTTGTTTCAATGGTCAATGATGATTCAAAAATTCTTTCGATATAATTGACATACAGTTCGTCATTCATTTTTCCACAATCTATATAGTCTTGGATATTTTTTGGATTAATTACAAAGGATGCTTTTTTATTACTTTTTTCAAAGTTAATCTGTTGATTATCTAAAAGATTGATCTTTGCTGCCCTTGACCAGAACTCATTGACTTCAAGATTTATATAAAACTTATTATTAAAAAATTCTTTTTCAGCAGGAGGTGTGTATTTATTTTCTTGAAGTGGCTCCTGACATGAAAATACTAATATAGTGCATATGACTAAATATATTTTTGGCATTTTTAATCAATACTTTTTGCTATAGCTCTAAACATGGCCACATGAGCTGCCTTTGAATATTCTTTTTCAGCAGTAAATCTATGATTTGATGAGGTTTTTGCAACTACAACATTTTTTAAAGGGTCTATGTATATATATTGGTTATAAACTCCTGAAGCAGTATAGTCTGTATCAGGAAACCCGGGCACCCACCACTGTAATCCATACCCCCAGGGAGAGGATGAAAAATCGTGTTCTCCTGGTATCAAATGTGGAGCATCTGTTTGATGTGATGCATCAACCCAGCTTGATGGAACAATATTTTCTCCATTCCATTGGCCTCTATTTGCATATAAAAGTCCAAACTTTGCGTAATCTCTTAAGGTTGCATTAAGGCCGCCGAGAGCCATTTCAACACCGTCATTATCAACAATAAAATAGGCTTCATCTTCCATTCCAATTTTATTCCAAAGCTTTTCATACAAGTAGTCTTTTAGTGACATACCCGTTACTTCAGCAAGCAGGAAGCCCAAGATTTGTGTATCAATACTTACATAATGATGAAAAGTTCCTGGCTCCTTATCTCTTTCAAGGGTTTTAGCAAAACCTCTAAAAGAAGAGCCTTTAGCTATTGTTCTTCCAAATCTATTTATATCAGAGTTTGGATCAGCATAATCTTCATTCCATTTTACACCTGAAGACATCTGCAATATATCTTTAATGCGCACGCCCTCATATCCAGTCCCATTAAAGTCTGGCAAATATTTTGTAATAGGATCTTCAATGCTATCTATTAATCCATCTTGATGAGCTATTCCTACTAAAGCTGAGACAAATGATTTTGTTACTGAAAAGGCTATATGTTGACTGGTTGCTGTATTGCCATTCCAATAGTTTTCATAAAGTAAATTACCGTTGTGCAAAACCATAAGTCCATCTGTTTTAAAATGTGATAAACCTTCCTCAAGGCTCCTTTCTTGTCCTTCAAAATAGTAAGTATCTGGAAGATCAAAATCCCTTCTTGGAAAAGAGTGAGGGTTATTAGAAGACGGTATAGGCTCTGAAACTTGAAATATTTTATCTATGTTAATAAAGTTGCTTGCGATTTTGTCTTCGTTATATAAGTTTGCAAGCTTATAAAGTCTAGTAACTTTCGGCCCATAAAAAGCTGCGAGAATAACCAGCAGAATGGAAATGCAAATAAGAACTGTTTTAGTCATTTGTTTAAATTATTCCAAGTCTAGGCAAGATAATAATCATCCTATTCTCTTGGGAGTCTGAACATGGTGCAGACTTTATTTCCTGAAGGATCAAGCAAATATGCCAAATACATTTTTACTCCTCCACCCTCTCGAACTCCAGGTGGCTCACATAGTTCCGGGTCTAGGCCTCCTACTTTTTTTCCTGCCTCGTACCAATCATTAACCATCTCTTCACTTGATGCATTGAAACCTATAGTTGCACCATTACCATGAGATGCTTCTTTGTTATTTATAGGCTGAGAAATAATGAAGCTATTTTGATTATTTACAAAATATATATATCTTGTGTGACCATCGTGGTTTAAAGATAATTTTCCTGGTCTTGCTCCTAAGACAGAAAGAGTAGCATCATAAAAAGCTTTAGACTCTTCAATATCGTTGGCGCCTAACATTACATGGCTAAACATATAAATCTCCCCAATTAATTTTTATTAAATAATACTACGTCTTTAGCAATAATTTCACAATTCCAATCTCTTTGTTTAGCTATAACCTCAAAAGTTTTTTCAGCATAAAATACAACATGGGTTGGGTCTCTTCTATAGTGCCATGAATCGAAAGCATCATGAGACGTCAAAAAGCATGTCATCACACCAAGCCATCCGTTTTTTTTAAGCAATGTATTTATAAGGTCAAATTCTTTTTTGGGATTAAAGAAATGTTCAGCTGTTTCAGTGCACGTTATAAAGTCATATGTTTTAGAGAAGATTTCTTTATTGGGGAAAAAGAATGGATCGTATAGATCTATTAGATATTTATTCTTTGTGAATATGTCTGCTAGAGCTGGCCCATGACCACAACCAAAATCTAAACCCTTTGCATTTGGATTAATTTTATCCATTAAAGGACTCGAAAGTTTAGACAAAAAATTTCTATAGCCTTCATCTTCAATGATATTCTCATGCTCTAAATATCTTTTCTTTTCAGAGTCTTTATCTATATGATGTTTTTTGTCTAAAAACCTGGCCCCGCATGAATGACAGTGCCAGTAATTTAAACTATCCGATGTCTGAAATGACTCGACTAGATTACTGCTACATACTATACAATCTTGGATATTCATTTATAACTTTAGTGCTTTAACGAATTATATAGGCTCTCAAAAGAGTTGTTTTTTTATCATATAATCTTACATCCGATCATGCCAAAAAATACTTTTTAATAAATGAAAGACTCGAATATCAAAGATGAGCTAAAAACTTTTGATAACACGTTAGATCAAATTCTTGAGCTGCTAGATTCTGATACTCAACAGTTCATTTACCTCACAGGAGCAGCTGGAACTGGTAAAACTACATTAATTGAAAGGGTTCTTGATGAAAATAATCTAAAAAAGATGGTTGTAGCTCCAACCGGGGTTGCAGCACTTAATATTGGAGGAAGTACAATTAATTCTGCTTTTAGAATAGGCTTTGATATTTTCCCTCAAATTCAAGAGTCTAATGACCCAAGATTTAAAAAATTACTTAAAAAACTAGAGTTACTAATTATTGATGAAATCTCTATGGTTAGGGCTCCAATGCTTGATGCTATATCCGAAACTTTGAAACTACATAGAAACTCTTCAGAACCCTTTGGCGGCATTCATGTTTTGGCATGTGGAGATCTTTTTCAACTTCCTCCGGTAGTAAAAGATAATGAGATTGACGCTATTGATGAAAAATATGAGTCAGTATATTTTTTTAGCTCCAATAGCTTTAAAGAAATAGAAGCTCCAGCTTTTTTTGAGCTCACATATTCTTTTAGACAAAGTGAGGATGAAGGCTTTTATTCTTTGCTTAACAATATACGACTAGGCAAGGATCTTTCAGAAACTATAAATAAAATAAATAGGAGATGCTTTAATCCAGAGTTTGAAAATGAGTCTTCATTAATAATCACTACCAGAAAGTATAGGGCCGACCAAATTAATGAGGCAATGCTAAACGAAATAGATGGTCCTGCTACCTCTGCAAAATCTGAAGAGCTTGGAGAGTTTAATGATAATGATCTTCCTGCGCCAAGAAATCTTAGAATAAAAAAAGATGCAAAAGTAATGTTTATTAAAAATGATAGTGAGGGAAGGTGGGTAAACGGAACCATTGGGGTAGTCACAAACTGTTCTGATAAAAAAGGAAGGTTTTTAAGAGTAAAGGTTGGAGATGAGATATTTAAAGTTAAAAGAGAAGAGTGGAATAAAATTAAATATGTATATGACGAATATAATGATGAGATGGAAGAAGAAATAGTTTCATCTTTTAAACAATTCCCATTAAAGCTTGGCTGGGCTGTAACTATTCACAAGGCGCAAGGTCTAACATTAGAAAGTTGCTCCATTGATCTTGGTAATGGTGCTTTTGCTACAGGACAGACCTACGTAGCTTTAAGTAGATGCAAAACTCTTAATTCAGTTAATTTATATCAAGAGCTTAAAGAAAGAGATGCATTGGTAGATTCAGCAATAAAAGATTTCCATAAAGAAAACTTTAATTCTTCGGCTTGATTCTCCTTAAGTAGAGAATACCAAATAACATAGTATAAATAATGGCTTGAGTTTTGCCGTGAGGAGATTTTGCAATAAGATTTTTATATACAAAGCATTCTATAAAATGAATAAAAAACCAAGCAAAAACCAGGTAGGTAAAAATTTCCATCCCTAATTTTCTGGACTCTTGTCTTCAGCGAATTCTTTTTTCTTTTCGAGACTAACTTTGTCCTTAAGGCTCATGATATATGCAGCCGCAGCCAATATAAGAACAGCACTTGCCTCTCCTATTAGCATAAGAGCATCCATCTCTTTTCCCTGCATGACAATCAATCTGCATAGGGCAGTTATAGCAATAATTATCGGCAAGGTTACAGGTATTCTGTTAGTGCTATAAAAAGCCCCTACCATGCCTATAATTTCTACATAGATAAATAGCAAAAATAAATCTGCTAATAATATCTCTCTTGCCTCGTACATTTGAAAAAGATATTGAGCAGCAGCGATACATGTTGCAATTCCTATAATTGCTAAAAGCACCTTTTCACTTGTAACAGTGGTCCAGTGAAGATTTTTATCAGAAAAAGGTAATTTAAGTTTCATGCTTTTTA
>CACPON010000022.1 GCA_902635645.1 uncultured SAR86 cluster bacterium
AATGTAGTTGCTGATTATTTTGATAACGGTGATATCGCAGGTATTTATACTCGTTCTAGCGGATTTATGGATGAATCTTTAAGAGATGAATCTTGCGACGAAGTTGGTTACGATGCTGAAACTGACACATGGGATCATGATGCCTATTGGGAGTGTCAGCCTGAGGCATACAGAAACTCTAATGTTCAAATACTTGGAATATTTGCTTTCGGTATAGCTGCTGAATCTAAAACTTACTGTACAAAAATGTCTGAACTCTATCAGGTAGATTGGAGTGTTTGGAATGAAGAAACACAAGGACCTGAACTTACTCCATATGTATTAACTGATGCAGCTAAACAGTATTTAGGAAATAGGGACGACTGGGATACAGAAGAAAAATGTTTTTCAATTGATAAAGATGATGCAACAAGAAATATTTGGGATTACGGTGTTTTTAATGCTGATGGTTCAAAATATAGAATGGATAATCAGTCTTTTCCAATAAGGACCTCGGTTAAAGTTGATGAAAAAACGAAAAGGGTTCACGGTTATGCAAGTTATTGGGGAGTCCATGTTGATCACGAGTATCAACCCTATATAACTGAAACTACAGAATGGGTTCGTGATGACTGGAGACAGGACTCTAGCGAAACTAATCAAGATAAATATACATTAAAAGTGAAAACAATTGAGGTAGATAAAAGAGAAAAATCTTTTTCTTCATTAAATAGTTTAGATGGTGCTGGGTTTAGGTTTTGGGTAAATGATTCCTGGTGGTCAGATGAATATCAGAAGCTTGGTTTCCCAAAGGTTGAACCATGGGAAGGTAAAATTCAATTAAAAACTTCAAAAGCAACATTTACTGATTATAACAATGGTAATTCAAATGAACCCTTAACATACGGAATATATGGTTCTCATGACGGAACTAGAACTTACGTAGCAGACTTAGTTGGTGCAAAAATTGATAAAGATAATATAAGAAAAATTATCAAGAATGATCCAAGTGATCCTGGAAAGGCTATGAATTTAACAATGGAATTCAGTGAATTTCCTTATAATGAATATGACTCTAATGGTTGGACAAGAAACGCATGGACCAGAATTTATCTATGTAATAAAAAGTTTGATATTCCAACAAAAAATGACATCTATGATTGGGATCATCTGGGGCTTACAAGTGGTTTTTGTTTAAAGATCGAGGGAAATGTTGATTTAAGTTCTGACGGAACAACCTTAACTCTTGGCTCTACACCAAAAAATGGTAACAGTGGTCACGGTGGTTATTATGCTTCAGCATATGACTTTGATACGCAAACTCATTTCCATTTTGATAGCGATAATTGGAATAATGCAGGTCATAGTTATGATGTAAGAATTACTCTTGGTGGTGTCGAGAGACCTGCAGGTTTGGAAGTTAAACTTCAAAGCTTATTTGCAAAATTTGGCGGGTTATCTCAATTTGATAATGATGGTGGCGATATTCAAAGAGGTCTTGAATCATTCTTGGATAGTTCTGATTCCTTCACTTTCATATTTGCAAATAGTTATGTCAATCTTTACGACCACGAGGGTAATAGATTTAATAAAATTATGGGTACATTTGGTGTAAGTGATACACCACCTGCAACAATTTTTGTAGATGATGTTAAGGTTACTGAACCTTCATCTGATAAATTATCCTCTGCTTTTAATGTTAATTTGTCGTCTGTTCAGGCATCAGATGTAACATTAGACTATTCAATTGCTGCTAATAGTACTGCATCATCTGCTGATTATTCATCGTTAACTGCAGGAACTATTACTATTCCTGCAGGTCAAACATCGGCCACAATACCTGTAGATATTGAATCTGATGACTTAGCTGAAGGTCAAGCTGATGAGAAGTTAATATTAACTTTTAGCAATCCTACAAATGCTGTACTTGGAAGATCATCTTCAACTTTATATATATATGACCCTGATACTAATAGGGTTATCTATGACGATTATTACGGAACTTTTGATGCAGAAACATCAACTTTTACTATTACTGAAGGTTTAAAATATAATCCACAATATGTAAGAGAAGACTTGCCTGCTCCTATTACTTTCACAACAACTGACTGGACTACACATATGTATAAAGTTTGGAATCCAGGAGAAGAATGGGAACATATTGATAAAAGAGATTTGAATTTATATTCAGATGAATTAAATCAAGATTACACAATTACTCATGCTGCAATGTCAAATCCAACCTCTGCTACTAAAGATGCTGGTGTATCGACAACTAAATGGTCAAGAGTATCTCTGAGCGAGCTTCCTGCATCTTTAAACTGCATTCGTGAATGTCTCACAAAAACAAATTTAGATGCTCACTATACTGATGTTAAGACACAAGCTGATCCTGGTGGAGACAATACATATTCAGTTACAGATCCAAATGGTGATAGGTCTTTTTCTGGAAGAATCCCTAATGCATCCCCCACACCATATGCAGATGTAGGACCATATATCAAAGAAACTAAAGAAATTACAGTTATTTATAACGAAGGTACTGAAGATGAATGGTCAGAAAATAGATCTTATACAAGAGGTGACTGGCAAGACGGTATTGTCGCAAGTGATGTCTATCAATATTCTATATCTGACGGCGTTCTTTCTGATGCAGACGGTTCAGAGATAAAAATCGGCATCGAATGGGGTATATCTAGAATAGGTGAAGCTATAAGAGGCTCACGATTTGCAAATCCTGATGGATGGGAAAGAGAAACATCTTGGGGTATAAACACTGGAATGCTAATTGCTACAGAAGACCTTCAATATATTGAATGTGATTATTCTACTGATGAAGAAGGAAATAAAACATATAACGATTATCATCCTGAATATACTGAAGCTAATGGTAAATTAAGTCAAACAAGATATTGTGCTTCTAAGATGTGGGGTAATGACGATATTCTAACTTCCTATAATATTAATATCAGGCTAGATAAACAATATGAAATATATAATGCTGATGATGGTAGCAAAGTTGCACTCGATCCTCCTAAAACATTATTCTTTAGAGCTCCAAACGATAAAACTAAATTTGGTGATGATGCTGATAAGAAATTTAGACTTGATTATCAGGGCGATCACTTAGGTGGTATTCCAGGAAATGTTATAAACATTGAAACTGGAGAAAATCTAGGTGAGTGGGTGGAAAATTGGAAAGATGAATATAGGTGGGTTCAAAGGTTTGTTATACCTGATGGATCTGTACTTACTGATTCATCTGGAACTGAATATTTAGTTAAAGCGTTGCGAGGCGAAGAGTGGCTTGGCAAGAAAGATTCAGCAGTTGGTTCGCTTGCAAGTTTGTTAACTCTTAAGACGAAAGATGATCTTTTAACAAACGTTGATGTTGACTGGGAAATAAGTCAAAGAAAAGAAGTTTATTATGATTGTAACTTAACAAGAATAAGAACTGAAACTCATACCTATACTGATGAAAATGGTAATGAACAATCTGAAACTCATGAATGGGAAGAGACTGATTGGGATGCTTGCCATGCCTTGGAGTACAATACAGATGAGTATTGGGAAGCCTGGTCAATTACAGCAGAATTCGATAACTGTAATGAAAGACTGCAATATGATTATGATAGAAGAGCAGCTGAGATTGCTGAAGATAAAGCTAGAGCTGAACAAGAAGGAAGAGAATACGATGGTCCAGATACACCATATGACGATCCATGGTTTATGAGAGACACCGAGTTCACTTATACGTATTACAATACTGAAACTGGTCAAGACGAAGAGGCGACTATGATGCCTGACCGTCATGGCCATGCAGGTCAGATGGAAAGATGTAAAGCAATTGGAGTTATCCCAACTACTTTAATTAACGGTGGTAATGCTTCTGTTGTGAATGGTGAGACCGTGTATGATCCAACACCAAATAATTAGATTGTAATTATTAATAAAAGAATAGGGCTTGTTAGCCCTATTTTTTTTATTTAACACATGTAGAATTAGTAATATGAAATATATATATTTACTAACATTAATAATTTCTTTTAACGTTTCAACTAAAACAATTATCTACACAAGCTCCTATATCGATGTAATAAATCAAAAGGTTTTAAAAGATTATTCTATAACTATTGAAGAAAATAAAATTGTTTCAATAGATAAGGGTTTCATAGATATTAATAATAATCATTTAATTGATTTGAGAGGGATGACTCTTATGCCAGGGCTTATGGATATGCATGTTCATTTCGGTCAAGAATATCAATCAAAAGCTGAGAGACCATCTAAGATTGAAAGAGAGACAAGCGCAATACTTGCAGCAAAACACGCTTTAATAACTCTAAGAAGTGGATTTACAACTGTAAGGCAAGTTGGCGACAGTGGAATGGTAGCTATATCATTAAGAGATTTGATTAATAGTAAACAAATAATAGGGCCAAGAATATATACATCAGGTAAAAGTATAGCAACTACAGGAGGACATGCAGATCCAACAAACGGTAAAGATAAAGACTCATATAACTATCCAGTTGCTGAAGATGGTGTAATTAATGGTCCATATGATGCATATACAGCCGTTAGACAAAGGTATAAAGATGGTGCTGACGGTATCAAATTAACGGTTACAGGTGGTGTCCTAAGTGTAGCTAAATCAGGAGAAAATCCACAGTTTTCTCAAGCAGAGGTAGAAGCTGTTGTAAAGGCTGCTAAAGATTATGGTATGTGGGTAGCTGTTCATGCTCATGGATCTATTGGAATGAAAAGGGCAGTTATTGCAGGCGTTGATTCAGTAGAACATGGAACTTTTATGACTGATGAAGTAATGGATTTAATGATAAAAAATGATACTTACTATGTTCCAACAATATCTGCTGGAGAATTTGTAGCTGAAAAATCAAAAATCGATAATTATTTTCCTGAGATAGTCAGACCAAAAGCTGCTTCAGTAGGACCACAAATTGGAAGTACTTTTGCAAAAGCTTACAAAAAAGGTGTAAAAATTGCTTTTGGTACAGATGCAGGTGTACAGCCACATGGAACAAATTGGAAGGAATTTGTTTATATGGTCCAATATGGTATGCCTCCAATCGAAACTATAGAATCAGCAACTATAAAAACTGCTCAGCTATTGGGAATTGAATCAGATTTAGGATCTGTTGATGTGGGTAAAATAGCTGATTTAATAGCAGTTAAGGGAAACCCATTAAAAGATATAAAATCAATGCAAAATATAACATTTGTAATGAAAGATGGAGAAGTTATTCTAATTAATGAATAAATTTTATTACTTCAAATTAGCTTTATTTATATCAATATCATTCCTATTAATTTTTACATTATTAAGCGCTTTAAACTTAATTCAATCAAACGAAGCTGCATATCTTATTGGTGAAGCATCAAGATGGTGTGAAAGAGTTTCTGGAGGTCTATTTAGAGAACCGGTAAATACTCTCAGTAACTTAGGTTTTATGTTTGTTGGTTTATATATGTTTTGGATTTTATCAAAAGACGAAAATAATTCTTCCAACCCATTTATTGGTATTAATAAAATCTCCATTCTATATGCATCTGTTGTAATTTATCTAGGCCCAGGGTCAATGCTTATGCATGGCACAAATACAGAGTGGGGTGCATGGGCAGATAATTTAAGCATGATTATGTACATAATTTTACCCTGGCTTTTTAATATTTATAGCATGTCGAAATGGTCTATAAACCAGTTTTTAAAAACCTATCTAGCTATTGTAGTTATTTATTCAATTTGGAGATGGTTTACTGATTTTGAATTAGGTATTAATTTTAATCTTTTCGGTGTATCTATAGGATTATGGGTTATATCTGAAGTACTTTATAGATATTGGTCGCCTATATTTAGGCTTATGTCTGGTTTTGTTGGGTTCTTGGTTTTAATGTTATTTGGTACCATGCCAAATGAAGTATTTGAAAATTTTAATGAATTTTGGTGGGTAATTTTATTTTGGTTACCAGCTATATTATCCAACCAACAACCTAAATATTCTAGGACTTATAAATGGTTCTTTTTGGGAATGATTTCTTATTTAAGTGCTTTTGCAATATGGTTAACTGGTGTTCCTGATCATGAATCATGTTCACCAGATTCACTAATACAAGCTCATGGTATTTGGCATTTGCTTACAGCATTATCTACATATTTTTTCTTTATTCACTTCAGGTCGATAAAGACGATTTAAACAGTTGTGATTTCTGCTTATCTACCTCTAAAGGTAATTCTACCAACAGTGAGATCGTAGGGTGTCATCTCAACTTTAACCTTATCGCCAGTTAAAATTCTAATGTAATGTTTACGCATCTTACCTGAGATGTGAGCTGTAATAATGTGTCCGTTCTCTAATTTAACTTTAAATTTGGTATTAGGAAGAGTTTCGATAACTTCTCCCTCAAATTCTAATGCGTCTTCTTTTGCCATAGCGTGGTATTTTACACTATATGTGATATTTTTAATCTATATAGAGATAATAAAATGTTTAAATTTCATTAGATATCAAGGAGTAATTTTATGGAAAACATCCCAGTTTATATGATTGTTAATTTAAAGATTAATGATTCTGATGAATATAGGATCTATGAAAAAGGTTTTTTTCCTTTTCTTAAGAAGCATAATGGATCATTTATTACATTTGATGACTCACCAGAATGTCTTGAAGGAAGTAAACCCAATCATTTTGATAGAGTGATCATATTTTCATTTCCATCACAGCAGGATGCTGATAACTGGTGGAATGATCCTGGTTATCAAGAATTATCAACACATAGACGTGCTGCAACAGAGATAACTCTTCAAAAGGTTAAAGGAATGGCTCCAAGAACTTAATATTATTAAACATAATATATATTATGCGAAGTAATATATATTATTGTTGGTTAAATTAGGCACTACTCTCTTTTGTAATTGCCTTTGGAATATTATGCATGAAGTCAATTATTCAACTGAACTTCTAATAATTGATAGGTCTCTTGTAAGAACGCTTCCAATAGCTGTATGAGATAAATCATCCCTTTTAATCCCAATTATGTCGGCAACCCTTTCAGCAGCATAAATGCCAGTGCAGTGACCACCCATAAACTTTTCCATACCAGCGTTTTTTAACCATATAGCTGTTTTATCGATAACATCATCGGATGCTTGAAATAAATGGAATCCACCTATTGCTCCATATATTGGAACATTATGTATTGATTGAAGTTTTTTAGCTGTATTAATAACTCCTGAATGACCGCATCCTGACATCATAACCCAGCCTGACTTGGTCAACATGCCTGCAGACTGATCGTCAACAATTATGTCTTCAACTAAGTTATTGGATTTACCATCTCTCACTAATAGACCTTTTGGCCCGTTATAGTACTCATCTGTTCTTAAAACTGTGCCTGTTGCAAATAAATCTTTAGCTATTTCCGCATGAGAATCTAAAATAATAAAGGTAATGCCCTCACCTTCAGCATCTTTTTTAAATTTATTAGCATCTGAATAATTACCCGGACCCACTAAGTCTCCTGATGCTGTGTATCTTTGAGCAAAGAAACCTCTGGTTACATAGACATTTTTAAAAGCATTCTTATTAAAGGGTTTGTAAGTTTTTCTTAGCTTTATAAGGCCTCCGGTATGATCACTATGAAAGTGACTAAGGATTACTTTTTCAACTTTTGATAAATCCTTATTTAAAACTTTGGCATTATGAAGAACGGTGTCTTCATGAAAACCGGTATCAAATAAAATTGATTCTTTATCACTCTCAAATAACGCTGAAAAGCTCCACTCTCCAAACCCACCATAATTAGAAATGTTAGTAGCTAGGACTGTTATTTCATAAGAAGCATTAAGATTTAAACAAAAAATACCAAATAGGATTTGAAAATATTTCATTTATGAAGAAGTTGGAATGCCAATTGCTACTGGTCTTATAGGTGAAGCAGAGCTACCCTCAGTCATCAATGGCAAGATGATCACACATGAAAGCTCTACATTATCATTAGCTAAACCTTTTAGGTTAAAGTTTTCGAGAGTATGAACCCCAGCTTGTGTTAAAAAATGATGATGAGCAGGATTAGCTATACCTGTAGGATTTTGTGATCTTTCTGGGCCATATTCATCCTCATCAGCAAATGTATCAACACCCCATGTATCAAGACCAACTCCAACAACTTTCTTGTTGGAAAGATATTTAACTAAGTTATAAGAAACACCAGGCGCTTTTGAATAGTAAACACCTAATACATCTGGATCTTGATAGTTATCACTCCAGCCAGTATTTATTAATACGATATCTCCAGGAAGAATTCCCCTATCATTTAAAGATGATTTTTTAATAGTTTCCTTAATATGATCTACTGTGACGTACTCTCCTGCTTTCATTGCTCTGCCATTAAAAATATGTTTTCTAACATCTAGAAATACAGCAGTTGTTATTATTGGGGGTACGGTCTCTATACCAAGTTTTTTTAATGGTGAGTCTGGTGATGGTTTAACCTCTTTGCCTTTAAAGTTACCAAAATATTTTAATGAGCTAAGATCCGCCTTACCCTCTCCTGTCCAAATCTCATCCGTATAACCAAAATGACCTAATGCATCCATTTGCGTACCTTGGTTACCATCATTAACATTTTCGTTTAACACATCCATTGTAAAAACTTGTTTAGAACCCGCCCAAGCTATTTCTGGTAAAAATTTTGGTTTATATTCTCCAGCAAATGGTGATAGAGGCATTGTAGATGTTCTTTTATATGACAATTCATAAGCTTTTGCTTTTGAATCCGCTAAAAAATTAGAACATCTTTTATATGTCTCAGGCCCTAATAATTTAGTCATACCTCTTTCATCTACATGGTTATTATTATCCGATGCAGAGGTTTCTACTATTACTAAGAATAAAGCAATAAGTATTTTATAAATCATCTATTTTTATCCTAAATACTGAGATCTTCGAGGTTATAGTCTTTTAAATCTTGACGCGCTTGATTATCCCAAACATAAGTCTTTTGCGAATGTATAAATGGCTTATATTGGTATGGTTTTTCATCTTTATATTTAGCTTTTCTAGCTTCAATAGCATATCCAATAGATTTAGACCTTCTTTCAATTATCTCCTCATCAAATACTTGAGCTTCACTATGAACGCCGCCACCCTTAACTCCAAGAACAGATGAACGTTTGTGAAAACCAAAATTAACAGTAACTCTTTTCTCAAAACCACAGTTAGGAAAAGATCCATGAAGTAATTGACGATTACATATAACTGCATCACCTGGATTACAGACTATAGGTACTGCTCCTTCGAGTCTTTCACTACCCGATTCAGCAACAAGTTTTTTAATGTCTATTTTTCCAACCTTATGCGTTCCAGGCATGACCCAGACTCCATTTACAGCAGTACTTCCATATGCTTGAACCATAAAATTAAAGCCATGAATATCTTCATCAAAATCTTCACTATCCCAATGAGTAACACCATCTTGATGCCAAGATACAGCTGCACCAACACCAGGTTCCTTTATAAATAAAGCTTCATTAAAGGGAGCAAAATCCTCTCCATTAATAGCTTCAGCAACTTTTAAAAGCTCAGGATGCGCATAAGTTCTTAGACATGCATCAGAAAATTGAAGAGAACCCAATAGAATGACTGGAACAGCTGGAGGAGAATCAGATTTAGCCTCTGGTTCAAATAATTTTATTTGATGTCTTCCATTAGCTAACTCAGTCCCTCCAAGAGGGTCACCAAGTGGTTTTGACCATACTAAAGTTAAAGATTTAGATTCTGCATTGAAAGCAGGATTACCATTTACATCTATATTTGATTCTGGCCCTATTGGAAAATTAGTTCTTAGTTTTTCCAAATCCTCTTTAATATCTTCTAATTCATCAGGATTTATAACATTTTCAAAGATATAAAAACCATTATCAGAGTAAGCTTTGCGTATTTCAGGGCAAAGATTTCCATTTTCATCAAATTTAATTGGACCTCTATTACCTAATTCTAAAGCTTTTTTCTCTCCCTCTTTAAGATAGGACTCCATAGCGTCTGCATTATCTCCATAATATGCTGCGCATGCTTTTATTGAACGTGATGCATCTATCATTATTGCTCCCTATTGTTTTATAAAAATAATAACTAAAAACAGATTATTTTTAAACATTTAACTCAATTAAAGATGGTCCTGGTTCATTAATAGATTTATTAAAGAAATCAGTAAATTCTTTAACTGTTTTAGGATTATATGCAGGCACTCCCATAGATTCAGATAATTTACACCAGTCTATAGGAGGATTATCTAATGAAAACATGGAGGCTGCTCTGTCACCTGTTTCTATTGCTTGAACTCTATCGAGTTCAATTTTTAAAATTTCATATGATCGATTGGAAAATATAATATTAGTAATATTTAAATTTTCTCTAGCTTGTGTCCAAAGCGCCTGAACTGTATACATGGCTCCACCGTCTCCATGAAGTGTTATAACAGGTCTATCAGGTTTAGCTAATGATGCTCCTACAGCCAATGGAAGTCCCTGCCCTATAGATCCTCCACAAAGTGCTAACCAATCATGTGGTTTTGCTTGAAGAGCAAAGGGCGAAACTAAAAGGCTTGATGTTGTTGCTTCATCAGAGACAATTGAATCCTCTGGCATTAAACCAGCAAGTAATGGACCTAATGTTGTTGCATCTAAATCACCACTAGTTGGAACATCACCTATATAAGATTGAATAAATTTTTCATCAATTTTAGTAGAACCAGATAAATCTTTAAGCTCATTTAACGCACTTACTCCATCATCATCATTTGAACAAAGCTCAAATAATTCAGCAGAATCAGGAGATAAAAAACTTTTTTTATCAGGATAGGCGAAAAATGAAACCGGAGGTCTAGAACCAATAAATACGATAGATTGAGTATCAGCTAAGAAAAGTTCTGCCATTTCAGCAAAATAAGGTACTTGTTCAATAATAGGCAATCCAGCACCCCTTCTAATTTTAGGTACGAATGTATCAGTTACTAATCTGCAATTAGTAACACTTGCTATATGAGAGGCTAATTTCAGAC
>CACPON010000023.1 GCA_902635645.1 uncultured SAR86 cluster bacterium
GTTGTAAAAAATAAAAATAATTGGTAGTTCAAATATTAGTTAATATATTTTTAGGATAGTGAACAATGGAAACTGTTTTTATTTACTCTATAATCTTTCTGTTTATTGGTGGCATCATGTGGTCGTTTGAAGGTAGTAAATTTACTGATCATGGACAAAACATGAGTATGCTTTTATTTTTTAAATTTAGTAAATGGTTTTTTGTAATCTTAGGTTTTGCTATACCAATAGCTTTTTAAGATTTAGTTAAATTTTTATTTGGATCGTAAAAAGGTTTATTTACAACCACTGCATTAAATTCACTATTGCCATCATCAACAGTTAATTTCTGATTTAAATTGGAATATTTAATCTCAACAATTGCCAAGGCAATATTTTGTTCAAGTCGAGGTGAATAAACAGCTGAAGTTATTTTCCCAACTACTTTATTATCGTATTTAAGATTCCAAAATCTTGTATTGGGTCCATCCATACGATTATTTTTTAAATATAGTCCAACTTGCTTCCTTTTAATGCCGTCATTTTTTATTTTAATAAGAGCGTCCTTGCCAATAAAATCAAAATCATTATCTAAATCAATAAACTTATCCATGCCAAGCTCTAAAGGGTTTGTATTGATGGTCATATCAGCATGATAAGAAAGCATGCCACCTTCAATTCTTCTAATTGTTGATGTATGTCCTGGTTTTAAACCCATGGGTTCTCCAACCTTCATAATATGTTCATAAAGCTCATTACCAACTTTAGAGTCAGTAAGAAATATTTCATATCCTAATTCACTAGACCAACCTGTTCTCGAGATAATTAACTCAGTATGATTAAATCTAAATTGCTTAAACCAATAATATTTTAAGTCTAATATTTGTTCTCCAAATATTTTAATCATAATATCTCTTGATTTAGGTCCTTGAAGTTGAAGCGGAGAAACATCAGGTTCAGATATCTCAACATCATAGTCACCATTGGCTGCTAAACCTTGCGCCCAAAAAAGAATGTCGCTATCTGCAAGTGAAAACCAATATTTATCTTCACTTACTTTTAATAAAATTGGATCGTTTAAAACACCTCCGTTTTGATTTACCAATATTACATACTTGCATTGACCTACTTTCATATTAGATAAATCTCTTGGTGTCATCATTTGAACAAATTTACTAGCATCGGGACCTTTGACTTGCACTTGTCTTTCAACCGCTACATCGCAAAGAATGGCATCATTTATTAAATTCCAAAAATTTTGTTCTGGATTACCAAAATCTCTTGGAATATACATGTGGTTATAAACAGAGAAATCTTTTGCTCCCCACTTAACTGTGGCATCAAAAAAAGGACTTTTTCTAATTTGTGTCCCGAAACCAAAATCTTTCATTTTGCATAGCTCCCCATAATGAAATATATATTTACGTTAATACTCTTTTATAGATTATTCAATTTATTTTTGTAGGTGATAAGATTAGCAGATGAGATCAACAATATACGCATTCTTAATTATTTTTAGTTTCAATGTTTATGCTGAATTTAATACGAAATGTTCAGTTCTAATAACAAAACGACTTCAATCCTCAGAAGATGCTTACAAAGATGCTTTGGTTAAAATTAATTCTTGCAATAAATATGATATTTTGTCGGTAACAAGCTTTCTTGAAGAACCAATAAGCAAAGTATATATCACAGATCTGATACAAACTTTCTGCATGTTTGATCATCAAATCATTACTTTAATAGATACTAATACAAGCAATATGAGCTGTGTGCATAGAGGCGAAGCTCGTATTGAAAGAAAATTTAATACAACTCAGTGATTATTGTTACCTGGAGTTAACAATAAGTTTCAAATCCTTAATATAAAAGTCTTATAAATTGAGTTTAATGAATATCGAAAGTACTCCTCGATGCATAATCAATACTTTCATTGATAGCAGGTTTTCCCCTGAACCTGCTATCAAAATTTTAGATATAAAGATTGCAGCCCATACAGACTAAAACTATGATTGATGGCAACCATATTATTGGTCTAATCATTCTGAATCTATATAAATCGGCCATTGCTCCAAGTAAATATAAAACTCTCAGACCTAACCATGTTTGAGCTAGCATTAAATTATCAACTTCTAAAATAACTGACAATACCGCTAAAACCATAAATATTGGTAGAGATTGTCTTAAATTATCTCCTGCAGAAGCCATTCTTTCTGATAAAGCCGTCTTAGCTGATATATCACCACCAGTATATGTCCACTGAATAAATGGTACTTTATGAAGCGAAAAACTCATTACCAAGAACAAGTGCAAAATGTAGAACATAGCTACACATATAATTAGATTTGTCATATTAATTCCCTATTAGTTAACAACTTAATATAAATACTTTTAATATTAGTTTCAATTAATAGTACTAAGAATTTATTAAATCGATATCTTCTTGTTTTAATAACTTATTATCAATAGTCTCAAGAAGTGGCTTTAAATGTTTTGCATATGGCTTCCATCTACCCATACCCTTCTTATTAATTGGTTGTCTTACCTGTTCGGAGCTTGCTGTTCTAACAGATCTTTCTGTTTTATGAAATGAGACACAACTTTCTTCAAATGGGATTTCAATAAAATTAAGAATTCTTTTTACCTGATACTCTAAATCTTCAATAACATCTTCATTATTAACCCTAAGAACTTTGTTAGGTAGAACATCATCCCAATGATCCATAAGTTTTACATAACTGTTGTAATAACTACCAGCCTCTTTTAAACCATAGGTAAATTCTTGACCTTGTGCAAAAAGTTGCTTGAACATACTAAAACAACAATCTAAGGGATATCTTCTAGCATCAATAATTTTTGCATTTGGAAGAATAGAATGTATTAATGCAATATGACGAAAGTTATTAGGCATTTTATCAGTAAAAAATGGTGCAGATTTTCTATGAATAGAAGTTTCATTTATGTAGGTTTGTCCATATACACTTCTTTTTTCAACTGTTAGATCTTCTATTACTTTAGGGTATTTACCCTTTTTACCATAAACATCATCACCTCTTAAGCTATGGGCTAAAGAAAGTATGTTTGGAAGCTCCAATGTTCCATCAATCATAGAGTGGGAGGCAAGAATTTGCTCAATAAGTGTTGATCCAGCTCTTGGCAGACCTAAAATAAAAATAGGATCTTTAAGTTGACAGCCGCCTGGTTTTAAGTTTTGAAAAAAACTATTATTACAAATATTAATTTGATCCTCAAATTCTTTATTCATACCATCGATAGAATATTTGCTTTGATTGTTTTTAATAATATTACCCTTATTAAAATGATAAAAAGCATTATCGAAATCATTGTTTAACTCATATCCTTGAGCTAATGCAAAATGAAAATATGCTTTTTCACGAAGAGATAAGTCAACGCGCTCTAGTTGAGTCTTCATTAGATTAATCTCGGAATCACTAAATCTATAGGTTTTAAGATTTGATAAGGAAAAAAAAGCCTCTCCATGATTTGGTTTAATTTTATATGCTTGTTGGTAACTATTAATTGCATCATTAGTTTTACCGAGAGTTTTTTCTGCATGACCCTTTGAGGTGAGCGCACTGAAATTATTTGGAGTCTTTGTAATAATATGATTTAACATATTTATAGCATTAGTATTTTCTCCATTTTGCATTAATTCAATTGCTTTCTGGAGTTCAAATAATGGATTGTTAGGAAACTTTTCACATAAGATATTGACCTGCTCTGTAGTTTTAATAAATTTTTGTGTTTTTCTTAATATCATCAAGTATTTCATTCTTAAATCAGGATTATCAGGTTCAAAATTTGTTGCTTGCTCAAGCAGATATTCAGCATCATTATAATGACCTAATCTACTAGCTATTTCCGCTAACTGTCCCATTGCATAAGTGTGTGTTGGATTATTTTTAAGAAACTCTCTAACTTTGATTTCAGCTACTCCCAATCTATCTTCATTCATTATTTGATCAATATATAGGAGGATACTTGGTAAATTTTTTAATCTATTTAATTGTTCTAAAGCATGATCAAATGCCTTTTTATTGTTGCTAGATCTAAATAAATCAGTCAAGGCTTTCCATGACCCTAGTAATGCAGGGTTTAATTCACATGCTTGACGAAAATTTGAGATGGCTTCCTCATTATTGCCAATAGATTTATTAAGATGGCCTAATTCTTGATAAGCTCTACCCATATCAGGAGCATAACTCAATAATGATAGAATATATTCTTTTGATTGGTCATATTTTTTTAAATACCTTGATGAGACTGCAGCAAGATATAGACTGTCAATATGATCTGGATATTTATATAAATTTATTTCTAATATTTTAAGAGCATCTGAGAAACGCTTTTCTTTAAGTGCTAATGTAGCTTCATTAATATCAACTTGAAGAGCTCCGTCATCAGTTATAGTTGTTTTCATATATAAAATATTATATAAAAAAAAGGGAGTATAAACTCCCTTTTAGAATTGTTAATTAGATATTAGAAACTTTTCTTATATCTAATACCTAATGTTCTTGGCTTAACAATAGCAACTCTTTCTCTATCAAAGATGAAAGTATTACTAATATCAGCTCTTTTATCAGTAACATTATCTAAATAGAGTTCAGCCATCCACTCATCATTACTTATACCTGCTCTGAGATTAAATAATGAATATGCGTCTTGAACAGCTCTATTGGGCTGCATAATATCTGAGAAGCTACTATCAGACATAGTCATTTGTGCTTGCCAATGACCAGTATTACCTGAGCTAAGTCCCCATTCTTTTCTTGCAGCTAAGTTTGCTTGTATTTCAGGAGCAAAAGCTAATGCATCTCCAATTACAATATCACCTGTAGCTGGAACTAAGTTTTTAACAATTTCACTATCAAGAAGTGAAAAAGCGCCTGAGAGAGTCAGACCATTTCCAGTTACGTAAATAAAGTCACCTTCAACACCACTTATTTCTGCATCTGCTGCATTATCAGAGAAAAACAAGTTAACAATAGCAGCATCAAATATTGTGCTTTGTAAACCAGTAATATCTACCATAAATGCACTTCCGTTGAATCTAAGCGCGCCATCCATTAATGTTGCTTTCCAACCAAATTCAAAGTTGGTAACTTCGTCAGTGTCTGTTACAGCTGGAATAGTATAACTACCAGATGAAACACCTGCAGGTCTATTAAGTAAACCAGGTCTAAATCCTTCAGACCATGTTACATAATACATAGTATCCTCTGTAGGATTCCATGAAAGTGTTGCTTTACCAATTACACCATCTGTTTCAGCTTTATCAGGATATCCATTAGGATTATTTGGTCCATATTGAACAGATAAATTGGCACCGCCGCCACCTGGATCAGTGTCAGCACCTTTGTTACCATAAGCACCATTAGCACTTCCTTCCAAATCAACTGCGATATCATAATAACGAGCACCTAGTGTTAACTCTACATCATCTTGCAATGCAATATTAACCTCACCAAAAACACCAAACTGTTCATCAGTTCTTAGGATGTCATTTACAAAAATGATCGGTGCATTGTAAGGACCAGGTTGAGAATACCAACCAGCTCCTGCATTACCACCCTGACCAGGTTGTGGATTTGTATGTGGGTAATTTGGTGAGTATTTAGCATCAAGTTTCGCCGATCCTGGATATGTGAACTCATTATGCTCAATCATTTCTAAATCACTCATGAAAACACCTGCTGTAAATGAAGTTGTATCATTGATATCACCATTTACTCTAAACTCATGAGTTGTAACTTCTGTAGAACCAGTGTGTGCAACATACATATCTGGTGCTTGACAGGTTCCAGGACTTGCTACAGAAGTATAATTAGTAACTCCGTCACAAATATAAAAAGGTACATATTGACCAACAAATAAATAATCTGTGTAATCTATGTTTTGATCGGTTGCTCTATCTGTATATGCTCCAGCATAAATAACTTCAAGATCACCAACAGTACCCTCTAAAGTAACACTAATATTGTCAAAACTATCTGAGTTAGTGTCGTCTGTATATCTTTGAATTTCCAAATCATCAAGAGATGGATCAACAAAAAAAACACCCTCAGAATCAATATCTTGAGTTGCAACAGAAACTAATGCATCCCAATCATCATTTATTTGAGTAGCTACACTTGCTCTGAAACCTTCATAAGTTACTGGGTTTGAATTTTCTCTTTCTATTGCATTTGCAGTAAGGAAGGTTGCCGCACTTAAATCAGCACCAGCTTGGAAACCAGCTCTAGCTGAACCAACTGGAAGACCGTTAGCTCTTACAGTATCAGCTGTTCTAAATCGTGCTGATTCTCTAACTGTTCTTGTTCCAGCAACTTGATCAATATAACCACCTCTATGATCTCTATATGCTACGAATCTTAGTGCTGAATTATTTCCTAGAGGAATATTATTCATATACTCAAACTTGTTACCTTCGTCACCACCTGACATTAACCTTGCTTCAACTTCTAGACTGCTAAGATTTTCACCAATTACAGGTTTATTGGTAATCATTCTTACAACACCAGCCTGAGAACTAGCTCCAAAAAGTGTACCTTGAGGACCAGATAAAACCTCGACCCTACCTATATCAGCTGCATAAACATCTAAATTTCTACCAGGTTGTGCTAAAGGTTGCTCATCAAGATAGAATGAAACATTAGGGGCCAAACCAGCTACACCAGCAGTTGTCAATGCAGGAGTAGTTGAGGCAAGTCCTCTGATGTAGATAGTATTATTACCTGGACCTGAACCACCAGCTGTTACACCAGGCAATTGAAGTAAGTAATCTTCAAAGATATTAATACCCTTTTCTTCCAAAGTTTCTTCAGTAATTGCAGAAACAGAAACAGGAACATCTTGAAGTCCTTCTGCTTTCTTCCTTGCTGTAACAACAATCTCTTCAACTGTTGCCTGACTTTGCCCAGCCACAAAACCACTAAAAGCAGCTGTATTTATGAGCGCAAGTGCAGATAAGGAAGGTAGTATTTTATTTTGTTTATATTTGTTCAACATAATAAATTCCTTTAAATAAGTTAAAGAAATTGCAAATAAACAATTAG
>CACPON010000024.1 GCA_902635645.1 uncultured SAR86 cluster bacterium
TAAGGACAAAAGGCTATATGGGCTAAATGCATCAGGACCTGCTCCAGAAAATATTTCAATTGAAAAACTAAAAAAAAGAAATATTAATAAGATTCCCCCATACGGCCCTCTTCCAGTCACGGTTCCAGGTGCAGTGGCAGGATGGATAGAGCTTCATAAAAAATTTGGCAGCATGCCTTTTGAAAAATTGTTTGATCAGGCTATTTGGTACGCAGAAAACGGATTTCCTATTACTGAAACCATTGCTTACTACCTTAATCTTTCATCAGAACGATTTAAAGACTACCCAAATTTTAAAAATGTTTGGATGCCAAATGGAAAAGCGCCAACTAAAGGTGAGATATTTAAAAATCCTTTATTGGCAAAAAGTTATAAACAAATTGCAAAAAGTTATGGCAAAGACTTTTATTCTGGAGAGATTGCAGAAACCATAGTAAGTTTTATCAAGTCTCAAGGCGGGTATCTTGAGCTTGAAGATTTAAAAAAATACAAAGCCGAATGGATTGAGCCAGTATCAACAAATTATCGAGGTTATGATGTATGGGAGTTACCGCCCAATGGTCAAGGTATCGCTGCTCTGCAGATTCTAAATATTCTTGAAAATTTTAACCTTCAAGAATTAAGTTATAACTCACCAGAGTATATTCATTTATTTACTGAGGCAAAAAAACTTGCATTTGAAGATAGGGCTAAATTTTATGCTGATCCCAAATTTGCAAATATTCCTGTAAAAGAGCTCATATCTAAATCATATGCTCAAGAAAGATCTAAGTTAATAAGTTTAAAAAAAGCATCTAAGAAAGTTGCACCGGGTAATATTGAAGATGGTGACACTATTTATCTGACTGTTGCAGATAAATATGGAAATATGGTTTCCTTAATTCAAAGCAACTATAGAGGAATGGGTTCAGGAATGGTTCCGGATGGTCTTGGTTTTATGCTTCAGGATAGAGGAGAAATGTTTCATTTAGATCCATCACATCGAAATTCTCTTGAAGGAGGTAAAAGACCTTTTCATACAATAATACCAGCATTCGTAACTAAAGATTCAAAACCATATATTAGCTTTGGTTTGATGGGAGGCGCTATGCAACCTCAAGGTCATGCTCAGATAATCATTAATCTAATTGATTTTAAGATGAATTTACAGGAAGCTGGAGATGCTCCTCGCATTAGACATATTGGTTCTTCTCAGCCTACTGGTGAATTAATGATTAATGGTGGTACTTTAAGTTTAGAAAAAGGAATAAGCTCAGAAACTATCATAGCTCTAGAGGCTCTTGGACATAAAATTGACTATTCGCCTGGAGGTTTTGGTGGCTATCAAGCAATCAAAGTTAAAGATAATGTATATATTGGTGCATCTGAGAGTAGAAAAGATGGGCATGCCAGTGGCTACTAATACCGTAAAATAAAATATTCATATTAAATATTTTAATCAAAACATATTAAGTTAAAATGCCAGTCAGCCCCATTGGCGGAATTGGTAGACGCGCGCGATTCAAAATCGCGTTCCTACGGGAGTGCCTGTTCGACTCAGGCATGGGGCACCATTGATAACATTTTTGGTAATAAGATTTATATATTTTATTTCTTGTTAATGTTGTATGCATACCTATAATCGTTTGATAAAAATAATTAACTCATGAAACAAAGCAAAAAAATAGTTATTAAGCTAGGCTCATCTCTTCTCACGAATAAAAGAGGCGGTGTTAATAAGACTGTATTAAAAAATGTTGTTAAAGATATAGTCTGGTTATTAAATTCAAAAAAAGAAGTCGTAGTTGTTTCATCTGGAGCTATATCTCTTGGCAGAGGAAAATTAAATCTAAAGCATGATTTAACCTTAAATGAATCTCAGGCTGTTGCGGCAAGAGGTCAAATTGAATTAATGACAGCATGGAAAAATGAATTTAAAAAATATAAAAAACAAGTAGCACAGATTCTTTTATCACCTTCTGATATAAAAAATAAAAAATCATCTAAAAATGCTATGACTACATTAGAAAATTTATTGAATTTTAACTGTGTGCCAATTATTAATGAAAATGATACTACCTCAACTGATGAAATTAAGTTTGGCGATAACGACATTCTCGCAGCACAAATTGCAGTCTTAATTGATGCTGATCATCTAGTATTACTGTCTAATGTAAATGGTTTATATAAAGAACCACCAAAAAATAATAAAAACGATGATTTGGTTCTAGAAGTTAAATCAATAACAAAAAAAATTAAAGACATGGCGGGTGCTGCCTCTAAGCTTGGTAGAGGTGGGATGATTTCTAAAATTAAAGCAGCAGAGATATGCATGAAATCAAAGTGTTCGGTTATCATTACCTCAGGGTTAAAAGAAAACCCAATTAAAAGCCTTAATAACAAGAAAACAAAATCAACTAAATTTATAGCTTAAAAATGACTGATATGATTAATCAAATTGGTATTAATGCAAAAAAAGCGGCAAAGATTCTTGCCAAAACATCCTCAGAACAAAAAAATCATGCTCTTCAAGCAATGTCCAAATATGTGCTTGCTGACAAGAAAATTATTTTAGATGCAAATAAGTTAGACATTGAAAATAGTAAATCAAAAAACTTATCTGAATCTTTTATAGATCGTCTAGAATTAAATGATGAGAGAGTAAAATCTATATCGGATACTCTCCTTGAGATTGAGTCTTTTAAGGATCCTGTAGGAAAAATACTAGATTCTTGGCAAAGACCGAATGGTATGCATATATCAAGAGTCTCAACACCTCTTGGTGTAATTGGTATCATATTTGAGAGCAGACCAAACGTAACTGCAGATGCCGGAGCCTTATCATTAAAAGCTGGCAATGCATCTATTTTAAGAGGTGGTTCAGATAGCATTAATTCTTGTCTAGCAATTCATCAATCATTAGTAAAAGGTTTAAAAGATGCTGAAATTGATGAAAATGCTATTCAGATTATAAAAACTACTGACAGAGAAATTGTAAAACAAATGCTTCATGGAATAAATCAATCTATAGATGTCATAGTCCCAAGAGGTGGTAAAAGTCTTGTATCTATGGTTGAAGAGGAAGCAAGAGTCCCAGTATTTGCTCATTTGGAAGGTATATGTCATATATTTGTAGACAAGTCAGCAAATCTAGAAAAGTCATTAGATGTTTGTATCAATGCAAAAATGAGGAGACCTGGCATATGCGGTGCGGTAGAAACAATACTTGTTCATTCTGATATTGCTAATGATTTTATGCCACTTCTAATAAATGCTCTTAAAGCACAAGCTTGCGAGATTAGGGGGTGTGCAGAAACATTTAAATATAATGAAAATATTAAACAAGCATCTGAAGAGGATTGGTCCACTGAATATCTTCTTCCAATTGTTAGTATAAAAATAGTAAATAGCCTAAATGATGCAATTAAGCATATTGAGCACTACTCATCCGGACATACCGAATCAATTCTTACAGAGGATCTAAACAGAGCTTCTAAATTTCAAAAAGAGTTAGACAGTGCAATTGTTATGCATAATGTTTCTACTCAGTTTGCTGATGGTGGTGAATTTGGCCTTGGCGGAGAAATTGGAATAGCTACTGGAAAATTTCATGCAAGAGGACCTGTTGGAGTTGATCAATTAACAAGTTTCAAATATCTTGTTAATGGAAATGGACATACTAGAAATTAAAAAATTTTTATAATTGTAGTATAACTACAAAAATATAGTCCTTTAAAGCCTTTTAAATAAACATTTATAAGTAATTTGACAAATATTTGTTCAATAAAATAGTATTCACTACAAGTATTGCTTGGATTACATTTTTTAGTTTTATGTTCTCCCCTATTAGAATATGTAAACTATCTCCTCTCCAAAAAAATTAATCACAAGCAATACAACTTTTTCTGCTTTGACTAAATTTTATTTATTAGAGGCATTTAATAAATTTATATATTTAGTACGCCCAGAAAACTTCATACAAATATTTGTATGAATTAACTGGAGACAAGTATGAAAAATTACACACTAA
>CACPON010000025.1 GCA_902635645.1 uncultured SAR86 cluster bacterium
TCGGGAGGTGTTGACTCATCTGTCTCTGCTTATTTATTAAAAGAAGCAGGATATGATGTTAAAGCATTGTTTATGAAAAACTGGCAATCAGAACCAGGGGAAGTTTGTACATCAGAGATAGATTTTAAGGATGCTTCTGATGTATGCGATAAATTAGATATACCATTACATAAAGCAAATTTTTCAGATGAATATTGGGATAGAGTATTTACTAATTTTTTAAGTGAACATGAAAAAGGTAGAACACCTAATCCAGATGTATTGTGTAATAGAGAAATAAAATTTAAATCATTTTTAGACTACGCATTTGAAATAGGTGCTGATTATATTGCTACAGGTCATTATGCAAAGATTATAAATAAAGATGGTAAGTATCACCTTGCCAGAGCAAAAGATATAAATAAAGATCAAACTTATTTTCTACATGAGGTTTCTGAAAAAGAATTTTCGAAATGCCTCTTCCCTTTAGAAAATTTAATGAAATCAGAAGTAAGGGATATAGCTTTAAAAAATAATTTAGTTACAGCTAATAAAAAAGATTCTGTTGGTATATGTTTTGTTGGTGAGAAAAACCTCAAAGATTTTTTAAACAGATTTATAGAATTTAAAAAAGGAAATATAAAAGATACCTGGTTACCAGATGAAACAATTGAAGCGCTAAAAGAATATGTAGTTAGCATAAAGGGACCTTTAACTACACCTGTTGGAGGTGGCATAAGATCACTTAATGTTTCATTAAGGCAAATATTAGATTTATATGTATGTCTAAGACCAATTAGATATTTTGACGGAGTGCCTTCGCCGGTAAAAAGACCTCAAGATACAGACATGATTATTTTTAGAGAGAATTCTGAAGATATTTATGCTGGAATTGAATTCAAAGCTGAATCAGATGAATCCAAAAAAATTGTTAAAACTTTAGAAGATGATTTTGGTATTGTTCAAATTAGATTTCCAGATACCGTAGGTATAGGTGTTAAACCAATTTCAAAAGAAGGAACAGAAAGACTTGTTAAAAAAGCAATAGATTATGCAATTACTAATGATAGAAGCTCAGTAACTCTTGTTCACAAAGGCAATATTATGAAATATACCGAAGGTGCATTTAGAGATTGGGGTTATGAACTTGCTAAATCTGCATATAGCGGAGAAGACCTAGATGGAGGCCCTTGGCAAGTAATTAAAAATCCAAAGAATGGTAAAAATATAGTCATCCAAGATGTAATTTGTGATGCTTTTTTACAGCAAATATTATTAAGACCCAAAGATTATGATGTTATTGCAACAATGAATTTAAATGGTGATTACATATCAGATGCTCTGGCTGCTTGTGTTGGTGGTATTGGTATTGCTCCAGGAGCTAACTTATCAGATGAATATGCTGTATTTGAGGCCACTCACGGAACCGCACCCAAATATGCTGGTCAAGATAAAGTTAATCCTGGAAGTTTAATATTGTCTGCAGAAATGATGTTGAGACACATGGGCTGGACTGAAGCTGCAGATTTAATAATTAGCTCAATGGAAAAAACAATCCTAGCTAAAAAAGTAACCTATGACTTTGAACGAATGATGGATGGTGCTGATCTGGTATCATGTTCAGGTTTTGGTGAAGAGATGGTCAAAAGGATGTAATGATCAGGTTATCTAAAGATTCCATCGATGCATCAAATGATTTAGGATCAGCAGTACTAGAAAAAGACCCAGAACTTAAAGAACCGCCTTTATATCAAGTCATCTTAATTAATGATGATTACACTCCAATGGAATTTGTTGTTTATGTTCTTCAAACCGTCTTTAATCACACGCATGAGAAATCTACTCAAATAATGATGGCAGTTCATACAAAAGGAAAGGGTGTTTGTGGTATATTTTCTAAAGAGATTGCTGAGATGATGTCATATGAGGTTAATAATATGGCAAAGCATCACAGCCATCCTTTATTAAGTGAAATAGAACCATTAACTGATTAAATATGTTTAGTAAAGATTTAGAAGTTTCAATCGCCAACCTTTTTGATAAGGCTCAAGAAATTAATATTCAATACTTAACTGTTGAGCATCTTTTTTTGATGATACTTAATGACTATGATGTAAAAGATTTTATTGAGGCACAAAATGTTAGTGTTGATACGTTAAAAGATGAGCTCAATGAGCATTTAAAAAAATCTAGTATCATGAGGACAGATAACCAAAAAGCTGTTCAACCAACGCTTGGCTTTCAAAGAGTTCTTCAAAGAGCTGTTTTTCATATCCAATCATCTGGAAAAGGGGTAGTAAAGCCTATCAATTTATTAGTTGCTATATTTTCTGAGAAAGAATCAAGATCTGTATACATTTTAAATAAGAATAATATTAATAGACTTGATGTTGTGACATATATATCTCATGGTCCATCTGATAAAAAAACAGACGAAGGTATTACCACAGATGAAGAAAGTGCTGAACAAGAAAAATTAAAAACAGAAGAAAACGCATATTTAATAAACTTAAATAACCTAGTTAATGAGGATAAGATTGACAACTTAATTGGAAGAACCAAGGAAGTTGATCGTCTTATCCAAATTCTATCAAGAAGAACAAAAAATAATCCATTACTTGTAGGCGAATCTGGTGTTGGAAAAACTGCAATAGCAGAGGGTTTGGCATATCTGATTTGTAATAACAAAGTCCCAAATATTTTAAACGATTCAATCATTTATTCATTAGACATTGCTGCTTTGATTGCTGGCACAAAATATAGAGGTGATTTCGAAAAAAGACTTAAAGAAGTTTTAAAATTCTTAGAAACTAAAGATAAAGCAATATTATTCATAGATGAAATACACACCATAATAGGAGCAGGTTCTGCATCTGGTGGTTCTCTAGACGTATCAAATCTTCTTAAACCAGCGCTTGGAAAAGGCACTTTAAGATGCATTGGTTCAACTACATTCCAGGAATACAGAGGTATTTTTGATCAAAATCAGGCACTATCTAGAAGATTTCAAAAAATTGACATTGTTGAACCTTCGTTTGATGAGTGTATTGAGATAATAAATGGTATTAAAAATATATATGAAGAATATCATAATGTTGCGTACTCGAATGAAGCTGTTGAGGCATCTGTTGACCTGTCTTCAAAATATATTAATGATAGATTTTTACCTGACAAGGCTATAGATGTTATCGATGAAACTGGTGCTATGCTCAATATAGCAAGAAAAAATAAGAAAAATATAACCGTAAAACAGTCTGATATAGAAAAAACTATATCTAAAATTACCAAGATACCAGAACAAAACATAACTGTATCAGATAAAAAAGATCTTAAAAACTTAGAAGAAAATCTTAAAAGAGTTATTTTTGGTCAGGACTTAGCTGTAGAAACATTAGCAAGTGCTATAAAGCTGTCTCGTGTTGGTCTTAGAGATGACAACAAAACAATTGGCTCATTTTTATTTACTGGACCAACTGGTGTAGGAAAAACAGAAATATCAAAACAGTTATCAGAAATTATGGGTATAGATCTTATTAGATTTGATATGAGTGAATATATGGAAAGGCATACAGTTTCAAGGCTGATTGGTGCACCTCCAGGATATGTTGGTTTTGATCAAGGTGGTTTACTTACTGAAGCAATTGTTAAATCACCACACTGTGTCCTGTTATTAGATGAAATTGAAAAAGCACATCCTGATATTTTTAACATTCTTCTTCAAGTCATGGATGCTGGTGTCTTGACTGACAATAATGGCAGAAAAGCCGACTTTAGAAACGTGATATTAATCATGACAACTAATATTGGCGCTGAATTGTTAGCAAAAAGAAATATAGGATTTAGTTCCTCATCTAATGAATCAGATGCTATGAATTCTTTAAATAAATTATTTACTCCTGAATTTAGAAATAGACTAGATGAAACAATTCAATTTAATTACTTAGATAAGT
>CACPON010000026.1 GCA_902635645.1 uncultured SAR86 cluster bacterium
TGGTTTATGTATTTAAAGTAAATAAATGCAGAAGCAAGAGTTGCATGACCGCATAAGTCTATCTCACAAAGAGGAGCAAACCATCTAATCTGATATTGTTCATCAACCTTTTTTATAAATGCTGTTTCTGAAAGATTGTTTTCTGCAGCAATTTTCTGCATTAATTTTTCGTCATCAATATCTGAGAATATTACTGCAGCGGGGTTCCCTGAAAATAGCTCATCAGTAAAAGCATCTACATAATATATGGGAATGCTCATAACTTAAGCTGATAGGGCTTCTTTCACCCCTTCGTGTACAACTTCTGAATTTTTTATATTTAAACCATTTGCCAAATGTTCATTTTCATTTAAGGCTTTTTCAACACCTTTATTAGCAAGCTCTAAAATATAAGGCAATGTTGCCTTATTTAGTGCTTGAGTTGCAGTCAAAGGAACAGCTCCTGGCATATTGGTGACACAGTAATGAATAATTCCATTCTTTTCATATGTTGGATTGTCATGAGTCGTTGGTTTACTTGATTCAAAACACCCGCCTTGGTCAATTGAAATATCGACCATAACCGCACCAGGTTTCATTTTTTCAAGCATAGAGTTTTTAATAACTTTTGGTGCTTGTTTGCCAATCACATATACGGCACCAATTACTAAGTCGGATTCTGTTATGGCTTCTTCAATTGAAGATTCGCTTGATAAAATATATTCAACATTTTTATCTCCATAAATTGATCGAAGCTCGTCCAATCTTTTTTGAGATAAATCAATAATCTTTAGATGAGCTTTATTGTTGATTGCTTTTTCAATAGCCATAGTTCCTGCTACTCCAGCTCCTATAACTGTAACTACTCTTCGTTCAACATCGTCCAATGCGCCTATCAAAGTTCCCATTCCTTTGTTTGGTTTAAGCAAATGGTAAGACCCCACAATAATACTTAATTGACCAGCAATTGAACTCATTGGAGAAAGTAGCGGCATGCTCCCATCATCAGCTGTAACTGTTTCAAGTGCAATTCCAGTAATGCCAGTAGACGCTAACTCCAGCCCAGTTTTTGGATCTCCAGCTAAATGTAAATATGCAAAAACAGTATGCTTGTCATTTAAATAACCAAACTCTTCGGGCACAGGTTCTTTTACCTTTACTATCAACTCAGAATTTCTATAGAGCTCTTCAGCCGTTTCAATGATGGTTGCACCAACTTTTTCATATTGTTCATTACTAAAACCTATTTCAGTGCCAGCATTTTTTTGAATAAACACTTCATGGTTATTTTTAATGATTTCGCTTACTGATTCAGGTGTAAGTCCAACTCTATACTCGTTGTTTTTGATTTCTTTAGGTACGCCTATTTTCATGTAAAAATTATACACTTTTATTATAGGAAAAAAGAGATTTAAAAAATGGCGATCTAGAGCTCTATACTATAAAAATCTTCAACAGTTTTGTGAGCAACTTCTTGAAGAAATACTTTATCGCTATTACTGATCTCACCATAATAGTTATAGTCAATTTCTAATGGAGATTGTTGCGTGATGCTTGCAAAAACAACACAAGCAGCTAAATAAGTTCCTAATAAGCTTGGGTGACTTCCATCAAATGGTTTATGTAACGTAATACCCGGTTTTACTTTATATGCATTTTCAAATGCGATACCAACGGGAATAACTAAAGCATTGTTTTTGTTGCCTGCATCGATATACATTTTTTTTATATCTTCGATCATTTTGGGATTTGTATTCTTATGTGGTTCTACATATGCATGAATCATATATAGCGCTGCTTCTGCTCCTGATTTATGGATGGTATTAATCACATCTTTGGCGGTATCAGCAAAAATCTTTCTTTCAGAAGCCGTATCAGTTTCCCCACTACCTCCTTGAAAAATAACAAGTTGGAAAGGTTTTTCAGCTCCTAGATTTTTATATTCAATAGGATAATCAATATCATGATGCCATGACCTTGAACCACTTATTGTTACTAGCTTGTAGTTACTGGTATCGATTTCATTTGCGTAGAACTCTTCAAGCATACGCCTAACATGATTATGCAGGCTATCATTGTAATAAAGATAGCTATTGCCTATATATAAAACTCTCTCAGGATTTTTATTTTTTAAACCAGTTACTTGAACTTCAGAAGAAAACAAAAAATTAGAAAAAATGAAAATAGATAGTAATATATATTTCATAAAAAAATTTTAACTGAAAAAATAATATAGGTCATAACTATTTTAAACACTCATAAAGATGTTATTGTCGTAGGAGCAGGCATATCAGGCATAGCAGCAGGATACAATCTAAAAAAATCATGCCCTAACAAGTCCTTCATAATCCTTGAAGGTAGAGATAGTATTGGTGGAACATGGGATCTATTTAAATATCCTGGTATTAGATCAGACTCAGATATGCATACGCTTGGTTATAGGTTTAAACCATGGATACACGATAAATCAATAGCTGATGGGCCTTCTATTCTTGAGTACCTAAAAGAAACAATAACTGAAAATAATTTGATGAAGGATATTCTTCTTAACCATAAGGTCAGCTCTGCAAATTGGAATTCAAAAAAATCACTATGGGAGCTAGAGATATATGAAGGGTCTCTTAATAAAAAAATGACATGTAATTTTTTATTTTTATGTGGTGGATATTACAGTTATACAAAGCCTCATATGCCCTACTTTAATAATCAAGAAAATTTTCAGGGTCAAATCATTCATCCTCAATTTTGGAATGATTCAATAGAATATAAAAATAAAAAAATAGCTGTCATTGGCAGCGGGGCTACTGCAGTAACGATTGTTCCAGAAATTGCTAAGGAGGCTGAGCATGTAGTAATGATACAAAGATCGCCAACATATGTTGTATCAAGACCAAGTGAGGATGTGATAAATAAATTTTTAAGAAAATTTCTCCCTATAAAATTTACTTATTTTTTAATTAGATGGAAAAATATTTTATTTCAGAGCTGGACTTTTTTTATAGCTAGAAAATATCCAGAAGCTACTAAAAATAGAATACTAGATATGATTAGAGATGAGCTTGGAGAGGACTATGATGTTGAGCAACACTTTACCCCCTCATATAAACCATGGGATCAAAGAATATGTTTGGTACCCGATAGTGACCTTTTTCAATCAATTAAGGATAAAAAATCATCTGTTGTAACAGATACTATTGATGAGTTTCAATCTGATGGAATTCTTTTAAATTCCGGCACAAAGATTGAAGCAGATATTATTGTTACTGCCACTGGTATTGAATTAAATTCCCTTAATGGAATCGATGTTGCTATTGATAATACAAAAGTGATTCCTAATGAAAGATTAACCTATAAAGGAATGATGTTAAGCGGGGTTCCAAATTTTGCTATGTCGTTTGGGTATGTAAATGCCTCATGGACACTTCGTGCAGATCTTACTTGTGAATATGTTTGCAGATTGATCAATCTAATGGATAAAAAAGGTGTAAGTTGTTGCGAACCAATAGATGACAAAGAAGCTCATGGAGATGATAGATTGATTGATTTTACTTCTGGCTACTTTGAAAGAGGCCTGAATCAAATGCCAAAGCAGGGCAATAAAGCACCATGGAAAAACTATCAAAATTATTTAAAAGATATTTTCGCTGTCAGAATATTTTCAATTAAAGATTCAAACCTAAGTTTTTATAACAATAAACAAAATTAATTAATTTGGTGGAGCTACGCGGGATCGAACCGCGGACCTCTTGAATGCCATTCAAGCGCTCTCCCAGCTGAGCTATAGCCCCAATTTA
>CACPON010000027.1 GCA_902635645.1 uncultured SAR86 cluster bacterium
AAATAATCTTAGTGCTAGAGGCCTTATTGTTTCTGCAAGAGGGAAAAATTGTGACTTTGTTTCAAGATTTTTTGCACCATCTGCAGGAGTAAATGAAGATCCTGTTACGGGCTCAGCTCATACTACATTAATTCCGTATTGGTCAGAAAGACTCAACAAAACCTCATTAATTGCTCAGCAATTATCTGAGAGAGGTGGAGTGTTATTTTGTGAGGATAAAGGCGATAGAGTTCTCATTGGTGGGAAGGCAGTAGAATACTTAAAAGGCGAAATAAATATTTAAATCTTGAATCTAAATTAATTTAGTTAATTTTCTATAGTGTTTTCTGCAAACTGGCATATAAATATCATTTCCTCCAACTACAACTTTAGAACCTTCAGTCACCACTTTTCCTGAATCATCTTTTCTAACGACCATAGTTGCTTTTCTACTGCATAAAGAGCATATAGTTTTTAATTCAATTAAATTGTCTGCTAATGCTAATAGTTCTGCGCTACCTTCAAATAACTCACCTCTAAAATCAGTTCTAATCCCATAGCACATAACTGGATAATTTAGCCTGTCAGCAACTTGACCTAACTGTCTTACTTGCTCTTTAGTTAAAAACTGCGCTTCGTCTATAAGAATACAACTTAGATTCTCTGATTTGTTATCTTTTATATAGCTAATAAAATTAAAATCTTTGTTGGCTATTACCGCTTTGGCTTTTAGACCAATTCTCGAAACAATTTGACCCTTTGATAATTTACTTGTTTCATTGGGAAGAAAAATCATTGTATCTAAACCATTCTCTTTGTAATTATGATTAGATTGAAGCAGGGAAGTTGATTTCCCTGCATTCATTGTTGAGTAAAAAAAATGAAGTTTAGCCATGATTTTAATTTAAATAATAAGTAGGTAATAATAGTTCATGAATGTTTTTCAAGAAAGGGGTATTACGCATCTAGATCTTCATGGCGAAAGACACTTTGATGTTACTCTGATGGTATTAGATTTTGTTCTCCAATATCAAAAAGAATTACCATTAATTATTATTTGTGGAAACAGCAATCAAATGATTAAGATTGTCACAGAAGAATTGGAAAAAAATACAATCAAATACTCATCACCAAGATTTGGTATTATTAGAGTGGAAGGACTATAACAATGAATACACATGACATCTTATTAATTGAAGATCTTCTATCTGAAGAAGAATTGAGCATTCAGCAAACTGCAAGGGATTATTGCCAGAACCATTTGATGCCTAGAATATTAGAGGCAAATAGAAATGAAGTTTTTGATATAGAAATATACAAAGAAATGGGTGAACTTGGATTCTTAGGAGCACCAATAGATGGATATGGTTGTGCAGGAGTAAACTATGTTTCTTACGGGCTGATAGCGCGTGAGATTGAGCGTGTTGATTCTAGTTATAGATCTGCGTATAGCGTGCAAACTTCATTGGCTATGCATGCTATATATAAATTTGGATCAGAAGAGCAAAAGGAAAACTATTTGCCAAAAATGGCCTCTGGTTCTTTGATAGGTTGCTTTGGTCTTACCGAGCCTGACGCCGGTTCAGATCCTGGCTCTATGAAAACTAACGCTAAGAAAGTAAATGATGGGTTTGTTTTAAATGGCTCTAAAACATGGATTACTAATTCACCTATTGCAGATGTTCTTATTATTTGGGCAAAAGATGAGTCTAATATCTTAAGAGGGTTTATTGTTGATCGAGACTGCGAGGGACTAACAACTCCAAAGCTTGATGGTAAGTTCTCATTAAGAGCTTCTGTAACTGGCCAGATTTTTTTAGAAGATGTATTTGTATCTGAGAACAAAATACTACCAGGAGTTCAAAGCTTTAATGGACCTTTCTCATGTTTAAATATGGCTCGCTATGGAATAGCTTGGGGTTCTTTAGGAGCAGCAGAATTTTGCATGAATGCCGCTTTGGAATATTCATTAGACCGAATTCAATTTAATGAACCTTTAGCATCCAAACAATTAGTTCAAAAGAAGCTTGCTGATATGCAAACTGAAATTACACTCGGTCTTCACACTGTATTGCGTCTTGGAAGATTAATAGATGAAGAAAAAATGAAGCCTGAGATGATTTCTTTATTAAAAAGAAATAATTGTCAAAAAGCTCTTGAGATTGCAAGAGAATCGAGAGATATTCATGGAGGTAATGGTATAAGTGATGAATATCACGTTATAAGGCATGTCATGAATTTAGAAGCTGTGAACACCTATGAGGGGACCTCAGATATTCACAGCTTAATAATTGGAAAGAACTTAACAGATATAGGTTCTTTTTAATTTAAGTATGTAGCAAAGAATTTATCAAGCTCTGAATATAGCTCGACTTTATTTTCTTCAAGTCTAAAACCATGACCTTCATCGGCCTTGACCATCCACCAGAAGTCTTTTCCTTCTTCTTTACCATTTTTAATTAACTCTCTCTTTAATACATTTGCATGAGCGATATCTACTCTCCAATCTCTAACTCCATGGACAATATAAAGAGGCGTTTTAATGCGGTCTACCATTTTAATAGGTGATACAGCGTCTAGATATTCCTGCTCAGTTTCATAGTCACCAATCTGTATTTTTTGTTGCTCATCCCATATTTCCCATATTTCTGGTCTTTTAGTAAAAAGTAATTTCATGTCGGTTACACCAACATAATTAACTGCACACTTATAAAGATCTGGTGTTTTGGTAATACCTGCCATTACAGCATAACCACCATAACTAGCCCCATAGATACATATTTTATCTTTGTTTGCAATTCCTTGTTCTACAGCCCAGTTTACTGAATCTGTAACATCATCTTGCATTTTTCTTCCCCATTCTTTGTTAGCACTTTTAACATGGTTTCTACCATAACCAGTTGAACCTCTAAAGTTCATACTCAAAACAGCATAACCACGAGAAGCAAAAAATTGATGTTCGGGATTATAGCCCCACATATCTCTTGCATTAGGTCCGCCATGAGGATTTACAATCAATGGTAGATTTTTACCATCTGAATCTGCTGGCACAGTAAGGTAACCACTAATTAACAATCCATCCCTTGCTTTAAATTCAATTGGGATCATTGGCGACATTTTATTCTTATCAATCCATGGTCTTGATTTTGCAATAAATGATATTGAACCGTTATTTCTATCATATAAATAAGTCTCACCAGGATTTACGTCACTTGCAGTAGTAACAACAGCTTTATCTTCATTTTTTGTCCAGCTAATGTAAACTTCATCGTCAGGGAAAGTAGCTTCAATTGTGTTGTGTATAGCTTCCATTTCTTTATCCAACCAAACTCTTTCTAATTTTTCACCCATATAGCCAATAAATTTAGGTTGTTTTGTTTTTTCAGATATTGCAATTCCGCCAACATCGTATCTATCGTTTTGATAAATCTTTTCAACAAATTTATCTTCATATGCATCGTATAACCATAATGCGTCTGTGTCTGAATCATCTAATACAACACCTTCTTTAGTTACTGGTTGTCCTATCATATAGACATATCTTGGGTCATATGAATAGTCGGCAGGAGAGAAAGATGGTTCTTGAAACTTAAATTTTCTAAGAAGTTCAAAGTCAGAAGATGAATCATTTCTGTGATACAAATAATAGTTGAGGCCTTTTACAGCATAATATCCTCTTACAGTTCCTTGTTGATCA
>CACPON010000028.1 GCA_902635645.1 uncultured SAR86 cluster bacterium
TTTTAGAAATGCAAATATTTATGACGGCGAAGGAAATGAATTAATTGATACTGATTTGATTATCAAAGATGGCAAGGTTGTCGCTATAGGTGTTGATCTTCCAAGTTCAAGTGATCTAAAAGAAATTGATGCAACCGATAAATGGATAACTCCAGGTATTATTGATATCCATTCTCACATGGGTGTCTATCCTGCACCTAGTGTTAAAACTAGCTCAGATGGTAATGAGGCAACTAGCCCAGTTACTGCAGAAGTTTGGGCTGAACATTCCATTTGGGTTCAAGACCCGCAATATGCCCTTGCTCTAAAAGGTGGTGTTACAACTTTTCATGTATTACCAGGTTCAGCAAACCTAATAGGCGGAAGAGGGGTAACGGCAAAAAATCTTCAAAGAAATACTATCAACTCTATGAAATTTCCAAATGCACCTCATTCATTAAAAATGGCATGTGGAGAGAATCCTAAAAGAGTTTACGGCAATAGAGGACAAATGCCCTCAACAAGAATGGGTAATGCGGCTGGATACAGAAAATCATGGATAAAAGCTGAGAGTTATTTGAGTAAATTGGATGAATATGAAGCGAAATCTGAGGAGGCAAAAGAACTGTCATATAAACCAACTAGAGATCTTGAATTGGAAACTTTAGCGGGTGTTTTAAGAGATGAAATTTTAGTTCATAACCATTGTTACAGAGCAGATGAAATGGCAACAATGATAGAAATAGCCAAAGAGTTTAATTATAAAATTACTGCTTTCCATCATGCGGTTGAAGCATACAAGATTGCTGATTTATTAGCTGAGAATAATATCTGCGCAGCTCTTTGGGCTGACTGGTGGGGTTTTAAACATGAAGCCTATGATATGGTCCAGGCAAATATAGCTATTGTTGATCAAGCTAGAAATGGAACAGGTTGTGCAATTGTTCATTCCGATGACGAGATAGGTATTCAACATCTAAATGTTGAAGCAGCTAAAGCTTTATCAGCTGGTATAAAAGCTGGCTATGATATATCTAAGGCAAGGGCAATAAATTGGATAACAAGCAATCCTGCAAAAGCCGCTGGAATTTATAATCAGACCGGCTCATTAAAAGTTGGTAAAAATGCAGATGTAGTCCTTTGGTCTAAAAATCCTTTTAGCATATATGCTTTAGCAGAAAAAGTTTATATAGATGGTGCAATAGCTTTTGATCGATCTTCAGGCTTAGAACCAAGTAGTGATTTTGATGTTGGAATTATTAATCCTTCAAAAAATAGGATAGAAGAATGATAAAAAATAAACTTTTAGTGGTCTTAATAATTTTAACTTCCAATTCAGTATTACTAGAATCATCAAACTTAGTTATTAAAAATGCTGAAATTTATGATGGTATTGAAAATAATTCGTACCAAGGACACATATTAATTAATGATGGTGTTATTACTAAAATTTCAAAAACATCAGTTCCTTATGCAGACAAAGTTTACGATGCTAAAGGAAAAATAATTACTCCTGGGTTTATTGCTCCTGATACACAATTAGGTATTGTAGAAATAGGAGCTTTGAATGTTACTCGAGATGATGAAGCTTCAATATATAATATTGGCTTCAGCATACATGATGCCTTTAATCCCAATTCAGTTTTAATTCCATGGAATAGAGCAAACGGTATAACTTCTGCAATTACTCTTCCAAGAAATACCTCAAGCCCCATCGGAGGTTTAGGATCATTCTTTTTATTAGACAGCAATTTAGATATTTCAAGCGAAGCAGATATTGTAATGATTGGCAGATTTGGAGGAAGTGGGTCTTCCTCTAGAGCAGAAACACTTGCCTTAATAGATGATATGCTTTCTTTTGCATCATCGCTTGATAAAAAAGATATGTCATCGGACGCTTCTATCGATGAGGTTATTGATGACTCATCTATTGCATCTCACATGGATTTCAAACCTAGAGATGTAAAAGCACTTTATAGGTTAATTAATGATAACTTACCTTTAATAATAAAAGCTCACAGAGCCTCAGACATCATTAAGCTTATTGAGTTAAAAAATACTTACAAGCTGAATCTTATTATTATGGGAGCACAAGAGGCATCTATAGTAACAGACGAAATTGTTAAAAACAGCATACCTCTTATAGTTAACCCAATAAATAATATACCGAATTCGTTTGATGAATTAGCATCCAATATAAACATGACACCAATGCTTGAAAAAGCTGGTGCTACTTTAATGTTTAATGTCTCAAGGTCTCATAATTATCATTTGATTCGTCAGGGTGCTGGTGTAGCTGTTGCAAATGGAATGTCGTATGGTGGAGCAATCAAAGCTTTAACAGGTAACGTTGCAAAGACATTTAACCTTAACAATAGAGGTTCTATTAAAGTTGGCAATATGGCAGATATTGTGGTCTGGGAAGCTGATCCACTTGAACCATCAAGCATGCCAGAAAAAGTTTTTATTAATGGTGTTGATACAGATTTAACTACAAGATCAACAAGGTTAAGAGATAGATATATTAGGGATTTAGAGAAACCTAATACCTACAGGAATTAGTTAACTGGTGCCGGCACCAAGAGTCGAACTCGGGACCTACTGATTACAAATCAGTTGCTCTACCAGCTGAGCTATACCGGCGCGGGGCGAATTTTACATTAATTAAATCTTTCAGGGAATAGATTATTTTAAATATCTAATGCGCAACCAGTTCCTCCAAGGCCACAATACCCGTTAGGATTTTTTGCAAGATATTGTTGATGATATTCTTCAGCAAGATAAAACTTTGGGGCAAGCAATATTTCTGTTGTAATCTGCTGATAATTATTATTGCTCAAAACTTCCTGATACTTTTCCATGGTTGAAAGGCTTAGGTCTAAATCTTCTTCAGATGAACAATAAATTACTGATCGATATTGTGTTCCTCTATCATTACCTTGTCGCATGCCTTGCGTTGGATCATGACATTCCCAAAAAGTTTTAAGAAGAGTATCAATTTTAATTACCGCTGGGTCATAAACAACTTTTACAACTTCAACATGATTTGTTTCTTCATAACAAACTTGTTCATATGTGGGATTGATAGAATTTCCTCCAGCATAACCAACAGAGGTTAGCCATACACCTTCCAATACCCAGAATTTTCTTTCCACTCCCCAAAAACATCCTGCCCCAAAAATTATTTCATTGAAATCAGTGGGGGTATCTGAGCTCAGATCAATGCCGCTAAGAAAATGTTTCATTTTTAATAAATACCCTCAATTGATATTTCTCCATG
>CACPON010000029.1 GCA_902635645.1 uncultured SAR86 cluster bacterium
AATATGATTTATTCTAGTATTCTTGAAACCGTAGGTAATACTCCTGCAGTGAAAATCAATAATTTAGCTCCTGAAGGTATTAACCTTTATGTTAAGCCTGAGTTTTTTAATCCAGCGTCATCTGTAAAAGATAGATTGGCTTTTAGCATAATTGATGAAGCTGAAAAACAAGGAGTCTTAAAACCAGGTCAAACTGTTGTTGAAGCCACTAGTGGAAACACAGGAATTGGACTAGCTTTTGTCTGTGCAGCAAAAAATTATCCTTGTGTAATTACAATGCCTGAGAGCGCATCTATTGAAAGAAGAAAAATGATGAGATTCTTAGGCGCAAAGGTAATTATAACCCCTGCTCCTGAAGCTGGTTCTGGTGCTTACAAAAAAGCCAAAGAATTAGCTGATCAAAATGGTTGGTTTTATGCTCGACAATTTGAAAATGAAGCAAATGCAAATATTCATGAGAGTACAACTGGTCAAGAAATAGTATCTGATTTCAAAGAATTAGGTTTAGATTATTGGGTTTCAGGTTATGGCACTGGGGGAACTTTCTCAGGGGTTGCTAGGGTGCTAAAAAAATCTATGCCAAATACTAAGTTAATAATGGCAGAACCTGATGTAGCACCTCTTCTTGTAAAAGGTACAAAACAAGAAAGAGCTGATGATGGAGCACCAGCAGTCTCGCATCCTGACTGGAATCCCCACCCTATCCAAGGATGGACTACAGATTTTATTCCTCTTGTATTACAAGAGGCGATTGATAATAACTTTATTGATGAAATAGTACCTGTTGCTGGAGCTGATGGTATTAATTGGTCACAAAGGCTTGCAGCTCATGAAGGAATTTTAACAGGTATATCTGGTGGCTCTACATTTGCTGTAGCTATGGAAGTTGCAAATAAAGCACCTAGGGGATCTACTATATTGTGTATGCTAGCTGACACTGCAGAAAGATACTTATCTAGTGTTTTGTTTGAAGAAATATCACCTGACATGAATAGTGAGGAGATTAAAATCCTAAATTCAACTCCTGCATACAAAATATCTGAATAAGCATTTAAGATACTGATATAAAGTAAGCCATTGGTATTACACAGAGCCAAACAATTAATGCTACCACTAATGGCTTAAAACTAAGTTCTTTATATTCTATTTTTGATAACTGTAATCCAATACAAAAAATACCTAAAACAATAAAAGTCTTACTTAATATTTTTAAATATTCGATCAATGTATAAGGCAGTTCAAATATATTAGCAACAGTTAAAGCAACAAAGAAATAAATAATAAAACTTGGAAAAATAAAACCTTTTTTATTTGTATTAAATTTCAATATTATATATATCTTGTTATATTAATTGTGTATCAATTTTTTGGAGAAATTATGAAATATAAATATATACAAAGTTTTCTTACTTTAGTTTTAGCTTCAACACTATATTCACAAAACACTACCATTGGTGATGTTGATATGGGAGAAGCAAGTAATAGTGAAGCATTTAATCAGGTAAAAAAATTACTTGGTAAATGGGAGGGTAAGTTATATCAACAATCTGGAGCAGTTGTTGATACATATTCAGAATTTAGATTAGTTTCTAATGGTAATTCAATAGTCGAAACATTGATTGAAGACGGTGTTGAAATGATGACTACTTACTCAGACAAAGATGGTAAATTAGTTGTTAAGCATTATTGTGCATTAGGCACTGAACCTATGTTTGAAGTAGAGTCTATGAATGAAAATTCTTTAAATCTTAAATCTGATCCTGCTCCTGGTTATCACCCAGAACATCATAATTATGTCGAAAGTATTGGGTGGACATTTAATGATGCAGACAATGTAAGAGTAGATGCATCACTTCATTTAGATGGCGAACTACAAGTCCAACATTCTATAATTAAAAGAGTAGAATAAACAAAAGAGGGCCTTGCGGCCCTCTTTTTTTTTATCTTTTAGCTGGGTAAGCTTTAACAGGCGTTATTAAACTTACATTTCTTAGCTCACGAATAGATGCTACATTTTTTACAAATGTTTGAAATGCTTCAGTTTGTGAATTTGCATCAAAAGTAGTGTAAAGATCATCAATTGAATCACCACCAACATAAACAAAATGAGACATCCAACCATTACCAGCTCTATGAGTAATTAAACCTGCTGAATTAGTTTGCTCTAATGAATTCATCATTTTTGTCCATTCTTTTGCATACACTGGTGCCTTACCAAGTTCTACATTGAAATCAAATTTCATAAAATGTTTGTCATTAGTCCAATCTCCAACCTCAAGAGATTGTTCACCAAGTCTACTGACATAGTCAGTTGGTTCAGAGTTTTTAGATAGCTTTTTAATTAGTTTAGCTGTCTCAGGACATGCGTTAACTATAGATCTACCTTTTTCTAACATATCATTATTTTTATACCCAACATAAATAAAATGAGTATGTACAGAACCCAATACACCCATAACAACAACTTCAGCACCAGATTCTGATTGCCATTTTTTTGCACAATCTGATTCATAGTGCTCATCAATTGCTTCTATAAAACCTGCAGGATTAGTAACATTAAAATAGTGAAACTCACCAGTTTCTTCACCAGGTTTTACATTCGCAGCAACTGAAACAGATATTACGAGACATAAGGAGATGATATATTTTTTTATTTTCATTATTTATTTCTCCAAACAATTGCCAATTGAAATGCTACGACCAATAAAACAAATAGTGTTTGTATTGTTCCACCTATTGTAAGAGGGTTATTAACATACATTTGCATTCTTTCTGCAGAAGCCGAACCAATATCTGCTAACTGAGTTACAGCTGTTCCTAAAATTGCAGCACCAATTTGTTGTGTATAGAACAACATTACTGCAACAAGGATACAATATGCAGAAGTAAAAACTTTAGCTGCCATATTTGCATCAGTGCTGTTATAGATATTATTGGCCATTCTAAATCCAAGCCATGTTAATAAAAC
>CACPON010000030.1 GCA_902635645.1 uncultured SAR86 cluster bacterium
AAATTTCTGCAAATTCTTTTGCCATAATTCCTGTACCTTTAGATTTTGACATCTTCTCACCATTAATAGTCAAGAATCCATGAACATAAATACCGTTTGGTATTTTAAAATTTGCCGCACTTAATAGGGCTGGCCAAAATAAGCCATGAAAGTAAGCAATGTCTTTGCCTATAAAATGATAAATTTCATAATCAGAGTTCTCTGACCATAAAGTACTCATATCTAGTTTATTTTTTGCAGCCCAATTATCAATAGAAGCTATGTATCCAATTGGGGCATCTAACCATACATAAAAATATTTATTATCTTCACCTGGTATTTCAAAACCAAAATATGGAGCATCACGTGAAATATCCCATTGTTGGAGATCATCATTTAACCATTCGTTTAATTTATTGGTTATAGGTTTTTGTAAATCGCCATTTGAAAGGAATTCTTTTAAAGCATCAATTTTTTTTGGTAGATCAAAAAATAAATGTTCACTTTCTTTATTAATTGGCTTGGTGTTTGAAATTACTGATATAGGGTCTTTTATTTCACTTACATCGTAAGTAGCACCACATACACTACAGTTGTCACCATGTTGATCTTCAGCGCCACACTTTGGACATGTACCTTTAACAAATCTATCAGACAAGAACATTGATTCACTTTCATCAAATAATTGATTAATAGTATTTCTTGTAATAAAACCGTTATCTTTTGCCTTTAAATAGATAAGCTCTGAGTATTTCTTATTTTCCTCTGAGTGAGTTGAGTGATAATTTGTAAAGTTAATATCATAAAGTTTGTAAGTTTCTTCATGATCTTTTTGAATATCTTTAATAAGTTTTTCTGGAGAAATACCCATTTCTTTTGCTTTGAGCATGACTGGAGTGCCATGAGTATCATCAGCACAAAAGAATAAACACTCGTTCCCAGTGTTATTTTGGAATCTTGACCAAATATCTGATTGAACAGCTTCAAGTATATGTCCAAGATGAAGCGAGGCATTTGCATAAGGCAAAGCCTGAGTAATTATTATTTTTCTGCCTTTAGCTGTAGTTGAGCTCATATATAAGCTGTATTATATGTGAAAAAGCATCTCATATGACTATTAAGAAAATATTTGCTATAGCATCTGCAAAAGGAGGAGTAGGCAAAAGCTCAATAACTGCAGGTCTGGCTATAGAGGCAGCAAAGAGCTATAAAGTAGGCTTACTGGATGCAGATATTTATGGTCCAAACCAACATCTTTTATTTGAAATAGATAACACAAAACCTCAAATTATTAAAAAAAATGAGAAGAAGTTATTTAAACCTGTTGAGGCAAGCGGAGTATTAATAAACTCTATGGGACTAATATTGGATTCAGAAAAAGCAGCACTTTGGAGAGGACCTATGTTAAGTGGAGCTATAAAACAATTAATCCATTCAACTGATTGGGGTGATCTAGATATATTGTTTGTTGATATGCCCCCAGGAACAGGAGATGCATACTTAACTATTGCATCTGAAATAAAACTTGATCACTCAATATTAGTATCAACGCCAAATAAATTAGCACAACATGACCTTATTAGATCCGTCGAGCTATTTAATAAACTAGATATAGATATTCTTGGGTACATTGAAAATAATATTTCAGATAATAAATTTACTAATAATTTTGATTTAATTACAAAATTTAAAATTGAAAAATTAGCAACAATTGATTTTAGTAACGATATTTATAATTTTGATCCTAATAAAACACATATTTCATTTAAAGCTATATCTAGCCTTATCAATTCGCTTGTATAATTAGGAGATGAGAGGTTACTTTTTAATATTTATTTTATTCAGTACCTCACTATATGCAGAAGATATAAACGATCCTTTTGAGGATATAAATAGAGTTACTTTTGAGTTTAATGAATCTTTAGACCGAAATTTTTTAAAACCTGTTGCCCAAACATATTCAAAAGCACCAAAGCCAATAAAAAAAGGTATTACTAATTTTTTTAATAATTTAGAAGAAGTTGAAACCACTGTTAATCAAGTTTTACAAGGAAAGCCTAAACTCGCTCTTAATGACTTAACTCGTTTTGTTATAAATTCTACAATCGGTCTTGGTGGTTTTATAGATGTTGCAACAAAAATGGGTCTTACAAGGCATGAAGAGGATTTTGACCAAACATTAGCTTTATGGGGAGTACCATCAGGTCCATATATTATGCTGCCAGCTCTTGGACCATCGTCACTTAGAGATACACTTAGCAGACCATTTTCTTCATTTTTATCTGTGACTTTTCATATGACGGAATCCGATGTCAATATTGCTCTAAAGGGCATTGATGCGCTTGAAACAAGAGAGCGCCTTTTAGAAATTGAATCACTTATTTACGGCGATAGATATGATTTCGTAAAAGATTCATATATCCAGTATCTGAATTATGAAGTTAAAGATGGGGTAGATGTTGAGGATGAGTTTTTAGAAGAAATGGATGACTTTTTAATAGATCAATAAATCTTCCAATTCTTTTCTATGTTGACCAAGAGATTCTTTTTTTATTACTTCTAAAATCTTAATCCTAAAAGTTTTTGCAAATTTATCACCTCGCGATAGGCCAAAAAGGTGTTTCATCATTCTTGATAAGTCATGGCCTTCTTGAAGTTTATCTTCAACATAATCTAAATACTGATTAAGAATAGATTTTTTAGAATTTATATTTGATTCAATACCATATAGTTCTGTATCAATGTCTTTAATTAAAAAGGG
>CACPON010000031.1 GCA_902635645.1 uncultured SAR86 cluster bacterium
TGAAAAATATAAAACGTTTTTAACAGACATTGGTTATATCGCTCCTAGAAGTTCAGATTTTTCAATATCTACTGATAACGTTGATCCTGAAATTAAAACTATTGCTGGTCCTCAGCTTGTAGTACCCGTTATGAATGCAAGATTTGCGCTCAATGCTGCTAATGCTAGATGGGGTAGTTTATATGATGCTCTTTATGGAACTGACGTTATTAGTGAGGATAATGGAGCTGAAAAAGTTGGAGGTTACAATCCTGTAAGGGGGGATAAGGTAATAGATTTTGCAAAAAACTTCTTAGATGAAACAGCTCCTCTGGAACAAGGAAGTTTTAAGGATGTTTTAGGGTTTGAATTTGTTGATGGAAACATTCAAGCACTCCTTCCAGATTTGGGTAATGTTAGTTTAAAGAATCCGTCTCAATATATTGGCTATAAAGATAATGGTAATGATTCATATGATCTTCTGTTAAAAAATAATAATCTGCATTTTGAAATTCAAATCGATCCAAATCATCCTATTGGTCAAACTGATAAGGCAGGTATCAAAGATATTCTTATGGAGTCAGCCATTACAACAATTCAAGATTGTGAAGATTCAGTAGCGGCTGTTGATGGAGAAGATAAGACAGCCGTATATAGAAATTGGCTGGGATTAATGAAAGGAGATTTAAAAGAATCTTTTGATAAAAATGGTTCTCTTGTAACAAGAGAGTTAAATCCAGATAGAACCTACATAACATCAGACGGTAATGATTTAGTTCTCCCTGGAAGAAGTTTAATGCTTGTTAGAAATGTTGGACATCTTATGACAAATCCTGGTGTTCTAGACTCTCAAGGCAATGAAGTGCCAGAGGGAATTATTGATGCTATGTTTACAATATGTATTGCTATGCATGACTTAAATAAAAATGGCCTATATCAGAATTCAAAAACTGGCAGTATTTATATAGTTAAACCTAAAATGCATGGCCCAGAAGAGGTGCAATTTACCTGCGACCTTTTTTCAGCCGTTGAAGAAGCTTTAGGACTTCCTCAGTTGACTGCAAAAGTTGGAATTATGGATGAGGAGAGAAGAACTACAGTTAACTTGAAAGAATGTATTGAAGTAGCAAAAGATAGAGTCATTTTTATTAATACTGGTTTTCTTGATAGAACGGGTGATGAGATTCATACAAGCATGGAAGCTGGACCTATGATTACTAAAGCTGATATGAAATTGCATCAGTGGATAGCTCAATATGAAAATTGGAATGTTGATATAGGCTTAGAAACAGGTTTTAAAGGAAGAGCTCAAATAGGTAAAGGTATGTGGCCAATGCCTGATGAGATGCTTGGAATGTATAATACCAAAACCATGCATCCTAAAGCTGGTGCTAACTGTGCTTGGGTTCCATCTCCAACCGCTGCAACACTTCATGCGATTCATTATCATCAAATTCTTGTGAGCGAAGAACAAGAAAAAATAATGAATAGAGAGAAAGCAAGTCTAGATGCCATATTAGACATCCCTGTTCATAAAAGTCCTTCAGAAATATCTTCTGAAGAAATTCAAGCTGAGCTTGAAAATAATTGTCAGGGGATTCTAGGATATGTTGTTAGGTGGGTTGATCAGGGTGTTGGTTGTTCAAAAGTTCCTGATATTAATAATGTAGGCCTTATGGAGGATAGAGCTACCTGCAGAATATCAAGTCAACATATAGCCAACTGGCTTCATCACAATTTAGTTTCTGAAGATCAAGTTAGAGAGGCTATGAAAAAAATGGCATTGGTTGTAGATGAACAAAATAATTCAGACCCCCTATATCAATCTATGGCACCTTCATATGATGGATTAGCCTTTGAAGCCGCTTGTAATCTTGCTATTCAAGGCAGAATACAGCCTAGTGGATATACTGAACCAATACTTCATGAAACAAGACTTAAATTTAAGTCATAGAGATGAAAGCTTACTGGGTTGTAAGGGGCAATATATTAAATCAAGAGGAATACTCTAAGTATATTAATTTAGCAGGACCAATTGTTCACAAACACAACGGTAATTTCCTAGTAAGAGGCGGAAAGCAAATAGAGGTCGAGGGAGGGGGTTTCGATAGAACGGTATTAATAGAATTTAATTCTTTTGATGAAGCATTATCTTGTTATAACTCTAATGAATATCAAGATGCTTTGAATTACGTTAAAAACTCAGCAAAAAGATTAGTAACTATAGTTGAAGGTATTGATTAATCTATATTTAGATACCTTGGACATCGATGTTAAAATCTATGCATGAAAGTTATCCAATTTGTTCCAACCCTTGAGAGCGGAGGAGTTGAACAAGGCGTTTTAGAAATATCCAAAGCTTTGGTAGATGCTGGTCATGAATCACATGTTGTCTCAGCTGGTGGCAGACTTGTAGATCAATTGATTAACGAGGGCACATATCACCATCATTGGGATCT
>CACPON010000032.1 GCA_902635645.1 uncultured SAR86 cluster bacterium
GTCTCTTAAAATTGCACATCAATGAAGACCAAAGACTTTGATTACAATTTACCCGAAGAATTAATAGCACATTTTCCTATTGAAAAAAGAAGTGAGAGCAAGCTATTAGTCTCATTAAATAATTCGTTGCAGCATAAAGTTTTCAAAGACATCACTAGTTATTTCAAAAAAGGAGACTTATTAGTACTTAACAATACATCAGTAATACCAGCTAGAATTTATGGAAAAAAAGAATCAGGCGGGAATGTTGAAATAATGCTTGAGAGAATAATGGAGAATAATAAAGCTCTTGTTCAAATTAAATCTGGTCGAAGTCCAAGGATTGGTTCTTGTATATTTATTGATAAATATTCGGTGCAATGTATTGATAGAAAAGATAATTTTTTTATTATCCAGTTTGAACAATCTCCTCTGAGTATTTTCAATTCAATTGGACATGTGCCATTACCTCCTTACATCAAGAGACCTGATGAAGATTTGGATAAAAAAAGGTATGCAACCGTCTATGAAGATAAGAGTCTGCAAAATTCAGTAGCCGCTCCAACTGCTGGACTTCATTTCGATCAAGAACTTTTACATAATATTCAAGAACTAGGTGTTGAAATTGCTTATGTGAATTTGAGCGTTGGTGCTGGAACTTTTCAGCCAGTAAAAGTTGATAATATTGAAGACCATGATATACATGAAGAATATTTAGAAGTAACACCAGAGATTGTAGACAAGGTTAATAAAGTAAAATTAAGTGGTGGAAGAGTTTTCTCTGTTGGCACAACAGCAGCTAGAGCTCTTGAGACAGCTTTTGCTGATGAGAGTTTTAAAGGTTATGAAGGTTATACAAAGCTGTTTATATATCCAGGTTTTAAATTTAAAGCTGTTGATTGTTTAGTAACTAATTTTCACTTACCAAAATCTTCTCTTTTAATGCTTGTATCAGCTTTTATTGGGTACGACAATATGAAGAACATATACAAAATAGCTGTGGAAAAGAAATATAGATTCCTGTCTTACGGTGATGCAATGCTTCTAGAAAAAAATGAAATTTAATATCAACCAAACAGCAGAGTTTGCAAGAAATGCTGAAATACAATTTGAGAGGGGAAATATTCAAACGCCTGCTTTCATGCCTGTTGGTACAAATGGCACAGTTAAAGGTTTAACCGTTGAAGATCTAAAATCAACAGGTTCAGAGATTATTTTAGGAAATACGTATCATTTAATGCTCAGACCTGGAGATGAAGCTGTAAGAGATCTTGGAGGATTACATAAATTTTCAAACTGGGATAGGCCAATACTCACAGACTCAGGTGGTTTTCAAGTTTGGAGCCTTGGTGATTTAGTAAAAATTAGTGAGGAAGGGGTCAAGTTTAGCTCTCCTTATGATGGAAAAAAAATATTTATGACACCCGAGGACTCTATTCATATTCAAGAAAACTTAGGTTCAGATATAGTTATGGCTTTTGATGAATGTACAGATTATCCATCAACATATGAGCAAGCAAAAGATTCAATGAGATTATCAATGAGATGGGCAAAAAGATGTAAAAAGGCGCATAAATCAAAATCTGCTTTATTCGGCATTGTTCAAGGTGGAATGTATGAAGATCTGCGTGAGGAATCGTTAAAAGCTCTTTTAGATATTGATTTTGATGGAATAGCACTTGGTGGATTAAGTGTTGGCGAATCTAAAGAAGAAAAAACAAAGATATTATCTTTTATGGCAGATAAGCTCCCTAAAGATAAACCAAGATATCTCATGGGTGTGGGAAAGCCAGAAGACATTGTTGAAGCTGTTAGATACGGTATAGATATGTTTGACTGTGTCCTGCCTACAAGGAATGCCAGAAATGGACAACTAATAACCTCGACAGGTGTTGTTAATATAAGAAATGCTCCTTATAAAATGAGTGAAGATCCAGTTGATGAAAATTGTGATTGCAAAGTTTGTAAAAATTACTCAAGGGCTTACTTAAATCATTTAGATAGAACAAACGAAATGCTTGGAAGCATGTTGTCTAGCTATCATAATATTTACTATTACCAATCCTTAATGAAAAATATTAGAGAGTCAATTAAGAATAATAAATTCGCGAACTTCTTAAAAGACTTCTATAATATGCGAAATTTAGAAATGCCCGATGGGCCAATATAGGATTTATTATTATGGAACCAGCACAACCTTCGTTATGGCCAACTTTTGTTATTTTTGGCGGCTTGTTTTTATTCATGTATTTCATGATCATAAGACCTCAAAATAAACGGAATGCTCAAATTAAAGATATGTTATCTAAACTTGAAAAAGGTTCAG
>CACPON010000033.1 GCA_902635645.1 uncultured SAR86 cluster bacterium
AAAAAATATTTTTATAGCAGCTGGTGCTGGATCTTTTGAACCAAGAAGACCGCCCAATATAGAAGATCCTGATAAATTTATTAATAAGGGTGTTACCTATGCTGTTCGCTCAAAATCAACGTATGAAAATAAAGATGTCTTTATATTTGGCGGCGGTGATTCAGCTCTTGACTGGTGTGTTGAATTGGCTGAGAAAGCAAAATCTTTATCACTAGTTCACAGAAGAGATGCCTTTAGAGGAGCTCAACATACAGAAGAACAAATGCGTGAATTGGTTGCCGCTGGGAAGGTAAAGCTTCTTACTCCTTATTTAATTGATGGTATTGAAGGTTCAGATAAAGTAACAGGAGTATCATTGAAAAACTTTGATACTAATGAAATAGAACATTATGAAGCTGATGAGCTTTTGTTTCTATTTGGTTTAAATAAAAAATTAGGTCCAATCCTTGAGTGGAATATAGATCTAAATGGTAAAAAAATATCTGTAAATACAGAAAATTTTCAAACATCTGTGGAAGGTATATTTGCAGTAGGTGATATTAACGATTATCCAGGAAAACTAGATTTAATCTTATCTGGTTTTCATGAAACAACACTGGCAGTTCAAGAGGCTTACAAAAGGTTATACCCTGGTGAGCGAGTGCCATTTGGGTACACAACTTCAAATTCAAAGCTTCAAGAGAAACTTGGCGTTAAAAAATAAGTAAATTGGAATTAATTAACTTAATACACAAAGAGTTACCTCAAATACAATGCGGTAGATGTGATACACCAGGTTGTAAACAATATGCTCAAGCCATTGTAGATGGTGATCCTCATGACAGATGTGTGCCAGGTGGTAAAAAAACACTTAAAAATCTCAACACTATTTTAAAAAAGAATATTAAGAAAGTTGATATTGAGTACGGTCCGACAATTAAAGAGCAAAAAGTTTCTATTATTGAGGAAGAATGTATTGGTTGTAAGAAATGTATTGATGTGTGCCCTGTTGATGCAATTGTGGGTTCTGCAAACATGATGCACTCTGTAATAGATGACATATGTACAGGATGTGAGCTTTGTATTGAGCCATGTCCGGTAGATTGTATAGAGATAGTCTCTACTTCGACTAAATCAATCAAGAAAGCAAGAGATGCTTCTCAATACTTTTTTGATCTTAAAGAATCTCTTAGTAGCGATAAAAAAAGATCTAAATTAAAAAATTTTTCAGATGAAAATCTGAATATTAGTAAAACCATAAATACTCAAATCATTAATAGAAATATAGATAAATCAAAGAATCTTAAAAATATGCAAATTCACATAGCGCAAAAAGATTTAAAAAGTATTCATGAATTAACAGATGATGCTGTAGATAACCTTATTAGAGACAAGTCTGACTAATGCTTAAAGACAGATTTAGAAAATATTTACCCGTTGTCGTTGATCTTGAAACTGGTGGATTTGACCCTCTCAAAAATGCCATCCTTGAAATTGCTATTACTCTTATTGAAGAAGAAGATGAACAATTAGTTGTGGGCGAGACTCATAGATATCATATACAACCATATCAAGGACTAATAGTTGAAGATGAATCTCTTGAATTTACTAAAATTAAATTAGACCATCCATTAAGAAATGCAGTTGAAGAAGAAGTTGCCCTAAAAGAACTATTTAAAATAATTAATCAAACAAAAAATAAATATGAATGTTCAAGAGCAATTTTGGTTGGTCATAATGCTCACTTCGACAGTTCATTTTTAAATGCTGCAATTGAACGAAATGGTATCAAGAGATCACCCTTTCATCCATTTTCAGTTCTTGATACCGTAACGCTTGGAGCTCTTGCGACCAACCAAACTGTATTGGCCAGAATATGTGAGTTATTAGATATTGATTATGATTCAAAGGAAGCACATTCAGCAGCATACGATTCGGATGTTACTGCTAAAGTATTTTGTAAAATAATAAATAAATACAGCTAACTGGTTGCTTCTTGAATAGCTTTTAGCAAGTCACCAGAGGCATGCATTTGGGCTACTATGTCAGCGCCACCGATTAATTCACCTTTTATAAATACCTGAGGAAAAGTTGGCCAATCTGAAACAGAAGGTAATGCAGTTCTAACATCATTGTTTTCAATTACATCAACGTATGAAAACTGTGCATCACACTCTATTAAAGCTTGAACTGTACGAGCAGAAAAACCACATTGAGGCTCATAAGGGGTTCCCTTCATATAAATTAAAATATCATTATCTTTAATTTGCTGTTTTAATTTTTCTTCTATTGTCATGTT
>CACPON010000034.1 GCA_902635645.1 uncultured SAR86 cluster bacterium
AATGTCGGGTCAGACTATTGAAATACTTAATACTGACGCTGAAGGAAGATTAATACTTGCAGATTGTTTAACATACGTCGGAAAGTACAAACCTTCATATGTTATCGATATGGCAACACTAACTGGAGCTGTTGTCATTGCTCTTGGAAGGCATGCAAGTGGAGTTATGGCAAATGACCAGCATCTTGCAGATAAAATAATTGAATCTGGTGAAGAGTCAGGTGATAGAGCTTGGCAACTTCCATTATGGGATGAGCATCAATCATGTACTAAAACTAAATATGCAGATTTAGCGAACATTGGCGGTGGAAGAGAAGCTGGAACAATTCATGCTGCTGCTTTCCTTTCAAAATTTACTAATGATTATAAGTGGGCGCATATCGATATTGCTGCTACAGCTTCCTATAGCACTCCTGTAAAAGCTGGAACTGGAAGACCGGTTCCTCTTATTAGCCAATTGCTATTAAGTAAGAAATTAAAATAATTTTAATTAAGCTTCCTAATGGATAAACAGTATTACCCTGTAAAAATTGAAGAAAAATGGTCCAAGATTTGGGCTGAAAGAGTTATTTCTAATAAAGACTCTGAGGATTCTTTTTCTCAGGTAATACCACCTCCAAATGTAACCGGTACTCTTCATATGGGTCATAGTTTTCAATATGCCATTATGGATTTTTACACTAAGTATAACCATATGGCTGGTAAGGATGCTCATTGGCAAGTTGGATCTGATCATGCTGGTATAGCTACTCAGATGGTTGTAGAAAATAATCTTGCAAAAAAAGATATAACTAGAAATGAACTTGGAAGAGAGAAATTTCTTGATGAAGTTTGGTCATGGAAAGATTATTCAGAAGAAAAAATTACATCCCAAATTAAAAGACTTGGATGCTCGGTAGATTGGAATAAATATAGGTTTACCTTAGATGATGGATGCAACGAAGCAGTTATAAAAGCATTCGTTGAGTTACACAGAAAAGATAAAATCTATAGGGGTTACAGGTTAGTTAATTGGGATCCATCCCTTAAAACTGCTGTTTCAGACCTTGAGGTGGTAAGGCAGGAAAAAGATGGTCTCCTTTGGCATATTAAATATCCAATTGAAGATTCAGAAGAGTATGTAATAGTAGCAACAACAAGACCTGAAACTATGTTTGGAGACATGGCAGTTGCTGTTAACCCAAATGATGATAGGTATAAAAATCTTATAGGTAAAAATATCGTTTTACCTTTTGTTGGAAGAAAAATACCGGTACTAGCTGATGAATATGTTGATATGGAATTTGGTACTGGTTGTCTGAAAATTACTCCAGGTCATGACTTTAATGATTACGAAATAGGTAAAAAATACTCACTTCATGAAGTAGACGGTCAGGTAAAGACTTCGGATGACACAAGTGATTTTGAGCCTATCAATATATTTAATGAAGATGCATGGTCAAATGAAAATGTACCTGAGCCATTTTCAAATCTCGATCGTTTTAAGGTCAGAAAGGCTGTATTAGAGAAGCTTAAAGAACTCAATCTTTTGGAAAAAGAAGAAAAACATCATATAAGCGTGCCCAGAGGTGAAAGATCTAATATTGTTATTGAACCTAGATTAAGTCATCAATGGTATGTCAAAACTGAAGAAATGGCTGCAAGAGCTAATGAGGCTGTTAACAAGGGTGAAATAAAGTTTCATCCTGGCAATTGGGTTAAAACATATTTTAATTGGATGAATAATATTGAGGACTGGTGCATCAGTAGGCAAATATGGTGGGGTCACAGAATTCCAGCATGGTATGACTCAGAAAATAATGTTTACGTTGGTCATAGTGAAAAAGAAGTTAGGCAATTTTATAAACTTGATGATAGAAAACTCTCTCAAGATGAAGACGTTTTAGATACCTGGTTTTCTTCAAGCTTATGGCCTTTTGCTTCTTTGGGATGGCCAGAAAAAACTGAAGATTTTGAAAAGCATTTTCCAACCTCTTTACTGGTCACTGGGTTTGATATCATTTTTTTCTGGGTGGCAAGAATGATGATGATGAGCCTTGAGTTTACTGATCAAATCCCTTTCAAAGATGTCTACGTTACTGGCCTTATAAGAGATGAAAATGGGCAAAAGATGTCAAAATCTAAAGGCAATGTTATTGATCCGCTAGACTTAATTTATGGTATTTCTCAAGACGATTTAGTTGAAAAAAGAACTTCGAATCTCATGCAAGAAGGTATTGCTCAGAAGATTGAAAGAAAGACAA